>JBAXBA010000014.1:0-56203 GCA_037142195.1 Pseudomonadota bacterium
TAAAAATTTCATGGCGCGAACTCTCGGGGAAATCTCTATATGGTCCGCTGTGGGCCTTAGCCTTATGTCTGCCGTATCAGAGGAAATTCTTTTCAGAGGGGCTTTGCAGCCTCTTATCGGGATACCTTTGGCCGTCACAGCTTATGTGGTGATTCACTCTGGCCCCAATGGAATTTTTTCTGCTTGGAGTCTGCAGTCCATAGCTTTGGGAGCAGCTTTTTCCACCATTTTTGAACAGACAGGCAACTTACCGCTGGTGATTGTCATTCATTTTTTAGTAAATATGGCCTGTTTTCTGCAAGTTCGCAGGGCTTTTTCCCGCTTTGGGGATAAAGCCTTTACCGGCCCCGCTCTTCTAGGAAATCCCTAGTGCGGGGCGGTCATCCTGAAATCTGTTTGTATAAGCCCGAGATTCCCCAGAACACCGGAAATATCGGAAGGCTAGCTGCAGCTACAGCGTCGAGACTTCATCTTATCAAGCCTTTTGGATTTGATGCTTCCGATAAAAATCTTCGTCGCGCCGGATTAGACTATTGGCCTTTTTTAGATCTCGAGATTCATGACCGATTGGAAGATCTGTTGGCCAGATTTCAGAGACATGAGATCGCCTTTTTCTCTAAAAAAGGAAATCGCAGCTGCTTTGGGATGACTCAAGATGTCAAGCTCCTCATCTTTGGACAAGAAACAAAAGGGCTTCCTGATAAACTCTTGGAAGACTATGAAGACCGTTGCTTTCAAATCCCGATGTATCACTCTGGGGTGAGATCTCTAAATCTGGCAAATGCCGCAAGTGTTATCGTCTATCATCAAATCAAACTATTGGAAGAGCGCAAACATGTCCATCTCCCCTAAATCACCAAACACCTCTTGGCTGGAAAGTTATCTCATACCTGGGTTGATCGAGAGTCCTGCCTACAAAATCGATGCTCCCAAGGTGGATCTCAAAATTGATCAAAACGAAAGCCCTTTTGATTGGCCCCTAGAACTTAAAGAAAAAGTCTGTAAAGAACTTATGGCGTCAGCGTGGAATCGCTATCCTGAGCCCTATCCGAAAGAACTGGAATCTCTGGTTGCTAGGCATGTGGGCGTCAGCGAGGGGACGATTCTTTTATCCCCTGGATCCAATCATCTGATCGCATTAGTCCTTTCTATTTTTGGCCCTAAGGCCTCCAAAGTTGTCTTGGCTAGGCCATCCTTTCCCCTCTATGAATCCCACTGCAAGGCGTCAGGAATACCCTATGAGCCATGGATCTTAAACAGTGACCTTGAGTATGATTTAGAACGCCTTCCAGCCCTTCCACCAAGATCTCTCGTCTTATTTGCTTCTCCCAATAATCCTGTAGGTAATATTCTGCCTCGGCGCACCTTAAGGGAGCTGCTGACGAAGTATCCGGAAACCTTGTTTATTGGTGATGAAGCCTACTTAGAGTTTGCTAGTGAGCCCTATACTGAGCTTTTAAGCGAATTCAGCAATCTCATGCTCATCAGAACCTTTTCAAAAACTATGGGTGCTGCCGGCATTCGCCTAGGATACTTGGTAGCTGCCCCTGAGTACATCAACCAAGTAAGAAAACTCATGCTGCCTTTTCTTATCAATCGCTTGACACTTGCAGCCGTTCCTCTCGTACTTGTAGATGTTGCTGCCAGAAATCAATTTCAAAGCGTGATTGACATGACTATCACCGAGAGAGATCGCCTTGCTAAAGAGCTCTCGGATTTAGGTGCTAGGTTTGCTTTTCAGGTTAAAAACTCTCAAGCCAATTTTCTCTTAGTGCGATTTTCGACCCAAGAAGCCTGCCTGGCCATGTACCAACATTTAGTGAAGTCCGGTATTTTAGTCAGAAACATTTCTGGTGGAGCTCAACTCGCCGGCTGCCTACGTGTAACTGTCGGCACGCCTGATGAAAACACTCGGGTTATAGAGACTTTTAAAAGTTTGGCGCGCTAGTAAAATTTGTGGGTCTCTTTGGGATCGTTAGCCTAGCGCCCCTTTTAACCCCTAACTTCTCTAAAAGAACAGGATGGATTCCTAAGAATCCCTAGGGACATTCGGCTAAGAGGGAAGCATTTTATTTCTGTAATCACAACTCACAACAAAGAGTCCATCTCTCTAGAAAAAAATGCTATTCCCATTTGCGTGGAAATCTTGCTCCTTGGAATCTAACCTGCGGATCCTGCCCGTCTCAATAGCTCCCAAGATGCCTTGCAACGAAAGTTCTCCTTCTGGTGAGGTCGTGTTTTAGCAGTTTTTGCTGGCCGTCAACACCTAAAATAGCGAGCACCAGCATGACTACCGTCCGAAAATCAGAGCGGTCTCGACCCTTTAAAGATGGGTAAAATGCGAATAATATTGTGCTTTTAAATTTAAACAAAAATAGCTCTTGAATTTATTTCTAATTCGGATTCCAGTTGAGATATAAGATGAAAGTCTTTTAGTAATACGAGGGTCTTGGCCCGTAATGAATTGTTTTTTCTATTCCCCAAATTGAGGACCCTTCTCATGCAAAACCAGCCGACCGAACAGGCCTCTTTGATAGAATCCACAGCCTTTAAAGGCCCCCTTAAAGACTCTGGTAAATTAAAGCCTGAAGCTTCGGAATCAACGGATGGGCTGGTAGCTGTGGTTCACTTAGGAATCGCATCCGATGGCGACATGCAGCTATGTTTATTTCCCGCTTTTACAGAAGCCTATGATGACAAAGGAGACCGCCTGGAAGCGTTCCTTAAAAAGACTGTAGAAAGCGGCCCCCTAAAAACTCTGGCGACTAAAAACAAATTGAAGTTAGGAAAAGGCGGGCACAGTATGGCCCTCCCCCGCACGATCAACTGGTGGACAAGCGATCCAAGACCAGAAAGGGCTCAAACAGACATCCCTTTTAAACTTTCAAGGCCCTTAGGTGATAGAAGCTTAGTGGCCACCAATGTTTCGGTTATCGATAATAAAAAAGGCGGCTCCAAATCTATTCTTGAAATCGCCCGTCTTCTTAAAGAGAATCATTTTTTATTGTCTGCTCCGCTAGAAGATTTCCTACGCATCTGTGAAGACATAGAAAATAAAATTAAGACGTCTAAAGAATCAGGGCATTTCTTTTACTTTAGCGAAATCGAAAAGCACAACTTGAATTCCGCCCTCAAAAACTACAATGGAGAACCAAATGTAAACCTTAGAAAGTTGGGCTGGCGTTCGACTTTTAAGTTTTTTAGTGAGCTTTCAGAAAGATCTCAAGATTTAATTTTCTTTGATCCGGCCAAAAACCGGCCTGGATCGTTTCAAGATCTCAGTAAAAAATACGCCGAACGAAAACTTGAAGACTTGCGGGAGGACCACGAATGGTCCCAAGACTTAACTCATAAAGTATTGGGACCTTTGCCCCATGATAGAGCTCCTTTAGACCAAGATGTGATTCTTAAGGTGCCAGACATTGGCTATTTAGATTTCGAAATTTTATCTTCAAGCCTTATCGGTCCATTTGTCGAATGCCGGCTTTTCAAAGTCAACGATTTCACACTTGCAAAACGCCTTATGGGGACTCCCATCGATGCTTTCTACGCTCAAAATGAAAAGTCGCCCTACATGAAAGTTAGAGATTTTCTTTGGAGACTTCTTCTGGGCTCTTCTGAGACTTTTGTCGCTAAGTCCGTCTCCCAATATGATCGAGCTTTGGCCGTTAAAAATGGCCTCAAAAACAAGAGTGCCTACATTCATTATTTAGAATTTTTCCCTACAAAGTCACTGGACGAGAACGGCTTCCTTGTCACGTCTCCCACGTCATCGGGCCTATCCCAAATTGACTTTGCTGTGCCGGACCCAGAATTTGCGAGCTCTACCCAGATTCAAAAAGAGAAGCACAAGGCGAAGGGCCTCCCCCAACCGGTCTTATCCCTCAAAGATTTTCTCAAATCATCTCAAGAAACACATTCGCCTTCCGTAATCCATGACAGCTATTTTTGGCCCCAGGGCCGCATCTATCAATTCCTTCATTTAACAAGCGCCATGCTAACCATGCCAAAGCTTGGAACAACGGCGGAATTTCTGTTTGAAGATCAAGTGGGTATTTCTTCAGATGTAAAGTCCATTATGGGAAATGAAGAAACTGTTCAGAGGATCCCTGAGTTGTCCTTAACAGAGTCTTATAGCCAGCTATCTGGGCTTTATCCAAAACATTTTTCCCACGAGCATGAAAGCCCGTATACCGATCGATATTTAGAAAAGCGCCCTCAGACTCTTCTACATATTCATGATCTTGGGGTTAAAGAACAGATTTCCATCAATGTGCGTTATTCGAACTCAGATGGACTGGCCATTGAACAGTGCTTGGAAGCTTTAAAGAGAGATTTTTCTGCGAGTCAAAAAACAGATGCTCAGGGAAGCAAGTCGAAAGCGAGTTTAAAATCAGATACACCTCAAAATAGCCATGCGGATGCTACCAGTGCTGAGCCCACTCTGGCCATAAACCAATACGATAGTATTTTAGAAAAACTGAGAGATCTTCTTCAGTTTGAAGCCATTCCTTATTTTATGATCAATGGAGCTGAGGTCTCTGAGTCTGAGTGGTTTCAGGCAAAGAAGTCTCCCTCCGGTGTCTATGAGGTAGCTCCAGGTCAGTTTGTACCTGAAAGCACTTATAGCTCCTATACGGAAAACTATTATTTAAAGAAGAAGGCTCTTGCGAAAATGGGGCGAATCCCCATGCAGAAAGTTTGGACGTCACATCTAAACTTTATTAATGGCAGCGATGAAGACATCAGCCCAGATGCTTACCTTCAATCTTTGAAGCTTTCCATCAGCAAAGAATTTGACAAACTTGATGAAATTCTTAAAGGCACCTCTGCCAAAGATTGGATTAGAAACCATTTGCCCGTCTTAGAGTCCTCTCTTAGAGAGTATCAAGCCCAGGGAATCATGTGGATAAAGTCCCGCCTTGCTATGAATTATGGGGTGTGTTTAGCTGATGAAATGGGTCTAGGAAAGACCCTACAAGCCATCGGTGTTCTGATGTTGTTTAAAAATCCAAAACTTCCTTCCTTGGTCTTAGTTCCTAAGTCTCTTTTGATGAATTGGAAAAATGAGTTAGAAAGATTTGCACCTGAGCTTAAAGTGAAAATGATAGAAGACGAGTCTTCCTTCGACGACTCTGAGATCTATCTTATGTCCTATGGCGCCATGCGACATAAGGCTCCACTGATCACCAAACGCCATTGGAACCTCGCTATCCTTGATGAAGCCCAGTCCATCAAAAATAGCCAATCTCTGACCGCTCAAATCGCTTTAGAACTCACGTGTACATACCGCCTAGCCCTCACGGGCACCCCGGTTGAAAATCATGCTTCGGAATTGTGGAGCATCATCAATTGGCTGAACCCTCAGTACTTAGGATCGGTGTCATCTTTTGAAAAATACACAAAACATGCACGAATACCGGAAAAAAGGCCTTACTATCTGGCTCCTTTAAGAGAATGCCTAAAACCCATCATGCTGCGTCGCTTAAAAAACGACCCCCAAGTCGCCCTGGGGCTCCCGGAAAAAGTCTCTCAGGATTTACGGTTTGAATTGAGTGAAACCCAGTGTTTACTTTACAAGAGCGTGATCGATGTAGTACTTAACTCACATACCGTTCATCACTTCGCCAGGATGGCCCAATACCTTCGTTCCATTCATTTTTTAAAGCAGATCTGCATTCACCCAAGCTTATTTCTTGACGACGTAACGGCCGATGAAGCTTTGGAAACCTCTGAGCTTAATAAAAGCGTCAAAAAGAATGCCCTGAAACTTCTCAAAACGTATGAAAAGCCAAAAACATCTGCTGATATTTTTAAGGACAGCGCTAAACTAGCTCAACTCTATGAAGTCCTTGAAACTGAAAGAACTAGCAGTAACGGCATTTTGATCTTTACCCAGTATCTTAAAGCAGCGGATCTTATGATGATCTTACTAAAGGATCTTGGTTATGCTGCCGTTCCGTTTATTAACGGCTCTTTAACCGCCAACCGCCGTCAAGAAATCGTTGATCAGTTCAACAAGCAAGCCTCTGTTCGTGAGCCAGGTCAGTTGTGCCCGATCCTCATCTGCAGTTTAAAGGCAGGTGGAACTGGGCTTAATCTAACAGGCGCAGACCGGGTGATTCATTTAGACCGTTGGTGGAACCCCGCCGTCGAAAATCAGGCGACGGATCGTGCCCACCGCTTTGGTCAAACACGCACAGTATTCGTAAATACGTTGACTAATGACGGCACCTTGGAAGATTCCATGAATAGAATCTTTGAAGAAAAACGGAGACTTGCCCAAGACCTCCTGTCGGATGAAGATGTCGCCCTTGCGGAATGCTTGAAGGATGAATCCGGGTATTTAAACCTCGTGGATCCCAAACAACTTTTTTACAAAAAATAAGGCATAATACTTATGATTGACCTCACGAAAAAAGACGAACTATTTTTTCATTGGCTCGAACGATCTGAAAATGATCGTGGTTTGTATTTTGACAAAGGCCAATTCCGCATCGATTGGTATAAAGTCTTTTCTAAAGCTGACTCGAGACTAAAAATTGATGAGAACCTTAAATTTAAGCTTTTCGATTGGGTCACAAAGAACACTAAAGAGAATTTTTTCGAAGATTATTTCCATGAAAGGCTTACAAAGTCTAATTTTTCTATTGATCTGAATCTTTCTACTGAAATCAGGGAAAAATACAAATCTCAAATTAAAACGTTCGTCCAAACCTTTCGTGCTGAAATTGAAAACAGTGGCCTTAAAAACGTGAGCCAAGAGAAAGCTAAATCTATATTGAAACAAATTGATGGACTAGAAAAAGTCGACTTTCTAGACATTTCTCCTTTAGATTCCTGGCTGCGCTTAGATATCGAGATTCAAAGAATTTTTAAAGAAACCGTGTTCAGTCCTTCTGGCAATATATTTACGGGAGAACCTCAATATTTCAACTCCTTGTGCCCCAAGTTTTATCAATCTAGATCCTCATGGCAACAACGAAAGGCTTATTCCGGGTCAGTTGTTGAGCTCATGACTGGTTTAAAGGACTTTTATAAATCAAGATCCTGGCAGGCTTCGCCCCAGCAGAGCCAAGAGCAGCTTCTTAAATTGGCCTATGGCATGGTATCTCAATTGACCCGCGAAAAGCGAACCCATCAAAACCCATTACATTGGATCTCGATATCCACTGCTCCCAGTGAACAGAATTATTTTAGCCAACAGAATAAGATCGTTTTCAATTCAAGAGGCGACTTTAAAGAAAGTGGAGTTATAGTCGCGAAAAAAGTAAGAAGTCGCTTAAATGGAGCCCTTAACCTTTGGCAGCATCATTGGAATGTCTACAGCAATGGCAACACCATTTCTGAGCCCCTAAAACAGGCTTACATAGATTTAGAAAAGTGTTTTCAAACTCAGTTAGATCAGGACATGGAAGAGGCCAGCGGAATTTACTTTGACCAATTCTTGGCTCCTTTAGATCGGCTCTTAGACTATCTTATCCGTACTTATCTACCGTTATCTCTCTATCTTTCCGGAGTGATCAGCCCCTTTGAAGAACCCGAAGGCGAACATTTTTTAGGGTTTTCCCATTCTGCCATATTGCATCACCTGGCACCGAAGGCCTTTCACCGCCTACCAGGGCAGTTTCCGCTATCAAATAATGGATCGAATCCCTTGTGGATCAACACTGACTCGGATGTGAAATCCCATAGGAATTCGGATGAGTATGACGACGAGGACTTTGAAATTGATTTGGATGATGATCTAGACTCAGAAATTGATTTGGACGAGCTCATGTTAAGGAGTTTTTTTAGAGACAATTATGTCATTCGAAACTAGAGATGGAACCAGATTATGTCAAAATAGTCACCCTATCTTTTTAGGGGCCTGACATGGCTCTTGATGTCTCCTTTAAGTTCAAAAGGAATCCTTCGCAACGGGCAGATGAGCTGTCTTGTACTGGGTCCTGGAAGGCGTAGAATAAGATTCAGAGGTGACATGACAATGCGCGTAAATCTTAAGACACAAGGTCTAGGGTCCTTATTCAGGCCGCTTGAACTTTAGTTATTTCGACAAAAATAGCAGAAAGTAATAGAAACTAGAAATTAGAAATTAGAAGCTAGAAGAAAAGCTGAGAGTAAAAAAGCTGAGAGTAAAAAAGCTGAGAGTAAAAAAGCTGAGAGTAAAAAAGGCTTATTCGGCGCAACTCCATTCAATCAGACTCACCGCCTGGAAAAGAAGGCTTTTGCATTTGTAAATATTCGCCAACGATTCGATCCAATTCAGAGGCTAAATACAGGGGCAAAGAAATGAGCTGATAGGAGACTTCGCTATTCCCTCCCGGGGCTATAGAAGGCAAATTTGTATCAAATCTTATCCCATAAGAAAAAGATTTGGCCCGACATATTTCATTTAAAGATCTCAGTCTTCCTGAGGCTCCAGCTTTTACCTCTAGAGGAACAATGTTTCTTCCATAAGCCCAAAGAAAATCAACTTCCGCATTGTCTGACTTTCCCTCACGCAGCCAGTAGTGAAGAGGCTTTCGCAAGCCAGGCTCACAGGCAGAAAGCTCTTGAGCAACAAACTGTTCTGCGAGAACGCCTTCGTTTACAAAGGCAGTCTCTTCGGGACTGGAAATATCTCGGGCCGAGAGTCCCGAAGCGCAGCAAAGAAGCCCCACATCTAGATAGAAAAGCTTTCTCACATCAGGGTCCGAATCCGCACCGAGAGGAATACCGTTACCATCACTATGAGTGGCTTCCAACAAAACGCCAGCATCCAAAAGCAGTTGGAGTGCCTTTCTAACATCTCTTGAAATATGACCAGGACTTAGTGCTGAGTACTTAGCTTTTTTGGCAATTTGAATGGGCGAACGATCGAATACATCACGAACAATGGTCCGAATATGGGCAGTTGCAGGATATTTTTGAAGATCATCCCTGTAAGAAGCGATAATATTGCGTTGAATGGCAGTAGCTCCTCCCAAGCCTTTTTCCCTTGAGGCAAATACGGATTCAGGAAGTCCACCCACTAGAAAAAACTCTCTAAGTGCGGCCAAGAGACGGGTGTGCTCGACCGGTGTAGGAGCGTGCTTGGTCCAAGGTGATGCTTTTTCTACCACATCCTTCAGGCTATGGAGTCCTTTAGCATCGAGGAACTCTTTAAATGTTAGCGGAGCGACATGCAGATACTCCACTCGTCCAACTGGCATGGAAAATTCTTTTTCGTTTAATGCGAATTCAAGCACAGAACCAGCAGCCACAACCGCTAATTCAGGAATTTGTTCATAAAAATAGCGCAGCAGCTGAAGACGGGCGGGAATTGTCTGAACTTCATCCAGAAAAAGGAAATGGGCGCCTGGGTCTTCTCGAAAATCTACACCGGCAACTCTCACCAATGCTGCCAAAGCCTCTTCAAAGTGACCTTTTTCTAGGACTGGCCTTAAGGTACTGCGGTGGTCTTCAAGGTTGATTTCAACTAACTTAAGGTTCGAATTTTTGGAAAATGTGCGGATTAAGGTAGATTTACCGACCTGCCTAGCTCCCCTGATAACCATAGGCTTGCGGCGGGGGTGCTTTAGCCATGCGGAAAGGCTTTTCTCTTGGATTCTAGTAATATAGTTATTTTCCATAGTCCCTCGCCGAATAGTCCGCTATTTCAACATTATAGTTCAAATAAGGGGTCATTTTCAAACATTAAAGTTGAATTTTAGGCACTATTAAGGGACCAGAAAGTACATGACGCTGCTTTCCCGATTGCTGGTTCATAAGCTTTTGAGGTTTCCTTTTGTTACAGGTCCTTGGCTAACCACCTTATTATATGTACTAATACAGTTAATTCAGAATATTGAAGGCTGACAATGGAGTTTTTAAAGTGCTCTCCGTTTTTGTTAATGGGATTCTATCCCGATGTCTAATGCCCCCCCTGTGGCGCACTGAAGATTCTTTCATTTTTAAGCTTTTGGGGATTTTAACCGCCGAGTTTCAAATCTAAAAAAGCCTATGTAAGTTTGATAAAGCCAGACTAGCACGCCGGGTCTGCGCTGGCTTAGCATTAAGGTTTTGTCGATTGTACTTTGCATGAAATGCCTTCAGTGTCTGTTTTTGCGGGTGGAGTGGCGGCTTAAGTATGCCGCGATTCAAAGAGTTCATCATGAGCCCACGAACGAGAACACCAGCCGGAATAGGCCGGTTATGTTGGTTCTGTCCCGACTCGGCAAACCCTAATTGTTGCAGCTGAATTGCAGTCAGAGCCATCAACGGTTGCCTAAGGAGCGAAATTTCCTAGGTCGATCAAAAAATCTCATGAATGGGCGCAGAGCTTTGACTCGCTAAGATATTGGAATGATTTTTAAGTTATTCGCAGTCTAAAATGGCTTGCTCCACTTCCATGAGTGGTCTATCATAAATTTGTCATGACTTTTTTATGATAGGTCACTCGCGATGATAACAAACCGATATTTAAGTGATTTTATAGCATCCGACTTAGACAAAAAGATCACACTACTATCAGGACCCCGGCAAAGCGGAAAAACGACCTTGTCAAAGGCACTTCCGTTTACATCAATGGAATATCTTAACTTCGATGAAGTAGGGCAGCGTAGACAGATCATCAGCAAAAATTGGTCACGTAAGGGCGATTTATTAATCTTCGACGAATTTCATAAAATGACAAAATGGAAGTCATGGATTAAAGGAATATATGATACTGAAGGAGTCCGCCCTCGAATATTGGTAACTGGATCTGCCAGGCTAGATGTTTTTAGAAAAGGCTGTGATTCCTTGGCTGGTAGGCATTTTCTTTATAGAATGCATCCGTTCACTGTCGCAGAGCTTCGCGGGATCGATCATCCCGAAGATGCTTTAGAGGGAATCATGTCACGTGGTGGATTTCCTGAACCCTATTTATCAAAATCCGAAATGGATTCAAAACGATGGAGAATGAGTCATCTAGATGTGATTCTCCGGCAAGATCTTCTTGACTTAGAGCAAGTTAAAAATATCGTAGGAGTAGAAACCCTGATTGAACTTCTTGCAAATCGTGTTGGTTCCACGATTTCTTTTAGAAATTTGGCTCAAGATTTACAAGTTACACCACAAACTGTTCAGCGCTGGGTCCTTCTATTAGAAAGACTGTTTGTCATTTTTTTGGTCCGCCCCTATTCGAAAAACCTTGCTAGAGCTTTATTAAAAGAGCCTAAAATCTATTTTTACGATACAGGACGGGTGAGCGAAGCAGGCGGCGCCAAACTTGAAAATGTCGTAGCCTGTGCTTTGCTAAAACGAGCCCATTTTTTAACCGATACGCAAGGTTCCAAATGTGAATTATATTATTTGCGAGACAGGGAAAAAAGAGAGGTCGATTTTCTTACCACAAAAGATAATAAGCTTGAATTTATGGTTGAGGTAAAAACTTCAGATGACCAATTTTCACCTAGCCTTCGCTATTTTTCAGAAAGACTAACGCCTACAGCAACCATTCAATTGGTTCACAAGCTCGGTAGATCATCAAGCAACAAATTCGGCTCGGTACAGAATGCGGCTAGTTGGCTGGCTACTCTGGAAGCCTAAGTTATTCCTTCGCCTACTCTAATTTCAATCTAAGCTGCAATGGGTGTGCAATAGGCGACACGAATCCCTCACCATGGACACATCTTCGTCCATATTGGGAACGATAGCCTTTGGTCCTAAGGCTGGTCAGAAAGTTACAAGGATCGGGTCCTGAAAAGACTATGTTAGCTGGATAAAGTAAAACCAAGATGCGTTTCCTATTTTAGCTAAAGCTCATTTCATTGAAGCTCCAGCAATGGACTTAAACCTGGCTAGCCATTTAGAATGGCAGTCTATGAAAACCAGAGTCTCTGGATACCTCTCCAAATCGTAGAACTCTCGGCCTTCATACTGCTTTTGATTGGTTAAACAGAACCATTGGCCTTTGGGTAAATAGACTCTTCTTCCTCCCTCTGGAGTGAGATACGGCGCAACCATGACGTCTTTAGAACCTGCAAAAAATTGGTCGTCGATGGTCCAAGCGAAATCGTCTTTAGGAAAAGCTAGCCAAAGAGGTTGGATAAAGCTTTGACGATGGGAAACACAGGCTTTACCGCACTCGATGAAATAGTCTTTGATGTTATTTCGAAAGGATACATCTTTTTTGACTTGCGTCAGGACACTCTCTCCAAACTCCCAAGGCTCTCTGGGTGAGGTTCCGTGCATACGGGCGTGACTCCCCCAAAGTCCCACTTGAGTCCATCTCAAGTAAAGTTCTGGACTGGGCATGGGACCGTAGAATCCACCGATATCGTGGGACCAAAAAAGAGCACCCCCAGCTGCTTGGGAGAGGCCCCCTCGCAAAGATGCTCTTAAGGCAGACCAAGAGGTTTGGCTATCACCTGCCCACTTCACGGGAGTTTGAGCCATTTTCGTGTAGCCAGACCGAGCCCAAAGAATTCCTTGGTCCCCGCACTCTTCTTCTAATACTTCCATAACACATAGGTTATAAAGATCGGAGTAGACGTTTCGGAGCTGTTTTCCCGTAGAGCCATCAGAAAAGACTGCATCAAAGGGAATCTCTTCTCCGAAATCCGTTTTAAAACAAGTCACACCTGCTCTTAAGTAGGGCCGGTGCATATCCTTCCACCAAGTTCTGGCAGAAGGATTTGTAAAGTCTACCAAGCCCGCAATCGGAGGTTGGGGAAAGCCTTCTAGTCCTGTAGGAACCCATTGATAAGGATAGACTTTGCCTGAAGAGTCTTTCGCAAAATAACCAAGCTTCACACCTTCCTGATAGACCGTTTCCGTTGCAGAAGAGACATAGGGATTTTCCCAAAGACACACATGAAAGCCTTGTTGTCTTAACCAGGGAATAAACTCTTTAAACGGACTCCAGCGAGATTCATCCCAGACAAAATCGGTTCTAGTAGTAGCTCGCATCCAAGCCCTGGCATCTAAATTAATGACCGAAGCACCGAGGCCCAGCTCTTTATTTTTAGCAATGATCTCTCTCACTTCATGTTCATCTTTATAGAAACAGCGGGAAAGCCACAAGCCATACGACCAATCTGGAACACCTCGGATAGCTCCCATAAGATCTCGCCAGTGGACGATGGCATCACTTGCAGTAGGAGCTCGTGCAAGATAGAGACCGAGGGCCGGCCCATCGCTAGAAAAAGTAGAAATACCATGACGGGTCGAGCCGAAATCGATGCGTCCAGGTTCAGAAGCGAGCATCGCCAGGGACTGTCCACCCTCGGTCACAAAGAAAGGTGTGCTTTGATAGCGGAGGTGTCCATTGACTCCAAGAGCGTCAGTGTTCATGACATCGTAAACACGGCCTTGTAGGTTTATGGAACCAAACTGCTCACCACCGCCTACGATGTGTTTTGTAGTTCCCATATCCAAACTGATTCCAAAACCATCCTTATGGCGAAAGATTCCATAGTTCATCGGCACATCACCGACCAGAAGATCTGGGCCTACGGTAGTCCAAATGGGAATATCTCGGGAATCTAGGATCTGAAAGGAACCATCCTTTTTAGAAATGGTGAGCTGTCCCTGAGATGATTTTAAAAGATAAGAGGACTCCTGCTCCGTGAGGGTGAGAGTTTCCGTATTTTCATGGCGCAAAAGATCATGATCTCTTGGGGCATCTCCTATCCAGATCACCCAGGCTTTGCTATGAGAAGACAAAAAACCCCATTTTAATAGAGCTCTCGATTGGTCCTTGAAAACCAGTTCAAAGGTTTCGTAGGAAGGCGATAGAGTGGATTTTTTATGGGTGCAACTTAGAACGGGCGTCTTGCCGGGTGCTCCTCTGGCGCGGGCTGTAAGAGAAGCCCATTCCGGGACAAGAGGAACGAGAACATCGGAAGCGTAATCATCACGAATGCGCATACTAAACTCCTTTTACCGCCCCCGCCTGGGGGGTGTGGGTCATGTGTTGGTGTAGTTTGAAAGACAGAGCAAAAACAGGAAGCAGGAGAACACAGGCACCGGCACAAAGGGGCCCCCATTCGGTACCAAAGCCGGTAATGTAGCCGTTTAAAGTAAGGGGAGCCGTCTTCACCTTAGAGCCCGCGAGTACCAAGGCGAAAAGAAAGTCGTTCCAGCTCATCAGAAACGAAAATAAAGCAGAAATCACGAGTCCAGAACGCACTAAAGGCAGCGTCACATGAAAAAAAATCTCTTTTATGGTTGATCCTTCTAGGGCAGCTGCCTCTTCCAGAGCTTTGGGTACGGCATCCATAAAAGGCATCAGCATCCAAGTAACCATGGGGAAATTGAGAGCGGTATGGGCTAGAATAAGGCCTAAAAGCGAGTCATGAAGATTGAGAGATCTAAACACCATAAATAAGGGAAGAACTAACGCAACGGGTGGAAGCAGCCTAGAAATGAGAAGAGTCGTCACAAGGTTTTTCTTAAGTCGGGAGTTAGATCTGGTGAGGGCAAAGGCCATCAAAGCTCCGGAGCTCACAGCCAGAAGCATCGTCGCCGTCGCAATAACCAAGGAATGGAGAAGATCAGACCCCAGAGTCTGCTCCATAAATATCTTGTAAAAGTTAGCCAAGGTCCAACCTCCCCCGGAAAACACTCCGAACTCGAGGAGGCTGCGGGAGGTCTTTAGGGAAGTTTGTATGATGATAAAAATAGGTGCTATTTGAAAGATCACTAGAGTTAAAAAAACTAGTTTAAAAAGAAGCGCCCAAGGGGAAAACCGAGCTGTATTTCCAGTCATAAATCCCCCGTGGACTTAGAACGGTTTTGGTATTTTGTAACAGAAAACGCCAGTCCCGCCCCAAGAAAAAGCAATAGGATGGAGGAGGCCGAGGCTTCCCCAATTTGAAAGAAATGAAAGGCTTGCCGCACGACAAAAATGGAAAGAAGTGTGGTAGAGTCTCCCGGCCCGCCTCCTGTCATCACGTAGATTTCCGTAAAGGCCTTTAAGGATTCGGTGACTTTTAAACCACAGGCTACGATAAGAGTTGGCCTTAAGGCTGGAAGAATCACGTGATAGATGATTTGAAACGTACTGGCCCCATCGATTTTAGCGGCTTCTTGACCCACTTTGGATTGGGCTTTAAGGCCTCCATAAATGATCAAAAACACAAACGTCCACATACGCCAGACATCCTGCACGACGATTGCCCAAAAAGCCCAAAAAGGGTCTGCCAAAAGAGAGATGGGCTCCCATCCTAAGCTATCAAAAATTTCTGAAAAAGGTCCGTTATTCGGGTCAAATATATAGCGGAACGTCAATCCTGAAACTACCGGCAATACAAACATGGGAAGAATAAGTAGAACTTCCAGAATCCGGTAAACGGGCTTATGAAAATAAAGATATAAGGCCACGCCAAGACCAATGATCATCTCTAAAAAAGTCGTCACAGTGGTAAAGCTTGCGGCAAGTTTTAAGGAATTCCAAAACGCTGGTTTGGAAAGCAATGCTTCAAAGTTCTGTAACCCGACAAAAACTCGCCCCCCAGACCCACCGTGGGGTGCCCCATCACTAAGTGCTGTCATCAGTCCTTCACCAATAGGCCAGGCCAGAAGAAAAAGCATGAGAGCTAAGCCAGGGACTACAAAAAACCAAATGGATTTGGAAGAGTGCTGGGTGATCATTTATTTCACCTTCTTTTGAGGTGTGGTTTCCCCTGTCGCACCTGAAGCATCAGGGGATAGTTTCGAACGTTCCTCTTTGAGATTTAAAGTCCCCGAAGGAACGGGAGCAGCGATGCCCTCTAAGCGAGTGTAGGCCGTGATGAGCTGCTCTGAGGCTCCTAAGGTGTCCTCCTGACCTGCAATCCATCTTGTAAAGACCTTACTGAGATCACTAGATATACTGCGGTAGTCTCTATGCCTAGGCCTTAAAAAAGCGGTTTCGAAATTAAGATGGGTAGCCTTGAGCCAAGGGAATTTTTGAGCCAGCGTGGGTTCCGCTAAAAGATCACGCCTGGGGCTGCTGAGCCCTAGAGAAATGAGTTTTTCACCTAGAGCTCTCGAAGTCCACCACCTGACGAAATCAGCTGCATGCTCCGCATCAAGGGAGCCACGCCTAACCCCTGCGATCCAAGATCCCGCAATACTCGTTTTAGAGCTTCCAGGAGAAGGTGCATAGCCGGTTTTACCTGAAACCAGAGATTTATCTTCATCTTCAAGATCAAAGAAAAAGCTGTTCCAAGTGACCATTTGTGCAATTTTACCTTTGGCATAGGCGGTCATACGTTCGGTATGGTGCCAAGACTTCGCGGACTTCGGCGCCGTCTTTAAAAGATTCCCATAAAAATTCAATGCCTCTGCGATAGTATTTCGGTTGGGAACCCCATGACCGGGAGTGATCCCAAAGCCTGAGAATAGCCAAAGCAGTTCGACAGTAGTCCCTTCGGACATCTTCGTGAAGGGAGCAAAACCATAGAGTTTTGGTGGTCGATGGAAAAACCGAGCTAATTCTAAAATCTCTGGGAATGTTTTTGCGGGTGCTAACGCTTTACCGTATTGCCTCAGATAGTTTTCTTTCTCTAAGGGCGATTCAAAGAGATCTTTCCGGTAAATGTATTGATACACATTACCATTGATGGGAAGCCCCATCAAAATGCCGTCCACCGAGGCAGCTTCTAAGCTCGCATCTTCAAAATTTTTGGCGTCCCATTTCCCTGCACTTTGGGGCCACTCTTTAACGGGAAGTAGAGACGAAGCAAATTGGGGCACAAAAGGCTCATCCATGGCATAGACATCATAAGTGCCACCGGCTGCCAAATCAGTCATCATTTTTGTGGCCATGGACTCAGCGGGAATGTCATCCATTTGCACAGCAATCCCGTATGTTTTTTCAAAATCCGGCAGACTCTCCCTTAGGGCCGCAGATTGTCGGTCCCTAAAGGTCAGAATGCGAAGTGATGGCGCAGCTGTCTTGGTGCAAGACCAAAAGCCAAGGCCTGCCCCAAGACCTAAACCTAGAATTTTGATCCAGGGTCCGCTCCCACGATTTCTAGGCGACATCGTGCCCTACCGCAGCCTTAAGGATCTGGTACCAGTCATCACGTTCCAAATGGATGTCGAGGGCAGCGATGGCCGCTTCGATACGATTGGTTTTACCGGTACCTAGAACAGGAAAGATCTTAGCGGGATGTTTCAGCAACCAAGCGAAAGCAATGGTTTCAAACGAAGGCACCTTGTATTTTGCGGCCATCACCATCAACGTTTCTCGAAGTTTTTGTGTTCGTGCATCTGTTTGGACAAAAAGGCGTCCTCCCGCTAAGGGAGACCATCCCATAGGGATCATGCCCATCTCTTGGCATTGATCGAGCTGCCCATTGTAAAACGACTCGGTTTGCAAAAGAGACACCTCGATTTGATTGGAAATCAAAGGATCGCTCATTTTAGACTGAAGCAGGGGGACTTGACTCGGCATAAAGTTAGACACCCCAAAGCTCAAAACCTTACCTTGCTTCTTAAGAGTGCTAAAGGCGCCAGCTAGTTCATCTGCATCCATCAAAGGATCTGGGCGGTGGATTAGAAGTGCATCGAGGTAGTCTGTTTTTAGCATTTTTAGAGAGTTCTCAACTGAAGAGATCACATGCGCTGCCGTAGTATCATAGGATTTAAGGCCATGACTTGGACGCATCTTAGAATGAAGTTTGATTCCACACTTACTGATAAGCTGGATGCGATCTCTCGCGATACTATGAAAGGAACTCGCTCGCCCAAACATCTCTTCACATTGATAGTCGCCATAAATATCAGCGTGATCAAAAGTCGTGATACCATGTTCCATGGCAGCAGATATTTTCTTGGCGACGGCCTCAGGATTTGCCTCATCGGGGAGATCGCATAACCGCCAGGCACCAAAAATAAATCTTGAAAACTTAGGGCTTGATTTGGATTGGGAACTTGGTTTGGAATCTGTAACTGATGGGATAGTGGGATTCATACGCGAACTCCTGCGCCTAGGGGTGAAAGGGGTAGATCATGGGGAATCCTTCCCTGCATTTGAGCGAGCTTTCCGGTTTTAAATCTGGGAAGAATATACTTTCCGACTAGCTGGCATTCGTCAAAATGGGGATATCCTGAAAACACAAAAGAGCGGATGCCCATATCTATATAGCGATTCATTTTGGCAACAATTTGATCCGGCGTTCCCACAAGAGCACAGCCACAACCTGAACGTGCTCTGCCCACACCCGTCCACAAAATTTCTTCTGCATAACCCTCATCATCAGACATCGCGCGCATTTCGGCCTGCTTTGAAACAGCAAAAGAATGGACATCAAGGGCTCGCGATCGAATTTCATCGCCTTTTTTATCATCTAGTTTCGAAACCAAAAGTCGCGCTGCAGCTCGAGCCTCGTTTTCCGTCTCTCGCACAATCAAATGAATGCGTAGGCCAAAATCTATTTTTCTGCCGTAGGCTTTCGATCTCAGAGTCATTTCTTTCATGTGGGCGATCAGTTTATCTTCAGTTTCTGGCCACATGAGAAATACATCACATTGTTCTGCACAAAGATCTAAGGCGTCCGGTGACAAACCACCAAAATAAAGAAGGGGGCCGCCATTCTGTTGATAGGGCTTACTGGGGGCTGCTGAAATATGTAGCTTATAAAACTCCCCTTCAAAATCGATATGATCACGAGTCCAAGCTTGTCTTAAAATATTGCAAACTTCTTTAGATTTTCGGTATCTCAACTTCGAATCTAAAGTCTCCCCAGGAAGATCTGAGGATATAATATTGACGGTAAGCTTTCCAGAAAGCATATGGTCCAGGGTCGCTAAGGTTCGAGCTAACATTGCTGGATGAACCTCACCGCAGCGAATGGCCGTCAGCAGACTCATCTGGCTAAGCCCTGGCGCCAAAGCCGCAGCAAAACTTAGAGTGTCCTGTCCCACTTGATAGCTACTCGGACAGAGCATATTATTAAATCCCTGTTTTTGAGCCTCTAAGGCAATCTTTGACGTGTGGCTCCAAGAACTCCTAAGCGCTCCATCAGGAACTCCTAGGAACTGAAAGTCATCCGAACAAATGGGAGCAAACCAACTGATTTCGATGGTTTCTTTGCTTTGGGTGCGAGGTTCAATACCGTCACCCAATCCTAAAGAGTTACCAGACTTTGAGACGTCATTTGAGTAGTAGGGAGGTGAAGGTGACAAAGTGTCGACTCCTTAAACTGAAAGAGTTCATAAAGGGAAAACATAATTTCCATTATAATTCATCGGGATTTCAAGTTCATCTATAAAAAGTCCCTTATGAGGGCCGAAGCAGGCGAACCTCCTAAAATCGCCTTCAGATTCCCATCCTAGACTCTTAAACCATCTGTGATCAGATTCATGTAGAAACTCTCTAGGAAAGCAGGAAGAGAGCCTATACAATGGTTAAGAAAAGCAGTCCTAAATACTTATTTTCTACAATACGGTCGCTGATCCGTAGGTTCAAAAGTCTGAATTTGAAAAACCACTAATACTCATGCAAGAAATGTGGCAAATTTAGGGTCAGATTTCCTCAAACAAGAATCCTAGGACATCCTCAAAGCCCCAATGAGATTTCATAAAAAACTAAAACAAGAGTCACTTGTAGAAAATTTCTTAAGCCAAAGCCTTGCCTGCCTCTCCGTCTTTTAACAAAGCCACGTTAATGAATAGGAATGGAAATGCTCCTCAGTGCCAAACCCTAGAAGGAGGCAGGTCCATTTGCGAAACCCTCACGGAACTTCGAAAGGGAGTTTGAAAGAGCTTACTAGAGACCCCACACAAGGCTGTAACCTTCTAATATTTATTGCTTATATCATTGCGAATTAAAGACCTGTCTGAACTTCTCCGAAAGCCAAGTTAGTAGATATTCCTTTGGGGAAACTTATGTCCGAAGAATCCATTGCAGCTCAGTTTCATATAAAGATTCCTGAAAATCTCAACACCAATCTGCCTGTATTGATTGTTGAGGATCAGCAAGACATGCGCCTTATCATATGTCATCATTTGAGCAAGCTCCAGTTTAAGGATGTGATTCAAGCCTCAAATGGCTTAGAAGCAGTGAAAATTCTGAGGGGAAATCCAAAAATCTCATTTATTATTGCCGATATGGAAATGCCCTCTATGGGCGGACTGGACCTGCTCAACGAAATTAAAGAAGATATTAACTTACCCAGGGTTCCTTTTTGTCTGATGATGGAGCAAGTCAGTAAAGAAAAACTGATGTTGGCGGTGGAGCATGGTGTCGATGAGATTATTGTAAAACCACTTAAGCTTGGCGATATAAGACCCAAAATGGCATCAGCATTTAAAATCTATTATAACGCAAATAATCCAGATCAAGTCTACGAACTCGCCAAAAAACATCTTCGCAATCAGGATTATGCCAATGCAGAAACGGTCTTTACACAGCTTTTGATAAACGCCCCAAAGGCGGCAAGACCTCTCGTTGGACTTGCGAGGGTATGCGTGGCTAAATCAGAAAGCTCAAGAGCTTTAGACTATCTCGCGGAAGCAGAAAAAAACAACCCTTACTATGTCCATTTACACTCCCTACGTGGTCAAATTCTATGCGATCAGGGGGATTTTGAACTTGGACTGAAGTCTCTTTATCATGCTGTTGAACTCTCGCCTCTAAACCCGCTCCGATATCAAGATGCCGTCAATCAGCTTTCCAAACGCAAAGAACACGATAAAATTGCCAGCCTACTTGACTCTGCCGTAAAGCAAGGGGTTCAGTTTCCGGAGCTCTATCGATTTTTAAGTGAAGCTTTCTACAATCTAAAAGACTATAAAAAGGCCATTCGCTACATTCGTACGGCTCTAGATGCTGATCAAAATAATATCACGTTCCTAAATCAGCTCGCTATTTCCCTTAAAGAGTCCGGCGAAACCGCAGAATCCATAAAAATCTATAATAAAGTCATTAAAAACGACCCGGAAAACCTCCAAGCCCTTTTCAACAAATCCATCCTATATTCGCAAACCGGCCAAGTGGAAGAGGCCCTGAAAATATTGGAGCGTCTGGTCAAGAAGCACCCCGATTTCGACCGAGCCAAGCAAAAATATGATGAGCTCAAAGCTGCCAGCCCCAAAGCTAGCTAAGGTCGAATCAGGGAAGGGCAGGTTTGACAGATCTCCTCGCGGTTCCCTTTAAAACCTCTATAACCAGGGGGATCCAGAAGATTTAGATTGCCCGCCACCATAGAACTCGAGTAGGTTTCGGTAAAATAGCGGAGCCTCCCCCAAAATGACAAAATATAGTCGCATGTTAAGTTTAGCCTGCTCGGCCCTAATTCTAACGAGCGCCAATTATGGAAAATCCGAGAGTTTCAGTCCTTCCAGTCTCCTTCCCTCTGACCTTACCGCTGCAGATCCCGTCACCCTTCGCAGCGTTTGGGCTAAAAATTTCAAACTGGAAACCCTTTGGGAAACCGCTACTGGAAAAGGCGTAAACATTGCCGTATGTGATAGTGGATTCTATCTTGGTGATTCTGACCTAGATGAAAATATACATTTGGATCGGGTACTAGATGTTATCAACGGGGACCAAGTTGTTGACGACTCCAGGTTTGCCGACCAAGGAACCGCCTCCCTCAGTATTATCGGTAGTGTTCAGAATGGCACGGGCATGACGGGTATCGCATTCCATTCCAAACTCATACCATTGCAACATTTTCATTATGATTCCGATTTAGATGGCGACGTCACGCTCCCCGAGGCGGGTGCAAAATGTATCTATCAAGCCATTAAAAATATGGATGTATCGATAGTACTTCTACAAAGTACTACCTATAGCGGATCAGCAGAGGCTGATGAACTCATTCGGTCTGCCATTCAAGACGCTACTAAAGCGGGCCTGATTGTCATTCTTCCAGCAGGAGATGCTTCTAAAAGTCTCATCACCGAAAAGATATTTGAAACAAAATCTATTTTTGTCGGAGCTACTTTAAATAACGGTCGACAAGCTCTCTTTTCAAACTACGGAGAAAGAGTGAATGTCGGAGCCTATGGAGAGAATGTCGAGGCTAATTTCGGGCAGGGACGTTTAGGGTCTCTCATAGGAACTGCAGCAGCAGCGGCTGAAATCACGGGGTTGGTCGCACTTTTCAAAGAAGTCAATCCATGCCTTCGCCCAGATGATGTGCAATCCCTATTTAAACAGACTAATCAAGTGGATGAGTCGAATCGTCGTGTAGGAGGCCTCGTCAATCCGGTAAAGGCTTTGGAATTAGCTAAAAATATGCCGTGCCAAAAATCCCAAATGGAAAGCGAATTACTCTACAGATCACAACTATTGAAAAAGATGAGCTTATGACACCAAGAAGAAAAAAACCTCTCATCGTGGTAACATGCCTAAGCGTTTTCTTTGTTGCCCCCCTACTCTATCTTTTCTACTACCAAAGCAAGTTAAAGAATCCTCCACTCACCATCGCTTTAGAAGAAGTGCCGCCATTTTTAATGGAAGTAAACGGTGATAGAGAATGGTTTACCAACCAGCGGCTCCTTGGAAAAGTCACCTTCTTAAGCTATGTCCCTGAAATTTGTTCCGAAGTTTGTAAAGAGCAGGTGAAGAGCCTTGAGAACACAGTTGATGGGTTTATTCAGGAAATGCAAAAGTCCGAATACAACGACCAAAACAAACTGGAATTGCAAAGGGTCGGATTTACTTCCCATGATGAGATTGTCCTTGTTCGTAACGAGCTTTCCCAGCAAGACATCAGCTCCTTTTTCACTTTAATTCACAAGTCGGAAGAGGTTGGTGTTTTTGTTTTTGATCGTCTTTCTAGACTCGTTGGTTTTTTTCCAGAAACGGTCATCGCCACGGAAGAATCTAGAAGGCTTATGTCTAAACTCGTCTTCACCAATTACATGGATGACTATTTAAGCCGCAGAACTTTTTTTGGCGTCAAGAAAGAATATCAGAAAAAAGATTAATCCCTAGAAAACGGGATCGGTCGCAGTTATTGATGAGCCCTTTATGACTGGAATGGAAATTTTCGCCCCCTAAACTATTTAGTTACCTACCATTACAGGCTGATGCCGAAGTCAACCATACTTGCCTTCCGAATCATTTATAGAGCATCCTGCAAGTATTTCCTTTGCCTTCTAGAGTGGAAAGCACACGAGACAGCATCCGAACCCCTCAAACACCTTGATAACCATCAGACTCTTCCAAAATCCCTTTTTTGATAGGACTTTTGGAGTCTAGCCTTGCCGCCAACTCTAAAATCACGAGACATATCACAATTAAATGTCGTATAATTCAGCATACAGGAAAGGGACTGTTTTATGAAGAACACCATCATCAATAGGAAACCTCAGTTCATTCGAGGCGACTCGTCTATTACTGATACCATTCGACTTATGATTTCTAATAAAATCTCAAGTGTCTTAATCATTGACGAAGGGCGAGAGATTATAGGCATTGTAACCGAACGAGATATACTTAGAAAAATATCAACTCTTGATGTAGACATGAAGCTAGCTAGACCCATACGTACGATTATGGCGAGGCCGGTGAAATTTGTTTATGAAGATTCTCTTTTAAGTGATATTAAAAAACTTCATCAAAATCTTGATTGTCGCCATTTTCCTGTATTGAAAAAAAAGGACAGCCCTACCAATCTCGACAATCTTGTAGGAATTGTCTCCACTACAGATATTTTTCATTACACCTTAAAAACTCTTCCGTGATTTGACAGAAGGAGATGGTTAGGCAACTGAAAAAGAATCTTCGAAATTATAATGACTCCCTAAGCGCAGCGAATTAAATGCGCATTATTGATACTTTCACTTTTTAGGAGCAAAACTCTCCCACTTGCAATGCACTTTGCAACACCATGCTTAATTGAGTGGCTAAGGTAGATACGGATCCACCACATCTAGGCTCCCCCTTGAAAATAAGAAAAGCAGAGAAACTATTCGGAGCTGGCAATATCTGAACAAATCGCTCATAGGAAATGGTATCTTACTCTGTCTGAACTCACATTTAATCAAAACGAAATAATTCGCCTTTATGAGCCAAAATGGATTTAGTCACTCCCATGAATACCCCCTTCGCTCTAGCTCCTTTTTCAACTGATCAAAATCAGAAGCCCAAAAGACCAAATATTCTGGGTAATTCTCCATGCTATGTTCCATTCGTAATCCTTGAGAAAGCCATCCATTGACTTTACTCAATTTGCGAATTTTCTCTCGGGGGATAGACCATCTCTTACCAAGGCACGCCACATCTAATTCTGAACTATCAATCGTCAATGAAGCGAATGGCCATGTAACATTGAAAGACCTAAATGAGGCCAGACCAACTCTTAGTCCTCCTCTTTGGGAAAATACTTCCTTCTTCACTAAATATCCTCCGAAGAGATTTAATAACATCAAGTTGCAATGATCGTTCCTAATCAAGCTTACAATCCAGCCGGTCTTATGTTGTAATCTGTTCCGTACCTTTAATCGTCCATGAACTACTGTGCATAAATGGCAATACTGGACCCAAACAGATGGCTTTACTCCTTTGATGAGTCCCCATTGGTTTCTCCGCGATTAGAAGTCTATTTCTTGTAACCGGCAAGGATGACCTACTCTCTGATGCCTTTGGCTCTTAGCTAAAATTTAGAGTCTTTGTGATGCCATAGGTTCTAGATTTCACATTCACTTAGATCAGCGACTTAGCTTAATTTCAAAAGTCACGAGTTTTTCTTTTTAGAGAAATGAACTAAATTTTCTAACGCCTCCGCTCTCACATTTTTTTTTAGAAGCGGACTCCACCCCAAGAAGACTCCTGCGAGTCCTAAGGCCTGACGCGACCATCGCCAAAAGTTAAAAGTATCGACTTGTTGACAAACATTACCATCCGCATCAAATACGAACTGAGAACGAACTCTATTAGTCACAACCCTCCCAGTAGCAGCAAATAGATAGGTCGCCTCCCAACTTGCTGACGTATCTGACTCTACCACGTAGCTCAAATTCCAAGTCTCTCTTCCCTTGCGCAATATATTAGAAACCAGCAAGGCCCACATTCGGAATATTTAATCTCTTCCATGAAGCCTAAAAACTTCGTCAGAAAACGTGGCATTGGCAGCATATATTTTTGACATCTCTGAAGCGTCCAATCGCTTAAATGCGGCAAAGAACTCTTCTATTCTTTTAGTACTCATAGCTATCTTTCTATAGAGTCCATCGAAACTCAAAAACGTACTTTCAACTTTTCATTCTATCACATTCACCTCATTAAGAAAACGAAGTACACCCCATTGTGGTTTTTTTTCGAAGGATTCTGAGATCCTTTGATTCCTCGTTAGTGGGAAAATCAATAAAAAAACGGGGTTTTTACCTCTTGTGTTGACATATAGTATCTTTCTACAAAAGCATCACATAGGTAGCATTTTTTTCCAGCTTTCTTTTCTCATTTAAAATGCAATAATCATAATCTATGCCGATCCATCTAAGTTCATGCTGGTGGCGTCATGATCGACCCCCATTTGTAATGTCAGTAAATGCAGTTCAAAATGCTGCTGAAAAAAACTTTAGTCCCTAGTGGCTCTCTTTTTCAAGGATCATGATGCAACTTGCAACTTTTCTTAAGTTCCATTATGATTAATCTGTGAGCATAGCAATTCTTTTTTGAGGGCCCTATGACAGCTATATTGGTACGTATTTTATCCTTAACTATGATTTTCAGTACATTTGCATGTAAAAAAGATACCCTTCAAAAGCCTGCACCCGATGTTTCAGAACAAGGCGCCGACGCCAATAAAGTTGTAAAATTAGAAGACGCAACCAGTGCCGAAGAGATTCGGCTTTTGAGAGATTTTGACACCTTGAGTTGCGGCAAACAATGGGAATTTAAACTAGTCGGATTGTCCTTATCCATGATCGGCAGAGAAGGCTGTAAGGAAGTAAGCAAAGAAGAAACCGTCACATTAACATCAGAACAAAGAAGTCAAATTGTCGAGCAACTGGCATCATTAAAATTGAAGCCTGCTGCTGTTGCACCCTGTCCGGCTCCTAGTCCAGAAACCATCATAAGCCTTGTGATTGCAAAAAAGGGCTACTCCTATCGGTCTGAAAACTGTGGTGAAGGTGGTTATGTTATCTCAGATGAAGATTTAGACACCACCTTTAAACTCTTTTTACGTTTCCATAGAAATGCGCCTGCACCTTAATTTAAGCCCACATTCCCGCGAAAAAAGATTCGTCTTTTTCACTAGTCGCTGGCGCGAAACCTCAAACCTTGCTCAACGCTTTTCCGGACAATTTCTACTCTATTCAAGATCATCGGTTTAACATTGAGATGACATTTCCCTTGTTTTTGGTGCTTTGGCTTTTTTGTTTTTGCACTAATCCTGCGTCAATACGCCGCGCTAGTGAGTAGGCAAGGGCCATGAAAGCTCGGCAGCTTTGTAGCGAAGTAGGCAGTCTCCAACTGTAGACCTACCCAAGTTAGTGCTTTCGGCAATCTCTCGATGGGCTGAAACAGTAGGCCGAAAACTTGTACAAACTTGATCGTCCGTCTTGTAACTGCCTGTAATTAAACTATGTCCACCCCATTTCGTTTAAAAATTCGAGTTACAGTGGTGATGAAGACAATTCAAATCAAATTAAAAAAAAAGACTAGGAAGAGATATTGAGCGGGACACCCCCAAAATGCGCCGCAGACAAAATCAAAGATAGAGAAGAAGCGGTATATACCAGTGGTATGGGCCATCTTGAAAGTTTTGTTGGTCCTGCTAAATGAATTGTGCTAGTAGGAATATCAAGTCACTTGTGCAAATATATCAGGTAACTTGCAGCATGAATGAATTTCCAACGCCCGTGTTTATGTGGAGCTTTTTACATTGTCGTTGAAACTAGCAATTTGAAGAGCCTCAAGACTTTGGTGGGAGTTGGAATATTTCTTGTAGGCCTTCTCTCCAATGTAGACATCGGACATCACCCATCAGTTCTGCAGAAGGGTATTCAGAAAGGTAGAAGCAACGGGTCGCATGATCTTTCGCTATTGTCCCCAACTTCCTGACCTCAACTGGATCGATGGATTTGGATGACTTAATTTCAATAAAAATGGTCTCATTTCCTCTGCTTAATACCAAATCGACTTCAACTCCCTCTTTTGTTGCGAAATAACTTAGGCGATAATCAGTTTCGCAGTAGAGATTCATTCGCACAAATTCGAGAATGACGAAATGCTCGAAAAGCTCTCCATAGTATGAGGTGCCTGGAACCGGGGGGGCATGCAGCGACTGCTCCAGCGCTCTTTTGACGCCAATATCGAACATATAGAATTTGGGCGAAACAAGCTGACTTTTACGAATAGATTTGTGAAAACTCGAAAGCCTTAGACCGAGATAGGTCTCTTCTAGAACGAGATAGTAAAGTTGAACAGTTTTGACGTCTACGCCAACTTGGCGAGCTATCTTCGCGAAGTTAACGATTTTGCCACTCATTTGGGATGCTATTTCAAGAAAATCTCGAAACGGATCAAGCTTTCGAACAAGCTGTTCCATCTGTACTTCAGTCTTTACATAGGAACGAATATAGCTACGCAAAAATTTAACCTTGTCTTCCCTTTCCGAAAACGAGAATACCGCTGGAAGAGAACCGTAATTGAGGACGTCATCCAGGCGAAAAGAGTCACCTAGCTCAATGGCGGTCAAGGGCATGAGTGAATATTCGAAGGCTCTTCCGCCGAGAAGGTTAGCTCCCTCTTTCTTTAGTTTTCTAGCACTTGATCCCGAAAGAATGAACTTAATTTTTTGTTTCTCAATAATGGAGTGGACAACATCCAAAAGACGGGGAACCTTCTGGACTTCGTCAAGAATCACCCAATCTGGTTTTTCTTTCAGTGCGGCGATCTCACGTTTGAGCCTCTCAGGATCTTTTGAAAACGATTCTTCTACATCATCATTCAAGAGATCAAAATATAAAGTCTTTGCTGAGTACCACATGCCCTTAGAGCTTACATCTCCGGGCACGTCGATCCGCCAGTCAGGTAGTAATTGGTGCTCTATATAGGTGGATTTTCCTGTCCCACGAGCTCCAAAGAGGAAGAAACTTGAATTTCGTGATGGCACTATAAGTCGTTTAAACACAATCTTATCCGTTAGTTAATGATTTAATAGACCACACTCCATAATAGTCGACGATATTTGGAGTATTGTCAACTAGATCAGGTACAATTTCAAGAGCTCAAGTCTTTAGATGCATAAAGGTCCGGAATCTTTCTCTGACCGGATCATTTGAGTTGGAAAAACCCTTGGGCAGCTTGGTCTATCTTCAAGTAAATATTTTACCTCTCGTTTTCGGCAATTGTGATATCTGGCCGCTGTTAATCCTATGGCTGCCAGGCACTCAGAAAGAGGAATAGAATCTGAAGCTGTCTTAATCGCTTTAAGAATCTTTTCTTTTGCTGCCGAGGAAGGAAGTCTTTTAAACTGGATCTGAAAGCCAAAGATCCTAATTGTGTTTAAAACTAGCTCTTGCTTAGCAGTTACTTGAGCGCGCTTCGCTTTTAAGGTCAGATTCTCAGAAATAAGGTCGGATGTGCTCCGTTCAAGTTCAGGAATCGTAAAAAACTCCCGAACTTCTTATTTCTTCCATATCTCCTAGGGTCCCCAGGGAAATCCCATAGGCCTCAAACTTTCTTAGGTCGCCCGAAGCAGCTACTAAGTTTTTTAGACGATGGACATAGCGCCGGTAATCTGATCTTACCATCGACATTCGTCCTTCCCATTTAGGCATGGTATATCGGAGAGAAGGAGTAGGATTTAACTAATTTTCGCTGAAAACACTGGGAAATGTATTGGAGTAGCGCACTGCGGTAGCTCTCAGTAAAAAGAGAATACTCAAGTAAATTAAGTATTCCTAATTACTAACTCCTGCTGAGCCTATTTAGGCCAAGATAAAGCGACCCAAGGCGTTGCCAGCTATAGCTAGCAAGGATCGCCCCAAATAATGATATAGGCTGTTCCACGAAGAAACTCCTAGGAGATTTACTTCTTAACCACGTCTGCTATCAGGCCGGCCGATACATTCATAGTAAAATCCCAAAGCCTTTAGTTCCTGAAAACTATACTGATTTCTAAAATCAAATACAGCTTTGCCTTTCATAAGAGTCGCGAGTCGACCAAAGTCGGGCCGTTTGTACTCAGCCCACTCCGTGACAAGAACTAAGGCGTCGGCGCCTTGGGCAGCGTCATAACTCTCTTTGGCATAGTGGAGCGAAGAAGTGGAACCCATGAGAGCTTTAAATGTCTCCTGTGCTTCTGGATCATGGGCTTTAACGGTGGCACCTGCATCTAAAAGAGCTTTAATTATGGTGTAGCTAGGAGTGTCTCTAACATCATCGGTTCCAGGCTTAAACGCCAATCCCCAAACGGCAACTGTTTTCCCTGCCAGATTGTGATTAAAATAACGCAGGACTTTTTGAGACACATATTTCTTTTGAGTTCTATTGGCTTGATTGGTTCCATTGAGGACAGAAAGCTCCACATGGGATTCCGCGGCTGTTTTCATAAGAGCTTCCACATCTTTGGGAAAGCAAGATCCCCCAAAGCCAGGACCAGCGTAAAGAAACTTGCGCCCTATGCGTACATCTTGCCCCATGCCGCGCCTGATCTCATCTATATTTCCACCCACATGGTCCACGAGCCTTGCAAGTTCATTCATAAAACTGATCCTCGTAGCGAGCATGGCATTAGAAGCATATTTCGTCAGCTCGCTCGAAGGAATGTCCATAAATAGGATTTTAGAAGGGTCATCTTGTACGAAGGGGGCATAAATTTCTAAAAACTCATCACGACCCATTTGACCATCAAGGCCAATGACGATTCGATCCGGTCGCATAAAATCTTCAATCGCGGCGCCTTCTTTCAAAAACTCCGGGTTAGAGGCAATGGCAATATCAAAATGAACTTTTCTTTTGCTAAGCTCACCACGGATGATGGATGCCACTTCCCCGCACGTCCCCACGGGCACTGTCGACTTTACAATAACTAAAGCTGGCCCGTTGACCTGCTCGCCTATTGTTTGAGCAACAGCGCGCACATACTTTAGATCCGCAGAGCCATTTTCACCCTCAGGCGTCCCGACGGCGATAAATATCGCGCGGCACTTTTCCAAGGCTTCCTTTGACGAAGTGGTAAAGGCGAGCCTGCCATGACCCGCGTTTCTTCTGATGAGTTCGGAAAGACCCGGCTCAAAAATGGGGGAAATCCCCTGCCTTAATCCGTCAATCTTCTCCTGATTTACATCTAAACAAGTAACCGAATGTCCAACTTCCGCCAAACAGGTACCCGTCACCAACCCTACATATCCTGATCCAACTACGGTAATTTTCATGAAAAACTCTCTCTTATTTAAGAAAAATCAAAAAATTTGGTGATAACGATAAATAGCACTGACCCAGTAAAGAATCCGACTTTATGTTATACTTTATATGTCATTCAAAATACCAGCGGGAAACCTATGTCTGAAGAAAAAACTGTAATTTCAAATACTAGTGATTTAACCTTGTTTAACAACAAAGGCGTTAGAACGAAAAGACGCTCGTGTTTGGTTCTTTACAGCGGCACTGACACCGGAAAACGTTTTATTCTTGATAACGATTTGATGGTTATCGGCAGAAATCCAGATGTTGAAGTTCATATCGATGATTCTTCCGTAAGCCGAAGACATGCGGAAATCGTCTTATCGGGAGACACTGTCACGATTGCAGACTTAGGCTCCTCAAACGGAACCGTCATTAATGACGTTAAAGTCGATGCCTCAGTTGTCTTGAAGGATGGCGATCTCATCCGCTTAGGAAAAGTGATTTTTAAATTTTATGAACATGAAAGTCTAGATGCCATCCTCCACGACAAAATTTACCGCATGGCTACCGTGGACGCTGGAACTGAAATTTTTAACAAACAATACCTAAATGAGTCATTAAGAAGTGAATTTAAGCTGGCACGTCTCACAAAAAAGCCTCTTTCCATTATTTACTACGATTTGGATTTCTTTAAAAAAGTCAACGACACTTATGGCCACAATGCAGGTGACCTTGTACTTAAAGAAAGCGCTTCGGTAGTAAAAGGCGTCGTGCGCAAAGAAGATATTCAAGGTCGTTTTGGCGGTGAAGAATTTATTATCATCCTCCCTAATACGGATTTAAAAAAAGCGATCGAGCTGGCGGAACGTGTAAGGCAGAGCCTAGAGTTTCATCCCTTTAAGCTTGAAATTTCAGACGCCCACGGCAAGAGAACCATCACCCATAAACAGACAATCTCCATAGGAGTGAGTCAGTTGCAAAACGAAATGACTGACCCAAAGGAACTGCTCGAGACTGCAGACAAAAAACTCTATGTTTCGAAACAAACTGGCAGAAATAAAGTGAGTTACTAATGAAAAAAATCATCTTAATGGCTTTGTTGTTTTCTGGATGCATAAGAAACGGTGTTGTAATAGAAAAAAACGACCCTCTTGCCTCTGATGATGAGTATCTCCACGCCTATCACGAATCGACTCGGACGGTTAAGGTCTATGGGGATTTTGAGACAAAGTACACGATGTCGGTCACATACCTTGACAAAGAATTTCAAAAAGCCTTGGCCACTAGAATTAAAAATTTGCTGATGGAAGACGTTCCTGCGCTGACGGAAGCCGGTGGGAAAACTGCTTTTTTTGTTTCGCTTTTTGGACCTGAAGACCGAGCTATGGACATTAATGACCCTCAACTCTGGAATATGATCCTAAAAGTTAAAGACAAAGAAGTTAGACCTTTAAATATTCAACGCCTTGGCCTCAAAGAAAGGTGGGTGTCCTATTTTCCCGCTATCAACAAGTGGACTACAGAATACCTAATCACCTTCGATGCTACATCAGGCGGGGGCGCTGAACTAGTGAAGCAAGAACCCCTAGAATTAAAAATTGCCAATGCAGATGCTAAAGTAACACTCGAATGGAATCGGTAGCCTTAATTTCCTTTAGCAACACATCCCCCCGAAAGCATGACTTTTTTATAGATTCTCAACGAAATTCCTAAATTGTTATTGGGCTATTCAAATTTTATTGACCTACAAACCCGTGTAAACTCGCAGTAGGCTAATCATTTGGAGAGACCGTGAAACAAGGAAGTCAAATTGAGTTGATTTATGAAATTCTAGACCTAGCAGCCGAGCAGCTTGAAGAATTTAGAAAAGAAATCAATTTCTACAAAGCGAGTATCTACAAGGCCGAAATTGCGATTAGCATAGACAAACGCATAAATGGACTCAGCATGATTTTCGGTTTCTTTGACGATGAACGAGCCCACCATATATTTGAAAACTTCAGAGATGAGCTTGATTTTTCAAACCCCAATTCCAAAGAAGACATCTCCTCAAGTGCTTGGCTTCGACTGGCCTCGATCTGTCAGCAAGAACTCGAAATCGTAAAGAACAAACTGCATACGAGACGCTTTGCATCCCAAGACTTTACGAAACGGGTAAGATCCGCAAGGAAATCTATTATCAATCTTTGTAGCGAACACTCCTCGTCAAAAACTTTCTTTTCTAACCTTTAATGAATCCACTCATCGCGGGGGTGCTCGCCTCACTTCTCCCCCTAGCCCTAGAGACGGGAAGAAACTTAGAATATGAGTTCGCAACTCTAAGTGGCATTTTGGCATTTCTATTGAGCCTAGCTGTAAGAGATGAGAGGTTTTTTCGGCCTGCTATCAAGATCATCACTGTTTCCCTAACCGTGATGATCGTTTGGCTTACGTTCGGACCAACCCCCTGCCACGTTGCGGCAAGCTTCTCTTGGTACTTCGTCCAGGTTCCTCCAGCGGTTTTTTTGGGACTATCTCTTCGCCGAAGATGGAATCCTTCAGCCCTTAAGTCAAACCTTCTATTAGCGCTCCTCATCATCCTAACCAGCTTTGTCTTTCTGTGGCTGTCCCCTCAAAAAAGATGGGTCTCCTTGTGGTTTGGATACCTACACGGCCCGGTATATGACGGATTTATTCCTCTAACATGGGGAGTTCTCCTGGCTAGATTAAGCCATGTGCTTTTCGCCCTCTATTTGCGTTTTAAAAAACCTAGCCTGGGGATGCTGGCGCTTATCGTCTGGGGAGCAGCTGCATTTGATCCCATTAATGGTCACGGCAGGCATGCTCTTGAAGAAACACTAAGTGCCTCACTTATAGGTGAGCATTTCCGAGTACATTTCAAGCCTGAGGACAAAAGAGCAGCTCAGGCAGTTTTTTCTGAGGCCAGCTTTCATGTGGAGGACCTGTCACACAAGCTTTCCTTAACCCCCAAGTCCACCATCGAAATCTATCTCTATTCGGACTCCGTCCAGAAAAAAATTCTTTTTGGAGGAGCTGAAACTGATGTTACGGATGTCGTTACACCATCCGTACACATTCTTGCTGAGACCTCTCCTCATTCCACTCTTCGCCATGAATTGGTGCATGCGGTTCTTAGTGAAAAAGCTCCGTTAGGCTTTCACCCCAATATGCTGATCACAGAGGGGATAGCCGTATCTTTAGCTCCTTCTGACTCCTTGATTTCCCTTGATGAGCAGGCCAGATTTCTTCTCGAAAGAGGCACTCTACCAAGAATAGATGATTTTTTTGGTCCGATGTTCTGGCTTAAATCCTCGACGATGTCCTATTCGGTGTCGGGAAGCCTGATCTCTTGGCTAATCAAGGAAAGGGGAAGCGAACGCTTTCTTAAAATTTATGGTGGAAGCTCTTTTGAAGACGCCTATGGAACAGGCTTAGCCGAACTCTATAAAGAATGGGTCAGCTACCTCGAACATCAGCCTTTTGACGGACGCAAAATCAACTCATTAGTCGAAAGACTTATGAGCAGCCCCGCTGTATTTAACGATATTTGCCCTCATGCGAAAGTCGATCGGCAAGACCAAAGTCGTTTTTCCTTACTTTCTGTGAAAGACGACAGCGAATACTACACTTGGCTCGAAAAAATCCATCCTGAGTCACAGATTTTAAAAAATCATCAGCAAAGCCTCGCCAGGAAGGCAGTTAGCCTAGAAAGTAGCCGTCGCACCCCTTCGGCGACCATTGAGCCACCTAAGTCCGTCGCCGCATTCGAAGATTTACTCCTAAAGGCCGATCTCCTTTGCCTGGAAGGACAAACAAATGAGTGTGAAGACATATTGTTAGTACTTTCAAAGATCCCTCTAAATCCTGGGCGAGGTATGAAACGCGCTCTCGAGTTAAGGCTCTATACTCTGAAAATCAACGAGCCCACAATAGTACAAGATACCTATGAATTTATTGCAGGACGATCTCAAAGTTCAAAAAGAGAAAATTCAGCAGTGGCGTACTTGAAGCGTAAAAATGGAATTCAAAATACCTTGCTAAGTGAATTTCCAGAGGAGTTCATCGAACTTAACCGAGAAGTAAGAAAGCTTAACGCTTCGCACCTTGAAGAGACCCGATCCTTTGCTAAAGCAAAAGAAGAATGGGCGAAAATTTTAGTTCTTGAGCCCCATAATGATTTTGTCAAATTGGAAATCGATCGAATGAATTTCATGATTAAGGCCCTGTAATCTGCTTCATTTGCAAAAACCCATGGTTTTCTTAAAGTTGCCGCCTGCAAAAATAGAAGTGGCTTTGAAATGAATTGCACTGCCTTCTCCCATTGCGAGGATTTAGGCAATTGTTTCTGGGTGTTACAGATTAAAGCTTAAGGCTGATTTGCGGCAAGTCCGACTAAAACGACTTGCAAGTCATTTTAGTCACGACTATAATGACTTTGGAGTCAAAATGGTCAAGGGCCTATGGAAAGATATTTAAAATACAATATAATTAGGGATTTAGAAAAGAAAATGGTTTTTCTAGCAGGGCCTCGGCAGTGCGGCAAAACCACGTTTGCACTAGCTCTTTTAGCGGAACGCCCGACATCTCCTAACTCCCAGCGTTATTTTAACTGGGACGACGACTTCGATCGTAAACATCTTTTAGAGCAAAAATTCCCACCGGAAAAATCGATGCTGGTTTTTGACGAGATACATAAATTCAAGCGTTGGAAAAACTGGGTAAAAGGAATCTATGACAAAAAGAAATATCTTTACTCCATCCTAGTTACCGGCAGCGCTCGATTGGATGTCTATCGTCCAGGTGGCGACTCATTGTTGGGAAGGTATCATTTGTGGCGTCTTCACCCCATGGGATTTGATGAGGTTCCTCCGAACTTATCACCAGAGGAGTGCCTACATCGACTCATGACTTTGGGAGGATTTCCCGAGCCCTTTTTGGGAGGAGACGAAAGAGAGGCTCGCCGTTGGAGGCGTGAGCGACTGCAAAGAGTCCTCCGGGATGACGTTCGAGACCTGGAGAGCGTGCGGGATATATCCACTCTTGAGCTCTTTGTTGCAGCCCTAAGAACAAGAGTAGGTGGCATTGTGACATTGGCAAACATAGCGCAAGATTTGCAGGTTGCACCCAAAACACTCAAGGCTTGGCTACAAGTTTTGGAACGGATGTATGTTGTTTTTTCCATCTATCCTTATACAACCGGCTTGCCAAGATCCCTGCTAAAACCCCCGAAGGTTTTCTTCTATGATAACGGCGATGTTGATGGGGAGAAGGGCGCGAGATTTGAAAATCTGGTAGCCACTCAACTTCTCAAGCGATACCAATTCCTGGAAGACAGAGATGGCTATGAGTACCGGATTCACTATTTACGTGACAAGGAAAAGCGCGAAGTCGATTTCCTAGTGCTAAAAGATGGAAAGCCACATTTGCTCGTCGAGGCCAAATGGAACGATTCGGAAATTTCTCCGACCTTGGCTTACTATGCTAAACATCTAAAACCCAAACATATTGTCCAGGTTGTCGGTGAGCTGAGCCAGTCCTATCAAAAAAACGATATCAAGGTTGTGAGTGCCTCTCAATATTTTTCAACACTTGACAGCGACGGGTAGCTACTAGGCGTATTTTTCGAAAAGGAAGGATTAAAGTTGTGCAGATATCCTCTCTTTTCCAGGACTTTTATCCAAGTAAAACAGGCCTCAGATCCATGTTTGAGATTCCGACAAGCTAGCTTTGATAATGGCACCCTTCTATTTTTTTGTTGGATAGAAAAAAGGTCTTACTTACTCCGCAAAAATCGCTAGCTCTATTAAAGCTAAATTTTTGGTTTTCCGGGCGAACAGCTCGGCTGTCACATTCCGTTTAGCAAACTAACGCGGACATTGCGGGCTACATCGACCTCGCCAGTTTCAGGCTTGGTGCGCTCCCAAAAACCACACGATCGCCATAACCTAAGGTTAAAATGCCGTGATGACCATCAAGGGCCAGAATCCCTTGATCGACTAAATTCTCTAACTCAAACTTCTGTTGTTCAGGATGGAACCTGCCACCAACAAGCTTAAAGCTCTTGCCAGGCGATGCGTAGGGCTCTCTCACCAAATATTGAAAGTTGGGATCGTTAATGGGATAAATGGAGCCGCCTGCTGCTGCAATAGCAGCTGTGCTACCTGCAGCCGTTGCTATCCAAATGCCTGATGACTTTTGAACTTCCTGGGTACTTCCAAGAGTAATGCGATACCGACTGGTTTCCGCCGGATTGGCAGCTGTAAAAAGGAAATCATTCAAAACCGGATTAGAAACAAGACTCTGGCCATCTTTAACTCGATGAATCGTCGCATTGAGACGTGAGACCTGAATCAAGGAAAGATGATTTGATTTCAATTCCGAGATCAACTCTGAGATTTGGGAGCCCGATTTATAGCATAAATAGCCTATGCTCGACGGACTTGACTTGATCCCAATTAAAGCCACATCCGCATTGGAAATGTGATGACTAGCTTCTAGGACTGTGCCATCTCCGCCGACAGTAATGACATAGGAAATCGAATCTAAAGAGGGCCAAGACTCGTCGCGATGAACTTCTTGAAATGGCAACTTAGCTTTAGCCAGTGATTCCATCAAGTCTTCGAAAGTTTTGTAGTGCTCTTCGTGCGCTCTACTGAGACGATCTAAATGCTCGTGGGACAAAAAGCCACGATTCACCTTGTCACGGATATAGTCTCCGTGACGGTCGAGCGTACTATTTTTTCTCACTACTAATATCACTACAGCCACCTAAGAGTTGTAAATGATAACTCAGCCGCCATTGCCCTTAGGATTGTCTATAGCTAAATAGTCGTCGTTTCTTTTGATGGCCCCACGAACTTCAAATTCCTTGCGGACCTGTTTTTCATAGGATGTATAAAACCCATAACCCTGATTGGTAGCTTGTGATGTGGACATGCTTTCAAGGGTTTTAGCATCTTGAGAGGCAGCATCTGGGGTCTTCCGGCTCTTAAGGCGAGCAATATACCAGGAGTCCTGAACCAACATGGGAGCGACTATATAATCACCGACATTTTTAAGTCCGAGCAATGCGTCCTTAAAAGTACCTTCACTGCCAATTTTTGGAATACTTTCAGCAGTCGCGGAATACTCTCCAGTTTCTTCCCATTTCAGGCCAGCGGGAAGTTTGCCATTTTCTTTGGCAGTCTTGAAGGCTTCATCAGCTTTTGTTTTAAGAAGCGCGGGTGCCTTTTCTTTAGTGAGAAGCACCTTAGCTATATCATTTTTCACCATATCGAGAGTCTTAACCGCTGCAGGCTTCTTTGCTTCTACTTTAATGATGTGAAATCCAAATGGTGATTCCACAACTTCACTTAGAGAACCTGCGGTCAAAGAAAACGCTGCATCAGAAAACTCTTTCACCATTTTATCTTTTGTGAAAAAACCCAAATCTCCTCCGCTCGTCTTTCCGGACGGCTCGTCTGTGGATGTCTTTGCAAGTGCCGCAAAATCTTGAGTCGTTTTGGCTTTGGCTAAGAGTTCAGTAGCTAGTTTCTTTGCCGCATCTTTAGATCTCTTGGCAGCTTCCCCGAGGGCATTTCTTGCTCCCGCATATTGAATTAAAATATGTCGTGCTTTTACTTCTTCTTGACGGTTGTACTCACCACTGTTTTGGGCGAAATAAGCTTCTATTTTTGACTTATTTTGCTCGGCAGCTGCATATGCAGCGATTTCTTCGGGAGTGACCGCAACTGGCGAGGTTTCTGGGGACAGCTTGATGAACTCTACATTGAGTTTCGTTTCTTTAATTTGATAGTCAAAGCGAGCTGCGTTTTTAGGAATGAAACTCGAAGCTACCATTAATTGGTTTAGCTTCTGAACCGTCAAATCACGCCGCAAGTCTTTTAATGCTGTGGCTTCATTGTAACCTTGCATTTTTAGCCAGTTTTTAAAGTTTTCTTCTTTAAACTGTCCATTTTCATCTTTAAATATGGGTGCTTTTGCCAAGTAAGCCACGACTTCATCTTCTGAAACATCCACGCCATTGACCTGAGCTGTTTTAAACATAATTTCTTGATCAACTAATTTATCAATTGTATTTTTTGCCACTTTAAACATGGCGGGGTCAAAATCGGCTCCAAACTGTTGTTTGCCCCTCTCTAGTTCCTGCCGATAGGCACGCGCAAATTGGTTATAAGTCACTTCACTGCCGTCTATCTTAGCCGCCGCCCCCCTTGGGCCTGTTGGTCCCCCTTGACGGCCTGGATTACAAACGCCAAAAAAAACCATTGCAAATAGGGTCGCGATGAGGACTGATGTTGTAGGCAGGTCTTTCATTTGCTGACTTTTTAGGCCCTCGGTCTTGGTTCGTTTCCAGTTAAACATGCAAAATACTCCCAAAGTTTTTCGTCGGCAGGGTGCCGTTGGCTTAGATAAATATATCTTTTACTTTCACACCGTCCATTGTCATGATAATTTATCTATTGGCAAGAAAATTCGTTAGAACCTGTAAACTGCGATGGGCAAGATATAGTTTATGATGTAATAACATCTGCCTGGTGATTAATCTTTAACCTTTTCCTATAATTGACGGAGTCAAACTTTATGCTTTTCAACTGGCTTGCGGGAATGTTTTCAAACGATTTAGCGATAGACTTAGGAACAGCAAACACGCTCGTATATTTGAAGGGACATGGAATCGTAATTAACGAACCTTCAGTTGTGGCAGTTCAGCGAGATGCGCGCGGCGGAAAGAAGATTCTAGCTGTGGGAAAAGAAGCCAAGGAAATGCTTGGACGTACGCCTGGCACGATCACTGCGATCAGACCCATTAAAGACGGTGTTATTGCTGACTTTGAAATTACAGAAGCCATGCTTCGCTATTTCATTGAGCGAGCCCACAATCGCAGAACTATGGTAAAGCCACGCATCATTATTTGCGTTCCCTATGGAATCACTGAAGTTGAAAAGAGAGCCGTTAAAGAAGCTGCTGAATCAGCTGGTGCAAGGCAAGTGTTTCTAATTGAAGAGCCTATGGCTGCCGCTATTGGAGCTGGACTTCCCATTACTGAACCTAGCGGAAATATGATTGTAGATATTGGCGGCGGAACCACGGAAGTTGCCGTGATTTCACTTGCTGGAATTGTTTATTCCAAATCGGTGCGCGTTGGTGGCGACAAAATGGATGAAGCGATCGTCAACTATCTTAAGCGCAAATACAATCTTCTTATTGGTGAACGAACTGCGGAACAAATTAAAATTGCTATTGGTACCGCGTATCCAGACGATGAAGTTCGAACCATGCATGTTAAAGGTAGAGACCTGGTTGCTGGAATTCCCAAGACCATTGAAATTACTTCTGAAGAAGTTAGAGAGGCAATTTCTGAGCCGATCAATACGATCGTAGAAGCCGTGCGCGTCGCTCTTGAAAAAACCCCTCCCGAACTTGCAGCCGACATTGTAGATAAGGGAATTGTACTTGCTGGTGGTGGTGCGCTCATTCGGAATCTAGATATTTTGTTGCGTGAAGAGACAGGACTACCCGTAATGATTGCGGATGATCCTCTATGTGCCGTTGTATATGGAAGCGGCAAAGCATTGGACCAAATTGAAATCCTAAGCAGCGTGGCCATGCAGTAGCCTTTTAAGTTTTGAATTCCCTTACTGATGATAAGGAGCCCATGAGGTGATCAAGGACGGTAGACAAAGTTTAAACCGACTCCTAGTGGTCGCAGCACTAGTGGCTCCTTTCGTCTTTTTTGCATCAAAATTGCTGCCAAATCGTGGAGATCGTCCCCTAAATTCCGCTATTCAGGAGCTCATCTATCCGGTTCAGTTTGCTTGGAATCGAATTGGGGCTGGACTTTACAACTCTTGGAACAGCTACATTGACTTGGTCCATACGGCCCATGAAAATGTTGTTCTCAAAAATAAGATTAAGGGCCTCGAGACACGTACTTTAGATTATGAAAGCAAGGTCAGAGAACTAGATCGACTTCAACAGCTCATGGGCTTTGTAGGCAAGCATGATCTAAAGCTTCTACCTTCGATCGTTATAGGAACTGCCAATACAAATAGCTTTGAAATTTTACGTCTTGGTCGCGGTTCCAAGGATGGCGTTAAAGTAGGGATGCCGGTGATTGCCTCCCAAGGCGTAGTGGGCAGAATCATAAGGACGGGTTTAGCCTTTTCTGATGTCCTTTTGATAACGGACTCAAAATCTTCTTTGGATGTTTTAGTAGAAAGAACGCGTGTTCGCGGAATTATCCAAGGCAGTGAAGGCGGAAGACTTAAGTTAGAACTCAGACGGCGCACAGATATTAAGATAGGCGATGAAATCGTCACTTCAGGTATTGTGGGAAGTTTTCAAAAAGGGCTCCCTGTGGGTCGGGTGATTCGCATTGAGTACACTAACGATGACCTTGCCCAGACAGTTACCGTAGACCCTTGGGTAGATTACCGACAAGTCGAAGAAGTCGCTGTCGTAGAGAATGAGGATTCAGGCATTAGTCAAATTGAAGACATCGCAGGAAAAGATTGGCTTGAGCTTTCCTTATTAAGGAAAGTAGGCGGCTAAATGGATGATATTTCCGACGAAAAAAAGCACTGGATTGTAGAAGCACCCGTCCATTATGTTCCCGGTAGAGGCAACTTTAAAGCGGATTTAGGTCGCTTTTTAATACTGGTTGTGATGCAGACCGTGATACTGGCCGGGCTGAATCTAGGACATCTCAAGTTTGATTTATTTACACCATGGTTGGTTCTATGCGTTCTTCGCATGAACCCAGAAAGAATAATATTTTTCTATGCCGTAGCCATTATGATTATGGAGTCATCTTCCTCAGCACCAAAAGGTCTATACTTGGTCGCTTATGGCATGATTGGCATTCTTCTTTATGTCGTAAAAAACCAAATCTCTTGGCGACGAACCGTTAGCTGGCTTTATGCGATGGCTGGAGCCACCACAGTATTAGGTGTTTTAGAGGTTATCGTTCTCTATATTTCCGAGCCTACTAGACAGCTCGGATTTTACGGGCTGACCTGGGGGTCGAGAATTGCCATAAGCTCCCTAATCGTTTTTCTGGTACCAACCCATTGGCTGTCTGATGATTGGATGGAGGAAGGCAAATGAGTCGAATCAACTCCCGCCTTGGTCTTATCTCCGAAGAACGTTGGGCCTGGGCTGTATGGGCTATAGCAACTGTATTTGCGGTGATGTTCGTTAAGCTCTGGTATTTGCAAATTTATCGAGGCGATTTTTATGCCGACGCTGCAAAACGCAATCATCTAAGAAAAATAGTGATCCCTCCTCCTCGCGGGTCGATTTACGACCGAAATGGAAAGCCTATTTTAACGAATAGTGACTATTATGATCTAGTCTATGTCCCGCAATATGTTACGGATAAAGATAAGACTCTTAATATTATTTCGGCAATTCTTCATATCGATAAGGGCTTTTTAGAAGCACAGATTGAAAGGGTTAAGGGTGGACCGCGTTTTATGCCCATTACCTTAAAAAGAAATTTGAGCCTTCATGAAGTTTCTTTAGTTAAACATTATCAAATTTTTACCCCAGGCATCGAAGTCAATTTGGTACCTCGTCGCGAGTATCGAGAGGACACCCCTCCTCATCTTATCGGCTATCTTTCCGAGATTGATCCTCTTCAAATGGAGCGGCTTAATGTTGGAGCATCCCAAGATGACGCTTACTTTCCAGGAGATTTAGTTGGCAAAGCGGGCTTAGAAGCAAAATGGGAAGAAGCCTTACGAGGCACGAGGGGATTTAAACTGGTCCAGGTTGACACCTTTGGTCGCGAATCGAATATTGCAGGTCAGCACTGGAACTATCCCACCACTCCCGCAAAACCTGGAAATGACCTGGTTCTAACGATAGATAGAGACATCCAGAAGGCAACCAACGATGCCTTTTTAGGAAAAAACGGAGCTGTGATCACATTAAATCCACAAACAGGGGAAATCCTTTCCATGGTATCTAGCCCTTCCGTAGGACCAGATATCTATCAAAAAGGAATGAGTGCCGAAAAATGGCGCGCCTATAATAGTGATCCCTTTCGCCCGATGTTTGACAAAACCACCGGAGGAGAGTTCCCTCCGGGATCGATCTATAAGTCGGTCCTAGCGCTGGCTGGACTTCAGGAAGGCGTACTGACCCCCGAGAAAACTTTTTTTTGTAATGGGTCCTATGAAATCGGCGGACAAGTTTTTCACTGCCATGACCGTAAGGGCCATGGCACCGTGGATCTAGCTACTGCACTCATGCGATCTTGCGATGTCTATTTCTATCAAACAGGCCTAGCCCTTGGTGTCGATAGGATTGCAAAATATGCCAAAGCACTCGGCCTAGGTGAAAAGTTAGGATTAGGTCTAAACATGGAACGCCCCGGACTCATTCCGTCTACCCAATGGAAAAAAGACACGTTTAAAGCGCCCTGGACAGTCGGGGAAACCCCATCCATTTCTATTGGCCAAGGGGCAAATTTATTGACCCCCCTACAAATGCTCTCTCTTTACTCAACCATTGCCAATGGTGGTCATATTTGGAAACCTTATCTGGTTAAACGAGTCATGAACCCAAGGGGCAAGATTCTTTTTGAAGCCAAAGAAGAAATGCTAAATAAATCCATGGAAATATCTGATAAGAACTTTGCCATTGTCAGAAGTGCGCTGGAAGGTGTCGTCATGAATGATCGAGGAACTGGGAAAAGTGCGCGCGTTCCCGGAGTCACGGTAGCTGGTAAAACAGGTTCCGTTCAAGTGGTGAGCCTCAAAAAGAACCGAAATCAAACCAATGTTGCCATGAAATGGAAAGAACACGCGATTTTTGCAGCATTTTCACCCACCGAAAATGCGGAAATCGCCGTTATAGTCGTCTCCGAAAACGACAGTGTAGGTGGTGGGGGAGCTTCGGCTGCGCCAGTAGCAGGAAAAATTCTATCGGCTTATTGGGAAGCAAAAAAGCCTAAAGCGCCCAAGATCGCCACTAAAGTTGAGGAAAAAGATGGCGCTCGCTAAAGTATTTGTAAGTCAAAAGAAAAATGAGGCTGAGCAAATTGCGGGAAGCCTTAAAAGCGGCGGCTCTAAAGCTACGGCATTATTGATAACGACTTTGATACTCTTAGCCATAGGTTTAGGAAACTTGTATGCTATCACCGCCTATGATCAGGCAAATTACTTTTCAGGACAATTCGAGCATGCCCTACTAGGTCTAATAGTTGTTGCGGTAATTGGATATTGGATCCCCGTGCGAATTTGGAAAAACTATTCTCTGCTGATCTTCGGGGGGATGGTACTCCTTTTAGTTCTTGTGGATGCTATAGGCCATACAACCATGGGTGCTCAGCGGTGGATCGGTTTTGGCCCCCTCCGCTTTCAACCTTCTGAGTTAGCTAAAATTGTGACTGCCATTTATGTGGCGACTTTTTTTGATCATAATGCCCAATCCACTCCCTATACATTTATAGACCTTGCTAAAGTGATTGCCGGCGTAGGTATACTTTTTGGCCTCATCTTTGCCCAGCCGGATTTAGGTACAGCAGGAGTTTGTGCCCTCATTGCTTTTTTCCAAATTGCCTTTGTCCGAATCGATAGAAAGAATTTACTCACTGGGATATTATTTGGACTATCGTCAGTAGTGAGCGCCTGGTTTTTCCTTCTCCATGACTATCAAAAGAGACGCATTTTAACACTTTTTAATCCCGAACATGATCGGTCGGGCAGTGGCTATAATGCATTTCAATCTATTGTAGCTATTGGCAGCGGGCAATATAGCGGAAAGGGCTTCTTGAAGGGGTCCCAAGCTCAGCTTCAATTCCTTCCAGAAAGACAAACGGATTTTATTTTTGCTGCTTTTGCGGAAGAGCATGGATTCCTTGGCTGTGCTGCAGTTCTGATCTTGTTTTGTACCTTAATCTATTTAGCTCTCGATGTAGCCAGGCACGCACGAAATACATTTAGTCAGTTTTTAGCCATTGGCATTGCTGCCTTCTATTTAATCGAAGTGGGAATCAACTGCGGCATGGTCATGGGACTTGTGCCTGTTGTGGGTGTACCACTCCCCTTCTTTTCAAATGGCGGTTCTGCTATGTTAACTAATTGTTTCGCCATTGGACTTCTGGTATCCATAGACAGAGAAACAAGAGGAAATAACAAGCCGTCTCTATTGGGAAGTTAATTGATGAAGACTATCAGAGCTATATTTAACGAAATAAGAGATGCTAAAGAACCTGAATTACTTATGGAGTCCCTTTGCTATCGAGGGTTGAATTCCAAGGAAATAAGCGCCATTAAAGACGACGGATTTACCTATTACGAAGGAAAAGTACGGCAGTGCTTTGCAAGAGATCAAGATTTTTACGTTCTTCACACGGACCGTCTCAGTGCCTTTGACTCCTTGATTGGCTACGTTCCCTTTAAAGGTATGATCCTTAACTCTTTGTCAGATTATTGGTTTAGAAAAGCAAAAGAAATCGTCCCAAGTCATTTCATGGATGCTCCCAGTGAGCGAATGCTAAAAGTAAAACGCACCACACCTGTGAAAGCAGAAGTCATTGTCCGCGGATATTTAGCGGGAAGTATGATGAAGGCCTACGAAGAAGGAAAACGTGATTTTTGTGGCAATCTTTTACCTGAAAAACTGCTTCCCTATCAATCGCTGCCTTCCCCCATCATTACCCCCACCACCAAAGCTGCTGCATTTGAACACGATGTAGAAACCACTGCAGATGAGCTCGTACGTAGCGAAATTGTTACTGAAAAAGAATGGATCACCATCACAGATATGGCCTACAAACTTTTCTTATTCGGTCAAAAAGAATATGCAAGCAAAGGTTGGATTTTGGTCGACACTAAATACGAATTTGGTCGTACTGCTGATGGAAAACTCATTGTTATCGATGAAATCCACACTCCTGACTCATCGCGAATTTGGATCAAGGATACCTATCTTGAGCGATTCAAGATGGGCCAAACTCCAGAGATGCTTGATAAACAGCATGTTAGAAGATGGCTTCAAGAACATGGATTTGAAGGCAAAGGAAAGGTCCCAAAAGTACCTACTAAAATTCTCTTAGACCTCGGACTCATCTATTTAGATGTAGCGGAGCGTCTCATAGGAGCACCATTGCTTGTTCCAGAAACACCCACGAAGCCCGTTTTTAAGTAGGAACTCTTTTTGAAATCCCTCCCTTTTTTAAGGGATCGACTTAAATGATTACTAAATCGCCTGCAAATCTCCCAATAGAATCCCCTCGAAGGCTATAGAGAGGTCTGATATTGCCTTTGAGGGGATTCTACTCGAAGCCATGACCATCCTTTTTGTTTGCTCGCAGGATTGAAAAATCTTCCTAGATGGGCTTTTTAAGAATTAAAAAAAACTCAGCCAATTCCCGTTAAAATCATCTTGCAAAAACCTTTAAAGCTAGCATTACGGAAAGAACCCGGCATTGCACAAAAAGACTTATCCTTTGTTTTTTGGCGTGTGCAGCATATATATTTCTGAAACGGCGCTAAATTTTCAACCTACTGTTATAATAGGGGAGACCTTTTGAACGCCCTTTATAGAGTGCATTTTTAAACAAAAGACACTGCCGGTTTTAATTCTCAAAGAACCTTAGAAACAAGGACTTAACCATGAATTTCCTGCGAATGATGATCTTCATTTTCCTATGCGGATGTAAAGTTGCCCAGCGCCCCCTCAGCGAAACGAGAACAGCATCACCAATATACCCCTCCGAATTTGTGACATTTAAGAGTTCTTTTCAGAAAGCTGATTTTTCGGCGTGCTCACGTAAGAACGGCGAGTTTGTTTCTGATCAACTCTGCGTTCTGGATCCCAATAGAAAATTGGAAATCTTAACAGTTCTTGCCAAATATGCCGACAAGTTGCAGGAGAGTGATAACTGTAAGGACGAAGCTGCTAGCTCCTGCGAGATGACTTTGGGAAATGCTGCGGAAATGTTTCAATCTGATCCGCGCGCGCTTATTGTCTATAACCAAGTCAAATCAGAATTGCCCCTAGATTCTGCGAGCTCGCTGAATTTGATTTCGAGTCGAGACCAACAAAGTCAAAGAATTATCTGCCAAAGCTCCTATTTTGGAGAGATTCAATTAAAGGAGATTCTTTGCAAACTTACTCTAGCGAAGCTAGATGCCAACCGAAACTGTGGAAGCATTTGCTCCCAAGACAGCTCTGGAAGGCCCCTAAATTGCCTTTGTGCACTGAAGTTTAAACCCAAAATGCGCCGCTTTATAGAAATGAACGAAGCTGAATGTAAAGCAGCCGAACCTCTCCCTGGCGGTATAACATTCAAATGGTATTCAAATAGTAATTCACTTTCTATGGGAATAGGTTCTCGCTGCAATGTAAATAGCGAATCGCGTTGTTGGGGTTGCTTTGTAGAATAGAATTGTTTTTTAAATCTTCGAATCCTTCGAGAATGAAAGTTCCAGGCGGGTTGCTAAAAATTCTATTCTTAAATTCAAACTCTCATTTCGACTTGACACATTGGCCTGAAATTTGGGGTTGGGGACCCCATTCTTGAAAGCGTTTTGGAGCTGAGATTGGGCCAAGAACAGGACTCGCAATTTAAACCTTTATCTCTTAAAAAGCACACCACTATCCTTCGAAGACTTTCTCTTTAGAAAAGCCCGAAAGCGTTACATCAAACAACAATCGTTAGCTATGACCGTCGAATTCGATGGAAATGGCATGTCTGAAATAAATCTTTCGCTTTCAGCCCAACTCCCCTTCTTCTAGAGTAACCGAGAGATCAAAAGCGACACCTTTGGTCCCTAAAAAAAGACCTGCGGAGCAGAATAAAATGAGTGGTGGTAGTAGGCATGAGCTCAACTTTGGTCGTTCCCTGCTGCCTATGAAAAATTCTATTTTCGGCGTATTGACGCCGAAAATGGAACCTACTACCACTGATGAACTAAATCAAATTTATGGAATAACCCTGGAACTTCAGAAGTTTTGACTGGCTTTACACCCTTTACTATTCTTTCGGCGGGAACGCCTCGAGCAAGAGCATCATTTTCCACATAATAGAGGGAAATACCTTTTGTTATCATTGCTTCTATATCATGAATGATATTTGGAGGATTGGATTGTTTCCAGGCACCAAAGGTAAGCTTGGGGCACTCTTGAGCCGTGTCAATATAGGTAACTGCACTCCCTTGCAAGAGAATGGAAACATCAGAACCGGCATTTTTCATCGCATGGACAAGCCAAAGTATGGTGTCATCCTGCTCTTCGTAAATTGCTCGAAATCCTTGGGACACAATATTCAAAACCTTCTTAACCATTTCAGTCTCCTTAGCGCGTTGCAATCACGAGGGAATTGTCAGAGCCTTCTATAAACTGCACTAAATCTGCGGGTGAGCCCCTACGTATTCCTGTTATTGCGTCATTAGCTCCACGCTCATCTACGCATAATCCACAGTTCACCCAGTCTAGTCGACCACCTTTATCAGCTGCAAGCTGCTGCAGCTCAGCTACCCAAATTCTTGTCAAAGGGTGATTTTCATTTTCTAAGTCAGTTCCTTTTACAGAATTTGCATGCTGCTTTTGATGAGCAAACGGCATAAATACAGCCCCTTCATAGGCAAACACATTTACGTTATGCCCTTTCCGACAAGCAGCTTCGATGAGGCGAAGAGCGGTTGTCGTCCGTTCATTTTCAAAGGGAGGATCCATTAATGCGAAAGTCAAAGTCTTCTTGGGCATTTTTATCTCCTTTAGTGCCAAATCATTTTCTTGCCGTCAGCCATTGCATCAATCACGAGGTCTAAACTAATGGGTACTACGAATCCTGGAATTTCATCTCCCCGAATTCCGCGCGCCTGCAGGGAAATAAGGTCTGCATGAAATTTGACGCCGGATTTTGCGGTTTCCGCCAAAAGGCCTGCAAATTCGCGCCCTCTTAGTCCTAGTACGGCATTTTGCACAAAGACAATTTCGACGTTGCTTCCACTGCTTGCTAGGTTTTTACACAGCTCCAGTGTCGATTTTGCATTACTCGCTTCATAAAGATCTTGGGACTCCACAATCACATAGCTTGTCACAACATTTCTCCCAAAAAGGATGACTAAACTGTATAAAGCCAGCAGACGAACCATTTGTCAATTGTGTATTTCAAGTCATCTTTTTTGGTGTCAGCCCTATTTAAACGCCATCACTTCGGGCCATTGTGATCGAAATTTGTGATCTTGAGAGCTTCAATACCTTTCGTAGCTACCGAAAACAAAAACATTCTTGATCCCGTGCTGCCTAGCATCCTGCTTCAGCCGACATGCAAGGTGCATCCAAAATGAAACCATTTTGACCCACAAAAAAACTTGCCTGTCGGGGCACAAAATGCCCCCGGTTTATTGGCAACCGATAGAGAGCTCCGATGATGGTCTCTACCGCGTACATCGCTACTTTATATGGATCATGCTCCTAGATGAAAATCCGGATCAAGCCTAATCCAAACAATTCCAGGCCCCTCAAGGGCATGGATGAAATCACCCATAAACCCTATTTTTCATCCGCAAAAGCAAGACAAAAAATTCACCTCTTGCTAGATCTCCTGCGTTTTTTTGGGACCTGACTTTGAGATAGAGTGGTTGCACCTTTTTTTAGGTTTCCCTACTTTTACCTTGACCAAGTTGTCGCAAATCTTGAAGATTTCAAAACATTTATCGCTTCATTTTTAGGAAAGGAATTCCAAATCCATGGCAAAAGTTTTTATTAAGGTTATCGGTTCTATCGTGGTGATAGCCGTGGTCGCTGCTGGCAGCTTGCTTCTATGGGCAGGAAATCAGGTTGAGGCCAAACTTGCAGAGCCCCAGACCTATGCCCAACTTACTGCCACGGAACTGGAGGGGGCACCGCCTGCAGATATAGAATTAGGAAAGCACATCGTTAACTCCCGCAATGGGTGTGTCGAATGCCACGGTAGCGATTTAGCAGGCAAAACGTTTATCAACGATCCTGCCATAGGAGTATTATCGGGCACCAATCTAACTCCTTCAGCCATGGGATCAAAATCAGACGTGGAAATCATCCAATCCTTGCGCTTTGGCGTTAAAGGCGATTTAAAACCTCTTGTGTTCATGCCCTCCCATGAATTTCAGCATTTAAGTTTGCATGATATGCAGTCTATCGTTGCCTATCTACGTTCCCTTCCTTCCGTAGAAAAAGCGAATCAGCCGATTAAGTTAGGACCTTTGGCTAAAATATTATTTGCCACGGGCAAAGTCCCTAGCTATATCCCTGCAGCCAGTGGTCTGATCCGCAGAGAGCACGGCTTTACGGAAAAGCCAGAAGAAGCGGCTACTCCGGAATACGGGGCTTATCTCATAAAAGCTGGATGTGCCGGTTGCCACGGGCAAGAACTCAAAGGGGGCCCCATTCCAGGAGCTCCTCCCGAATGGCTGCCCGCCGCCAATATTGCAGCAGATAGCACGGCTGCTAAATGGACCAAAGAACAATTTGTAACGGCTATGCGGGAAGGCAAGCGTCCCGATGGGTCTGTCATTTCTCCCCCCATGCCGATTCCCCTAACGAGCCAACTCAAAGATGTGGAACTTGAAGCCATGTGGGCCTATATCCACTCCCAGAAATAGTTTAAAAATCTCACCTCCGACGAGAGACCGAGAAGATGGGAATAGGCCCTTACATGAAGTCTATCGCGGAGATCTCTCCGTCGACTTCTTATCTCGAATCCAAAGCTCAAGTTAGACCTAGGGAACTTGGGTTTCTCCGCGAAAGCGAGCTCTACTAAAACACCTTTCTCACCAAAGCGCTGAGGCTACTTCAAGAGTTGAAGCGGAAATCAGACGAGCCTGTCTAATGGCACTTGATTCATCGCCTTCCTGGTGAATTCTATGAAAGTCAAGAAACATGAAATTAAATGAAAAAAGGAAGCATAAAAGAACCTGATTATAGTAGCGCTTATCTCACAGATATGATTTCTCAACGCCATGAGAACTTCAAATATGACTGGCGCACTCATGTCCGCAAGTCGATGTCTAATAGAGTCCACCTCCGCCTTCGAAAATTTTACCTGCATTCTGAATTTCAGCCGCTGGAAATTTGTAACCCTGTTGCGATAGCATCATGAGGCGCAATTCTCCCGTCGGAACGGAATAGGGGCCGAAAGGCAGCTTGCCTTGTTTTCTAAAATAGATTTTTGGTGTTCCTGATTCGGAGCGCATGGAAATTCGATAGACTCCTGCGTCTAGAACATTATGATCACATTTTGAAATCCTTACTGACTCGGACGGAGGATTCCAAATCGTACCTATCCAATACCAACCCATAAAATTATTGGTTACGCCCGGCCATCCCCGAACACCTTCTTGAGAATTGCTTACCCCCAACCATGCCACATAGTTTTTTTCAGCGTCATGACCATCCCATCCTTGCAATAACTTAACATCAAAATGCCATCCTCTGGCTGTAACTGCAGGTAGTAAATCCCCATAAACCTGATTGCCCTCTGCAAGCGACGTAGAGGTCGCATACGCCGTTGATCCAGCGGCAAATGGCAGCACAACGGATTCAGACTCGCCCGTTCCTTGCCATAAAACTTTACCGACTTCCTTGCGATCAAGGGGATCAATTTGAGGAGGCACCGGAGGAACAATTGCCGGGCAAACATTTTGAGCCTGAGGATCGGCTACCTGATTAGACCCCTGGGTGTCATTCGGCTGCTGCTTTATGGACGACGTTTGATTCGAAGTCTGTTCCAGCGAAGATGGCTGACTGACAGCGGAAGAACCTTTGAAAGTACTTCGCGAGCATGAGACCAGCACACCTAAAAAAATATAGCTAATCGAAAAGGTCAGTATGTTCATGGAACCTCCATTTTCCATTGGTATCGGCCAATAAACGCCCAAGATTAAACTTTTTTTTCTAAGGGAAGTTTTCTCCCTTAAATCTTCTAGTTGCAACAAGAGTTCTCTCCCCAAAAAATCAAATCGGAAGGCTAAAATTGAAGGCTAAAATTGAAGGCTAAAATCGGAAGGCTAAAATCGGAAGGCTAAAATCGGAAGCCTAAAAATACGAGGCGCTTCTTTGAAAATCGCAAAATTTGATACATTTCGGCGCGAAATCGGATACTTAAGCCTAGGAAGCCAACAAGAAATATAAAGTTTCTGACGACTTAACCCGAAATAGAGTCCATTGGAGAAATTTACATGGATGATTTCAACTTAGAATTTAGACAAACTTTCCTCGAAGAGTTTTCCGAGTCTGCCCACAGAATGGAAACTCTATTCATGGTGCTAGAGAAGCAACCATCCGACTCTGACTGTATTGATGAAATCTTTCGTCTCATGCATAACACAAAAGGTTCTAGCCGAGCGGTGGGCCTAGACGATATGGCCAAACTTGCTCATTCGTGTGAAAGCCTCCTTTCTGACATTCGAAGTGGAAAGACGGCTGCAAGCGTTGCCATCGTAGATCCTCTTTTGAAAGCTCTTGACGCCATGAGATGGGGAGCTGAAAACATTGAAACTTCAGCTGAAAATCCAGCAATATTTGAACAAGCCATATCCAACCTGCAATCCTTCTCTCTACCTCCAACTGCCGCCCCCTTGGAAGCTCAAACTCCTAAAACGTCGCCCCAGGCAGATAAGGCTTCTTCTGAAACTGAATTCATAGACTTCTCTAAAGAAGTAATCGACGACACTCCCAACACTTTAAATGCCGTCAACAAAGTAAGTAGTAGTGATGATAAAAATTCAACACCTCAAAAAAGAGATGACGCAAAAAACTTGCCTTCAACTCCTGAACATCAAGCAAACGCAGCCAGTAGCTCGAAAACTGACGACTCAATTAGGGTCAATCTATCCAAACTAGACGAAATACAGAACAAATTCGGCGAGCAAGTGATACTTCAATCCGTCCTAGATCATGTCATGGCGCAGAGCCCCATCGACATGCAGCAATCGGAAAAAATGCATGCTCAACTGAAGAAGATAAGTGGAAACTTACAAAGCCTTATTCTTAGCTTAAGGATGGTGCCGATTTCATCAGTTTTCGTGCGTCTCAACCGCGCTGTTAGAGATGTTGCCCTATCCACAAATAAATTGGCAGAATTAGAACTCGTTGGAGGCGAAAGCGAACTAGACAAAAACATTCTTGAACAGCTGGTTGACCCACTGGTTCATATGGTAAGAAATAGCGTCAACCACGGCATAGAGACTCCAGAAGAGCGTCGAAAAAAACATAAATCTCCTGCTGGAACCATCAAAATAAATGCTCGGAGACTGGGAAGACATCTCGAAATAGAAATTTCTGATGATGGGAAAGGTCTCTCTAAAGAAAAAATCTTGGAAAAAGCCTACTCTACAGGACTCCTCCCCAAGGGGCAGGTTCCAGAAAACAAAGAAATATTCAAACTTATATTTGCTAGCGGATTTAGCACCAAGCAAGCAGCGACTGAGTTTTCTGGCCGAGGCGTTGGAATGGATGTCGTAAGGACAAACATAGAACACATCGGGGGCATGATCGAACTGTCAAGCATTGAGGGCAGGGGCACAACTATAAAACTCAAAATTCCACTGACCCTGGCAATTGTGCCGGGCTTGATTATAAAGTCTCAAAACCAAAACTTTACTATACCCCAAAGTGACCTTGTGGAACTTGTAAGAATAGATGCAGAGGAATCCAAAGGCGAAAAAATAGCGATGTTGCAAGGCACCAAGGTTCTCAAACTACGCGAAAAGATCTTGCCTCTTCTGAATTTGTCGGAAATCCTAAAAAAGAAAGATCCGACACAGCCCAAATTAGAAGCAAAATCCCTGAAGACGGGTTCCATCAATATCGTGATCTTAAATGCTGACTCATTTCATTTCGGATTAGAAGTGGAATCGGTGGTAGACACCGCAGATGTCGTTGTAAAGCCATTACCCTCCTTTCTTAAGCAGATGAGTTACTTTTCCGGTGCTTCTATAATGGGAGATGGATCAGTCGCATTGACTCTCGACACATTGGGAATGCTACAGTTCACTAGTTCCCACGCAGAAGTCGAAAGTAAACACTTCGCAGACACTGAAGTATCACAGGCCTCTCTAAGTCAGCATCAATTGGATTCCTCTGAGTTTTTAATGATTGATGTCGGTGCTCCTGGAAATTATGTGATTCCAGTAAATGTCGTTAATAGGCTGGAAGAGTTCCATACTAGAGACTTCGAATTTTCTGGAGAACAAAGAGTTGTAAGATATCGAAACACTTTACTCCCCATATTCTCTCTACCTAATTTCTTGAATCTTCCTTCCACCCACATTCCTACTGACAGAGAAAAATTGCCTGTTGTAGTCATAAAACGAGGGGATAGTTTTTTTGGAATCGAGGTAGTGCAAATCTTGGATGTGGCCAATTTGCCTTCAAAAATGAGTATGGCAATCCGCGACCGTCCAGGCATTTTAGGCACTATGGCGGTTAATGAAACAGTTCTAGTTGTAGTTGATGTTTTGGGGATCATTGATTCGATTAGACATCGACTGGCAGTAGCCGCAGGAATTACTCCAAAAGACTCTGATCTTGGACCTAAATCTTCCAAAGTAGAAATGTCACATAAGCGCCGTGAACATCGCATTTTAATCGTAGAAGACAGCTCATTCTTTAGAAATCTTATGAGAAAGACTCTAACCGAAGCCGGCTATCAAACGGAAGTTGCCTGCGATGGCGCAGAGGGCTGGAATACCTTAGAAAATGCAGATTCAAACTACTTTAGCCTTGTTTTATCTGACATCGAAATGCCAGAATTAACAGGCCTTGAGCTCGCCAAGATGATTTTGGAAGACAAAAAACTCTGCAAAATACCTTTGATCGCAATCACCACAAAAGCTACCAGTTATGACCGAGAAATAGGCCTCAAATCAGGATTTTCTCGCTATCTTGAAAAGCTAAATCCAGAAATTCTAGTTTCTGAAATTGATTCTTTAGTTTTAAGTCACAAGACCCTTTCTGTGCCTAGAGAAGAGTTGAAACTTACAAGTAATTTTTGATCCATCTAAGAAGGCATGTTCTTCCCTAAAGTCAGCTTTCTTAGAGGTATTCCTTCATTCAGAGTGCCGAGACTAGCTACGATTAAAACTGAAGCAAAAGCAGAGACCTATTTAAATAAATTGGACCCAATACTCTTACTTCAGTTATTTTTGGCCTCCAAACTCTGAAAACGATCTGGCACGACAACTGAGTGCACTAGGTGAATCCTTAGCCATCTGTGACTGCAAGATCAAGGCAATGAAAGCCATGCTTCATCGAATGGACATCAGATGCCATAACCCACTTCTCTAGATAGAATGCCTAATGCTTGTAGGGCGAGCCCACTGCACATGGACTGTAAGGAGTTCCCTGGGGCGGAGACATTTGCGGATAGCCGTTCATTCCAGCATTTCCGCTTATGGGAGCTGAGTTTGTTGGACCCATTCCATTATTGTATTGTGGCTGCGCAGGAACCGGATAGGAAGTAGAACTCCCGCCATTCGAGCAGGGATTGCTCCCGTATGTGTAGGGTTCTATGGAATTTGATGGCTTTGGGTAGTTTCTTGGGGGGCCATCTTGTTCATCGAATCTCATGTTTAATACATCTTGTGAATGGCCCACTTCGTTTTGACTCTGAAAGGGAGAACTTGGAATACAATAAATTTTTCCCCCTGCGCGAAAGTCCTTACTGTTATCGAGGGACTTGTAACCATCTGCACAATTTGTAATTTTCCCAGAAGCTAAATTGTCCAAAATAGAAAACAAACCTTTTTTATCATCTTCTTGAATCGTCCCCTTGGCAATCAAGTGATTCCCCATGAGGGCATTCGGGGTCTTTTAAGGGCAGAACCTGTTGCATCTTCTACATATACATCTTTAAGAAAAAACAAATGCCCGATTTCATGTATCATGGCCCACTTGCCAGTAATCCCATCAAAATAAGGAACTTCTCCATTAAGATTTTCTGCTTCCTTGCTACCTAACATATAGTTAGGAAGGCCAATTGTAATTTCAAGGTCCTCTGCATCAGCAAAAGCCCGATCCCAAACTCCGTTATCCTGTTCATCTTCAACCAGACGTTTTTTTAAAATTTCTCTAAATTTTTCTCTTTCATTAGGATCTTTTTGGGCTTCGACGACTAGCTGAGCCCAAAGATTTTTAAGTCGTTTTGCGAAACTATCATTTATTAAAAGAAGAGATTGTCCAAAAGTTTGATAAGAACTTTGAATCGTCTGCGCGGCAGACTTTAACGTCAATCCAGTAATGGTAACTCCATTTTCACACTGAAAATTTTCCAAATCTTTAGAAAATTTCGTATAAGTAGGCTTTACGATTTCAAGATACCTTTGCAAGGACTCCTCATAATTCTTATGGGGGCCTTCGATGTAAGCATTGAGCTTCGCCAAAAACACGGGATCATTTGTTTGACGGATTTTATTGATCGCTCGAATCGCATTTCCAGCGTCGATTCTCTTAAACTCAATGTTTGGCCTAGCAGGCCCTCTCCAAGTGGAATGTTGGGAGGCCACCTCTAGCCAGCTGTAAAGTCCTGCTCGAAAGTCAGCTTCTAAGTGATCCAAATAGGCAGTCCCAACTGGGGCATTCGGATTTTCATTCAAAAGACAAACCTTGAGTGTCGCTTCAGGCTTATTCAATAGTTCAAAAATCGAGCCTTTTAAAACAACCTCTTTCGGTACCGCATACTTGGTGTCAGATTCTTGAATGGGAGGCTTACATGACCCCACAGCAGATAGCATTACAAAAAAGCAGAATGCTCGCATGAATTGTGTCCTTTAAGAAATTTCAAGATAACGTGGAACCTTTGGATTTTGAGTCCAAATCGATCTCTATATTCATTCTAGCAAGCCTGGTTTGGCGGGAACAATCATCCTAATTTGCCTAGCCACCAATGAAAGCAAGAAATGAAAGCAAGAAATGAAAGCAAGAAATGAAAGCAAGAAATGAAAGCAAGAAAT
>JBAXBA010000015.1:0-53520 GCA_037142195.1 Pseudomonadota bacterium
AAAAGAAGCAGGAAAAGAAGCAGGAAAAGAAGCAGGAAAAGAAGCAGGAAAAGAAGCAGGAAAAGAACCCGCAAAAGAACCAGGACTATATTCTTTCGAAAACAGCCCGGCCATGATGTCTTAAAAAGTAACTCTCAGAGGACAATGATTCATTTTCTTTGTTTCTGAGTCATGCTAAAGGTTAAGGCCCAGGAAGATCGTAATCTTGGTAGCTTATGCTAAAAAGTGCATAGATTCATGCGCTGAGGAGAGAAACGTGCAATCACCCCCCTTATTTGAGTTTAAAAATCTCAAAATATCCTTTCGAACGGAAACCGGATATGTCACGGCCGTCGACGGCGTGTCTTTTACCATCGAAAAGGGAAAGACCATGGGACTTGTCGGCGAGTCCGGCTGTGGAAAAAGTGTGACGAGCCTTGCCGCCTTAAAGCTTTTGCCAAGCACCGCCAAAATAGAGGGTGAAATTCTCTACAACGGCAGAAACCTCCTTTCTGTTTCGGAATCAGATCTCTGCGATATCCGTGGCAATAAGATTGCTATGATTTTTCAGGAGCCCATGACGGCCCTAAATCCAGCGTTCAACATTGGCAATCAACTAGGAGAATGCTTTGCCATTCACCAAGGATTATCTCCCGAGAAAGCCAGACAACAGTCCATCGAGATGCTCAAAAAAGTAGGGATCCCCTCGCCCCACACGAGAATTGACGAGTATCCCCACCAGTTGTCTGGCGGCATGCGTCAAAGAGTCATGATTGCCATGGCCCTTGCTTGCAAGCCCGACCTCCTTATAGCTGACGAGCCCACGACGGCCTTAGATGTTACGATTCAGGCTCAGATTCTCGACCTCATGAAAGAGCTTCAGTCAGAACTGGGCATGGCCATCTTGTTTATTACCCATGATCTCGGTGTCGTCGCTGAACTTTGTGATGATGTCACGGTGATGTATTCCGGAAAAATAGTCGAGCAGTCCCCGGTGGCAGAATTGTTTAAAAATCCTACCCACCCCTACTCCGTTGGCCTGATGGGATCTCGAGTGACGTTAGAAACCAAACGTTCCGAACGCCTGGAAACCATACCTGGCTCCGTGCCTAGTCCTGGGGAGTGGCCGACGGGCTGTCGTTTTGAGAGCCGCTGCACTTTTAAAGAGAGCCTTTGTGCGGCCTCAAACCCTGAACTGGTATCCCTCTCAAAAAGCCATTCCGTAGCCTGTCATGTACGAGCCCCTTCTACAAAGAGGACTCTTGGACAGAAGGAACCGCATTCCAAAGATTCTAAACCAAGCGCTTCCTCGCCATCTGAAGGAGACCTGCGCCCATGACCTCTTCCCTCAATTCGCCCCAAACACCCCATACGCCCCTCTTACAAGTTAAAAACTTAAAAACGTATTTCCCCGTCAAGAAAGGACTTTTAGGTCGCGAAGTGGCCCGCGTTCACGCGGTCGATGACGTGTCTTTCACTTTAAATGCCGGCGAGACTTTAGGCTTAGTCGGCGAGTCCGGCTGCGGCAAGTCCACCTTAGGACGCTCTCTGATTCAGCTCGACCGACCCACTTCCGGTGAGGTTTTTTTTGAAGGTCAAAAAATCAATGATCTTGATTTTGCGAGTCTTAAAAAAGTAAGAGCCGGTCTACAAATGATTTTTCAAGACCCTTTTTCGAGCCTTGACCCCAGGATGTCAGTAGAGCGGATTATTTCTGAGCCCCTTAGACTTCACCGCATCGGGGACAAGAAATCCCAAACAGTCATTGTCAAAGACTTACTTAAAAAAGTAGGCCTTCCGGAAAGTGCTTTAAATCGCTATCCCCATGAGTTTTCTGGAGGCCAACGCCAAAGAATTGGCATTGCCAGATCCCTCGCCCTTCGCCCCAAGTTGATCATTGCGGACGAGCCGGTGGCAGCCCTTGATGTTTCGGTGCAAGCTCAGGTGTTAAATCTCTTAAGTGACCTCAAAAAAGAATTTGGCCTGACTATGGTTTTCATCAGCCATGACCTAGGGGTCATCAAGTATTTTTGTGATCGCATTGCCGTGATGTATTTAGGGAAAATTGTGGAATTTGCGGGAAGCGATGATCTTTATAAAAACCAAGTCCATCCTTATACGAGAGCTCTTTTTTCAGCGATCCCCCTCCCTGATCCTACGGCTAAATTAGAGCGCATCATTTTAAAAGGCGATGTTCCCTCCCCCATTCACCCCCCTTCCGGTTGCAGGTTTCATACCCGTTGTCCTTTTGTCACCGATATTTGTAAGACAGTTGTACCAGACTTAGTGGAAGTGAAACCTGGGCATTTTGCCGCTTGCCATCATAAAGAACAATTCTTGAACCAGAAGGGAGCGCCCGCATGAAAGCCCTAACCCAAAGACTTTCTGTTTTAAGGGGATCCTCTTTTTTGATCCTGCTTGTTTGCGGCTTCTCTTGGTTGGGAACTTCTAAGGGTTTCTCCGACACCTCGTCAGCTAGTAGCAGTGCTGCTCCAGAAAAAAAAGGTGTCTTAAGAGTAAGACTTCCCGCTTGGCCTAAAGCTTTAAATTACTACACGAGTAGTGATGCTTATACGGTAACCATTTCCCAGTTTACCCATGCGGCTCTTCTCAATAAGAGCAGCGTCAATTGGCAGTTAGAGCCGATGATTGCGCAGTCTTGGGAGGTATCTAAAGACTTTAGGACCCTCACCTTTCAAATTCATCCCAAAGCAACCTTCATCAGCGGGAATCCTGTGACCGCAGAAGATGTTAAGTTTTCTTTTGATCTGGTCTATGACACCAAACGTTGCATCAATTGCGAAGCGCAGCGGGGATTTATAGGACCTCTGGAAAAGGTAGAAATCTTAAGCCCCTCAAGCATCCGATTTGTTATGAAAAACGTGGATTTTTTAAACGTTGACCGTGTCGGCGGAGTTTCTATACTAGAGAAAAAGGTCTATGAAAAAGGCGACTTTAACCGCGATTATGAAAGACGTACCGATGGCGCGGGCCCTTATTTCTATGACCCCAAAGAGTCGACCATGCGGGGGCGGATCGTCTTACGTTTAAGAGAAGACAACTGGCTCATGACCTACCCACACTTTAGAAACCAGTTTAACTTCAAAAAAATCATCATGAAATACATTGAAGACGAGGCCGTCGCTTTTGAGGCCTTCAAGCGAAAAGACTTGGATCTCATGTATTTTGATGCAAGTATGCTACGGTTTTGGACAAGAACCGAGCAAGCTCCCTTTAACAATCCGCAAGTTGTCAGGATCCAAAGCCCTAAAATAGTCCCTTGGGTTTGGGGGGGGATCGCTCTCAATATGCGTCAAGGCCCCACGGCCGATCTACGATTTAGAAAAGTACTCCAATTGCTTCTCAATCGTGAGATGATTCTCTCTAAAATATATAAAAATCTCCAGGATCCCATTTCTGGACCCTTTCCTAAAGGGACATCCGTCTCTTCCAATTCGCCTCCTGTAAAATTTGACCCGGCCCAGGCGAAGCTTCTTTTAAAAGAAGCTGGATTTGTCAAAGCCGATGACACCGGAATCCTTTACCGAGACATTATTAAGGATCACAAAACTGTTAGAGAACGTGCCAGCATTGCCGTCATGTATGGCACCAAAGCCCATGACCAATGGATGACCATTTGGAAAGATGATGCCCAAAAAGTGGGAGTAGAAATCATTCCTCGCCTGACCGATTGGAGTGCGGCAACGAAGCTGGTCGATGAGTTTAAATTTGAAGGATTTGTGATTGGATGGGCAGGAAATCCTGAACCTGAACCCAGGCAGCTGTGGCATTCTGCGGGCGCCATGCAAAACGGCTCTTCCAATATGCCAGGCTTTCAGGACAAAGAAGTGGACCGCCTCATCGATTTTGCTCCCGGTCAACCGGATCCTGAAAAACGCGATGCTGCTTTTAGAGAGATCGAAAAGCGGATCATCGACGCGCAACCTTACGTCTTTCGTTGGGGGCTCATGACCCATTACACCGCCTACTGGAAAGACAAAGTCGCTCCGGGCGATACCCCATTTATGAAATTTTCCGGGGATATGAGTCGAAGTATTTTCTATACCCATTGGAAGAAAGCGGAGGAATGATCGGTGTATAAATATATCCTGAGACGTCTCATATTGATGATTCCGACTTTGATCGGCATTTCGATTCTCGTGTTTACATTGACCCAAGTGGTTCCAGGTGGCCCCGTGGAACAGTTTATGAACAAACTCAAATTCGGCGGCAGTGGCGACACAGGTCGAGCGGGCGCTGAGATCACGGAAGAGCTGAGAACAGAGCTTAATAAACTTTACGGCTTTGATCGGCCCATTCACATCCGCTATTTTAAGTGGATGGGAAACCTCCTCCAGGGAAATCTTGGGGACTCTTACGAGTACAAAGAACCCGTTTCCCGTGTGATCGTTCAAAAACTTCCAGTGAGTTTGACGTTTGGGATCTTTTCGTTCTTTCTGGTTTATTTGATTTCCATACCCCTTGGGATTTTTAAGGCCATCAAAGATGGCTCGCCTTTTGACACGGCAAGCTCACTTCTTCTCTTTGTGACCTATTCCATTCCACCCTTTGCCTTTGCCATTGTGCTGATCGTGTTGTTTTGTGGCGGCTCCTTTCTAGACTGGTTCCCCCTGCAGGGACTCCATAGCGATGACTTTGAAGAGTTCACTCAGTTTGAAAAGATCACCGACTACTTGCACCACATTATTCTTCCTTTATTCGCCTATGTGATCGGTCAATTTGCGGTCACGTCGATGATGATGAAAAATAGCTTTTTGGAACAGATCTCTCAAGACTACGTCCGAACTGCCAAAGCCAAAGGTTTAAGTCAGACGAAGATCTATTTTAAACACGTGCTCAGAAACGCATTGATTCCCATAGCTACCGAGATTGGTGATTTTTTAACGATATTCCTTTCTGGGAGTATTCTGATCGAGCAGATTTTTGGCTTAGATGGCATTGGGATGCTCAACTATCAGTCCATCCTAACTAGAGACTATCCGGTGGTCCTCGCCATCATCATGATGGCAGCCTTTGCGAGGATGCTGGGAAGCCTGCTCAGCGATGTGCTCTATGTGGTGTTAGATCCTAAAGTAAGCTTCGAATGAGGGACTTATGTTAACTTTTATTTACAATCGCCTAGATCCCCTTACGCAAAAACGTGTGCGGATGTTTTCTTCCATGCGCCGAGCCCGGGTATCTCTTTGGATTTTAAGCGTCGCCTTTATCGTAAGCCTTTGCGCCAACTTGGTGGCCAATGACAAGCCCCTTTTCATTTGGCTGGAAGGCAAAGCCTACTTTCCTTTTGCCAAGGTCTACAAGGCCCACACCTTTGGGGGTGAGGGAGAAGTGGAGCCAGATTACAAAGAGTTAAAAGATTCCATCAAATCACGCGGGGTGCTGGTACCACCTTTGATTTGGTGGGGGATGAATGAAAGTAACAAAACTTTAGATGAATATCCGGGGGCTCCCAATCGCTTGAACTTGCTGGGAACCGACGACCGGGGACGAGATGTCTTTGTAAGAATTCTCTATGGTTTTAGGACCTCCATTCTCTTTGCTGTTTTTGCTTTGATCACGTCTCTTTTGCTCGGCACTTTGATTGGAGGCGTTCAAGGGTTTTTCGGGGGAAAGTTTGACCTTATTGGCCAGCGATTGGTCGAGATTTGGACGTCGCTTCCGACCATCTTTGTCATTATTTTGGTGGTCAATATCTTTGAACCCAGTGTTCCTATATTGATGCTGGTGATGGTGGCGTTTCTTTGGATTTCCAGCCAATACTACATTCGTGGGGAATGCCTTAGACTCAAAAATAAAGACTTTGCCCTGGCAGCGACATCTTTTGGTGCTAGCAAGTGGGAGGTGTTCACCCAACATATTATGCCCAACGCCATCACTCCCATTGTCACGTTAGCTCCCTTCACCATGAACCAGGCGATCTTGTTTCTTTCCTTTCTAGACTTCATGGGTTTAGGTGTTCAAGCCCCTACAGCTTCCCTTGGGGAGCTGCTGGCGCAAGGAAGAAACAACTTTTTTAACGCCTGGTGGTTGGCCTTATATCCTTTTTTAACTCTGGTCCTGCTTCTTCTACTTCTCAATTTTGTGGGAGAAGGTGCCAGGAAAGCCTTTGACCCTAGGGCTACCACGTAACGTGACAAAGGCTCTTCCTGAAGAGCCTAGTAGCGGTCACGAGAGGTTGTTGGAACTCTCAAAAAAGCTTAGCCTTAAAAGGAGTCATAGAAAGCTTCAGTTCCCGCTACTTGATTCTCTTTTTTGAGCGAGCCGCATTTTTAGACTTTTTTCTCGCAAGTTTAAGTCGATTGGCTTTGCGGGATTTTTCAATCAAGTGGGCATATCTGGGGTTGGTTTCCAAGTTGGTGGAAAGATAGATGTGGGGTTTTTGTTCTAAAAATCCTTTTTTGGTGAAAAACTTGACCGCTGGGACGTTTTCCGGATCCGTATCGGCCATGATGATCCGAATCCCTTCATGCTCCACCATCGTTTCAATAAGCTTATCAAGGAGGCGTCCCGCAATACCGGCACGCGCCCATGGGGTATAGGTGCAAGCCCAAATCACATACCCGTAACTCCATGCAGAGCCTGCCTTAGAAATCACAGTCCCTAGTACAAATCCTACGATCCTAGGGTCTTTGGAGCCCTCTTCATAGTCATCGTTTTCAGCCACGAGACAATAATCACCATCCGTATTGAAGAGAGTCGTAACTTCGTATTCATCCCAGGACCGATAAAGCATGGGCCAAAGGTTTGCCTTAAAGTTACTTTCACCGAGCTGATAGACCTCGGCAATATCATCAATCTCCATTTCCCTAACGGTAAATGAATGTTTCTCGAAATCACCTTTACTGGTTGACTTCACCTTTACGTCTTTGATCTGTATTTGGACCATAAAACCTTACTCGTATGTACTTGTGTAATTATACCTCTTCTAAATCGACTCGTGAAGTCCGAGATCGGCCTCCAAGAAAAATAATTAGTCTTCTGTTTTTACTGTTAATTGTTGTTATTTTTAGGATTTTGACAATACGATTTTGCCCAATTTATTTTCGGCCGGGATGCCGCATGCCAACTGAAAACCACAAGGTTTCAGGTTTTAAAATCGGCGAGAAGCGGCAGCCATGGATGTAGCCCTGAAAAGACAGTATTTTAATTCCATCCAGAAAGCTTAAGGAACTCTCTTACTGCATACTTTTTGTTGTCCCTAAGAGTAGTCCGTGAAACACCGTATTCTAAGGATTTCCTGAAGTCAGCAGAGGCTTCGAAATAACTTTAAGGCACAGAGCCTAAAGCTGCTGCTTTTCCAATAGATTCTTGCGAGGCTTGGCAAAGCGTTACTATTCAGCAAAAGCGCGCTCTATGGTCTTTAAGGCGATCACGAGGGTATTTGGTTTATCCTCAGAGATCGGCATAAAACCATGGCATTGATAAAACTTAGTCAACCGCTCCGAAAGGCTATCTACTATAACGGCGACCGCACCAAATGCCGGTGTGTGCAGAACCGTTCGCAGAGCATGCGCCAAGACCAGCTTTCCAGCACCCTGGCCTTGAAATTTCCGGTCTACTGCCAACTGCCCGATTCGTATGACTGGGACGGGGTACCGAGGGAGTCCTTTAAGCACGCCCTGAGGAAAGGAGGTACGAGCCACCTCACTTGCTGAGAGAGTATAATAGGCAACCACATTTAATTGATCTTCGGTCAGAGCGACGCTGCATATGGCTAGACGGTTGCGATGGTTTTGGCCAGCATACCTTCTAAAATACTCGTTCAATGGGTCGCTACCGCAGTCGAATTTTGAGCGATCCAGCCCGGCTGGAAGAAACTGCCAGACGAGCTTCACGAGTTTCCCTTAAGTGCTTTTGCCGCCCTCAGCAAGCTTGCATTTGGTTCCGCAGGCTCCATAAGCATTTCCACAAACTTATTCCACGATTCGTCCGACAAGGATATTTTTCTATTTGTTTCAATAACTTGCTGGGATACTTGACGCATACTCTCGATGACAAAAGCACTCATCTTTTGACCTTTAAGGGTGGCGGCTGCCTCGATAAGCTCCTTATCTTCTTGGGAAATCCGAAGATCTATACGGTCGTTTTGCTTATGTAGACTGGGCATAGTGTCCCCCCTAAGTCGTATTATACCTACTTGTCGGACAATGTACACACAAACTTGAGGACAATCTTGGGCGGACCGCGCAATCTCACGATGTTTCCTAGTAGTCGCATGCCCAAAGGGAGCCCAGGCCTTTCCTGCATAAGAAATAAACTTTTTGAGTACCTGAATTTCCGAAACTAAGATGATGGCGTCAGCTGGTTCTTTGAGCTTTTCAAAATGGATTTCTTAAAGACGCCTGCAACCAAAAAGTTCACCCTTCCAATCACAGTGTCCTTAAATTGGGGTTTGTCCGCATATTCGACTTAGCTGGTGCACTATGCTTTGAGGGACAGAAATGTCTCCACCATTAATAAAGACAAACAAACGAAGCATGAGGAGGTTCCTCCTCATGCGCTCTTCAATCGAAACGGTGGAAATTAAAAAAAAGCACTAAACTAAGCGGCATAGCGAATAAATTTCACTTCTATGCCTGCATTTGCTGAAGATACGGAACGCTCCATAGGTTTTTTAGAAACGTCAATATGAAGATAATATTCTCCACAGTGAGGGCAGACTTGTGCGGAAACTTCTTTGAAATCAACTACAGTTCTTCCTCGCAGCACAGTAACGGATAATCATAGGTTGCCTAGCGGTTTTTTCTAGACCTTCTCGAGCCCTTGGAAAGTTGTTAAGCAACATGAGTTTCTTCGCCTTGATTTTTTTCCTGGATTTTTCCTGGGTTTTTTCCATGATTTTAGCCCAAAGAATCTCCGTATATTAGGTCCGATCGAAGGGAGCTATTTTTTTGTATACATATCAGGGCATTACATTTCTATTGAATTAAGTTAATAAACTATCGCCGAGAAGGTGCATGAAGGCTCTTTTACCCTCTGGATCTATGGGACGGAGTCTTATAAAACTCAAGTGTACCAGTTCCTTCTGGAGCACCTTGAAATTATCCAAAAGCGTCTCGAAGTTGTGATTCGTCAGATGGATTCAGCACCGATTTCATACAGTCACGAGCATAACTTTAAGCTTTTGGAGGACAAGGTTTGGGAATTCAAGTTTGTGAGTCAACGCATCCGGCTTGCCAGCATTTGGGACCCTAAACCAAAACATCTTGTCATTTTTTATGGTTTTGAAAAAAAGTCACAAAAGAAGTCACAAAAGTGGCCCAAGGTACATTTAGAAAAATTTGCGAACACAGTTGGCAAGGTATCTTAATGAGCCGAAAAGAATGGGACTTAAAGAAGGAGATTAATATGGCTTTGTTTAAGACTTTAAAAAAGAATCTGACTGAAAAACCAACTCTTGATGTTCAGCAAGAAGTAATGCGAGGACTTATCACTTCTAAACTTTATGCTCTACTTCAGGAATCAGGGCTCTCAAAAGCAGCCTTGGCTAGCAGGTTGAATGTATCAAAGGCCGCAGTAACGGGCTGGTTAAGCGGCAACAGAAATTTTACCGTCGACACTCTGACTCAAATTGCCTATGTCTGTGATAAAACGCCTAAGATTGATTTTGTACCGCTGAATTCTCGTCATGAAGCAACTCTTCATAGCATTTCAACATCGGGAACCTCTGTCTTTAAATCTAAGCATAGCCAGGGCGAAAACAAGATAGTGACAGACACTTATTCCATCAAGATTGTGAGTAACAAAAATTGAAGATTCTCGACTACATCGTTTGTGATGATATCAGATTTGAGCTTCGGTCGAAGTTTACTTTGGTGGGACTTTACCAAGACTCTATCAATATCGAGGCAGAACATCCAGATGACATAAAATGGCCAATAGGGCTTAGATTTGGGATTTTACTAAGGATTCTTACAGGTACTGATTTGCCGACAGAAAAAGAAAGTCATTTTAGATTTGAGTTAAAATACAATAACGAACAGGTTGGGATTTCAGAAGGTATCATTACTATAAATGATAAAAATTCTGTGGCGATTTCACTCCCTATGGGACCATTCCCTGTTAATATATATCAGCCAGGTACCTTCACCTTCTATCTTCGCTTCACCCAAGATGGCAAGGAAATAGTGCACCTAGAATCACCCTTCCCGTTCCCCGTCAGATTTCGTCAGATCCATAAATCGATTGGATGACTGTCATAAAGAATCTTTAAATCTCACAATAAGCGTAAGACAAAAAAGTCCTATTTTAGGTGATCAAGAAAACGCAGAATGGACTATAGGATGTAATTCCTGGAAATTCCGGACTAGGACCCATGAAGTCTAAGATTTGATTAAGCCAAAAATGGATTTCTTCAAAGATCCCAATCGCTTTGACTTACCTAGCACCTTGACTTAAGATGAAGCCTGTAGAGCTTCGGTTTACCTTAACCCATAAGGATAAGGCATGAGACGCACCATCAAAAAGATTCCTTGGTTCTTTGGCTTTTTAATGGGTTTCGGCTCCCAAACGTCTCAAGCGATGTCTTGGAGTGAGCTCATGGAGAACACAAAGGTGAATTCACCTCTTTTGCAATCCCTTGAAGCGGAGCGCGCTGCCGCAAAGTATTCTCGTCTTGAGAAAACGTCGTCTTTTTTACCCGAAGTAGGTTTGAGTTTTCGAAATCAAACTCGCTTTTTTGAAGACTCTCGCGTTAACTCCCATGGGGTTTCCTTAGATATCACTCAAAATATTTACTCCGGTTTTAAAGACCAAATTTCCCTTGATATTTCGAAGATGAAAGAGGAAAAATTTGACTTTTCAGCCCAAAAGTCAAAAGCTGAGGTCTATGGAAAGCTTCTTTCTGAAGCAGCTCAGTATGTTTATTCTCGCGATTTGACAAAACTCAATGAAGAGATCGAAGAGAGACTCAGGCGTAACCTGAACTTGGTGCGGCTAAGATTTGATGTGGGAAGTGAAAACAAGGGGTCCGTATTATTGTCAGAAGCGAGTTTGAAGCAAGCTGTCCTAGATCTAAACGGAGCCAAAGATCTTTTAGCAGATTCAACCTCTAAACTCCAAGACTCGACGGGAATTGCAAGTATTTCTTCCTTCGACGGCAAATTACCGCTGATGAAACCCACTCAGTTAAAGCCTGCTCAGCCTGATGATCTCACAAGTCCCTCCCTCAAAGAACTGGAATTTGACGATCGGATCGCGCATCTAGAAACCCGTTTGGTGACGTCTGGCTATTCGCCTCGCGTGGATCTTAAGGCTTCTAGAACTTTAATTTCCTCAGAGGAAAGCAACCGCTCGGAAAAGGGCTTAGTAGAACTTTCTGTGACGGTGCCCCTCTTTTCTGGACTGTCCACCGTCCATGCCACCAAAAGAGCTTTTGAAGAAGAAAGAGTGATTTCACTTCAGCGTAAAGACAAAGGAGATACTTTAAAAAATAGCTTTGCCAAGGTGATGCGGGATTGGAATTCCGCCTACGAGGCCCTTGGTGTTGCAGAAAGTTACGAGAAAGCCATGGTTCTAAGAACAGAGATTGCCCGTAAGAAATATTCCAACGGACTTTTGAGTTTCGAAGAATGGGAGAGAATTGAGCAAGATCTTATTCTTAAGCAAAAGGCGCTTCTTAGTGCCAGAAAAACGATTGCGGAAACACAAGCAACCTATCATCAGCTGACGGGACAGGGAGAGTTTTAATGTTAAAAATGAAGTCAAAGATTTTTTGGGTGCCACTTGTTGTTGTGGTTCTAGCAGGCTTAGTCTGGGTCTATTTCATCCCTTCAAAGCAAGCGGGGCCTGCCTACAGGGAGGTTCAATTGGAGCTTAAGGACATCACTTTGGAGGTGGAGGCCACAGGTACGGTGCAACCGGAAAATCGATTGGAAATCAAGCTTCCTGTCGCGGGTCGGATCGAAGAGGTTATGGTAAGTGAAGGCACGAAAGTGAAAAAAGGCAGTGTCTTAGCCTGGATGAGTTCTTCCGAAAGAGCTGCTCTTTTAGATTCGGCAGCGTCTTTAGGCCCTGAAGAAGTGAAGCGTTGGAAAGACCTCTATAAAGCGACCCCTATCCTCTCCCCCATATTGGGCACTATTATTCTGCGTAAGGCAGAGCCGGGCCAGTCCTTTACTTTGCAAGATGCCATCATGGTGATCGCAGATAGACTCGTCATTAAAGCCACCATCGACGAAACCGATTTGGCGCAAGTGTCAAAAAATCAAGTAGCTCGGATTACCTTAGATGCCTATGCCAAAGAGCCTATCGGTGGTATCGTTACGGCCATTGCCTATGAAGCTGCAAAAGTAAATAATGTTACGACCTATCAAGTTTCCATAGCCCCAGATTCCACCCCAAATTTTATGCGTTCTGGCATGACCGCAAGCATTTCCTTCATCGGCGAAACCAAAACTAGAGTCAGCACCCTACCGACAGAAGCCATTCGATTTAAGGACGGAAAAAAATTAGTTTTAGCGGGAGATTTAAAAAAGCCTATTGAAAAAGAAATAACTACCGGAGTGACTAACGGCAAATATACAGAAATCCTAACTGGTATTAGTCCCGGAGAAGGAGTCTACCTGGAGAGCTTGGACTTAAATTCCAAAAGCGAAGGAAGTAATCCCTTTATGCCGTCGCGCTTCGGCGGCAAGAAACCCCAAAAATGATCCATATTAAGAATATAACAAAAACCTACCGCCTGGGCCAAACGGATGTTCATGCCCTCTCAGGAATATCTCTGACGATTGAACAGGGTGATTTCGTGGCCATTATGGGCCCTTCAGGAAGCGGCAAGTCGACTTTGGCACAAATCATCGGTCTCTTAGATTCCCCGACAAGTGGCTCCTTAATCGTTGCCGACAAGGAAGTTTCCGAACTCCCCGAAGAAGAGTTGGCCCTGATGCGGCGCCAGGAAGTCGGCTTTGTCTTTCAGCAGTTCAATCTCTTACCAAGAACCTCAGCACTTAAAAACATCGCCCTTCCTCTGTTTTATTCCAAAACCGGAAGTGAAGCGGAGCGCGCCTCAAGCCTTCTTGAGAAAGTAGGACTTAAGACAAGATCCCATCACACCCCAGCAGAGCTATCAGGAGGGCAACAGCAGAGAGTAGCTATTGCCAGGGCCCTTATCAACAGTCCTCGAGTCATCTTGGCTGATGAGCCCACGGGAAACCTAGACAGCCAAAGTGAAAAAGAAATTTTAGCTCTCCTTTCTGAGCTCAATCAGCAAGGCATTACCATCATCATGGTCACCCACGAGGATGAGATCGCTGAGATTGCTCACCGCGTCATTCGCATGCGAGATGGCAAAGTGGTTTCAGATATAAGAAATAGACCCCTTGCAGAACATGCTCCTTTCTCCCCTAAATCTTCTAAGGAATCAGCCCCCAAATCCCAGCCCATGAAAGATCTCTGGGAGCATTTTGGGCAAGGGTTAAACAGTTTGCTCACCAATAAAATAAGGACCGCTCTCTCGGTGCTCGGGATTCTCATTGGGGTGGCTGCTGTGGTGGCGATGCTTGCCGTCGGACGTGGGGCTCAAAAATCCATTGAAACTCAACTGTCCTCCCTCGGCTCCAACCTCCTGGTCTTAAGGCAAGGATCCACCCGTGTCGCAGGCGTCTCCAGTGCAGCAGCCTCAACTTTAAATTTAAGTGATGTTGATGCTGTCTCCAAAGGCATTTATGGCATCAGTCGTGCCTCACCTGTCATTAACACCAAAGCTCAAGTGAGCTGGTCTGGAAAAAACTGGGCGACGAGCATTCAGGGAGTGGATTTGCCGTGGGAGCAAATTAGAAACTCAACTCCGCCCCAAGGCCGTTTTTTTACCGCTGAAGAAAATCAATCGCGAGAGCGTGTGGGCCTCGTGGGAGCCACGGTCGTCAAAGAACTGTTTGGGGGGAAAAACCCCATTGGCGAAACCCTTAAGATCAACAAGATAAGCTTTCTCGTTATCGGCATATTACCCATTAAAGGAAACAGTGGATTTCGCGACAATGACGACCTTATCGTCATTCCTATCAAAACCTCCATTTACCGCCTTTCAGGCTCTGAAAGAATTGACTCCATAGAAATCGAAGTCAGAAAAGTCGAAGATCTCGAACGAGTGGAAAACGATCTCTATGGCTTTATGAACGCCCGAAAAAATGTACCCGCTTCCCAAACTGAAAACGCATTCATGGTCAACAACTTGGCTAGCATTCGAGATACCTTCACTCAGACTTCAAAAACCATGTCCATGCTCTTAGCAGCAATCGCTGCCATTTCGCTTCTAGTCGGCGGGATCGGCATCATGAACATCATGTTGGTCAGTGTAACGGAACGCACCAAGGAAATTGGGCTCAGAAAAGCCGTGGGAGCTTTTCCAAGCGATATCTTGATCCAATTTCTTGTGGAAAGCGTTGTTGTGAGTGCTTTAGGAGGGATTGCGGGCATCATCTTAGGAAGTCTCATCACTTTTGCTTTGGGGAAAATAACCGGTTGGGCTACAAGTGTGTCTTTTGACTCCATCGCCATCGCCCTAGTCTTTTCCTGTGGAATCGGCATTATCTTTGGCATTTATCCCGCCAAAAAAGCCTCTAAGCTCAGTCCGATTCAAGCCTTGCGCAGTGAGTAACCTAAAATAGAATTCTGAGTTTCAAAAAAACATCTCTAGATAAAAGCCCCCTTCCGGGCTTTTATTACTGGAGTTCGCCGTAAATATATTGATCGTAAGTTCCTTCTAAAACCCTGACTTTACCTGAAGCGGAAAAATCAATTAACTTAGAAGCGACCGTCTGGGCAAATTCATGATCATGGGTGGAAAATAAAATCGTGCCTGGAAACGAAGTCAAAGCTCGGTTAACAGCCGTTATGGACTCGAGATCAAGATGGTTTGTAGGGCCGTCCAGAAGAAGGACATTTGCTTTTTTAAGCATCATCTTGGCAAGAAGACTTCTGACTTTTTCCCCTCCAGATAAAACGGAGGATCTTTTTAAAGTCTCGTCTCCCGAAAACAACATGCGTCCTAAAAACGATCTGATAAAGCTTTCCGTTTGATCATCGGAATATTGCCTAAGCCAGTCGATTAAAGAGAGATCAAGTCCATCAAAAAACACGTTCTGATCCTTGGGAAGATAGGATCTTGTTGTCGTAACTCCCCACCGAGCCTGGCCACTATCTGGTTGCATGTTTCCAGCAAGAATCTCAAAAAGAGTGGTTTTCGCCACTTCACCTGCCCCAACAAACAAAACCTTATCACCTTTAGCCAAGTCAAAACTGACATTATCAAGAATAAGTTCATCGCCTATTCTTTTGGTAATATTTTTCACTTCTAAAAGGATATCACCAGCTTCTCGATCTTGTTCAAAATGAACATAGGGACGTTTCCTAGTGGAAATGGGAATATCATCAATAGTCAATTTCTCAAGCTGCTTGCGCCTAGAAGTCGCTTGACGAGATTTTGACGCATTGGCACTAAAGCGGCGAATAAAAGCTTCTAGCTCTTTAGATTTTTCTTCTTTCTTCTTATTTTCATTCCCTGCAAGTCGAGCCGCCAGCTGACTGGACTCATCCCAAAAGTCATAATTCCCAACGAATAGCTTTATCTTTCCGTAATCGATATCGACCATATGGGTGCAAACTCGATTCATAAAATGTCTATCGTGAGAAACCACAATTACCGTGTTGTCAAAATCCAAAAGAAAGTTTTCAAGCCAAAGAATTGCTTTGGAGTCCAAGTGGTTGGTGGGTTCGTCAAGTAGTAGAACATCAGGCTTACCAAAAAGAGCTTGAGCCAATAAGACCTTCACCTTTTGATCATCTTTAAGTTCCGACATAAGCTTAGAATGGAGCTCTTGCGGAAGTCCGATACCGGACAAAAGCGAGGCCGCATGGGCTTCTGCCTCCCAACCGTTAAGCTCTGAAAACCTTCTCTCTAACTCTGCCGCTGCTACACCATCTGCATCTGAAAAATCTTCTTTTGCATAGAGGGCGTCTTTATCTTTCATGATCTGAACTAATTCTTTATGTCCCAGAATGACCGTCTCTAAAACTTGAACCCCGTCAAACTGAAAGTGATCTTGTTTAAGGACCGACAAATTAAGATCCGGCGCTAGGTTCACACTCCCTGAAGTCGGCTCAATCTCCCCGGATAGAATCTTAATTAAAGAAGATTTACCGGCTCCATTAGCTCCAATCACCCCATAACAGTTTCCAGGAGTGAACTTTATATCCACGCTGTCAAATAGTTTTCTTCCACCAAGATACTGTAACGAAAGTCCTGAGACACTAATCATATTTATGTTTCCAATCCCATTTGCATCAAAGATCCGAGCAAGCAGACCTAGATACACTAAATTTCTTGGACAATCTAATGTGAAAAATCATTTTTTAAGACCCTAAAATCTGGGTCCCAACAGGCAAAATCATGCCATATGTACCTAAAATCATGAATAAATATGATTTGCGGCGGCTCTCGCGGCAAATCCCTTTCTTCAAAGAAGGCCCCAAAACACCAAAAATAAGTCCCTCTTACGGTTATAAATCAGGCAAGCCTAGAGCTAAAAAGACCAAAGAACTCAGAAACCTAGCGTAAGTTCTACCTGAGGAGCGTCTATTCAGGTTCATTCCACAAATAAAAAGTATCGAAAACCGCTACATGAAACTTACGAGGTGGTAGATGTGCTAGTCGCCTAGCAGCACCCCCAATGAGAACCCGTCGTCCCCTACTAAGGCAACCGGCTCCTGATCAAATCATTTGCTTGTCTGTAACATCAATAGTTTGTGATGAGTTATGACTTTGGGTTTCTTTGGTGCGATCGCAATAGTAAAGGCCCTCTGTACCATGACCACCAAAGTCAACAATCACAGACAAGCCCTCCAGCGTAAGAAGTTTACACATAACCACTATACCGTCAAACGTAAAGTCGGTAGGAAATTCAAGCCTCTTTCCTCAGGATTTCCATTTCCTGAAAGCATTTGTCGCATCTTTAGTTAATTGTAGCGTTTTGAAACCCAAGAAAGCTGTGGTTGCCTATCCTTTAAAATTTCTAATTAACTTTCTAAAATGTCTAACCTGCTTCAGCACTCAAGGATTCCCGATAAAAAAGCGCACAAGAACTTTTAAAAATGACCTTTGAACGACAGCGCGTGAGCACAAAAAGTCTGCTCAAAAGGCATCTACAGCTCCAAGCCCCAGCCAGAAATCTACCTAACCTATGAGTACGCGGGAGAAAATGGCACATAATAAAAAAATCAATTACAATATCCAGATTCCGTGGGAAGACTCTGGTGAAATTAGGTCACATAGGAGGGCTATTTTTGAGGCCAATAATAAGATATTTTGTTTCTATTTGTGTTTTGTTCAAAATGGGCACTTCTCTGGGGATTCAGGAACCCTACTCGCTTCGTCTGGATTTGCCTATTCTGGACATGCCATCTAACACTCAAAATAGCATCACATTTCCTTCCATGAATCAGTCCCTCGCCATCTCTCGCTCCTATTATGATGTGGTTCATTTGGGCTTGGCCCAATTCGATAACATAAATCCCCGGGCTGAAGGTTGGAATGGATTTTTTAGCCGTTTAACTTATGCGGCCGTTGATATTTTTTCTTTCTACATTCCAGGAGGCAACGGTTGGTTGCATGAAGAGTGGCATCGAGCGGTCATGTCCAAGCATGGAATTTCCAGTTACAATGATATTTACAGGCTGAACTTCTTCTCACCTGTCGTAGCCGTTAGTCATGTAACGGATGAGGAGCTAGCAAAATTAAAAGAGCAAAATCCTGAGGATCAGGTCCGCCTAGCTGCTGCAGGTATGGAAGCTGAGCACTCCCTCGCACAGGATTTGGAAAGAGATCTTTTTTTCAGAGGAAATACATCCTATCGGACTACCCTTCTCTGGTTTCTTCAAATTAGCCCCGCCCAGTATTTGGCCACATGTGCTAGCACAAAAGCCGATGAAAGCACTGAGGAGGGCAACCAAGCAGATGGGGCTTCCATAAAGAAGCGAGATTTTATCGGACTTGACTGCAACGGCTGGATCCGAGATCTCAGTCGCCCCAAAGAACCCTATGCTGATCGGGGAGCTCATCCTTCCGGAGTTGGTGTGGATCGCTATACGACTTATTCCGAGCTGTCGCCCACGGAAAAAAAATACTTGAGGTTGAGTCGAAATTTTTCCCTGCTTAATTTTGTTGACCCATTTTTATTTAATAAGACAGAGTTTAGGGGGGCGGGTATATGGGTCGAAAATGGCGCAAGTTATAATTTCAAGCTTAGGCACGATTTGGCCTCATTTGGCAATAGTCTATCTGGGCAATTTTTCTATAAAAATTCGGCGCTTAAAACTCACAGCTCTCTTTTTGCATTTCACAATAGAAACCATTGGTTTCCTGGCCTTGAGGTGGAACTAGTGGAAATGCCAATAGGATCAGATTGGGACTTGGGAATACGAGGGCAAATTTGGAAACAGCCCAAAGACTTTTTATTCGATACTAGTTCAGGGACACTCGGCGGCTTAGCGGGTGTAAAAATCGCCTATAAAGGCTTCGACAGAGTGAACCCATATTTCAACGTCATCGGAAAGACAAGAGGCTGGGTTTCAGGAATTGTTGATCAGGAGCGAAATTTGGAAAGCATTATTGGCTTGGTGGCTACCTATTGAAATCTAGAAAGTAGAACTCAAATTTATTTTCCATAGCTAATGTAGAAAGCTGGCCTTAGCTAAGCTACATAGTTGGGGTAAAATGGAAGCTATTTTAAAAGTCCTGAAATGCCCTTGCAAAAGCGTGAGCTATTCTTCAATCTCCAACTGTCGGTGTGGAGACTTTTCATTACATTCCATGCCAAGATCTTGTAATGCCGTGAGGCCTATCTTAAGTCTATTGAGCAAAAAAAGTCTCATTCACCCAAATGTTAGATCACTATCAGCTGATGTCACATTTTAGAGCTATTAAACCAAATACGAAAACAACTTTTAAAGATTTCAGCCCAGCTATCTGGTGCTCAAGATCAATACCCGAGTAGATATGCGCCATAAACTAGAGCCAAGAGGGCGTCGCCGCCCGCAATGATGAGTGCAATCGGTTTGGTTCTGAGCGGGCTCAAAAAAATGCAGATGCACAACAAAAGCTTTTCGACGATTGCAGCAACTACAATTGGAACCTTTAATTCGGGATGACTGGCAGACCAAAAAAGTAGGAGACCAAAACAGAAGACAAGGATGCCCCAATGCCTGACAAAAAGAAGAGCAGGATTTCCGTTCATCTCAATGCTAAAGGCTTTTTTTAAAACAAACTCCGGGAAAAAAAATAGCGCTACCATGCCCGCAGTTAAGACACCTGAAATTTTCAGTATCAAGTCGAAATGTTCGGCAATCACCATGGCTCCTTCTGTTTATATTAGCTTGCTTTTATTTGACCTCAACGAAAATCATCTCACTCATCAATATGCTAACTTTGGTAGATAAGGAAATCAACCATCCATCTGGATAAGAAAACGCAAAAATCCAACCTATTGCATGCACAAAGTGTTGAAATTAAGATCAACCACAGTCACAAAAGAAATGGATAAAAAGATCCTTAAAAGTCCCCCTATGAACAAATTTTTCTGCAGAATCTAGGAGACGTCAGAGATGTTTTACGAAATATTCGCATCAAGCATCCGAGCTCATAGTTAGCAAACAAGCCAGCTTTTGGAATCATACCAAAGCCGCTGAAACACGTCATTATTTTGACGGCTATTTATTTTTGGAGTTTTTCCAAGGACCCAACCAGCATCGATGAATTGGGAAATGACCAGCAAGTTTGCATAAGTTTCAAGTAGCGGCTATAGCTGAGTCCAGCTGTAAACCTGGGCATATTCCCTAGGGCTGGATTCATCTCCACCATAGATTAAGGCCATATGGTTGTTTTTGCCATCAAGATTCTTCCAATATTTTAGTCCCTGGAAATAGTCGTTTGTTAGGGTCTGACCTGATTTAAATTCATAGGCCCATAAGGTTTGAGCTTCCTCGACAATAAGGTCTACCTCATGACCGGCGGAGTCGCGCCAAAAATAGATTGGGGGAATGAAACCATGATTGAAGTATCCCTTCATAAATTCTGCAATAACAAAGGATTCGAAAATATGCCCTCTTAGGGGATGGAGTTCGAGCTGCTCTGGCGAGCGAATCCCCAACAGAAAGCAAAGGAGGCCACAGTCATAAAAGTAAATCTTAGGAGACTTGATCATTCGCTTATTAAAATTTTTATAATAGGGATTCAGTTGAAATGTCACAAAACTCGCGTTTAACACTGAAAGCCATCGCTTTGCCGTTGTGTGGGATACCCCAGCATCATTTCCAAGCGAACTTAAATCCTGGAGTTGTCCTACTCTGCCGGCGGTCAACCGAATAAATCTCGCAAAAGAGTCAATATCAGCAATATTTAGAAGTCCCCTTATATCCCGCTCAAGGTAAGTTTGATAGTAGCTTTGAAGCCAAGTTTGTGGATCGAGATTTTGAGCATGGATCTTTGGATAGAAACCCAAAAAAATCGTTTCCCAAAGGGAAGCTGGTCTAGGTGGACGAATTTCTCGATCACTGAGGCCCTCTAAACAAACAGAACCCTTTTCTCCACAAAGCTCAGAAAAGCTGAGAGGAAGTAAATGATAAACTCCCGCTCGCCCTGCCAAGGATTGGTTTATGCTTTCCATCATGAGAAAGTTATTGGATCCAGTAAGAACAAATTCACCCATTGTGGCTTTTAGGTCGACCAAACTCTGCATATACGAAAGCAAGTTAGGAACTCGCTGTATTTCATCGAATATAACATGATGGTTCCACTTGCCTAAAAATCCTCGAGGATCTTCTATCGCTTCCTCTCTGACGTCTGGATCTTCAAGTGAAACATACCGAAAATGAGGGAGCAAATTCTTAAGTAGAGTCGTTTTTCCTGATTGGCGAGGACCCGTCAAAACAATGATAGGAAACTGTGTAAGTCCAAATAAGATTTTATCCGATAACTCTCTGTTTATAATGGACAATCCGAACTCCTTGCAATATGAACATCTCATGTTCATATTGCAAGTATACTTCAATATCCTTGTCTTGTCAAAATGTTACTGCCCTGCATTGAAATCTATTGAAATGAGACGGCGCGCTTGCGCGACAGCCTTGTATTTTTAGTTAATTGTAGCGTTTCGAAGTGTTTTGAAGCCAAAGAGAGCTGTGGCTCGCTGTATCTTTCAGGCTGGGCGATTTCAATTGATAGAAACTTAAATGCATCGCGGGCCGAAGAAATTTAGTTAAAACTGGGCCCTCTAGGTCCTCATTTAAGCTCAGAGAGATGATGGCTTTGGATCTTTGGAGTTTTTCCAAAGACCAAACTGGCATCGATGAAGTGGATAATGCAACTTCAGCATGCATGCGCAAGTTTAATTAAGTTCATTTAGCGGAGGATTCTTTTATTAAAGTCATAGAAGGCCAGACTTTACATAAAGCTCCGCCAAGGGCAGCATTGTCAATCATCTATGGTGGTCCTTCTTACTTACAATTTCTCAATGGAACCAAACTCAGAAAGCTCCTCCTGACAGCTTTGAGGAGCCTCACATGGAGGTTCGTGTGCTATACCTGGGTGATTTAGAAAACGGGCTACTTCACTGCAGTTGATTATGGCGGCTGCGATAGCCATTCTCGCCTCGCAATGCTGACACTGAAACGCCTCGTTTAGAAAGAAACCAGCCAGCATTCTACTCCAGCTAGAATTTTTAAGGAGACTTTTATCTTGGCATACGCTTTTGAAGGACCTGCCTTTTTTGTCGCCTGGCTTTAGGGCTCACTTTTTTTCGGTTAGAGAATTTAGGCGCATAGACCAGGCTCCATCTGACTCAATAGGACTTCGGTGGAGAAATGATTTGTCTCTTAACCTCAGTTTCTGGACTTTGGAGATAAAAATAATAGGTTTTTTGGCAAGTAACAGATTAAAATAGAGTGGGTCTTTCTAAAATTTAACGAGTGGAGTGAACATGAAAAGTTTAATTTTATCGGGAATGTTTTTGATGTCGCAATTAGTTCTAGCTCAGGAACCCTCAACTGCAGATAAGAAGGTTGAAGCCGGAACAGAGATGAAAAACGAAGGCAAGAAACCAAAACATGACGAGAAAATGGCAGTTCTATCAGGCCCTGAGTGTTCTAAGGTTTCTGAGGCATGCAAAGCAGCTGGTTTTGAACCGGGTGAGCACAAAAAAACTGGAAAAGGACTGATTATGGACTGTCTAAAGCCTCTTGCAAAAGGCAAGGTTGTTCAAGGTGTGACGGCAACCAAGGAAGAGGCAAAGGTATGTTTGAAGGCATTTAAAGCTGCCAAAAAATAGAATCTTCGGACTCAATACTTTTTTGATGATATAGCAGTAGGGTGGCAATCCCCTGCTGCTTTATTCCTTAGAGAAATCTATCATTTGGATCCTTCGAACTCTATTTGACTTGCCAAAAGAAAGTCATTGCTAGGGTTGCAGACTCCACCTTTCGTTTGGCACAACATGAGGACTTTAAGAGCACCCGACCCTCAAAGGTAAGATGCTGACTTCATGGCAAAATACCCCGCCCGCCAACCGAAATTCTCATCTTTCTTTCGCTACAGCCGAAATACTAACATCACAGCCATTTGCTGTTCGCTAGATTACATTCTCTGAGGTTTAGTGGATGAAAAATAAGACTACTCCTGATGAAATGCGAGCGCTCAGTCTGAATGAAGCGATCGATCTAGATGCTGGCAGACATCTGCCATTTAGCGTTAGGCTCTCATTTGGACTGCTGGCCCGCTATGCCCAAGGACTCACGGCAGCGGCAGAAAATCACCATCAGAAGTCTTTCCTAGACTCCATTTGCCTTGCGATTGAGGAAAACCCAGAGATTATGCGCCCCATTATCGACCCCAAAACCCTGCACAAAAATCGTGATTTAATCCTTGCCCTGATGAGCCTCGTGGTGACGCAGTTCAGCGCAGAAAGCGAGAGCGTTGCTGCCATTATTCCATTTGTGCCAGTTGGATTCCTAGCAAGCTCGCAATTTATGAACACTTTTTTAAGTAAAGAGAATCACTCGTTCAGAGGTAGACCGTATGGAAAGGGAGACAACTTCTCAGAGTTTCGCCTGAGTGCTCACGCCCTGATTTTTGAAAATATTTTCGGCCTATCCTCTCGGAATGCGCAGTTTCGCGAAATGTTGTACGAGGTCGATGATCCGGCAACGGGCCTGTCTTCGGTCCATGTCTTTCGCATGAACCGTAAGTTCGTAGATGTGGTTCCCCATGCTGGTTTTGTGCTTCCTTCGGGCGAGGCTCTAGCAAATGTGTGGAGTCGATTTCGAGATGGTGAAGATGTCAGCGATGTCTTTCCACTCGCAAAATTTTCATTCGAAGGGATATCCGTTGCCCGCACAATAGACGTGACAGTAAGAGAAACACTGTCTCGAATGAAAGAAACGATTATTGACAAAGAATCGGTAACCTCCCGAAAGCAATTTCATGAACTGGAAAGCGGATTTCAAAAAATTCTCCATGAGCCGTCTCTCTGCATGTCACTCGTCTATGTCTTTGATGGACGCTATTTTAGGGTCTGCTCCCGGATGTCTCCCCAGGGCGATCGGATTTTAGAGACTGAACTCGACTTCACAGAAGCAGACGAAAAGGATGGCCCCTATGCGGCTGCGGTCTGCTCGTCAAAAGCAGTCATTCTGAGCGATCTTACTGAAAGCCCATTTCACTCAAAAGCGGTCGATCAAATGATAGAAAAGGGCGTAAAAGGTCTCCATGTTTCTCCCCTTATCCTGCAAGGAAGTTGTATCGGATTTATTGAACTTTTTTCTATGTACCCGGTCAACTTTGCCCAATGGAATCATGACGCACTCGCTGAAGTACAAATGCTCGTGGCCCTTGCCTTACATCGTGCCATCTCAGAAACCAATTCAGAGCTTGATAGAATCATCAAACAGAATTGCACTTCTGTTCACCCTTGCGTCGAGTGGGTCTTCAAACGAGCTGCTTTTGACTATTATCAGAGCGTTCGCCGCGAGGAAGAAACAGAAATGCCACTGATTGAGTTTCACAATATCTTTCCCTTGTTTGGGTCATCAGACATTCGCGGAAGCTCGCTACTCCGAAAAAAATCAATTGCAGCAGACCTAGGCGCCCAAATGCGGCATGCTTGCAACATCTTTCATCAGGCATTAGGTCTCGCAGATGCACCATGGATCGCCAGCTTGGCGCACACACTTGAAAGACACATTCAAACAATTGGACTCGATATTTCGGCAGGACAGGAAATCTCCATGTTGGAATTTATTCGCAAGGAATGCGAGCCCGCTTTATCCGCCGTCGCAAAAATTGTCCCTTCACTTGAAAAAGAAACAACGGAATATTTTGAATCTGTTCAAAATACCCACCGCTCTCTTTACTCGGCGCGCGCACGCTATGAACGCAGCGTCCGGGCACTGAACACTGCCCTAACCAGCGAAATTGATGTACGCAACAGTCGGGCTCAAAAAGTTTTCCCCCATATATTCGAGCGCCATGCCACTGATGGCGTTGAACACAGCATCTACATTGGCGACGAGATAAGCGAAGCAAGGGGCTTTTCGTCGCACTTCCACCTTCGTAATATCCGTCTTTGGCAACTTATCACAATGGCGGAGTCTGCAGCCATCGCCCATCGGCTACGTCCTACTTTAGAAGTGGATCTCGAGCTAGCCCATTTGATTGTTGTTCAGAATGTGCCCATTACACTGAAATTCTTTTTTGACGAAAAGAGATTTGACGTCGATGGCGCCTACAACACCCGATATGAGATCATCAAAAAGCGGCTCGACAAGTCCCACGTAAAGGGAACCGGCGAGCGTCTGACACAAACAGGGAGTCTTGCTATCGTATTTAGCCAAGAAGCTGAGCGCATCGAATACTTGGAATATTTAAGTCACCTCACTGAGCTCGGAATGTTTGAGAATGTCATTGAGGAATTGGAAGTTGATGATCTCCAAGGTGTGACTGGACTGCAGGCTCTGCGTGTTCGTTTCGACGAAGAATTTTTGCGCGGCAGATCCTTAAAAACGTCGCTACGAGTTGCCTGACCTTTTTTCTGATGAAACAGGATCTTACCGGCACTCTAAGCAAACCACCAACACTGGGCTCTTTATTTACATGCCTGCTACTTAGGCTTTAAGGAAGATAAGGCTTCATCTTAAGCTCAGCCACACCCTTCATCCACCCCCAGAGCAGCTCCGCTTCCTTTTTAGAAATGCTGGTTTGAGCTGGCATCATAAGGCCTCGCTTGATGGCATCAAATTTCGGGTATTTTACATGCAAAAAAATATTCTCAGGATTCTTTTGCTTATACACGGGAAGGGGATCCACAAAGTCCCACCCATAGGAAGCTCCCACATGGCGGACTCCGTGGCAATACTGGCAGCGTTGCTTAAAAACACCAAGACCTGCTTCGGTAAGTGGATCATTGGCCACTAAAAACTGATGGAAATAGGCTGTTTCATTTACAAACTCGATTCCGGTCAAACTAGACACATAGGCCCATGGAGTGAACTCTCCTTTTTCGTGGGGATTCACCATAGGGTGCCACGACTTAGAAACCACCCACTTATTACCTACAAACTTTAAAGGTCGAGGATCTTTAAACTCTTTATCTTTGGGTAGCTCCGGAAAGTCACTCACCCACTTTTTCTGAACCTGAATCTGACGGGCGATATAGGCATCCACTGTATTAAGATCTGCAAGGGAAAGTGGAACACTCATACCATTATCAAAATGCAATAAAAGCAGATTTGCAGAAGAAGGAAGGTCTTTAAAGTCAGCAACTAATTGGCTTAAGGCGACGCCCCGATAAGTTACCTTCTTTCCGTATTGCAAATCAAACTTTTGAACGCCCACCTTGGAAGCCACTTCATCCAAAGAAATCAATTTCTTGGAAGAATCTTGACCAAAGTGTCCATCTGTATAATCGCCCGGCTTTCTCACCCACATTTCTATTTGGCTACCGCTCTTCGCCTCAGCACCTAGGCCTACGCTGTTTGCCCCCAAAAAAGCCACATAGATCAAGGCTCCAAATACTCTGATCACTTCCATCTCCTCATGAACATACTGAGATCTTCTGACTCAATAGAAGTCTAATCAGTATGTACATGAATGTCAAAATAGAGCGCGACTAGGAACAGTGAAGCCCTTCTCTCATACTAGAAAATATATGTAGGAAATTTCCTGGGAAATCTACCGAACGAAGTAGAATAAGCCCCATAGACTTCGTGAGAAATCTTCAAAAATAAAAGACCCCTTAGCTGCCTTCAAAAACAACTGGGGTCTAAAAAAACTGAAAAAAAGGATAAAAATCAGTAGTGGAAATCATTTTCTGCAGCGATGCCCGGGCTTTAAAATGTCACCGCAATCTGGGCAAAGATCCACGACGTTGTCAGGCGTATTTACTTTCCAAGTATTTCGCTGGGAGCTTGGTTGGTCACCAGAAGATAACCCTCTCAGAAAGCCCAATAAAATCTTAAAAAGGGAATAAAAGAAAATGGCATAGAGCAGACTTTTAATCAAATCTTCACCTCATCACCCAGAGTTGACTCTCTCGTTTTATAAAATAAAAGTACAGAAAGACCAATAAGCAGACCTGCTGTCACGCTCCCTAAGATCCAAAACCAACTGCGTCCTTCAGGAAGCCCGGAATAACTTAAAATGACCTTGGAACCTGACTTGATCACATCTTTGGAAGCAATACCTGACTTAAAGTTTACTTCTTCATTACCATTTAAGGAGATTTTCTCAAAGTTAGGGCTTGTCAATTCGAGTCCCACAGATTGGCTGATGACTCTTAGTTCTAAGACATCGGCTGGAAAATCAAGGGTGAGTTGACCATTCGTGTTGGGAGACTTCGCAATAAAGTAGACTCCAATAAGATTAAATCCTGGATTAAACTCCTTATCCACATAGATCCCTCCATCTGGACCGAGGGAAATATCTTTAGCTTCCAACCCTTCTGCAGGAGCGAAATCTGCCACCTCTTTAGGGAGTAACAATCTAAACTTGAGGGCTTCTGGTTTTTCCTCGGTGACGTTTACGGCAAAATAGTAAGTGCCGATGATTTCACCCATGCCTGCTCGCAATAAAAACATATGTCTGGTGCCGGTATTCACTTCGGCACTGGCTCCGCCTGCGATCACAAGTCCTAGAGCCATCCATGAAAGGAAACTTAAAATCCTAGTCCCTAAAGATATCACTTTTCACCTCTAATAAAATCAAGGCGCCGAGCAGTGTCCAGAAACCTATTAGTGAGCAGCTCTTTGCGCATCTCCCATTCGCGGCTAGAAATCTCTTGCTTTAAAAAGGCGGCTTCATCTTTGGACCAGCGTCTTGCAATAAGAAGTTTTGCGTCTTCTAAAACTTTAGGATCATCCTCCGTCGCTGCCGCCGCCAGAATCCCCCCTGGACCCCAAAAAAAAGGCAAAACCACCGCTAAAACAGCCAACAAGGAAACAAAAATTGCTAAGGTTTTTTCCATTACGTTCCTGCCTTCTCGCTTGCGATCATCCTATCCATTTCAGAAAGAATGTCTGCGGTTGACCTAATACTTTTTGACTTTGCTGTAATGCGACGTCTCCAAACAAAGAACCATAAGAGAAAGGGACCTAATATCATAGCAGACAGAGGAAGAGCCCACGCAAGCAGGTGAAAGCCTTTTTTGGGCGGTTCGCGAAGGATCCAAAGTCCATAGCGTTCGGTAAAAAAGCTCATGATTTCGGCCTTGTTTTTACCGGCTAAAACTTGCTCTTTCACGGCTGTTTTCATCTGTATGGAAAACTGTGCGTCGGATTCCAAGATAGAAAGACCTGTACAAGTTGGGCAGCGCAAGTCTTTTGAAACTTCGCGAAATTCTATCTTTTGCTCGGGAGTCAAATCTTCCTCTAACGCCGTTGCGAGGCCTAAAGAGGTCCACCCTAAGGAACTCCATAAAGTTACCATCACTAGAAACATCCACTGTATCATTCTACTGCCTCCAAATGATCTTTGGTGTTTAGGCCCCGAGAGCGGTCCAACAAAGCGATCAAGCCACCGAGAGCCATAATCACGCAGCTGATCCAAACCAATCGAACTGTGGGGTTGATGTGGATCTGAAAGGTCGCGGTTTCGCCTCGAGTCGCTTTATCAAAGTCAGGCATCACCGCATAAACATCGTGCCAAAAACTACTAAGAAGTCCTACCTCGTGAAGCAATTCAGGTTTTGTGGGGTACTTGGAACGTCCTGCCATTAACGTACCTACATCAGTACCATCTTTATGAACAGACAGAACGCCGCCATAAATGGTTGCGTTGTGCTCTTGAAGAATATCGAATCCCTCATACTTAATCTGAAAACCATAGAGTTCTGTGCTCTCGCCTTTTTTAAGCGTCTTTACAGCTTCTACGCCTCGGTAATTGCCGAGAAATCCAAGAATGGCAATGAGGAAACCAATGTGAGCCACATAAGCTCCCAAGTAGGCCCGATTGCGTTGCCAAAGAAGCCTAAAACTCCCCTTCAAGGTTTTTAGTCGCATGCTTAAGTCGGCAGTCAAACAAAAGGCCGCCCAAAAAACCATGGCGATACCCACCAACTGAATGCCTAATCGAAATCCTCCCGATTCAAAGACTCTCCCAAAATAGGCAAAGACAAGAGAGACGGGAAGAGACCAAAAGACGGCTTGAATCAGAATCTTAGAGCCTCCTAGAAACTTGCCCGTCTTCCAACGTAGAAGATTCCCCACCGCGATGGCACCCACAAGAAGCAAACCTATCCAGGGTGCAAACGAATTGAAATACGGTGCCTGGACATTAAACCTAGCCCCGGTAATCATTTCGGAAACAATCGGGTAAATAGTTCCAATAAAGATAATGAGAGCAAATGTGCCCAATAGAAATTGCGTGAGCATCAAGGCCGACTCTTTAGAAACTCCCCAGGCTTTATCCGTGTCAGGAGGAAGAAGCGTCGGGGCTCGGACCGCATAAAGAATCGTCATGCCCACCAAAAGACACACTAAATAAGCTAAATAGTTAGGCCCTATCGATGATTGGGCAAAGGCATGGACGGAGGAAATAATTCCTGACCGGGTTATAAAGGTTCCAAAAAAGCTGAAGAAAAAACCTAGAAATGCTAGCACTACGGACAGACGCTTGAGGTGGCCGATCTTCTCTTGAACCAGCAAGGAATGAAGAAGGCACGTTGAGAAGATCCAGGGCATAAATGAAGAATTCTCAACCGGATCCCACGCCCAATATCCTGACCAACCAAGCTCTACATAGGCCCAGCGTCCCCCAAGTATGATTCCCACAGTTAAAGCCATCCAACCAAACAAGGCCCATCGTCTCACAGACTTGAGCCAGCCTTCTGTAATGTCTCCATAACAAAGGGCAGCTACTGCATAAGCAAAGGGAATTGCTAGAGTCGTATAACCCGTGAAAAGCGTCGGGGGGTGAATCGCCATATAGGGGTTTTGGAGGAGGGCATTCATACCCAAGCCCTCTGGAGGCAGGGGAAAGTTCTTAAGAAACGGATCGGAATAGGAAATTGCTAAATAAAACATCCAACTCAAAATGGCCTGAAGAGTCAAAGAAACCCAAGGCATGATATGTTCATTATTTTTCGACGACGTCCACAAAGCTATAGATGAATAAATCGAAAGTAAAACAAGCCATAAAAAATGGGAGCCTTCCAACGCCGACCAAAAAGCCGCAATCGTATAGTTCCAAGGAAGGTCATTAGAACTATTCTTGTAAATATACATAACGGAATAATCACGTTGAAATAACATATAAAAAAGCGAAATCGCTGCCAAAATGCAAAAAAGGGAGGATGCAGTTGCCGCATATTTGGACGAACGATACAAACGAATCTGCCTCGTCTTAGCCGCAAAAAAAGCCGAAATAGAACCGTAAACACTCAAAATAAAACAGAGAAAAAGCAAATAGAAGCCTAGATCAGCAAACATAGAACCTCACCATTTCACGACAGGGGGTAAAGACACAAAAATTGCTTCCGTATTTCCATTTGTCATCAGGCCAAACTTAGTGCCACGGTCAATGGCTAAATTGAACTCAGCGTAACGACCTCGCCAATACAACTGCTGATCTTTTTCACTTTCCGAGTAGCTCATCGCCTTTCGTCTATTTAAGATCATAGGAAAGACTTCGACATAAGCATTGGCGGTGGCTTTTACAAAGGGAAACAGCAGGTCAAATTCACCTTTTAAATGGTCAAAAAAGATTCCGCCCACTCCCCGCACCGACTGGCGATGGGGTATGTAGAAATATTCATCGCACCATGCTGAGTACTTTTTGTAGGCATCGCTCCCTTGCAAGGCGCAGGCACTTCTGAGCGAGTCATGAAACGCTTCTGTATCTTCTTTAAAAGGAATAAACGGAGTGAGGTCCGCTCCGCCGCCCAACCAAAACGTATCACCTACCGTAATCAAGCGCACATTCATATGGCCTATAGGCGCGTAAGGATTCATCATGTGAGTTATGGTGGAAACACCTGACGCAAAAAACGGCAATCCCTTATACTTTTCTTCTAGTGCAGGGTAGTTTTCTCCGTGTACCTCAGAAAAATTAGCCCCGGCCTTTTCCACCACAGAGCCCCTTAAAACGCCGATAACGCCGCCGCCCCCTTCTGGTCTTTGCCAGACTTTGCGCTCGGCCTTAGCCCGACCATCGACCTCTTCAAATTTTTGCAAGAGTCTATTTTGAACGTCTTTAAAAAAAGAAATTGCTGATGCCTTTTGGGATTCAGACACTAAATTTTCCATAAAAACCAACCTGTTAGCTTTAAGTGGATCGAGTTCGTTTCAACATGCCTGGCAGGATACCCCTTATTGGAAGTAGTTGCAAGTCATGACAGAATTCACTAAGTAGTATCCACCAAGGCTTGTATTCCTAGAAAAATCTGGGTTCTGGCAGCACTGTATGGAATTTTAAATTGAGGACCGGGGCTTGTTGGAAGATAGCGTATTTATAAAAACTCTCGGCTGTAAAGTGAACACTTATGACAGCCACGCCCTTGAAAATCAATTTCGCAAGTCTGGCTACCGTATTGTAGACACCCCGGAAGAAGCTAGAGTTACGGTTATAAATACTTGTTCCGTTACAGAAAATGCCTCCAAAGAGGCGCGCTATTACTTAAGAAAATTCCACAAGGTGAATCCAGACTCTTTGCGCGTGGTCACAGGTTGTTACGCGCAAATTGATTCTGCAAAACTTGCGGAGCTTCAGGAGGTCGATTTTGTTGTACCCAATGAAGCCAAGGAAATCCTTGTGGAACTGGTTCATGAGGGCCTAAAAACTCCTAAACAATTGAAACAACTCGTAAATAAATTGCCCGAGGGAGTGGGCGAAGTCAGCAATAATAGACAAAGTCATTTCAAAAGTTCCCTCACGCTTTTTGATCAAGCCACCTCAGAACAGACCCGAGCCTTTATTAAAGTCCAAGATGGATGCAATGGATTTTGCAGCTATTGCCAGATCCCCTATGCCAGGGGGAGCTCCAGAAGCGTTGCTCCCAAGCTTGTTTTAGATGAAATCAAACGACTCGTAGATGCTGGCACTAGGGAAATTGTCTTTGCTGGCATTCATATTGGAGATTATGGCGAAGACTTGGACTTCTATAAATCAACAAAAGTCCCGCCCATCGTCGATCTCATAGAAAAAACGATTCAAATAGCGGGACCTTCCCGAATCCGCATCAGCTCCCTTGAGCCAGCTGAATTTAGTGAGCCCTTAGGTGAGCTTATGAGAAGTCACTGGAACGTATTCTGTGATCATTTCCACTTCCCCCTTCAATCTGGTAGCAATAGAATTTTAAAACTGATGAATCGAAAGTATGACACCGACCGCTATCAAGAGTCGGTCTTCAGAGCTCGAGACATTTTCCCCAATGCTTTTATAGGTTGTGACATCATTCCTGGATTTCCCGGAGAAACTGAGGCCGACTTCAACGACACCATGAAGTTTGTGGAACATGTTCAGCTAACCTCACTCCATGTGTTTCCTTATTCCAAGCGCCCCAATACTGCCGCCCTTAAAATGCCAGATCATTTAGACCCTGAAGTTATCAAAGAGAGGTCTAAAATCATGCGAGAATGGTCGGCGAAGTCTCTACAAAAATTCTACACCAGATTCATTGGTCAGACTTTAGATGTACTGTGGGAAAACGATTTCGACAAAGACGGGCGAATTCTTGGGAAATCCACCAACTACCTAAATGTCGCGAGCCCAACATCTAGCCATGGGCTGATACCAGGAAGCCGTTCCCAAGTGTCCATCAAGGGGTTTCTTGGCCATGAAAAGCTGCTTGGCATTCCCTTGGTTTCTCATGAAAGCGTACACTAGAACTTCATTCCGCCAACCCACTCTTAGATCTCCGATCAGGATTGAACCGACTATAAATGGCAATGGGAGTTGCTGCGTCAGATTAGCAACGTCCTCAAGAGGATAATTTCAAAAGCTCCGCAAAACAGGGGGTTAGGCCGACCCATCCTAAGACCTTCCTGGGAGCCCGAACACTTTTACTGATTTGTCTTAAATTTCCTTGACGCAATCTATACGGCCGAGATACAGAGGAGTTGGCAGGTTTTAAACACTTCATCTTTTAAGTAGGAAATCTCTATGTCTTTCACAAAAACAACACTCGCTTCCATTCTGCTGAGCACATTTATCAGCTCATCTTCTTTTGCCTTTCCTATATTTCTAAAGCAGTTTGGTGAGCACTACGATGCAAATGGTATCGATACTTCAAAGCTTGTCGACAACCAGAGCTGCGCGCTTTGTCATAATTCTGCAGGCGGCGGCGGCCCAAGAAACCCCTATGGCGAGTCCTTCAAAGCAGGTGTTTTAGGTGAAGGAAAAGGCTTTGATGCTATTGAATTTATAGATTCAGACGGCGACAATTTCATAAATCTTGAAGAGATCTATTTGAACACGGCTCCAGGAGACAGCAATGATGCCCCTTCTTCAAGAATTGCCATTTCCGTAACTAGTGGAAAAGTGTCTGTGTCTTTGCCTGCAACATGTACGTCCTTTGAATTGATTTCTTTTGGAGTCAAGATAGAAGGAAGCAATAAGCTCGTTAAAACAAATATATCTGGAACACAGACGCTTGCTCTCGACGGTAGCAAAGGCGCTATTCTTGCTAAGTGCGTAGTAGAGAACGCAGTAGGTTCACTTCTTCTTAAATAGGAATTAGGAAGCAAACTTAGATTGCCAAACCACTTGCATCTGAAATCGATTCCTTACGTGATAACAGCAAAATTTTAAAAATGTTCTTTGGCCAACTCTACCTAGAGTTGGCTCTTTTCTTTTTGGGGATTTTACATCGTTTCATTTTGATTCCTATTGGTGTTCTTTTCATCAAAAATTTCTCGCCTAGGAAACCCTCATAAAAAAACAAAAGACATGAGAACTTTTTTAAAGGTTGGGATTTAACGATCGAATCTTTAGGAGTGATAGGAGAATGGGTATGAAGGATTTCATTACTTTTCCTGAATGAGATATCCAACTCCTTCTTGAAATCCCCTACTCTAGGAATCGGTCAAAATCAAGTAAAGAACTAAGAAATTATAAGGTTACCACCGCTGCGTAATTGTGAGATAATCCCCGCACGGAGGGCAAAAATGGAGCGACGCATTTTTTTAAAAAACAGTGCCATAGGGACTTCCTTAGGGTTGCTCTACAGTTGTATGCCAGAAGGGACTTCCTCAAACGAAGAGCCGCCTAGAACGCTGACCCTTTCCCATCAAAATACTTTAATGGCACTGCTCCCTAGTTTTCTAGGTTCTAAACTTTTGGGGGCCGATGGCAGCAAGGATTTTCAGGGATTTTTTTCTGATTTTGAGAAAACCATTACCACTTTGCCCCGCTATACCCAGAAAGAAGTTTTTTTACTTTTGGATTTGTTGGGCAGCAGAGTTACAAGATTTCTTCTCACGGGCATCTGGTCTCCCTTTTCATCGACTCCTCGAGAAGAGCTGGATTCTGCCATAGGAGAGTGGTCTAGATCATCCTTAGGGATGAGAAGAAACGCCTATGAAGGACTTAGAGATCTCATTTTAGGTACATGGTACGCCAATCCTATTCACTGGCAAAAAATTGGTTATCCTGGAGTTCCCATACTGTAAAAGGAATTTTTATGCTCGAAGATCCCATTGGTCCCCATCTTGCGCGCTGGAATGTGGCACGTGGCGAGAATTTTGAAAAAGACACCGTCCTTGAAACTGACTTTTGCATAATCGGCTCCGGTGCTGGTGGAGCAGTTGCGGCAGCTATGCTTTCCGCAAAAGGGCACCGCGTCACCATCATTGAGGAAGGGCCTTTTAAGTACCAAAAAGACTTCCATATGCTGGAATCGGAGGCCTATCCCGATCTCTATCAAGAATCGGGAGCAAGAAAGACCAAAGATCATGCTATACAAATTTTTCAAGGTCGCTCGGTAGGAGGCTCAACCACTGTAAATTGGGCGACCTGCTTTAGAACTCCAGAAACGACCCTACGTCATTGGGAGACCCACTTTGGCGTGAAGGGGATAGAGACGGAAACTCTTTCCCCATGGTTTGAGCGGGTAGAGAAAGAATTTTCGATCATCCCTTGGGAGGTCACTCCTAATGCCAATAATTTAATGTTAGCGAGAGGTCTAGAGAACCTTGGTATAAAATGGCAAAGCATTAAACGCAATGTAAAGGGATGTCGCAATCTCGGTTATTGCGGCGTCGGGTGCCCCGTAAATGCAAAGCAATCGACTCTAGTCACAAAAATACCAGAAGCACTTGATGCCGGAGCACAGCTTATTTCCGAAATGAAAGCCCTAAAGTTTCAATTTAAAGGTGATCAAATCAGTGAGTTGATTTGTGTGCCGATGGTAAAAAATGTAGAAAAGAAGATTAAGGTGTCCATTCGCGCCAAGCAGTATATTCTTGGGGCTGGATCTATTGGAAGCCCTGCCCTACTCCTTCGCTCAGAAGCTCCTGATCCCCACAAGCTGATTGGAAAGAGAACCTTTATCCACCCGGTAAATGTCAGTGCTGGACTTTCTGAAGAGGCTATTTTTGCAAATTCCGGAGCCCCCCAGTCTGTGTATACTGACCACTTTCTGCAAAGCAACCCCGCCACCGATCCTGTCGGGTTTAAAATTGAAACCGCCCCCATGCAGCCCATTTTGCTTTCTCAAGTAGTCCGTGGACATGGCGATGCTCATTTTGACTTGATGGCTCAATTCCCCTACATATCCAATATGATTGCCTTGATGCGTGATGGGTTCCATGAGGAATCGCCAGGCGGCGAAGTACACCTCAGGTCTGATGGTAGCCCCGTGCTAGACTATCAAGTGCCGCCCTACCTTTGGGAAGGATTTAAGCGAGCTTGGCTTCAGATGGCAGAAATCCAATTCGCTGCTGGTGCCAAGTTTGTTCTGCCTATTCACAGCAGTACCCAAGGTTTTTCTAAATGGTCAGACGCAAAAAAAGAGATCCCCAATTTGCCTTCAGAATTATTTGCCGCCAAACTTTTTTCAGCCCATGTCATGGGAGGGTTGCCGTTTGGCGAGGATCCGAAGAGGTCAGTTTTAGATAGCTTCGGAAAATTTAGAAACCTAGGAAACCTCACAGTAGTGGACGGATCCATGTTTCCTACAAGTATTGGAGCTAACCCCCAAGAATCCATTTTTGCATTTTCTTACCGAAATACGGACGCTCTATTACATAGAATTTAAATTGTGTGACGCTGTCTCTACTGTTTTATTTCCTAGAACCCCACAGAAAGGAACTCCTATGCTCGCCTTAGAAGTAAAGAACCTCATCAAATCTTATGGCGACGTTGCTGCCGTCAAAAATATCAGCTTTCAAATTAAAGTAGGAGAATGCTTTGGATTATTAGGGCCCAACGGGGCAGGGAAATCCACGACAATCGAAATTATTGAACAGATTCAAAAGCAAGATAGCGGACAGGTTTTTTATTTCGGAAAACCTCCGACGGAGGCCTTGCGAGAGCAAATTGGTGTACAGTTTCAGGAAACTGCACTTCTCCCGCGCCTGACCGCACGGGAATGCTTAGAAGTCTTTTCGGGACTTTACTCCGAGCGGATACCCGTCGCGGAGCTGATTAAACTCTGCCAGCTCGAAGAGTTCGCCGACCGCTACCATGAAAAACTTTCTGGCGGTCAAAAGCAGCGACTACTCTTGGCAATCGCCATGTCGAATCGCCCGAAAATTCTTCTTCTCGATGAGCCGACCACCGGCCTTGACCCCCAAGCAAGACGCCATCTTTGGGATATCATTACAAATCTAAAGGCAGCCGGTGCTACGATCATTTTAACAACCCATTACATGGATGAAGCTGAAGCCCTGTGCGATAGAATCGTCATTGTGGACCATGGAGAAATTATCGCGGAGGGCGAGCCCAGAAACTTAATCCGCAGCCACCTACCAGAAGTCATTGTAGAAATGCCTCTTTCCGATGGGACCATTGGCGACAAGGTAAGAAAACTGCTTCCTAATGAAAACGTGCTGATTCTCGGTCAAAGACTTCAAATTTCCACCAAGAAACTCGATCAGGTTGTGCGTGCCCTATCGGATGCTCACATCCCCTTAGACGGCTTGCATGTAAGGCAGCCCAACCTTGAGGATCTCTTTATTTCGCTAACTGGCAAAGCACTCAGGAGTTAACATGAGCATACGAAGAGTTTGGATTTTATTTAATTCCCGAAACAAAGAGTTTTACCGAGACCCTGGCTCACTGGGTTGGATTTTTGTTTTCCCGATCGTCATGGTTATCGGTTTTGGCTACCTATTTAAGGTAGGCGAAAGTTCCACTTTTAAAGTCGCCGTCGTGCAAACCCAATTTGAAAGCTCCACTTTTGAAGAGGTGGTTATCCCGAGTTTAGAGGAAGCTTTGAAAAAATTGGAGTTTCATGCACTAGACTTGGTGATAGCTCCAAACGACTACTACATCAATGAATCCTCTCCGAAATCCAAGTTAGCCGAAGCCGTCTTTTTAAAAGAAACACTTCACTTGGTTTCGGAAAAGACAAAACACATCATTCCAGGACAACGTGTCACTTACGTCGACTGGCTCTTTCCAGGAATTATCGCCACTAACGTTCTTTGGATGGCTCTTTGGGGTGTGGGTTGGGTCATCGTCAGACAGCGTAAAATCGGCGTCTTAAAGCGACTTAAGGCTTCACCGGTCAAACCCGTGGAATACCTTGCTGCTCAAGCTCTTTCTAGAATGGTAGTCATGGCCTTTAGTGGTGTCTTCGTTTTTGCTCTAGGGCATTTGATTAGGCCCTTTCATACAGAAGGAAGCTATCTCACTTTGTTTTTTATATATATGCTGGGATGTTTTGCCTTAAGTTCCATAGGACTTGTCGCGGCAGCCAGATTAGATAACGAAGAGCTGGTCAATGGCATTCTTAATTTTATGACTTACCCTATGATGTTTTTATCTGAAGTATGGTTTTCTCTCGAAGGCTCACCGGAGTGGGTCAAACAAGCGGCTCACGTGATGCCCCTTTGGCACATGGTCAAAGGCATGCGCGAAGTGATGTCAGAGGGAGCAACCCTGGCACAACTTTCCACCCACATATTCGTGCTGGCTGGCATTGGTATTTTCTGCCTCTCGTTAGGAGGATATTTATTTAGATGGACCAAAGACTAGCTCCTATGGTCTCACCTTAGAGCGGTGCCGCTAAAACCTTATCGGCATCGACGATCCCAGCTCCATAACCGATTTTTGGCCAGTCTTGGGGGCGCCATACCCCTTTGCTTTCCACAAGTTGTCTAAATCGCTCCGAGAGATTGGATCTTCCATACCGTGCCAATAGAGCCTCTCGCCCATGGTAAGAAAGCCACAATGTGGCTATTCCAGAAGTCATTGCCGTTGCATCAGAAGTTCCTGCACTTTCGCCCCAACTGTAAATAAGCATTTTATCGACTAGATTTGTAAAGGCCGCGGGAACCCCATTTGCGGGAGCGCTCCACGCCACATAACTCCCCCTTGTGGCACCACCCCAAGGAGACAAATCTTCTGATACCCCACCTACCGCAATCACACTTGGATAGACTCCAGGAAACACCGGTATCCATCCCGTACCATTCCCCGCAGCAGCAATCACGATAACCCCCTGATTCTTCGCATACCTTAATGCTTCGTAGAGCTCAGGCATCGGCAATATATCGCCTAACGAGATATTAATGACATGAGCTCCCTGATCTACGGCGTATACTACTGCCTTAGCGACACGCGTCCCCACACCAATGATCGCAGAATCCGTAGCAAGTAGAGGGATAAAACTAGCAAAGGGCGCAACTCCCGAGATACATGTTTTATTTTCTGGAATCATTTTCCGGGGAGCAGCGATCAAGCTTAAAGTTTCTGTGCCATGCCCATGTTTTGGAAACTGATATTTGGTAAATCGATGAAAGACATGAGCGCTGTGATCGATAAAATTATAGGCCCTATCTAAATCTATACGAGCACCAAGTAAAGCGGGATGTGGGCTGATCCCCGTATCGATATGAGCTACTACAACATCTTGCCCAGGCACTTGATTCCTTTCTTCAAATCTCAGAAGGGCTGATTTGAGATGAATGGCCCTAAGAGCCCAATTACTATCTAAATCACAAGGCTCTTGCCTTGTAAGACCCTCTGGCAATTCTAGAAAGGATTTGACATCTCCCGACGTTTTTAGATTCGAGGGAGACTGCCATGAGCTTAGGACCGAGATCTCTTTTGTCGGCGTAGACTCGGCAAACGAAGGATGATTTGAAATCGCCGAAAAAATAATTACAACAAGTAGAGCTTGAGGCAAAACCGCAACCGTCTTTCTCATGGAAACCTACATTTTAGATGTAAAGACATTCTATCATGGGAAAAAAGATTCGATAGTTCTTGACAAAACCGAGCAATTTCAAACAATTTGAAGTTGAGTTTTGGTTGTGCTTTCTGATCCTTCAGCTAAGGAAGGAAGGGTGGTCATCAACGCCCTGTTATGGGAATGACAAAAAGAGAATAAAACCCTCTCAACGCCTCTCATCAGAGACGAAATTTTACTTTTTTTTAATAGGTTGCACTAATTTTTCTCGAAGTGCCACTGATCTACTTCTTCTGGACAACCTGTTATTCAGCGTCATAGTCGTAACTACGCCTCAAGTTTCTTATTCGTTCTATCAAAAGGCTACTGCCCCACACTTTTTTGCGCGCTGCCACTCAGGGTGGCGTCGCAAGGCGCTCCGCGGAGGCGGGAACAAAACAGCGCCAGTCAGCTTTCCTTACAGAGCTGTCTTCGTTCGAGTATGTCTTGATAGAGCTGGTAGTCTTTAAGCTCATCCAAGGAAAATAAAGGAGCAGTGACATCTATACAATCAAAAATACCTTCATTGTTAGAATCAAAGAAAATAGCGAAAGTCACTGACAGTCCAGGCGTGGGGCTATAAGCGGTGGCATTCCAAATCGTCGCTGCGACCTCCACCTTGCGAGCACCTGGACTTCGCCAAGAGGAAAAACACAAGTTTCGCTCACAATGAGGCTGCCCTAAACTGCTGAGCTTCTCATTAATCGCCTGACAGCGGTCACCAATCATCTTACGGGCTTCGCTCTCAGCTTTTTCTTGCTCTATGATTCTAGAGCATTCGCTCAAGCTGGGAGGTAGATCTACTCCCTTTCTAAGAGGATCGTCTACAGTCCCCTCAAGATCTTTGGCCGTCCCTTGTGCGTAGGCTGGGGCACTCAGCTTTGAGGTCAGGTGTGCCACCAACAGACAGGTCAAGAAAAAATCAAAAAAGTTTAAACGTGAAGCCATATCGCCTTCTAGTTTTGAGAGTTTTGTTTTACGAATTCTTTTTTACAAACGGGGCTACTAGCGACTTCCGAAAGGATCTTTGTAAATAAGGGAGTTGTGATCGCTGGACTTAAGGTCCCTTGACACACTACCTTATCGGGATCTCGTGCTAAGCTAAATTTTAAAGTCGTAGAAATATAGATTTTCTCAGCACTGGAATTTGCGGAGCCTGGGTAGTTCATACCTGTACCCATTCCTGAAGTAGAAGAGTTGCCCACACGAATTTCCATTGTGGGCGCTGCATAGCCGCCTTTAACAATTTCACCTTGGCAGGTTTGAAAGGGGCAGCGAAAAGCTGGTGCCGTTTTCTGATTCTGTATTTCGCATGCCTCGCCAATTTTTTCCGCAAAGCCTAAAGTCATTTCCGTCAAAATTTTAGCTATATCTTCGCCGCAAGGTGCCATGAGTTCAAAGGCTTCTATGGAGGTTTGCTCTTCTGTAGTTTTAACATCTTCAGCCAAGCCCGATTGATGATAACCAATTAGAAAAAACAGCGTAAGCATGATCTTCACAAGTGACTCCTGGTCCGTAATTTTGCTACTTGGGATAGTAGCTCAATTGACACATCTATACTAGATTTTGATGCTCTGCTATAATTCGAACGAGATTAAAGACTTAGGGGCTTGAAAGTGGAGTATATTACTTATTTATTAGGCAGCTTTGTCGCAGTCTTTGTCATAGTGGACCCTTTTGCGGTGATTCCGGTTTACTTGACGGTAACCGCCGATGCCACCGACCAGGAAAGACGCTCCATGCGGCGAAAGGCCAACTGGATTGCGTTTATGATCCTTTTTAGCTTTGCCATAACCGGAACCACGATTTTTAATATATTTGGCATCACTCTACCGGCCTTTCAAATCGCAGGGGGGATTTTACTTCTCCTTTTAGGCATCTCCCAGTTAAATGCCAAGCCCAATCGGCTGCGCCTTGACGAGCAAAGTGAGAGCTTAGAAAAACACGACATTTCTGTCTTTCCTTTGGCTACGCCTTTACTTGCAGGGCCAGGCGCCATTTCTACAGTAGTCCTTCAGTCAAGTCAGGCTACTAATTTAGGCATGCTCGCGATGCTTTGCATCGCCATATTTCTTACCTTATTTTGTTCCGACCTCATTTTGAAAATGTCGAAACATTTGCAAAAAATCATGGGAAAGACGGGCCTAAATATTCTCACTCGAATCATGGGCATCATTTTGACGGCGATTGCGGTGCAACACATTTTAAATGGAGTTGAAAAAGCCATTAAAGCCATGAGTTTTTAGCTTAACCCAAAGCCATGGCGCGGATGCCTTTTAGAATGATAAATTCGTCTCGTTCAAATTCAGGAAACAGGTAGGACCCGCCCCCCGTTAAAAGAACTTTCACTTCAGCACCAGGAAATTCCTCATGAAGATCCTGCAAAACTTTAGCTAGTGGTCCGCAAACCGAGAGTCTCATTCCAGACAGCAGGGCTTCCCTAGTGTGGGAGGCACCACGCCAACTGGGCAGAGGGATTTCCCATTCAGCCCGCGGGATTTTTGGCAATAGAGCTGTCTCCTCCGCCAATGCGTCAAGCCCCATTTGCATCCCAGGAAGAATGCTACCCCCAAGATAGTGTCCATCTCCCTTAAGGCAGTCGATGGTAGTCGCCGTACCCAGGCTAACTAAAACAGCTATTTGGTTAGAGTGCCGAGATTCTAGCGGCAAATCCGCTATATAACCTTCCATAAACGCAATCCTATCAATACCCATCTGGTTCAAGTCATAGGGCCCCAAATCAACAAAAACAGATCTTTTAGAAACCTCGATGATAGAAATGTGATGCTCTGAAAACACTTCTAAATACTCTGAGACTTTGTCTTTTCCTACGGCGCCTAGAAACAAAAGGGAGTGATCTTTTAGATCAGGGAAATTCTGCCTTAAGGCCTGAGCGGACTCATAGGAACCTAAACCAAGCACCCCCTGGTCTGAGATAGCTGCAAGCTTTAAACGCGAATTCCCTAAATCTCCGATCAAGATCCGAGATTTTCCATGTACTTGAAGCCACCATTTAAACTCGTGGTGAGAGGAAAATAGCAGCTCATCCTGATGGGAATTTACGTTTTTCAAAACAAGACCACCTTCTCGAGTTAACGACTGCTCAAGAAAAAGTTCCTTGTTTCTTTCCCAGACGGATCCGGCTGTGCCAAATCGGGAAAAATCTTTTAAAACATCCGCAGACTTGAAAATACGATTTAATAATCGCTCAGAAAGGTCTAGGTAAAGGTGATTGATGTCAAAAGGCTGGATCGAAATCTCGCCGATAGACACGGCTGCCAGATCTTCTAAATCGGTGGAAGCAATCATATTGAGGCCAATTCCAACCACAATATGTTTAATTTGATCGCCTGAAACGGCACTTTCACAAAGTATCCCCCCAAGCTTTTGGCCCCGATGTAACAAATCGTTGGGCCACTTTAATGTGGGTGTGAAATGAAAGGTATCTTCTAGCCAGACCGCTACAATCGTCGCAGCCTCTAGAGATAAAGTTGGCAACCTCCCCAGATCAGACGCTGGCAATGCGATCGAAAGAAAGAAATTGCCTCTCCCCCCAGTCCAACTTCGCCCCCTTCGACCGCGCCCCTCTGTCTGTGAGTAGGCTGCGACAGCAAAAGGTGCTGACCTACCACCCTCGAGTTGCCTCATGACTTCTGACGAAGTCGAATCAATGGCGTCCAAAATAGAAAGGAAGTGAGGCATCTTTAGATTTCAAAAAGCAAGGACAGATCAACTCCTGGCGCAGAATGCAAGGTCGCACTCGTCGAAATAAAATCGACACCTGTCTCAGCAATTCGCCGAATATTATCAAGTCGAACATTTCCCGAAGCTTCTACCAGGGCTCGTCCTTGAATCGTTCGAACAGCCATTTCCATTTCAGCTGGCGGCATATTATCCAACATGATGATATCCGCGCCGGCATCTAAAGCTTCTTGAACCTCTTGAAGGTTCGTAGTCTCCACTTCGATTTTTAAAGTAGGGGGAAGAGATTCTGTAAGCCTGCCTAAAGCTGCCGTGATGCCACCAGCGGCTCTTATATGATTTTCCTTTACCAAGACACCGTCCGTCAAAGAGACTCTATGATTCCTAGCACCGCCCGTTGCAGTGGCAGCTTTCTCAATCATGCGAAGTCCTGGGGTCGTTTTTCTCGTATCCAGCAACTGCGCCTTAGTACCACTTAGTAGTTCGACAAACTTTTTTGTATGGGTAGCGATTCCGCAAGTTCTGCCTAAGAAATTTAGCGCCACCCGCTCTGCTTTTAAAATGGAACGCGCATTCCCAGAAATAGCCAACAAAACTTCACGGTTATGAGCTAAGGAACCGTTGTTTTTAACGACTTGGATCTCCAGTGAGGGATCCACCATTTTGAAGACCATTTGCGCCACTTCCATGCAGGCCACCACAACTCCATCTTGTTTGGAGATAATCTTAGCTACGGCCAGCTTGTCAGCTGGGACGCACAAATCTGTGGTCCAATCGCCCCCGCCCCAATCTTCTTCAATGGCTCGGCGAATGATCGGCTCAAGTTGAATGGGATGAAGTACAGGCATGACAATCCTCCTTTAAGAGCCCTAAATATGCCTTTGTTGGAGTCTAATTGTCAATGTTGATGCGCGCTTTTTCCTCAGAGAGGCGCCTAATTTCGGCAGCAATGACTTCTTTAGCAATTCCTGGAATTTGGGCTTTGAAATGAAGATCCAGGTACTGCCTAATTTCAATTCTAATGAGTTCCTGAATGCGCGGCCAATAAGGCCTTAAAAGACTATCTGGGTCGAGGTTTGCAGCAGCACTCTCAGGCTTTGACGATTCCAAAGGCTGAGGAGACGCTCTATGCTGTCTCACTTCTCTAGGCTGACTTGCCGCTACGGGCTCCGTAACTTCCCTAAGATTGCCGGCTTTACCAGGAGTTGACCCGTGTTCGGGTTTTGAAAAATGGACTTTTTCCTCTCTTGTTTGGGGCTTTATCGGTTCTCCATCTAGCTCCAAATCTAAATGAAAAGCGCCTTTGGGGCTAGGCTCAGTAGGGTGCTTTGCCGTCAAGTTTCCCTTAGAAGCATGCTGGAATTCAGCGGCTATTTTAGGTTCTAAAGTCACATTAGGAGGTTCATGGGAACCTAAATCTAAAGTCGATATCCCTCTATCTTCCTCAAAGGCTTTTTTTCCCCGATCCTTCACTTGCACTTCTGGTTGAGGAATGGACACATCCAATTGCACATCAGAATCGTCGGGCTGTTGTAAAAAATCTAAGTCAATATCTAAAGTCGTCATGGCCATCTGATTGGTACGGGTCGGTTCGCCGGCAAAGGACCCAGAAAAAGGCTGATCTTTACTTGGAATTTGCTTTATGTGAGGACAAAGGCGTGCGACTGCCTCCGTTAAAACTTTTCCCACAAATGGTTTTTTAATGGTTTCACCAAATCCATGATCTCTCCATAGATTTTCATCGATAGATTCATAACTTCCGAGCAAAAGAATAACTTTGGTGGTCCCTAAGATTTTTTTCAAGGATTCAGGACCATCTATCCCGGCCAATTTAGGGTCTGCTAACACTACATCGGGAGGTGTTTGCCTTAACATCGAAGCTAAGGAAACTGCCGATTCAGCTTCCAAAATTTCACAGTCGTACCCGGTAAAAGCTAGTCGAACCACTTTTTGTATAGCTGCCGAATCATCGGCAACAAAAATCCTCATGACAGGCTCCAACTTAATAGACTCCTCTAAGTCTACCAGATCCCTGGAGGAAATGGGAGATTAAGCACGTCGTTTCGCGAGACTTTCCTGCATAGCAGTAAGAACCAACAACCGAACATGCTCCTGGGTAAGGGTGAGGGCACGTACTATCGTGGCCAAATCGTCAGGCTTAAAATCAGGACTCATATTTTGGTTAATTTCCTTAAAGCAGCGCGAGCGGAGGTGGGAAAGATAGACTATTTTGGACTCATAGAGTTTGCGCAAAGTTTCATAATCCAACCCATCACCTAGAATCGGCCGAAGGAGCTCTGGTTCAATCTCTTTGAATGTTTCATAGTCAATACGCAAGTGTCTATCTCTTAGTTAAATCTTTTAAAAGGATCGGCAGGTTCTATTTTTACTTTAAGAATTCTCATAAATCCTGCATTCCCGCGATAATTCTACAGCTCACATATATTTCGCAGACCAATGACTCATAAAGCCAGAGTCCCTGTGCCACAAAGGATTGATATTTAAATTAGCCGTTTTAATTCCATCACCCTGCTAACCTTCTTTGGCTTCTATGGTGACTAATCCTTAGTTGCAATGCCCGGCAATGTGATGAAATTGAAGTTGCAGCTTTAAACCTAACCTTTACTCTTATAAAACTGATGAAACTATACCCAGATGGACCAAGATAAAAGCTTCTCTGGCTCAGCGAGTTATAGGTCTTTATGCCCACCAAATTTAAAAAGGTTAATAATTTCATTATAATACACTCTGAAATGCTAATTAGAAAAACGAATTCTTTTTTCGCGGGAATGTGGGATAAATAGTCTGGCCTAGTTACTCTATGTTGGTAGGAACCTGCCAGCGGAGTCTTTTTAAAAAACAAAAAATATCCCAGTTTTTCTTGCAATTTCAGCCTAAAGAATCTTTAATCTAAGCCAAACTTTATCCTGGGAGAACCCATGGGACTAAAATCTGGTGCCGTCTCAATTACTCGTTACCAAATCCTAGGACTGACAAATCCCAGTTTAGCCTCCCTGAACAAAAGCATGGCTCCCTATAAGGCAAAACCCATCAATTTGTCTGCCGGAAACAAAGCGGAACAGGTCTTTTGGACCCTCCCCGACCTCCCAGATCTAGAAAGAGAGGGAGACTTTTGGGACATGACGGACTGCCTGATCGACGGGGGTTTTGTCATGAGACTCAGAATTGAAAAAAGAACGGTCCCCGGCGAACTCCTAAAGCTTCTCCTAAAGGAAAAGATACAAAGCCTTGCAGAAAGCTTAGAGCGTCATCCCACCCGGGTGGAGACTCGATTGGCCAAAGACCAGTTAAAAGAAGAGCTCATGTCAAAAACCTTGCCTACCCTGAGATTTATTGACCTTTTTTGGTCCACAGAGACCAACCAAGTCACACTTTTCACCACATCTAAGACAGCTTGTGCAATTTTTGAGCAGATTTTTAGAAAGAGCGTCTTGGGCCCCTTGGGGGGAAAGATGGCAATTCTTGTACCGCCGCTTTTTGGGCTTGATGATTCTGACTGGAAAGGCCATAGTCAACGCGCCCAATCGATGGGCCAACTGGTACCGGCAACCTTTACGGAATTAACATCTTAAGAATGAGTCACTTAAGTGTTAATAATGCATGGATTTAAATGGAGAAACGTGTGGAATTTGACAACGAAACTAGGTCCCCTTACTTTAATATCGGCGAAACGCTTTTCCAACTGCGCGACTACACACCTATTCCGCTACTTATCATTTTGTTTCTCTATGCTTCACCTAACGTTATTTCAGCAACCTTGGGAATGACTTTTATCATTCTTGGCGAGCTATTTAGAATTTATTCCGTCGCGTTTATAGGTACTGTGTCTAGAACGCGCAGCTCCTCTACAGGCAGCCGTCTCATTACCTCGGGCCCCTTTGCCTATGTACGAAACCCTCTCTATGTCGGTAATTTCATGATTACGGCAGGAATTTCTGTTTTTTCTGGAACCATTTGGATTATGGTCCTGACAGTTTTGGCATTTGCTGGACAGTACTTTTTTGTAGTGGAATATGAAGAATCTATACTTCGCGAGAAGTTTGGAGCTGAATATGATTCTTATTGCAAAACAGTGCCTGCATGGTTTGCTAAGCGCCGACCTAAGTTAGAAGAAATTGAATGGCCATCTCCGGTTGGAATCGTTGAGTCCTTAAAGAGCGAAAAAAGAACTTTAACTTCTATCTTCGCCATCATTACTCTTCTTCTACTTTTCTATGGAAAGAATCGCTAATCGCAACATGCTTTTCAGCGTGTATGAACCAAAAGATACATGTTAAAGCATCTCTAAAGATGGCCTTTGAGAAGGGCGCAGAAATAAAATACGCTTAAATTCTTCACGCCCTTCCTGTCCCTGCCAGAGGAAGGGTTGCCATCCCAAAACTTGCCAGAGTACCCTAGCCCGTTGCACTAAAGATGAGAGTTCTATTTCCCCTTGTTCTGTATACTCTCGAATGAGCTGCACTGCTTCTAGGCCGGCACCAACAGCCATGAAGATATCTATTTTTAGAAGCTCCATTCCAGGTGTCGAAATATTTAGAAAGTAAGAAAATAAGCGATTCTTCTGCTCTGTGCTCAGAGAACGTCGAATGACCTCATAGGGGCTTTTATGTTCTCGCAGATTTTCCAGAAGGAAATAGGAAAAGGATTCTGGATCCATTTCCAGGCGGCCCAGAGTCGTTTTATTGGAATGGGACTCCAAGGCTTGCTGCCACCAGGTTGTACTTTGAGGACCAAATGTTTGATTCTTATTGCGACTTTCGGCATAGGAAGAGTCAAATTCTTTAGCTATACTTTGTTCCACCTCAGCAGCAAAAGATTCTTCCTTTAAAACCGTGGGAAGCGTTGCGGGAGAATCTTTCCCCTCTGCAGGGGGATAATTCGCAGCACTTTCAGATGATAACGCAAATGTTACCTTCGCCTCCCCTAATCTCTCCTCCCCTTCTTCGCTTCCCTCTTGCTCTTGGAAACTTTCTTGGACTTGAGCTGATCTCGAGACGACCGTCTCATCGCCTTTCAACGGAGATTCTGAAGCCCATTTACGTTCGGAAGAATTATGGCTCAAGAAAGTCTTGTCTTCGACTTCCTCAACCTCCATTAAATCCAGGCGAGGAGAATACAATTGGGTATGAACTTGACCGCTGTCTTCAAAATCAAGTGCCCTATCCGCAACTTCCTCCTGATGAGATAACGCAACTTCCCTTGACGAAACGTCAAGCTGCTCAACATAGGGAAGGGCAGTATGGCCCACACTTGAATCCTCGATACCCCAGGAAGTCGAATTCGAGAACTCTCGATTTGTAATTTTGGAGCCCGAACTACTCCCATCTGGTAAAGCTTCCACAAAAGTGGATTCTTGACTTTCAAAAGTTAAATCTAGGGATGCCTCGACTGATGTCGAAAGGCTTTTAGAATTAGGCACAGCACTAAGTTCTGCCTCTAGAGATGGCCTTTTACTTGATACCAAATTAGCGGGTGGTGTCAAAGACGAAGGTGGAATCAAGGACGAAGGTGGCGTCAATGATGAGGGCAAATCCATTAAAGGTGATGGCGAACCCTCAGACAAATTTGAGGGTGAATAGAGACTACTTGACCCCTGAGAGTTTGGGGCCATGGGGGCAACTTTGCTGGAAAGACTTTCCTCAACCGGATCTGCACCTAAGTCTGATGCTTGGCTTAGTCCAGCTCCCGTCAGATCGATAGGTGTAATTTCAAAAATTGTGGAAGAGGCATTGGGGCTTTTCTGTTTGACTCTGCTGTCAATAGAAAGAAGACTGATTAACTTGGACTCGTTTGCATTTGAAAACTCACCCGAAAGTTGATCGGCTAAAAACTCTTCGCCAGGGTTAAAGGTTAACGATTCGTCAACCGAACTGGAATCAAACAATCCAGATCTAGAGATATCTCCAAAGAACTGGTTGCTGGTGACATCCTTTTGGCTGTCTATCTTTGCTTTATACTCACGCATAAAACTAGCTTGAGGAAGCCTGTTTTGAGTTTCCAGAATCTCAATAATGATTTGAACAGCTTTCAGATTTTTAGGGTCATAGCGGCAAACTAAATAGGCCGTTTGCAAAGCCTCCCTCGGAAAGTCTAATTTATAGAACTCTGCCAGCTTTAAAACTTCATGCGCTTTTTCCATGGGATCTGGAAGGTCTGCTACTAAGGCAAGATACCTGAATCTTAGAGTGGCTTTAAATGGGTCGGCCTTAATGCGTTCCAGAATTAAATCGAAGCCCTTCATAAAGTCTCCATAAAAACAGCGCGTTTCTTTACTGCTACTATTTTAATGTAAACCTGCTTCGCAGGGAATCTAACTCTTCTTTCTTCCTTTTAAATAAACATCTTCAAGCCAATTTATGGTGATCTCTGATCTTAAAAAGCGCTCGTCTTGAAAAAGCTCTAAGTAGAAGGGAATATTCGTTCGAATTCCCTCCACTTTAAATTCCCGCAGGGATCGCTTCATTCTTTGAATGCACTCATCACGGTCGCGGCCTTTAACAATGAGCTTTGCTAGCATAGAGTCATAATTTGGAGGTACCGTATATCCGGCATAAATCATACTATCTACCCGAACACCAATACCGCCTGGCTCATGATAGCCCGTAATCTTTCCTGGCCATGGGGCAAAGGAAACAGGATCTTCCGCATTAATTCGAACTTCCATCGCATGGCCATTGCTTTTAATTTGGCTTTGCGTGAGGGAGAGTCGCTCACCTTGAGCTATTTTTATTTGTTCTTTGACGAGATCGATGCCCATAACTTCTTCAGTTACAGGATGTTCAACCTGTATCCTGGTATTTACTTCCATGAAATAAAAATTTCCGTTTTCATAAAGAAATTCGGCGGTCCCCAGGGACTGATAATTTACCAAACGTGCAAGCTCCAATGCCCTTTCACCTACTTTTTGCCGTTCCGCCTCTTTGAGAACGGGGCTAGGAGACTCTTCAATGAGCTTTTGCTTTCGTCTTTGGGTCGTGCAATCTCGTTCACCAAGATAAACCAAATTACCGTGCTGGTCGCCCATCAACTGAATTTCAATATGCCTTGGATTGGTGAGAAAGCGCTCCATATAAACCGTGTCATCGCCAAACCCAGAAAGAGCTTCAGATCTCGCTAAAGACAGCTGCTTAGGCAGATCGGCTTCAGAATGAACAACTTTCATGCCGCGGCCACCACCACCAGCGGCTGCCTTTATGATGAGAGGGAACCCAATCTCTTTCGCGGCCTCTATAGCCTGAGCTTCCTCAGTTATCGCTCCATTGCTCCCGGGAAGAAGTGGCACCCCAGCCTTGCGTGCTAAAGCTCTAGCCTCAACCTTATTTCCTAATACTTTAATTTGCTCGGGAGTTGGGCCAATAAAAGTAATTCCATATTGTCTGCAAACTGAGGCAAACTCAGCTGACTCAGAAAGAAAACCATATCCTGGATGAATGGCATCAACACCTGCTACTTCCGCAGCACTCATAATAGCTGGTATAGACAAATAGCTTTTTGAGCTTTCTGCTGGACCTATGCAAACGCTTTCATCGGCTAATTTACAGTGAAGGGAGTCCCTATCAGCAGTCGAATGAATGGCAACAGACTTGATTCCCAGCTCTCTACAAGCTCGAATAATTCTAATAGCAATCTCACCGCGATTCGCAATTAGCACTTTTTTCATAAGCCGCTTTTCCTTATTCGATTACAAAAAGGGCCTGATCAAATTCCACAGGAGCTTCATTTTCAGCCAAGATTTCACGAATCACACCGTCGCGATCAGCTTCGATCTCATTCATGAGCTTCATGGCTTCGATGATACAAAGAGTCTGGCCTTTTTTCACACGCTTGCCCACTTCCACAAAGGGAGCTTCACCAGGACCTGAAGAACGATAAAAGGTCCCTACAAAAGGTGAATGAATCAAGGCTCCCCGATTCTTCTTCTCAGATACGGACTCAACCGTTTCCTGTGAAGAAGCTACAGGTGCTACGGAACCATGAAATGAAGGAATGGAAACAGGTTGCATCATAGGCGAAGGCTGATAGGCCATAGGTCCGCTATTTTGAACCATGCGAATCGAATCTTCGCCATTTTTTATTTCAAGTTCACTTAATCCATAAGATCTCATTAACTTGATCATTTCTTCGGCTTTTTTAAGATCCATACTCTACTTTACCTTTTCAAGATAGGAATTATCTCTAGTGTCAATCTTTATTAAGTCGCCTACGTTCAAATGAAAGGGAACTGTCACCGTAAGCCCTGTGGATGTAACAGCTGGTTTGCCGCCACCGCCCGAAGTATCACCTTTGATATTAGGTTGGGTCTCCGCGATAGGCAATACAACAAAGTTATCAACATCAATCGCCACCGGACGATTTTTGTAATAAGTAACTTTAACCATGGAATTTTCCTGGATGTAGTATTTTGCCTCACCTACTTCATCATCCGATAAAGTAACCTGGTCAAAGGTCGAATTATTCATAAAGTTATATTTCTCGCCATCAAAATAAAGATACTGCATTTCAAACTGTTCGACGTTGGGAATTCCTAGCTTATCGACACCAGCCTTAAAGTTAATCTCGAGGACGTTACCGGACTCTAGATTCTTAATTTTAGTTCTAACAAATGCTGACCCCTTGCCTGGGTTTACATGTTGGAAGTTTACAATAGTCCAAGCGGAGTCTCTATATTCAACTTTAAGACCTTTTTTGAAATCGGTTGTATTGTACATAGTAAGACATACTCCTAAGCGTTATGTAAAAGTCACTCTACCCCTTGGTAGAAATCATAGCCACACATATAAAGGCAGCAAGCTTGCCATGATACACCTCTAGGCAACTCCGTGCCATAGTAAAAATAAATCACCCTAGGCAATCTTGACGCTGCTTAATTCCCGACCTTCTGCTAGCATTTGAATTAGGGACAATTCGGTTCCGCCGGAACATACTTTTAGTGAACCCTTATGGATATTTAAAGCAATTTAGAACAGTCCTTATGCTGGAGCTGTTGCTTCTTACGGCAGGGGGTACCTTTGCGTATCACGTTTGGGCGACCATCTGCGAAGGGGGCTTTTCCCAGTGCTTTAACCGGGGCGGCGGCCTAACTATTTTGAAATATTTAACCCTCGGCTTGTTAAGACCATTTACCCTATTCCCCCAATTTATCTTTGAGGTCCTTGGAGCCAAGGCTTGGAATTTTGCGTGGGCACCGTGGATTATGGCCCTTTCGAGTATATTAAGTTGGCTTGCGGTGTTCGCCCTTGCTAAAATCATAGGAAAGAAAATTGTCACACCTTGGCTCTCGAGCAATCTTCCTCAAACCCATAAGTTTCTTCGCTCTCAGGATTGGAAAATCACTTTGCTGACGCGAACCATTCCCTTCGTCCCCTTTGACGTTCTCTCGCTTTGCTATGGCCTACTAGACTTTAGGTGGAAAGCCACACTCTTTGCCACCCTTGTCACCACGATCCCTGAGTCCTATATTATCTACTATTCCACCCGTTCCCAGGATGGCCTTTTTAAAGACATAGTTTTTTCCATGATTTTACTCAATGTGCTCTATTGTATTCCTGGCCTTATTTGGGAATATCGTAGCCGGCGCCAAGGTGGGGGTTTATGGATTCGCCTGAATGCCATGTGGTCGGAGCTTTTGTTTGAAGTCAAAACCAATAATGACATAGTGAAAAGACAGAATTTTACAGGTAATAAAGTCCCCATTCTACTTCTTTATGGCTTTTTCTCGTCGAGGCGATCTCTATCGGTCATTGAGCGACACCTCAAAGCAAAAGGCTATGAAGTACTCTCTTTTAACCTAGGTGGACTTCTCGGCGTATTTTTTACTCGTGGGATTATCGAGACGGCACATTTTATTGATTTCAAATTAAAAAAGCAGTTTGAAAAATATGATTTCAGTAAAGTTACAATCGTAGCCCATTCCAAGGGGGGCCTCGTGGCTTTATGGTGGCTGCTTCGCCTAGGAGGTTATAGGTACTGTGATCGGGTTGTTACTATGGGAACTCCCTACAAAGGCACCAAATTAACATGGCTTCTCTTAATTACTCCGATTGGATTTCTCTGGCGGGACATGTGGCAAATGCGTCCTGGGTCCCGAATGCTAAAAGTTCTAAGTGAAAGCTATATCCCAGAAGGCGTAAAAATCTTTTGCTTCTATTCTGGAAAAGACCGGGTGTCTAGCGGCATCGACGGCATATTTAATGCTAAAAATCCTTCCGGACAAGTGATCCCAGTTGCTATGCATCACATTTCACATTTTGAATATTTGCACAAACGAGATGTCGCAGATGAAATTGCAAAATTATTAGGGCCACCGGAAATTATTGTGCGACAACCCAACCACCTAGGTCGAGTTCAAAATGAATCTTAAACCCCATGAACATCAAATCTACTTAATAGCTGATATGAAGCCTTGGGCACTATCGCTTCCCGCAAAATTAAAACTCATCGGGCCCGAGGGTGCCGAGGTACAAGTCAATCCCAGCGACTTTCGATTTGAACCAAAGGACTGGGATACTATTTTAGCCAGCGGTCAAAAAATGTCCCTTCAATTAAATCACAGCTTCGAGCATTTAGATATCCCCGTTGTCCCGGCCCTTGTTGATAGCTGGCGACTTATTCGAGAGTCTAACATTCTACACGTCCACCTTCGCATTCTTGGAACCTCCATCGAATTTACGGAGTTTCTGGCCCACATCTAAATAGATCTTACGTCTTCAAAAAATCTGTGTCCGCCACCTAAACTGACTCGTTATTCTAGAACGACACAAAGAGCTTTAGATTAAATAGCGAAAGAAACTAAGACAGCCACGTTGCGTTTTAGATGAGAAAACTAAACAGAAGAGAGCTTTTAAAGAGAGCTTTTAAAGAGGGCTTTTAAAGAGAGCTTTTAAAGAGAGCTTTTAAAGAGAGCTTTTAAAGAGAGCTTTTAAAGAGAGCT
>JBAXBA010000016.1:0-52454 GCA_037142195.1 Pseudomonadota bacterium
CTCTGAGTACCGATCGGCAGCAAGAACTGCCAAAGTTGCGTAGCTTCTAGCAACAGAATATCATGGGGTTACGTCGAGCCCTTAACCGAATGCGATCAGGTCTTAACCGAATGCCATTGGATGTATTACACCCCCATTGCAGCTTAAATTGGAATTATAGGAGGCACACGAGCTTTGTTTGAAAGGCGCACGAATTTTCGTTCCGTGGACAACTGTTGATTGAGTAGTTCCCAGGCGGCCGATTCAAGTTGATTACAGCCAGTTCGTCCACGGCAAACCCGACAGCTCAGTAATTTCCTCACTAAGAGTTAACCAGCCACATTTTTACGTCGATCTCCAGACAACTTTTCGCGCTTGATGTGCTGCAATCTTTCGTCGATCCACATTTTTATGACAGCCTGTCGTGGGATTTGCAGGCGAGCTGATTCTGCATCCAGCTCCTTCACCATCCATAGTGGAAAATCAACATTCACTTTCTTAATTACACTATCCCAATCGAGGAATTCATCGACATCTTCACCAGCATCAAATTTTTTATCAAACTCCTCGGCTTCGATTCTCTTTTTAATTTTGCTCATAAAATGCAATCTCCTTTAGATGGGCGCGGCGCACACTTATGATACGAGTCCTTTTACCGCGAAGCGTAAAAATTGCGGTATGTATCTGGCCATTTAGAATTCCTACTTTTGCCCAACGCGATTCCGTTTCACAAAAAACAGGGACTTCAATCGAATCAATGTCATCCCATAAGCGAGAAGCATCATTGAAATCCAAGCCGCGTTCCTGCTTTGTCTTTCTGCTCTTCTCTTCATCCCACTCAAACAACATAGAACACCCCTACAATACCCAGCATATACTCTATCGGTATATTTTAATAGATAATTAGCAAAATCATCAAGTTCGGAACATTAGCGAATATGAAGGCAAAAGGGCACTGACAATGCTATCCTAGCGATAAAGTCAGTAGTTGCTACAATTTACCCGCGCAGCAGTTCAGACTATTTAAGTAAATCTTCCTTTAAAATTCGACTATTCGAGCCTATATAGTCCGCAATCGTTGCACGGTGTACATCGGATCAGGCGTAAACCCCCAGTTTTTCTTGGATTTCATCGGTTGCCAGACCGATTCCCGTCGATTTTTTCAACCGAACCAGGCTCGTTTCCCCCACATGAAGGGTTCGACTACTATAGCGGTCACCTCCACCAAAAAGACAAGTATTCGAACCCCGATTTTTAAAAAAAGTTGGGGTTTCCACCTTTTGGCCTTTCCCGGGGGCCGGGAACTGAGACGTTGCGACGGGCAAGACATTAAATTGCTATAACACTGAAAATGCGTTTAGTAATTTTCAAAATGCTTTGAGTTGTTGCACTGAGACGAACCAGGACTAAAGATCCTCGTTTCCTTTTTCTTTGTATGCAGAGTCATGATCCACATGGCTTGAAATACACCGCATATATTTCTCATCACGGCAGACCCGTATCCTAATTTTTCCCGACGCCCGAATTGTCGCAACTCGTTTTCCGCTGGCGGTACGTTGGTCTATAGGCTCATATTTTATACCGCGTTTTTGACCAGGGGTATCCAGTGTCAACAAGTACATTGTGATGCTGTGTGGTGCCAGCAACGGGCCTCTGTAAAGGCTTCTTACTTTTTGTCACGGAGGCCCTTCAACTTAGCTCTGAGTACATTTACATCAGTGCCATTCAAGGGGTGGTTGGCACTGGCCCATCTGTCGAAGTCATCAAGTTCTTCCACGGATTCTTTGGTGTAGAAAGGTGCATGGTGGTCGGGGATGAACTTTCCTGGCGAGATAATCACTAAACCTTCGGTGGTTCTTTCAATTTGAACCTGGCGTCCCGCATACTCCTTGCCAATTGACACTTGGCCGTTATTACCTACAGTTGCATACTTAACTTGGGCATCATACTTTTTGATAGCTTCAGACATTGAAACCCCCCTTATTCTCAAAATACTACATATTGAATTATGTGTAAATTCAATATTTGAATATTCCTACCGGTAAATTGTCAAAAATCTTTAGTTCTTTCCATATTGGATGAAACTATGTGCCTTCTAAAAATCCACCTAATCGCGTCGTGTGGTAAAGCCTTACCCTATAATATTATTGGGTTTTCACATCTGGAAGCCAGTGAATCCAACCTGCTGAGATCACGCGGGACACTTTAAAAGATTAAATTGCTTTAATAATGAAATACTGAAAATACTTTACTAGAGGATGTGAATGGTTTGGCTTGAGAAGCGGCACCAATTCCAGCCATTTCCCCAAAGTTTTGTTGAGTTTTCTGCATGTTATGAGGTGTATATTTGACAACAGGGGAATCCCTTCGGTAAATGCGTTGATTTAGTGAGCAGACCCTTGGGATGAGCAACCTTTACCTGCGTGCCAGAGATTTTGTATTTGAAAAACAACTTTATATTCCTTTGGCTCCGTTACGGAGTAAACTTCAAAGTACGCCTACCCGCAAGGAACGTCACCAGGCCTCAGCGGAAGGTCTTAGGAGTTGGCTTTTTATTCAGCACCGGCGATAGGTGAAGAGTTACATGAAAAGGCTAGAGGGACGGCTGGATTAAATTTTCTCTAACTTCCAGCATCGTCCTCTAGATAAGGTGGCAGGTCTTAGGACCATTCGTGAAGATACTTCGGCAGGCCGATTTGCGAGGTGGGGAAGTCTTTCTTCCCAGGAAACGGTGGGTTGATTGAGGTTGCTTTTGCCTCATAATAGCCCTGTCGGCATCTCCCTTTCAAACTTTAACGGAATCCCTAAAAAAGCAATTATAGATCATATTATCATTCAGTTACAGCTACGGCCGAACGGAGGCTTTTGAGGCGCATGGAAAATTAAAGAGAGACTTTCCTGGAAAAAAGATCCGCTTTGAGGGACTCCTAGCTTCTTTCCAGGGAGAAGAGACCATTGAAAGGATTAGGGCCCATTCCTATTCCTAGCAGCTGGCGCTCCATTCATTTGGGTAACTTATGAGGCTCATTAAGAAATCACTAAGGTAATAGTCTTCTATGGTCTTTCTTTAAGATTTTCACGCAACGCTGGATAGTTGCCCTTAACTGCCTCATTTTAGAGCGACAATTAGACTTGCTCGCTCTGGGGGTGAACGCTACTATCCCAAGTTACATCATTAGGATGAAAAAATTGAAAAGACGTTTCTATAGTCGCTATGTCACTTGGATCGCTTTGCGACAAGTATTTTCTAAACGCAGAAAAGCGGGTATATCGTTTTTAACGACAGCTTCCGTACTTGGCACTATGATTGGCGTTGCGGCCCTCATTATCGTGCTTTCCGTCATGGCTGGATTTGAAAAGGACCTAAAAAGTCGCATTTTCAAGGGGCTTCCCCACGTTGAGTTTTTGAGTGAAAACGCCCTAGCTGGATTTTCACTTGATAAGCACCCCTTAAGCAGTTTCAAGGATATCGTCAAAACCGCCATCTATGTGGAACCTTTTACCCGGTCCGATTTAGTCTTTAAGCAAGGCCAGCGCCTGGCTTCTGTGACCCTTTTTGGTATCGATCCCACTTTAGGTGGTAAGCCTTGGGGATTCTCAGATGCCATTATTACAGGCAGCATCGAATCTTTAAATAACGGAAACTCAGAGTACCCTGGAGTTATTTTAGGCGAAGCCCTTGCCTTGCAGCTCGGAGTCGAAGTCGGTGATCGACTTACAGCCATTTCTCCACAAATGAATATTGGTGATGCTTTAGCTGGCCATCGGTTTACCCAAACCTATGAAGTAGTCGCAACATTTAAAACGGATATTCCTAATTATGATTCTAAATATGCCGCCACTACCTTAAGTTCTGGGCGTAAATTTATGGAAGAATACGAAGAATCTCTCGACCAAGAAAATTATGTTTCTGGAGTCGCAACTTCCTTTAGCGATCCCGAGCACATGGAAAAAGATCTTCATATAAGTCTCGTACCGTCTGATCTTAAGACGGTCACCTGGAAAGACGTAAATAAATCTTTAATTGTCGCGTTAAAACTCGAAAAATTTGCAATGGGAGCAGTATTGTTTCTGATTGTTTTGGTAGCAGCTTTTTCCGTTTCAGGAACGATTATGATGACGGTCTACTACAAACGTAATCAAGTTTCCCTCCTTCGCGCACTGGGAATGCGGCGCTCCGATATAATGCAATTATTTATGACGCATGGTCTCATTATTAGCGGATTGGGAGTTTTTCTGGGATTCGCATTGGGACTCTCCGCCTGTTTCCTGATACAAAATAGTGAGCTTTTAAAACTACCCCAGGGAGTTTATCTTATTAAAAAATTGCCTGTCCGGTTTTTAGATGTTGAATATGTGATCATAGGTTTTGGAGCTTTTTTCCTTTCCTTAATCGCATCTGTCTATCCAGCCTACAAAGCTGCACAACAAGATCCAGGTCTTGGATTGAGGTACTCCTAAATATGGAAACGCTGATTACCCTTAAATCAATATACAAAACATATAAACTTGACTCCCAAGAAGTGGATGCGCTGAGAGGGATTGATTTGTCGATTCCTAAAGGAGTTATTTGCTCTATTACAGGCCCTTCTGGATCTGGTAAAAGCACACTCCTTCATATCATCGGCACTTTAGACCGTCCCACCAGTGGCGTAATTTCGATCAATTCTACGAATGTCGCAACGCTTTCAGATCAGATGCTTTCTGTCTTTCGTAACTGTACGATTGGCTTTGTATTTCAAATGAACAATCTTCTGCCCGAGTTTTCGGCCCTAGAGAATGTAATGCTTCCAGGTATTATTGCCGGATCACAGGACGAGGCGGTTAGAGAGCGAGCCAACTTTCTTTTAAAGTCGGTAGGCCTTGGTCATAGAGCTTCTCACCGCCCTGGAGAGCTCTCCGGGGGAGAACAACAGAGAGTCGCTATTGCTAGAGCCTTGTTGATGGCTCCGCCCATTCTTCTAGCCGATGAGCCTACGGGCAATTTAGATAAGAAAACATCAGCCAGCATAGAAGAGCTGCTGATGAATCTTTGTCACGAAAATGGAGTTACTATGCTCATGGTTACCCATGACCCAAGTTTAGCGTCAAGACTTCCCAATGCAATTTGTATGGAAGATGGAAAAATAATATCAACGAGTTTAATATGAATCAAAAATCAAAACGCATTTTGACAGCATGGTTGTTTCCGGCAATGATGCTTATGGTAAGTTCTGCTCAAGGCGCCGGTACTGTTTCTGACATTAAGATTACCGGAAATAAGAAAGTAGAAGCCGATGCGATTTTAAACGCAATAAAACTCCGAAAGGGCGATTCTTGGACAGAAGAATCCATAGCTTCTGAAATCAGAACTCTTTTTGGCTTAGGTTATTTTTCAGATTTAAGAATTTCAAAAGAAGACTCTTCTGCGGGTTCCGTCATAATCATTTCCGTCGTTGAAAAGCCTTCGATTGTAGCCATAAAATATGAAGGCTTAAAAGAATTCACAGAAGATGAATTTAAAGACAAAATCTCCACAAAACCTTTTACGATTGTTGACGAAGCCAAGCTCACTAAAGATACGGCAGCCATTGAAAAAACTTATTCCGATAAGGGATTCTATCTAGCCGCTGCAAAAACTGAGCTACGTAAAGTTGGCGAATCTGAAGTGGACTTGGTATTCATTATCGACGAAAGCGCTAAGGTTTTGGTAGGCGATGTACAGATCATAGGGAATAAATATTTTTCCGATGAAGAGCTTGCAGAGAAAATGTCGACAAGACCTGTCACACGTTCAACCATGATTTCATCATCATCTTTTTACCAAGATGATTTTGTTAAACGCGACTTAGAGTTTCTATCTTTTTGGTATCAGGATTGGGGATTCGCTGAAGTCAAAGTAGGCAAACCAGTTTCCATTATGGATTCAGACCGAAAGCATGCGAGGATTACGTTTTCTCTGGAAGAAGGAATTCAGTATTCTGTCGCTGACATTAAGTTTAGTGGAGACCTACTATTCCCCGAAGATGAACTCATAAAAGAGCTCACGCTGAAATCCGGCGGCTTATTTAGACTTTCTAGGCTACAAAAAGACATTGATCACCTTATTGATAAATACGGAGATCTTGGCTATGCCTTTGTCGATGTAAATCCTAAGACGTCATTCAATAAAAAAGACAAAACAGTTTCCTTAGATTTCAGCATTGAAAAAGGCAAAAAAGTCTACTTTGGGAATATTGACATCGTAGGCAACGATAAAACTCGAAACAATGTCGTCCGTCGTGAACTCAAAGTTGCCGATTCAGAGCTTTATTCTGGTACCGGAATGCGAGAGTCTAAAGAAAACATCAATCGACTGGGGTTCTTTGAAAGCGTGCAAGTTCTTAAAGAGCGAGACGAAAAAAATGATGAAGTTCTCGACTTAAAAGTACGCCTTAAAGAAAAACCAACGGGGCAGCTACAAGCGGCTGTGGGATATTCACCCGCAGGAGATTCTTCTGCTAAGTGGTTCGGACAAGGAAGATTTGATGAAAGAAATCTTTCAGGTAAGGGCTGGGGTACTAACTTTACTGGAAAATGGAGCGGTCCGAAGTCTTATCAAGCTGACACGGAATTTACTAACCCGCGCATCAATGACAGCCAGTGGTCACTAGGCTTAAATCTAGGATATGAGCAACAGGAGACCAATCCACTTGTCGGAGTAACTGCCCAGGAAAAAAGAATTTCTTCAGGCGTAACTATCGGTCGAGACATCTTTGAAGAAGTTCGTGGCTCCGTGTCTTACAATTGGCGGCAAGTTAAAGTTTTAAATAGCGAGGATCTCGGTTTAATTGAAAAATTTAGGAGCGATGGGCTAAGACGCTCTGTGACATTCCGACTCTTTAGAAATAAACTTGATAATTACTTAGACCCCACTTCTGGTGTTTCAACGTCACTATCCCATAAATTGGTAGGTGGTCCCCTTTTAAAAGGCGACTTTGAATATATGGAAACGGTATTTACCAATACCTTTTACTATCCCATTGAGTTTACGGACACGTTTAAAACGAATTTCAGACTCAACTTTCAGCTCGCAAAGTTATGGCCGTGGATGGGTAATTCCATACCCTACGCCGATCGCTATCGGTTAGGCGGTGTTAATAATATCAGAGGATTTGATTATGGTATGATTTCTCCCTTGTTTAAAATTATGAGATCGCCATTTGCTCCCCCGGAAGACTTCCGAAAAGGCGGCGACCGGGAGATGTTTGCCCAGTTAGAATACTTTATTCCTCTTATCCCTGAGGCTGGGATAAAGTCCCTTCTTTTTGCCGATGCTGGTCGAGTTTATGACGACGAAGAGAAGCTGAGCTTTGATGGTTTGAGCAAAGATATCGGGATTGGTTTTAGATGGATCACACCTATCGCACCTTTTAGGTTTGAATGGGCGTGGCCCATTAATGAAGACGGAAAAATTGGAAATATGAAGCTAATCTTTAACATCGGTTATTAATTTTTTGAAAGGATTTGAAATGAGAATTTATGTTGCATTGTTTGCTGGTTTAGTAGGTTTCAGAGCTTTTGCTGCCGGCTATGGAGTCGTAGATATCCAAAAGGTTATCTTGACAGTCGATGAGGGTGTTCAAGCTCGAAAGGGCCTCGAAGTGGAAATCAAGAAGAAAGAGGCTGAGCTTCTTAATCGCAAAAAAGAATTAGATAAAATCATGGAAGATGTTCAAAAGCAGGGTTCTCTTTTGTCAGAAGAGGCAAAAATGAACAAGCAAAAAGACTTTCAAGAAAAGGCGATGAGCTTAAGAAATGATGAGATGAAATTTCAAAATGAAATGAAGTCAAAAGAAGGGCAAGCCACTCAAAAAATTGCCGTCAAAGTTGCGAAAATCACGGAAACTCTTGCTGTTGCCAAAGGCCTTGATATTGTCTTTGAAGCCAGCAATGCGGGTTTGGTATACGTAAAAGATCCCATTGATTTAACACCAGACGTCATTAAGGCCTTTGTGAGCGATGTTGGCAAAAAAGAAGCTAAGAAGTAGACATTTGCGCCCTTTTTTAAGTGACCATGATTTATGAGGAGGAAGCGTTTTGAGCGATTCTGTACAAAGTTTAACCATGCCTTGGGGCATTAAAGAGATTGAACGAGCTTTACCGCACCGCTATCCTTTTTTGCTGATTGATCGAGTATTAGAATTGGTTCCTAGGGAATCTGTATTAGCGATTAAAAATATCTCTGTAAGTGAGCCCGTCTTACAAGGACACTTTCCAGGATCCCCTATTTACCCAGGAGTGATGACTGTGGAAGGTCTCGCCCAAGCTGCAGGTATTTTAAGTTATGTCAGTCCCGAAAAAGGCATTTCCTCGATGCTGCTTACGGAAGTCCAAAATGCACGGTTTAGAAGACAAATCATTCCAGGTGATACCATCACCTATTCTGTACGCCTGATAAAATCTAGAGGCAAGTTTTTTTGGTTTTCGGGCGAAGCGCGTGTCGGCAATGAAGTTGCCGTTGAGTGTGAACTTTCGGCTTTGGTAAATTGAGGAAACCATGACAGATAGTCTTATACATCCTACAGCAGTGATACATAAATGTGCCGTATTAGGGCAAGGCGTTCGAGTGGGACCTTGGTCCATTATTGGACCACAAGTCACCATTGGCGATGACACATGGATCGATTCTCATGTGGTCATTGAAGGAAGAACAACGATCGGTCGAGCCAATAAAATTTGGCGTTTTTCAAGCCTTGGAACTTCGCCACAAGATTTGAAGTATCGTGGGGAAGACGCTGCTTTAATTATCGGTGATTCTAATCTGATTCGAGAGTATGTAAATATTTCCATCGGCACGGAAGGCGGTGGCATGTTGACTAAGATTGGATCTCACAGCCTATTTATGGTCAACGTTCACGTCGGCCACGACTGTATCATCGGCGACCATTGCGTTTTTGCAAATGGAGTTTCCTTAGCTGGACATGTGGAAATAGGTGACCACGCTGTTGTGGGTGGGCATGTTGCCATTCATCAATTTTGTAAAATCGGCTCCTATTCCATGACAGCAGGGGGCTCCATTATCGTGCAAGATGTCGCTCCGTTTATATTAGTCCAGGGCAACCACGCCAAACCGCACGGTTTAAACCTTACTGGACTCAGGCGTCAAGGCTTTGATGCTAAGAGACTTGCTGATATAAAAGAAATGTACCGATCGGTATACAGGTCCAATCTCCCGCTCGAGCAAGCAGTAGCCCAAATTAAGGAAACGATCCAGGACTCACCGGACAGGTCCCTCTGGCTTTCCGCGGCAGAAGGAAGTAAGCGAGGCTTAGCGAGATGAGCCCTCGACCCAAGCGGATATTCATTTCAACCGGCGAACTGTCAGGTGAAATGCTTGCCGTAAGCTTGGTCCGCGAACTCAAAGCTCATGACTCTCATTTGGAGTTTTTTGGTATATCAGGTGATCTATTGGAGACTGAAGGCGTCATACGCATTATAGACAATAAAGACTTGTCTGTAATTGGATTTGGGGAAGTTTTGGCCATGCTTCCTAAGCTTGTCCGGCTTGAAGAAGAAGTCTTTCGATCTCTCGATGAGATTAAGCCCGATATTGCGATATTAGTCGATTATCCAGGATTTCACTTTAGGATCGCCCCAGCCCTGAAAGCTCGAGGCATCAAAGTCGTTCAATATGTTGCCCCAAAAGTTTGGGCTTGGGGTCAAAGTCGTGTTAAAAAATTGAAGAAGAATTTTGATTTAGTCCTGGGCGTCTTACCATTTGAGGAGGCTTTTTTTAAAGAGCACGGGGTCAACTATCACTATGTGGGCTCACCGCATATAGATAGAGTTAATGATGTTTCTGCCCTAGATAGGTTCACGTCCATGAAAGCTGACGGCAAATTGATCGCATTACTTCCTGGTAGCAGAAAAGGGGAAATCAAACGACTTCTCATTCCCCTTTTGAGTATTGCCAAAGACCTGATTCAGCGAGATCCGACTTTGAAATTCTTAATCCCTGTTGCTTCCAACCTCAAGGCTCAGGCTTTGATGGAAACAGTAGCTTCATTTTGGGGAGCAGAGATCGTCTCTGCGAGTGGCCATAGCGATATCGGACCTATTCGGATCGTTTCAGGCCAGAGTCTAGAAGTTATGAAAGCTTCCGACTTCGCGGTGGTGACCTCGGGCACTGCAACCTTGGAGTGCGGCCTCCTGGGTACGCCTCAAGTGATTGTCTATAGAGCCTCCGCTCTCTCCTATGCTATTGGGATCCGCCTCCTTAAAGTTCCCTGGGTCGGGCTTGTAAATCTGAGTGCTGGCCGAGAAATTGCTAAAGAATTTATTCAACATTTTAAAGTTAATGAAATTTCATTGCATATAGAAAAAATTTTGTCAGAACCATCACTCTATGCGGAAGCTAAAAATGAACTGACGCTTCTACGTTCTAAATTTAAGGGTGAAGCGGAAATTGAAGCTAGCAAAATGATACTTAAATTGGCGGACTCCAGTCTATGTGGATGAACTTCTTTAAGGAGCATGTATGGCGAGCCGTAAAGGAAGACAAATCGTCGCTCTTGAGATTGGTTCTAGCTCTCGCACTCTTAGGTATTTCTCAAGCTGGTTTGGTCATTATTATTGGACCTATGCTTAAGGTATTTTTTGTTGGAGAAAATGAAGTTTTTAAGCTTGGAGAACTCATTTCGCTTCTTCCAGAAAAAACTTCAAATATAGAAATTACACGCTCATTTTTGATGCTGATTATTCCTCTTGGATTGTTGGGGTTGGGATTAGGAAGAAGTTTCTGTGGATACATCTACAACGTGGAACAAACCTATTTGTCCCTTGAAATTTCTGCTAAGTTTCGCTCCACTTTATTTGAACATATCGTCAGTGTAGACTACATGAAAGGTGCCAGTAGGTCTCCAGCTGAATGGATGTCCGTCATAATGAACGACGTGGCAGCTTTGCAAGAGAAAGTATCGGAAATAGTCAATGGACTCCTCAGGGATCTATTGGCGCTTGCCGCCTCTTTTGTGGGCCTCCTTTTTGTCTGGTGGCCAGCAGCCATCGTGTTGTTAGGCATCTCACCATTTATAGCATTTTGGACTGGCCGCACCGGGCGAAAAATTTCCAAGTGGAGTGAAGAATTTCAACGTTCCCAAGCTCAATTTCAGGCTTTTGCTCATGATTTTAGATCTCGCTTTGAATTTGTTAAGGCGCAAAGTGGTGAAGAAGTCGAACTTGGGCAATTCGAAAAAATGAATAGAAACTATCTTCGTGCTGTCAATAAGTCCATCTTTACACGTGCACTCTTTGCGCCAAGCTTTGAGTTTTTTGGCTTTGCCGCTCTAGCAGGAGTGATCCTACTTCTACCATTTGTAGAACAACATCTCCATGGTACGAGACTCGTGGCTTTTTTTGGCGCCCTTGCCATGATTTTTAAGCCCCTAAGAAGTATTGGGGAACAGTATGTTGGCCTAGAGCAAATTAAGGGACTTCTCTCACAGTCTTTGCAAATTTTAAGCACTCCCATACAGGAGCGTGTCTCCTTTCAAGTCGCCGATGGGAATGTGACTCAGATAAAAGTGGATTCCCTCGAAGTCTCTTATGACAGATTTTCTCTGCGATGCGAAAATCTCGTTTTAAACCCGGGACAGCTCATTCTATTCGCGGGGCGAAGTGGCGCAGGTAAAAGCAGCTTACTTAAAGTATTGGCTGGCCTTGTAGATCCTAATCAATATAGCGGGAACGTATCCGTCCCTATGCTTCGCTCCTATGTTTCCTACGTCGGACAGGCGCCTTTTCTCTTTAAAGGCACCGTTAGAGAAAACCTCAATTATGGTCAAAAGTTTCCTTTTTCTGATGAAAAGATAATTAAGTCTCTAGAGTGTGTTGGCGTTTATGACGAACTTTTGGCTCTCGGGGGACTGGATTTGTTTTTTGATCCCATAAAGCCCTGCTTCTCAGGGGGCCAAATTCAACGGTTGTCTATAGCCCGCGGTCTTTTGAGACCGTCCCAGATTTTGGCATTAGATGAAGTTACAGCTTCACTTGATTTGAACAAAGAAAAAGAAATTTTAGAATCTCTGCGGGAGCTTGCTCAGAGTTCCGGTAAAATCGTTTTGGTGGTAAGCCATCGTTTTGATTTTTTAAATTTATTTGACCATGTATACTTTTTCGTTGACGGCCAAATACATCTTCAAGGAAGCCCAGCACACGTAAGTTTGAATGATGACTTTAGGCTGTTCTTGGAGGGTGAAAAATGAGGTGGATCCTTCTGCCCTTCCATTTCATCTACTGGATCATACTCTTTATGAGAGACCTTTATTTTAAATTCTCAACGCCCAAAAAGCTCCCTGGATTTGTGATCTCCGTGGGCAATATTGAAGCAGGGGGCACCGGAAAGACTCCCCTTGTAACGGGGCTTTCATCTTATTTTATTCAAAAGAAAAAATGTGTCGCGATTCTTTCTCGGGGTTATAAGTCTAATCTCAGACATGGCGAATTTGCCATTTTAAAACAGGGGCAAGTGATAGCTGGGAGGATAGATTTAAGAAATGCAGATGAAGGCATGATGCTTTCAAAATCCCTCCCTGAATGTTACGTCGTCCTGGGCGCTAAAAGATTTCGAAACAGCACGAAATTAGTTCATGACTTACTCATTACGCCTGACATATGGATACTTGACGATGGGTTTCAACATCGCTCGATTCATCGCAACTGCAATATAGCATTAGTACATAAGTTGGGCATAGCTCCGTACGATTGGACTTTTCCTGTAGGACTCCTGAGAGAGTCGAGCAAGGCTTTAAAGCGAGCAGATATCATACTTTATAGGGATCAACCGATGGTGGGTTTTGATACTCAATTTAAGTTAGAATTTCATAGCGGACCTTTTCTTAAGACCGATGGTTCTACTGTATTATTTGAATCTTTAAAAAATGTCGCACTAGTAACCGCCATTGCTCACCCTGAGGCCTTTCGCCATACGGCAGAAGACATAGGTCTGAACGTAGTCAGTTTAAGTTCTAAGCCCGATCATCATCCCTTTTTGGCTGGTGAGATCGATCCTATTTTTGAAAAAGTGGATCAAATAGCCATTACGGAAAAAGATTTTTGGCGTCAGCCTGATTTTTGGAACAATTATAAAAGTAAAGTGATTCGTGTGACGCAACACGCAGATTTACCTTCGAAATTTTTAGAAATTATGGAAAAGTCATATGCGCAGTATATTGATATTGAAAACTAGCGAAAAATCTCTTCTAGTTTAGAATCCTTCTAATTACCTGGCAAATTCTGCCTGCTGCAATACTTCCTGTTTTATATTTATCATTTCTATTGTGATCTAGATCCTTTAGGTAAAGTTTTTGTTGGGCGCGTCGATGAATAGACCAGAACATTAGTTTACAGGGGAGTGACCCATGTCTAAGAACAAGAGCGAAGTTGATACATCGATGCCTGCCGGCCAAACAAAAGCTGGAGGAGACTCAAATCCATTCACTGCAGATTTAAAAGGTGAGTTTACGAGCAATTTTGGAACGAATACCAATGCTGTGAGCGATCTTCTTAAAAGCGGTAACAACGGCAATAGAATGAAGATTTTTGGCGGGGCCATTTTAGCCGTCACTCTAGTAGCAGGTGGTCTCTATCTTTATTTGCCTTCGGGAACAAGTGAAGATGAATTTGCCAATGATGGTTCTGAGGCTGCTGCACCAGATAAAGATCCTTTAGCCGAAGATGCAGCCGGAAAAGATGCTGCCGCGAAAGAAGATCTCGCACAAGATGCAGATGGCGCCAGTGAGTCAACTAAGGACAGTGCCGTTCCCACGAAAGGCGAGCCGCAGGTGGCAACAGATGCTCCCGGAGCTCTCATGCCCAAAAATGGTAAGACCAGATTTTATGATGAGACAAGCTCAGATGCTGAGTTTACTTGGAGTGGCTCTCCAGGCGGTTTTATCACTTTCTCGAGGTCGGCTGAGTTGAAGAACTCTGTGCGCAAAGTTAAAGTTGAAGGAAATAGATACGTGTTTAGACATCCTTGGCCAGGCACTTGGTATTGGCAAGTAGAAAATGGAGCAGGTAAGTCTTCTATCCAGTCTTTCAGCGTAGCTGCTCCCGTGAGACGAAACATTGCCGTTTCAAGCCCTCAACCAGGTGCTACATTGCCCGGCAATGGTGGCTTGGTGTCTTGGAATGCCGACGAAAGGGTATCCAGGTATAAAGTTGAGCTTTCCAGTGGCGACTGGGCGAATCCCGTACACAGACAACAAACGGTTGGTACAGATTTGCAATTGTCAGGGGTAGCTCCAGGTTCCTACCAAATGAGAGTAGGAGCATGGTCAGATGTAGCGGGAAGATGGGAATACACCGCACCGATGGCTGTAACCATTCAATAATTTATATTTTAAAAAGATCTTTCTTTCCACCTTGAATCCTAATAAAATCCCGTCAGACAATGGCGGGATTTCTTATGGACAAGCTATTACTTAGAAAGAATGCAATCGCTAGACGCAAATCACTAGACCCAGAAGTCACCAGAAAAATGTCACTAGAGATTGTGAATTTAGTAAAAGACTTCATGGACCAAAGGAAATTTGATCAGGTTTTCCTTTATAGCCCGATGGTAGGGGAAGTGGATCTCACAGACCTACTATCAACTGGATTGTCCCGCTTTGCTTTTCCGAAAGTAAATGGTAGCGACATGGATTTTTTTGGAGTGAAAACAACCAGTGAGCTATTTAAGCAAAGCTATGGGCTCATGGAGCCTAGAGGCCTTGGAGGCCTTACCATTCCCACGGCAAAAACCCTCATTTTGGTTCCCTCCCTTTTGTTAGATCGGCAAGGAAATCGTGTTGGCCTAGGAAAAGGCTATTACGATCGCTATCTTAACAAAGTTAAGACCCCATTAACCTTGGGAGTTGCTTTTGATGAGTTTGTCGTGGAGTCCCTGCCTTTAGAACCTTGGGACGTTCCTTTAGGGGGCTATGTAACCGAGCGGAAGCTTGAAATATTAAATCAAATTCACAAGTAATATCATAAGTTTAAATATCTTTACAAGCCTCTCCGGCCGTGAGACATTCTGCAAGGTCGGTGTCACGGCATTGAGGGAGAAACATTGTCAAACGAGCCAAAAAACCAAGGACAGCCTCTTAGACGTTTATCACGCAAGCAATCTGAAAATCATTTTAGTGAAGCACAAACGTGTTTTCCTGGTGGAGTTAACTCGCCCGTAAGAGCCTTCCGCTCGGTAGGTGGGACCCCTGTTTTTGTAAAGCGGGCTAAGGGCGCCTATATTTGGGATGAAGATGGAAATCGTTATCTCGATTTTGTGGGCAGCTGGGGAACAGCGATTCTTGGGCATGCCCATGATGAGGTCCTTGATTTTGTAAAATTTCGCATGGACAACGGTCTTTCTTTTGGCGCGCCCACTAAGGAAGAAACTGAACTTGCTGTAAAGGTGAGGCATTACTTTCCAGCCCTCGAGATGATGAGATTTGTCTCTTCGGGTACGGAAGCCTGTATGGCAAGTATTAGATTAGCGCGCGGATTTACAGGCCGTTCTAAGATCATTAAATTCGAGGGCAACTATCACGGACATGGGGACATGCTCCTCGTTAAAGCTGGTTCTGGTGTTGCTACCTTTGGCTTGCCCGACAGTGCTGGAGTTACCGCTGGAGTTGCTCAAAGCACTTTAACGGCTCCTTATAATGACATTCAGGCAGTAGTAGACCTATTTGCGGCAAATCCAGGTGACATTGCAGCTATAATCCTAGAGCCCATTGTCGGAAATGCTGGGTTTATTCGCCCGCAAAAATCCTTTCTCTCTGACCTACGAGAACTTTGCTCGCGGGAAGGCGCACTTCTCATATTTGATGAAGTGATGACAGGATTTAGAACCCATCTGGGCGGAGTTCAAGCTCTCTATGGAATCAAGCCAGACCTCGTTACACTTGGAAAAGTTGTAGGCGGAGGGATGCCCCTTGCGGTTTATGGCGGACGCAGTGATATTATGAAAATGGTAGCCCCTCTGGGTTCCGTATACCAGGCTGGAACGCTTTCAGGGAATCCAGTCGCCGTTGCTTGCGGCTTAAAAACCCTAGAAGTATTAGGCAGGCCAGGAAATTTTGCCCAAATTTCCTTGCGAACCCAGGAACTTGTAACGGGCATGAAAGATATTGCTGCAAAACATCAAGTTGCTTTGCAAGCTGATCACGAAGGGGGAATGTTTGGTTTCTTTTTTACGAAGTCTCCAGTGCTCAATTTTGCAGATGCCAAAAAATGCGATGTAGATTTTTTCAAAAAAGTCTTCCATGCACTTTTAGATGAAGGCCACTACTTTGCGCCTTCAGCTTTTGAAGCTGGATTTGTTAGCCTTGCTCACAAACCTGAGGACATTAAAAATGCACTTTCCTGTTTTGATCGTGTATTGGGCGCATTAAAATGACCATTGAGCACCCCTTAAAAGTAGGTTGGATACCTTATTTAAACTTTCGTCCACTAGGGCATGAACTTAGGCTCGCAAGAAATTCCTCGCTTGATATAAAAAGCGGTCATCCTTCAGGGATAAATAGACTTCTGGCCGAAAGCCAAATTGATATAGCTCCTTGTTCTAGCGTTTGCATGGCCTTTATTCCCGAACATGAGATGGCCGTCCCTTGCGGTATGGTTTCTCGCGGCAAGGTCATGAGTGTCTATTTGGGTTTAAAACACGAACACCAATACTTATATGAATTTATTCATGAACGCACCATGCTCTTGAAGCTGTTATGGCAAGCTTCATTTCACGAAGCGGATATCCGAAAGAGCATGGAGCAAATTTGGAATCAAGTTCTCACCTTGCCCCCTGCTATGATTCTTTCACCTCAAATGAAACTTTCTAGCGCCTCTGCATCTAGCTCCGTTTTAGCAAGAATCTTCTATATCATGTGGTTTGGCCATCAAAACTATACAGAAGCACAAGGCCACGGAAGAATCAGCGACAAGCCATTTGGCACCGACCTACCTATTGAGCTCTTAATTGGCGATGAAGCCTTAGAAAGACGTTCTCAATTTTCACATGTGATAGACTTAGGCCAAGCCTGGTGGGACATCACAAGCCTTCCCTTTGTTTTTGCGGTTTGGCAAAGTCGCGCTCCTATTGCACCTGCTCTAAAATCAAAGATCCTCAAAGCCTCAGAACTCGCTGAAATGCGTATGAAACTTGAGCCTTCAGTATATTTTCCGGAAATTATGCCTCTCGATACTGCCGGCCGGCAGCTTCCTTTAGCCGAATATTGGAAACTCATAGATTATCGATTGGGGGTTGAAGAGATTAGGGGACTCATCGCCTTTTTATACTTGGCAAAACATTTCCGACCCGTGGAGCGATCGGATCAAATCCTTCTCAAAATCATTAGGCTTCAAGAACTTTCTAGCCGCATGAGCCCCAACTAATTATTTGTTCGTTAGCGTTCTGAGATCATCTACGTCACCTTGGTTAGCACTGGGGGGGGGATGGATGTTCTATTTTTGTTTTTTATGCCTTTCGACTTTTGTTTTTATAGAATGGAAAAAACAAGACTTGGGCCTTAAGGCGATACATACGGAAACCAAAGCGCTTTCACGCTCCCTTGCGGGCTCAAACGGTTCGCCAGATTGGCTTCAAGACTTTATTCTAGATTTTGAATTAGCAGGCTTCAGCTACCTACCTTTTTTGGCCAGCCTATGTGAACTTGGAGAGGAGATTCGTTTCGAAAATCGAAAGCTTCTGGCTTGCTACGGCGCTAAATCATGCAATATACTTGTAGTTTTTGTTGTCATGAATTCCTTAAAAGTAGAACCCAATTTCTACTTTTGTCTCGTCATTTTAATTTTCTCATCCCTTTCCTTGTATAGCCTGGGTTTTAAAAATAGGCGCCAAATTTTGGACAAGCTAAAAGAATTTGAACGACCTCTTGAAATAGATTTTTCTAGCGTGAAAGAAGTAAATTCCAAGACTTTTAAAAGAAAATACTCTACGGTAAGTGCATTGGGCACTTTGGCAGAACTTGCGGTGTTTTTAGTGGGTATGGTTGGAGCCTCCCATACTATTTAAGTTAAAGGTCAATTATGAAGTATTTAGTCTTAGTGAGACATGCTACGGCAGAAAGCAATCTTGTAATGTTAGATATTGAGCGATGTTTAACAGATGTTGGGCATTTAGAAGCCAGCCATACCGCTCGCGACCTCATCGAGATTTGGCGGTCTAACGCACTCAAACCACCGCTTATCATATCTAGCCCTGCCACCCGCACCTTTCAAACATGCAGTTACATTCAAAAAGAGTTTGAGAGTCAAAAACTCTTTGACGGTGAAATTGACAAAGAAAATCATCTCTATCGGGGCGACATGGAAGACTGGCTTGACGTTTCCATTCATGTCGATGAGAGCAAACAAGGGATCATTCTCGTGGGTCATAATCCCGGCATTTCCATATTTGCGAGCCATCTTGTTCAGACGGAACTCAACTTTGCGCCTGCACAATATGCGGTTTTAAGGGCAGATACTACTTGGGCGGAACTGAACCATGTGAAGTGGGATCTGTTTAAATCTTCACTTTAACCTTCGATAAAAACCCTTGATCTCTGAATGAGCTTCAAGGTTCTTAGTATTTTCTAGCAAGCAATGCCAGCGTAAGGGACTCAAGTTCATCACGTTCTCTAGACTTTGGAAATGCAGACCTGAGCCCTGCGAGACTTTTTTCAGTATAGGAATCCGCAATTTTTGAAGCAAGAGCGAGCGCATTATACTTTTCTATTAACAAGGATATGTAGGCGAGTTCTGTTTCGCTTTGACGGCGATTTGAAATGATGCGACACAACTCTCCCTGTTCGGAAGATGTGGCTAAATCACGGGTTATAAGGAGCGGAATGGTAACTTTACCCTCTCGAATATCTTGTAATATGGGCTTTCCAAGTTTTTGCGAAGAAGACGAATAGTCTAAAATATCGTCAATGAGCTGAAATGCCATTCCTAGATTATTTCCGAAGGCAAAGAGACCGTCAGTAACCGCTTTGCTAGTACCACTCAAATAACCCGCTGCTGCTGCAGAGGCCCCTAAAAGCATACCTGTTTTTCCCTCTAAAACCTTAAAGTAAACGTCGCGGCTTATATAGGGGTTGCCTATATTTTCCAGCTGTAACAATTCGCCATCGCTCATGCGGCAGATGGCATGAGCAAAAGTTTTGATAAGGTCCCTAGAACCCGTTAAAGCCATGAGTTCACAGGCCGTGGAGTAAACCAAATCTCCCACCAGCACAGCTGCTTGGTTGCCCCATTTTGAGTTCGCCGTAGCGATACCGCGCCTTAGCATGCTGTTGTCGACGACATCATCATGAAGAAGGCTCGCCGTATGTATGTATTCACAAATTGCTGCCACTTGGAGCTTATGGGGCCCATCATACCCAACTAGCTTTGCCGTAAGTAAAAAAAGAGAGGGTCGAATTCGTTTTCCTGGCTGGGCAAACAGGTAATTTAAAATTTCTCGCCCTGTTTCCGTCTCCGCCTCAATCAAAGTCGGAAGGATCCCGTGCAATTGTTCTAAGTCCTCTTGAATGGGACTTAGAGTCTCAAATACAGAATTAGGGGTAGCCCTTCCATGGGAGGAGCCCTCTAGATGTTGTTCTTTATAGTCAAGGCGCAATATAACCACCTGATAATTTTGCCTAATATATATAATAGGCGAACTTTCTATATCTTATACACGAAGGAGCACAGTGGAGCTTGCACTTTCTTAGCTACCTTGATATGTAAGACCCTCTAAGAAGACCTGCCGTAACCGGCTTGATCTTGCTACTCTACTCTTAACCTTAGGAACTCTGTATGGCAAGTCGATTGTCGGAAGAATCTCTGGTACGCGTCTATGATGGTGGCCTTCAAGCATTCCGTTGGGAGGCTCGTTTATCTGCGCTTGCCCTCCAATCTGAAACCGTAGATTTGATTGCCATGTTAACTTTAGAGAAAGCCAAAGAGAGCATTCAAAGCCTAGCCCCGCAGGTTTTATATAGGTCCTTAATGAAACAGGGCGTATCTGACTGCCTAGATATTCTGCCGCTGATGAGTCAAGAGCAGTTTGTCGCTATTTTAGACTATGATGCATGGGCTGACGGTGAGCTCCAGCACCGAAAGGTGTTTCAGTGGCTTCAGCAATTTCGGGAGGCCGAGCGTGAGCAAATCTATACGCGTTTTAGAGACCTTGAAGAGGAAATGCAAATTGCCTTGGTAGGGCCCTTTATTAGAGCCGTGGATCCCGAAGATTTTGAGCAGCTTTCCGATGAAGAACAAGATCGACTTGAGTCGTTTCCAGGTGGCGCTCTCTATTATGAGGTTAAGTCTGAAGACCCAGAAATTAGGCAGTTCTTTGCAGATTTCTTAGAGGTGACTATGGGCGAAAACATGGAATACGCCATGTCGGTTCTGGCCCATGCTGGCTTTATGCCGCCCAATGAGCAAGAAGCCTTGATGTCACAGTTTCGAAACGCCCGCATGGAAGATGATGGATTTGTGTCTTATGAGGAATCTCTATCTATTTTTCATCCCATATCTTTGGATATGCTTGAAAAAAAGTGGAGCGCCCATGAAAAAACAGCTCTTTCTTCCAAGACAAAAGAATCCTTTATGCAATTGGTCATGACTCTCGCTTCCGAGAGTTGGGACCCCTCGACATTAAATGAGGTTCGCTCTAGACATGCCTATTTAGCCAATGCTCTATGTTCTGCCGCAAGAGTGGAGCCTGGGGATCTTGAATCATTAGATAAGGCCCTTGAGCAAGTATGGTCTCTAAACGGCTTAGCTTTGGAATGGTTAGCCTCTGGAAACATCGAGCAGGCGGCTTTGATTCTAAAAGAAGAGCACCCCAAAACTCTCTTTCAAACAGCCTGCACTTTAATCGAAAGACTCCGTCACAAAGGTTTAAAGAAACTTGAGACGTATATCCCTGAGACGAGCGTTATTAGAACGAATCTCGAACTTCAAAAGTTCGGATTGGCTCAAAAACAAATGGACCTTCACTATGTCAAAGTCTTTGGGCCTGAACTTACAGAAAGACTTAAAGCTATCTACAGCCGTTTTCCCATGGTCATGTCCCATACCCATGAAGGCAAAATTATCTTTAGGCCTATAGATAGTTTAAACGCCTTAGATGCTTTACAAGATGGCCTTGAAATTGCGCTTATGAAGCTTCAATTGGTGTCTCTGACCCATGTTGAAGAGCTCGCTGAATTAGATGCCCACATCCAGCGTTCCATGGTCTCCGTGCAGCTTGGTGGACATTTTATCAATCGATTCTTAACTCAAAATCAGGTTGATACCTGGCGGGCCATGAGTAACGAAGCCTATACTGAGGCAAATGAAAAGCTGTACTCTGGCTTGGACGAACTGCTCATGAATGATAGACGGTGGTCACTTAGTGCCAATAGAAAAACCGATCACTTAATGTCAGCTCTTTCGGAGCTCGCAGCTGGATTGACATTCATCAAAGATCAGGGGCATTTCGATGCGCTCTTTAACCTGATAGAAGCCAGCCCTAATCAAGAGGAAGATTCCTATGCCCAAGATGAATAACGAAAAACTTATGGCTAGCGAAATAGCTGAACTCACTCATATCCTTGATCGCAAACATGCAGCATCTTTAGGTGATAGATTCTTTTCGATAAAAGTTGACTCTGATGAGAGCAAAGCCTTTGTAACAGTTACACTCCGCAATGCCGGGGAGTCCTTCTACTATCCCGTGGAAGGGCGAATCGCATGTAAATCTCAAGAGCTATCTCCCAAAGATGGAGCCATGCTGCTTTTAGACTTCATCGACGTTTATTTCGAAGAGTTTTTTCACGATCGCCAAGACACATGGCTGCCGATAGATTGGGCCGGCTTTAACTTTGAAGGCTTCGAATTTGAGCTCAAAGGTCAAGTCCTAAATAAACGCACTGAAGAACTCGCTGATTTATTTTTGGATGGAAAGATAAATCGGGATGAAATTATCTCATCCTTGAAGTAAGCACAGGCGTAAAAGGCTCTATGCTAAATAAGCCTATAATTCAACGCCCGTTGGTTAATGGGAGTCTGAATCATCCTCTACTTTTTTCTTCGGTTTTATCGAGGCTCGATGGGCTTCGACATTGACGAGTATGTCCGCTAAATTGGTGACTTGTTCGATTGAAGTTCCACCTCTATGAATCATAACTCTGTTTCTACCTGAGTTCTTCGCGTGATAGAGTGCCGCATCAGCCCTCGCCACGGTTTGATCTGTGGATTCAGCGCCAATCGCCATCGCTGCGACGCCGATGGAAATACTATTAGGAATCGCCTCGTTGTTCCAAAGGTAAGTTTCTAATTCTATTTTCTTTCTAACTTTTTCAGCGACTTTTCCTGCTTCTTCTAAGCCGGATCCTGGGAGAATGGCAAGAAACTCTTCGCCACCATAACGGCAGACAATATCTGATTTTCTAAAACTTCCTTTTAAAATCGAAGCTACTTTGGAAATGATCAAATCGCCCGCTTGGTGGCCATAGTTGTCATTAATACTTTTAAACTTGTCTATATCAAACATGATTACTGCAATCTTTGCACTTACGGAACCGATAGGCGCCAATCCTGCTTCCTCGGCTAGCTTAGGAAAGGCTTGATCAAAATAATTTCGATTAAAGAGGCTCGTCAACTTATCAGTTACGGACTGTTTAGATTTATCAACATACTTGCCTTGAAGTTGGGTTTCCGCAGTAACATCTCGAAGGAGCAAAAAAGCTCCAAACGGTTTTTGGTCACTTCCAAGAAATGGAAAATACCCAATGATCAAATTGAGGTAGGAATGAGCTTCGCTAGATCCGCCAACCTCATCAAGGCGCCCTGGCCCGGGCATATTCACTAACTGCATTATGGAGTAGCCTTTTCCATCAACTTCAAGCCTGATGCAATGATCAAAAGTCTCCGCCTTTAGCATTTCTTTGGATTTCATGCCTGTAACTTTACTTAGCCCCATGTTGCACTTTACAAGCTTACCCTGCGCATCCACGACGGCCCAAGCATCTAAAAGAGATTTAGAAAACTCTCCGAAATGCTGTTCAAAGAAATCTTTGGGGGTTGATTCTTCGAGTTTTAGGGCTTCCATCGTTCTTCTCCAAGATAAGACATCTACTCAAAATACTATCCCGCGTGAAGAAATCCAAAAAATTCATCTTCGATTTCTTCCATCTCCATTTTTTGACCACACTTTTCGCAATTGAAATCTGAAACGGTAACCGAGCCGCTATTTTCAGGAAGATCTTTACCACGTTCAAAAATCCGCCAGGCCGAATGTCCACAATGTTCACACCCGTATTCAGCATAGACACTCTTGATTTTTGCAGTACCAAGAAAATTTGGAATCATATTGACCTGACTTACGATTTCAGGAGTGCATTCTTCGAATTGAATTTCTCTGGATTTTTGGGCCTCTCGAATAAATGAAATCCACGCTCTTACCCCACAAGAATTAACCATCTTAATTCCTGCAAAATTAATAATGACTTTGCTTTCCAAATGCTGACCCATATCGATGAGTTGAGACTCAGAATCTTCGTTAATCTTGCCTGAAATATAAATACAATCCCAACCGTCTTTCTTTTCGACTCGATACTTAAAATCCATGGTACACCTTCTCGAGATTCTTAAGTTTTAAACCTTGGGTCAACTAAGGCCCTATGTTGGTATCGGGCGCAAAATGAATATCTTTAGTTTAAAATGGGCCTCATATATAGACAAGGTGGGGCCTGGATCTGGGAGCCGTGCCTAATAACTTCAATAAATTATAACAGTTACAAAACACCTAGAGCCAGACGAGTGGGTAGACGGAAAGAACAGTCCTCATCGCTAAATGGGAAGGATAGAGGCGCCAGTTGCTACAGGAGGCTATGGATTTCCACAACATTTCCGTAAGCGATCAAAATAATTACATAAAATAAACTTGCATCCCGTCGATAAATTCGACTTCAGTCTCTTTTAAGATAAGGATACGAGCTCAAATATCCCTTAAGTCGCTCAAAGATAACCGGGCCATCGGTGGCCGAAATATCATGAGATGCCTGGGCCTCTGAGATTTGTTCGCGATAGCTCTCAATCATTTCAGACATGTCATAATTTCTAGAAGTCAAAAGTTCATGGATGGGGTCGCCTTCAGTGACCTTTGATATCTTCCAGTCGCCCTGTTCATTGAAAACGACTTCAATTTCGTGAATAGCTCCAAAAAGATTGTGCTCATTAGCGAGAGATTCTTGATAGGCACCCGTCAAAAAGAAACCCAAATAGTAAGGTGCATTTGACATCGTATGTAAATCAAGAAAATTCTTTTGGTCCGTACTATCTATAAAGCGCTCCAAACAGCCATCGGAATCACATGTAATATCTACAATCGTTCCCTTTAGAGTAGGCTTTTCATCATGCCTGGAAAGAGGCATAACTGGAAAAAGCTGGTCAATGGACCAAGAATCAGGGATTGATTGAAAAATGGAAAAATTCGCAAGATACTTGCTCACCTTCAGGCGCTGTAGGGATTCAAATTCATCCCCATCTCCTTTCTCAAAAGAAGAGAAATACAAGGCTCGGCGACAAATTAAGTGAAACATATGCTCGGCAGCTGCTCGCTCTTTCAGGGGAATGTAGCCAAGATTAAATAGAGTTTGTAGCTCTTCATTGAATTCTACGGCGTCATGGTAGTATTCCGCGTAGTTCTTTCTAGAAACATTGTCCAATATATATTTAAGCTCACGGGTTGCTCGCTGAGCATTTATGACCTCTTTTTCGATGTCAAACCCTTCGATGGTGTCTAGAGTTTCCTCGCCTTGAATCTCCCTAATATCAGTCACTACTACGCTATGGTAAGCAGCGATAACTCGTCCAGATTCAGTCACAATGTCAGGCATTTTTACGCCTTCTGCTTTGCATACTTCACTGATTACATAGACTGCGTCATTAGCAAATTCTTGCAAATTGTAGTTTGCTGACGACGTGGCTGTAGTGCGACTTCCGTCATAATCTACTCCAACGCCACCGCCTATATTCAAATACTTAGGGCTGAAACCCATCTTAATGACTTTGGCATATACGATGGCTGCTTCTTTAAGTGCATTCTTAAAGCGCTTAATGGCAGTGATTTGAGATCCAATGTGAAAGTGAAGCATACTGAGTTGCTTTTGCATGCCCGCTTTTTCGAGCAAATGCAGAGCATGGAGGAGTTCGACAGTGGTAAGACCAAACTTGGAGGACTCGCCCGAAGATTTTTCCCACTTCCCAGACCCCTTGGAGGACAGTCGCACTCGTAACCCAACTTCAGGGTGATGGGTTACTCCTTCGGTGGGAACCTTTGATTGCTGTACAATCATTTCAAGTTCGTCTGGACCCTCGACCACGCAAACCACTTTGCGGCCTAAGCTTGCTGCGGTAAAGGCAATTTGAATGAATTCCGAATCCTTAAAACCATTGCAAATAAGAAGTGACTCTTTGGACATGGGATAGCTCAAAGCAGCCATGAACTCTGTCTTGGAACCTACTTCTAAGCCCCAGTCTACTTCTCTACCGTAAGAAATAATCGCATCAATAAATTCGCGTCGTTGATTTACTTTAAAAGGAAAGACTCCTAAGTGGCGTCCCTGATAATTGTACTCTTTAACGCTGTTAGCAAAAGCTTGATGCATGCGCCTAAGCTGACGCCTAATCGCTTGGGGAAACCTGATGATCAATGGGGTTGAAATGCCAAGCTTCTTAGCCTCTTCCATGATTTCAGGAAGAGAGACAAAATTTTTATCGTCTGCATCAGGATAGCAAATCACATTGCCTTGATCGTCAACACCATAATATCCAGCGCCCCAAGACTCTATGCCTGAATTTTCGCGAGCTTCTTGAATTTGATGAATATTCATAACGGGTCTCCTCAATGCATCTTTAGTCGGCACCAAAATAGGGGCCACCATAATGTCCTGAGCTGAAAATACAACAACTTTTTAGGACCTTTATAAAACTTCCCATATGGGCTATAGATGAGCGGATGATCGTTTTGAAGGGTTCTATGAAAGTTATATCCGGATGGGCAAAAAATCTCCCCTTGTTGGCCCCTTCAGGCCTTCAAACACGGCCTACACGTACCCGAGTTAGGGAGGCCGTCCTATCTATCCTTCAGTTTGACCTTAAGGACAAAATCGCTATCGATGCCTTCGCCGGCTCCGGAGCCATGGGCTTGGAAATGCTGAGCCGAGGAGCCAAAGGCTGTCTCTTTGCGGAAAACAATGCTGAGGCGCGGGCTATCCTTGCCAAAAACATCAAGGCTCTAAAAGGGCGAGCTCAAAGTGCAGGCATGGGTGAGCTGGATATTGCCACATTCGAAGGGGATCTTATGGCGGGCTCTTGGGTCTGGCCCCAGACCTACCAAAACCCGGATATCCTCTGGGTAGACCCGCCCTATGACCTGGCTCCCCTATGGCTATCTCAGTTTTTATCCCGCCCTGGCCTCTACCCTAAGCTTGGGGGGCTCGCTATAGTGGAGCATAGAACCGCTGATACAGGCCAGATTCAAGAGCTATTTCAAAAATGCCAGGCCTTTAAGTTAAAGAATTTAAAGAAGTATGGCGAAACCTCTATTATATTTATGGAAAGAGTTTATTGAGTCGGAGGGGCAGTTTGAGTCGAAAACCACTAATTGGCATGTATGCAGGTTCATTCGATCCCTTTACCTTCGGTCATCTAGATGTAGTGGAGAGGGCCTGCAAACTCTTAGACGAACTCGTTATTGCTATAGGTACCCATTCTACTAAAACTTCTCTATTTACCAATCCAGAGAAGTTAGAGCATCTCCAATTTCTGAAAGCCCGCTTTCCCAATGTTTCCTTCGAGCTCTTTAACGGTCTTGCTGTTGATTTTGCTAGCAGCCATGGGGTGAGTGTTCTGATTCGCGGGCTTAGAACCGAGGCTGATTTTACCTATGAAATGCAAATGGCCATCATGAACCGGGTTTTAAAGCCGGAACTACAAACCATATTCATACCTTCAAGACAAGACTTTGGACATATCTCCTCAACACTCGTCAAAGAAATAGCAAGGCTAGGTGGAAATGTTTCAGCTCTAGTACCACCTCATGTTGCTGCCGCACTCCATGGTAAGTTTAAATAACCGATGAAATTCTTGATTTTCCTAGCTTGGATTTCAACTCCCGTTGCCGCGCTAGATATTGGCTCCCGCGACCTGGTAGAACTTAAGGTTACAGGAGACCAAGTCGTCAACTGGCAAGGAGATGGATTTAATCTTGGTTGCCAGAGAGGCGCGAGCTGTCTATTTGATGCAAGCAAGTTTTCTAAGGGTTCGTATCCTCTTCTCTACTTCCGAGAAGAAAACCAAAGTCTGTATTTTGGCTCTGAAATCCTAGAAATGTCTTCCGACAATGTCCGAAAAAAGTTGGAATTGAGACTGCCACTTGAAAAAAAAATCACTCCAGATGACGTGTTTGCTTCTGTAATCTCAGGGGTTGGATTTATCCAAAGAGACCAAAAAAAAATCATCTTGAAGAACTTTCCTGAAATATTAAATCCTAATGATATCGTTGAAACTTCCGGCGACTCTACAATCTACATAAATCTCTCAATGACCGAATCCGCACTCATTCAAAAAGACAGTCGCATAAAAATTGGTGGTCCTGACAGCTCTATCTCTCCGCATATATGGCTCGGTGGAAACGGAACTTTTAGTTCGCCAAAAGAGTCCTTCTTTCAGGTTGGAAATTCGAGGGTACAATCAGGCAAAAAAGGTGGCCAAATCTTGATCTATGAGAGCACAGAAGGGATTGGGCTTTTACCCCTGGAAGGGGAATACGAAATCATGTCGAAGAATTCAAATCTGAAAATTTCTGCACCCTTTGGGCTATTTTTAAAGGACCAAAAAAAACAATTGATATCTCGCCTCTCTTGCGACGATCCCTTGGAATTCATAAAAGCAGGAATTGCCTTTACGGCAGAGTGCAAACAAGTAAAACTCAAAAGTTTAGGAATAAATTCCAAAATTCTAACCGATGATACTGTCGCACCCTCAAATCCCATCTCCCAAGAATGGAAACTGCCATGGTTGAAGTCGTCTCTGTTGAAGTCAGGTTTAGACGTCGAGCAAAAGCTTATAATGGGAACTCTGGATACGGTTCATGCAAGCGATCCCTTTCAGGTAAAGATTCGATATTATTTACTAAAAAACGACTGCGCTGCCGTCATGAGAGAAACCCCAGAAGCTGAACAAGAGAAGCAACTTAAGATTTACTACAATAGCATTTGTTCGGTGAGATCTTCCAAGTACAGTAGTGCTAAAAACAACCTTCTTTGGGTCAGGCCAAGACTCACTGATGACAGCTTAAGTCAATCAGTAGACACACTTCTAAACTCTGATTGGGTCAGGCCTCTACCAAAAGAAAATCTGAGCTTATTTGTGGGTCGTGACTCTAATGGATTTCTAAAAGAGGCTCATCCCACTTATTCGCCTTTCAAAGCTTACAAAGAGAGATTTATGCCATTTTTTGGGGGCGCTCTGAATCGTCAGTGGCGGCTCTTTGAGGAGGAACCCCTTGAGTTTCGGCTTCAATTGTCTTTGGAAGCCAAAGCTTATTTAGTGGAAAACCAAATTCCTTTCGCCAGACACTATGAAGATATAACCCTACCCATGGCATTTCATATTTCAAAGGGTTCTTTAGTTGAGCTGTCCCCTATAGTGAAAATTTCAGGCAATGGATTTCCATTAGAAACCATCGGCGCTGGTATGTATGCCAAAATAAAGATCGATTCCTTAAGCGTTAAAACTGACGTCGTAAACACTGATGACTTTAATGATCAACCGGAGATCCTTGATTATGTTTCAGGAAATCCTACCGCATTTACCTCTACGGTAAACTCTGACCGTCCTTTCATGACGAGAACGAGCACAATAGCCTATGGCTTCTTTACTCCTAAAACAAGCAACAACGTTTATTTGGAATACTTAAAATCACGTTACCTAAAGTCTGTAGAAAACAATCAAAGCTTTCAAGCATTTGCCATTGGGGGTGATTCCTATTTCGAACTCATGAAATTACTCCAAATTAATCTCGGCTTTAAATACGAAAACAGAAGCTATATCGAAGCCCAAAAAGGTTCTTTGCTTACACTCTCCGGGAAGAGTCTTTGGAATTTTTCCCCAGACTACTCCGTATTTCTAAAGTTAGACCATACAACATCACAAGGAAACCTCGTCAACGCCAACTGGACTACTACACAAATTTCCATGGGTGGCTCCAAGGATTTGCGCTAAAGGCTAGTTCCTACGTTCCCTTGTTGCGCACCTATTTGCAGGTAATTATCGATGATTTCAACCGAAACACTCGAGCGCGTATCAAAAGTCTTCTTCAAGAATATTTTAAATAAAATGCTGATTATAGGAATTCTACCCCATGGATCAAGCCTTGATTCAGCATTCTTATTTCCTTTCAAAGTTGAGTCCGCAATGATGTTCCTATCGTTGAATTTAGTTTGAAAATTTGTATTGACTTCACTCTCTCCAGAATCAGATTTCAGCTTGACTCGAAAATTTGCATATCCTAGCCGGGAATCCCAAAGGACGTTCCCTTGGCCTTCCACTCTCAAGTATTCGCCGTTATTATTCGTAAAAGACTCAACAAATGAAAAATCTTTGGCGTGCTCTATTTTCATTATCTTTGTAGAAATAGAGTCGTGTTCTTGATTGGATTCCTCCCCTATATGGGGAGGGACATCCATCTGCTTCGTTGCCAGTCTTCCAAAGTCTCTGGCGTGATCATCTCTATCAGAAGAAAATTGAAAACTAATTTTGATATACTTCGAAGGGACAATCTTTTGGGGAAATATGACAATCAGATGACTTAGAGCCCGGGCGATCAAATCCTGTTCCGCTTTACTTAAATTTCCTTTAACTATGAGAACTCGCCCTGGTAACTTGCTTACGGATTCGACTCCCACTCCCAATATTTCTGTCGGACTCGCACCAAAATGTATCTTGCCCCTTGTCTGGTCAACCCATTTTTCGTCGACAAAAGAATTTAGGGCGTAAATCTGGTCGATGCTGCGCACTTCATTTGAAACTACATTTCCTTTACATTTGAAATGTATCTCCTGGCATTCATGATCCCTTTTTATACTGGCTTCTACACGAATTAAAATGGGTTCCTGAGTTCTTGATATAGGCGTTGGGTCTATGACCGAAAGACCCTCTTTAAGTGCAATCACCTTGTAGGTAGACTCTGAAGTCTGAAACAAATGGACAGAGTTTCCTTTGACTTTAATTCCTTCAGGCGAATCTATGGTGAGCTCTTTCACAGCTCCCATGGGGAGAGTGAGAGTTTCGGAAAGATCGGCCGCTTTCAGGCTGGAGCTCCAAAACATCACGCATATCACCAGGATTCGTAATAAATTTTTCTTATGTTTTTGCATGACTCGGCCCCAGGCGGAATTTTTTCAACAAACCTTGTATTCTTCAACAGATTCCATTTGTTATGAGGAAGTTGACTCATTAGAGACGACTTAATTGTTATAGAGTTCTCTCTGCAATTGAACTCAATATTTGGCAATAGGACACATAGTACATCCGAGCTACTTAGAAGAACTCCGGTCACCTTTGTTTTCCCATCACATGAAATCTCCACTTTTAGAGACGTGTCCATCTCAATGTGTGGACTCTTGTCGGGCAAGTCTGGATTTTTACTCTTTAGGAAACTCCATAAAAGTAGGATCATCACTAGAAGAATCATAGGATGACCCAGCCTGGAGAGCATCTTGTGTCTCGATTTTCCTGCCCACTGCTGCAACCAGATGGAGGCTGCATTTGAAAACGATAATCCAGGTGATTCCTTCTCCATAGTTCATTTTTCCCGCCTTTTTTTATATTTTTTTTATTCTGAAATAGCATCCAGAAGGTAAGCGTCTGGAATCTAAGGACCACCCAAGACATGACTTATCTGAAGACATTCCTTGAGGGGGAGTGCTCTCGCAAAATTCTCTATGAAGCGCTTCAAGTTCTTTGTAGCAGCCCGTTAGTTTGGATATTTTTTTTACTTCTTCATGGATAGCTAATGCGACTACAAAGCTAAAAACAAAGCCCACATAGTTCATACTCGTACCTGCCACTTACTTTTCTGAAAGTGGAATACTAGATAGTGACTTTAAGTGCTATGACTAAAATATTCTATTGATGGCTCTATTTATGGCTGCTATAGAGATCAGATTTTCTAAATGGGATGACCTGATGGATAGAAGTGTGACCTAAAAGAATTGCGAGCCAACGATCGAAACCTAAGGCATTACCGCACGCACTCCCTATGCCTTGTCTCAAACACTCAAAAAACTGTCGATCTTGGTCAGGAGTCTCATAGCCCTGCGACCGGCGAAATTCATCTGTTTTAGCAAATCGGCGTGCATTCTCTTCAGGGGAAAGACATTCTTTAAATCCGTTTGATAGTTCGATGCCCCGCACATAGAACTCAACTCTCTTGGCAACTCCGTCTTCAACCTCTGCTAGAGCTGCCTGGGAGGGTGGATAGTCATAGAGAACTGCTACTTCTTGCTTCGCCAACATAGGCTCAATCTTTTCGAGCAATACCTTAAAAAATGTTGAAAAAAAATCATCATTATCAGTCACAGAAAGAATGTTAGCTTCCCTTGCCTTTTGGGGCAAATCTGGATCTAAATCTACCAGTTCGATTCCTACATGTGCAAATGCTTCATAGACAGAAATCCGTGGAACTACCTTAGGAATTGATAGGTGAGAGGAATGATTCATCTTAGCAAATCGCTCGCTTGTAAATCTTAAAAAAAGCTCAATTTGATCCATGAAGTTAGCAAAGCTTAAGCCTTTTTCATACCACTCCAACATGGAAAATTCTGGATGATGCCAATCGGAATGCTCGCCATGATTTCGAAAGCAGGGAGCTATTTGAAAAATCCTCTCCTCGCCTTGAGCCAAAATTTGCTTCATATGGATTTCAGGACTAGACCTTAACCACAGCTGATGCGAGACATTTTGGTAATCCAGCCATTTCGTACCAAAATACCGTAAATGGTCTTCGGATCCTGGCGTGATAACAACCACAGGAGATTCCACCTCCAAATAGCCGCGCTCATTAAAGAAATCCCGAATGCAGGTCTTCAAATAATGGCGCTGCCTTTGGAAATTCAGCATCAAACGAACGCTTTTTTCTTCGCCAGGGATAGCTTGGCCCTTGTCTTTGCGTTTAATTTAACGGGATTCTTGGACGGAACTTTTTTCGAGGTGCTTTGCATCGTTTCTACTTTGGGTTTCTTTGCATTTTCATGGTCTTTATCTCGTTCTTTGTCCGCTGCAGAAAGTCTCTTTGCAATAATATCTAGCGCAGATCCTTGGGCAAAGGTTTTATCTAATACCGAATGAGCTCCAAATGGTTTACCTGTGGCTAGTTCAAAAACTTGCCAAAAGTAGGTGCAAGGGTAGATCTTCAATCGTCCCTCTGAGACGGCCTTTCTGGCCTGAGGATGAAGCATGAGCTGATTTTGATTTTGAACAGGCATAATGATATGACAGACTTTCTTTGTTTTGACACTCTCAGAAGCTTTCAGAAACCCTTCAATTTTTTCGTTGACGCCACCTACTGGCTGGACTTCGCCAAATTGATTTAAAGAGCCTGTTACAGCAAAATCTTGGGAAATTGGAATACCTGAGAGGGCACTAATAACAACGAGTAGCTCGGCACATGTGGCACTGTCGCCATCGATCATTCCATAGGATTGCTCAAATGCAACACTCGCAGTGAATCCTGCAATCTTTGTTCTAGAAAGCAGGGAATTTAGGAATCCGGTCAATATATAGATACCCTTGTCATGGATATTCCCTGAGAGCTTAGAGGCTCTCTCAATGTTTAAGATGCCGCCTTCTGTCATGGATACGCTACAAGTAATTCTGCTAGGCTTTCCAAACGAATAATCGCCTAGGTCATAGACAGCCAGTCCGTTAACCTGGCCGATAACCTTACCTTCAAAGCTCAACATGATGTCTCGATTAACGATCATTTCCTGCATATGGTCTTCCACCATATTGACGCGATTCCATTGCAATTCTAAAGCCTCTTCCACATGCTCTTTTCGAATAGCACGCGCATTATAGCTCCTAGCAACATAGTCTGATTCAATAGTAAGATCTTTTAGTTTTCCATATTGGGTTGTGAGATGCTTTTGGGAATCCACCAAACGACCGCCATACTCGACGATAGAAGATATCGCTGTCGGATCAAAAGGCAAAAGATTTTCTATTTTGCTTCTTGTGGCGATAAAGGAAGCATAAGCATTTATATTCTTCGGAGCTCGCACCATTTTATGTTCGAAATCTGCCTTAATTTTAAAAATCTTTTGGAAGTCTTCATCCAATCCATAAAGCACATGATAAATTTCGTCATTACCAATAAGAATCACTTTTATATCGAGAGGTATAGGCTCAGGTCTAAGGCCAGAAGTAGGAAGTAAAGAAAATTGCTCCCCTAGATCCTCAATATAAGCCTTGCGATTTTTAAGTACACGCTTCAGCGTGTCCCACACCGTTCCTGTTTTAAACATATCCTGGGCATTTAAAACGAGATAACCCCCATTTGCTTTATGCAAGGCTCCGGCATGAACCATAGAGTAGTCAGTCAAATACATGCCGTGTTCAACATTTTTCTCGATTTTTCCAAAAAGGTTGTAGTAGGTTGGGTTAGATTCAATGACAACAGGAGCGCCCTTAGTTCCTCTGTTATCAACGAATACATTGATTTTATATTTTCTAAACTTATCCCTTTCACCGCCTGCTAATACGACCAGTTCTTGCTCTTCCGACTTACCACCAGAAGAATCTGAATCAGTCTCAAAAAACTCAGATAAATTGTCTAGAATATGGGTGGCAATTTCATCGAGGTACTTTTCAATTTCTTTATTTTTTTTGTAGCTTTCGCTTACGGGCCCTAATATTGCTGCAATTACTTGGCGCCCAATTTCTTTTTGAAGATTTTCAATATACTGTTTCGTTTCAATCTCTATGGATCGAACTTTTCGCGCGAAATCGAGCACTTCGGGTTCCAAGGCCGATCGAGTCGCCTCTACTCGTTCCCGATCTTCCGCCGAAAGTTTTGCGTATTCTTTTTCCGTTAAGGGACGACCTTCGATAACCGGAATGGTCTCGATGCCAACACGAGTAGATTTAATTTGAAAGTTTTTTTCTTTGGCCATTTTTTCGAGTTCCGCGAACATCTTGGCCTGAATTTCATTGCTTCTAGAAACCGCTGAATTTACGGCGTTTTCGTAGTCTTCACTTTGAAGTGCGTTGGGCACTTCTTGCTTTAACGTTTTGACAGCAGCTTCCATCGTTTTAGAAAATTTCCAGGCAGTACCTGTTTCCATCTCAATTGCTTTTGGGCGATCGGATTGGGTAAAATTATAAACGTATATCCAATCTGGTGGAGTTTCTGTGTCTTTAGACCATTTTTCTAAAAAGGTGCGAATGACGCTTGTTTTACCAGTTCCTTGGATGCCCGCAACGTAAATATTATAGCCAGGCTTTCGGATACCCAATCCCATGTTTATCGCCTTAATAGCCCGCTCTTGTGCAATAAAGTCATGGGTGGCCTTTAAGGTCTTTGTCGACTTGAACTTAAATAGACTTGGCGGACAAGGCAAGAATACCTGGTCCGCCTTTAAGTATGCGGGAAGTTTTTGAATTGTCGATCGAGCCGGAGTCTTTTTGGTTGTCACGTTTATATAGCCTTTCCAAAAGTCTCCTGGCTTAATTAATCCATGGGATATAACTGATTGATAAGAGCTTTGTATGTATCCCAAAGCTCAAATCTTGCAGCTGGTTCCTCAAGAACAGCCAGAAGGTTGCCAAGAATCAATGCACCTTTGCCAGATTCTTCATTCAAGAAATGTTCGCCGTAAGCATCAATAAAATCAAGTGCTTCTTGTATGCCATCATGGGAATGTCGGTGAATCGCTACCGCAACGCCCATTTCAAGCCAGATGCCAAGTTCTTGTGGATTGGCCTTAGCTTTGATGCCTATACGTACAGTATCGTTGCAAAGAGCGGTCAAATGACCATCTGGAAGCCAATCACGATGTTCACCTGTAAAGTAAGATAGAGTTCGAAAGGCCTGGTACCAATTTTTGGCTGCTAAATGAATTCGAATCCGCTCCATCATCCGCTCATAGGCTTCAATGGTCTTAGCCCGTTGCTCAGCTTCTGCCCTTTCTCTCGCTTCTAGTTCTGGTCTGACTCGAGCCTTTAAGCTAGAGAGCGCCTCATAGGCCTCATCTAGGCCCACCATGGCCGCCACATCCAAGTCTCGACCCAGTCCTTCAGAGACAAACTGAATGATATGGGGAACTGAGGTGTCCGTCGCATGGGAAAGCTGAGATAGGGACATTTTGGTTCCCGCTGGCCACTGCGGGATCATTTGATTAAGCCTGTAGACAAAGTCGATCATTGTTTTGGTCCCCCATACCGTTGGTTTGAGACAAAAGTAACCTGACCCTTACACTAGGGTGTCCTGGTTCATGCTCTTATGTTTATTTCATTGAGTATAAGGGAAGCTGAGGTGCCTGATGAAAAATAATTTTCCAAATGACTTGAAATTGCCTTGGTTCTAAGGTTTTTTTTTTCAAAAACCTTGTACGTTAGGACTGGCAGGGCACTAATTGAGCAAAATGCTGCAAGCCTGCCAAAGGAAAGAGGTCTGTTCAGGATAGCCGAAAACCACGCCTATCAAAAATGGTAGGCGTGGTTTCTAAATGATCGAGTCTTTCAGACCATCCGTTTTATGCTCACGTATGACCTGAAAGCCTTAACTGACTAGGATTCCGTTACTTAGCGTTTGTGCGCAGTTTACGTCTTTTTCGCATCATTTTGCGCTTCTTCTGTCCAACTTTGCGGCGGCCTTTAGGATGCTTTCTTTTATGTCTTGAACCGTGCACTTTAACTCCATATCTTACAAGCGTTAGTGTCGCTTGGTTTACCAAGCTCTGATTGGATTCCTCGAAAAACGCAATCTACAGGGTAAAAAGATACTTGTCAACGAGACCTGAAGAGCTACCTAAAATAAGTAGAACGATGTAAAATAGTCCTAGAAATTTCGCACGTTGCCAATAACGGAGGACATGCCTATGGCTCGCCAAACAAAAGATAGGGTCGGAAGATCCCTGCGCTCCCTCGTAATAGAACCCTTTCAGCAGGTCAAACTCGGCGTCTATGTAGTCGGCGTGTCTCTTGTTTTTATGGCCTTGGCAGGTTATGTGTTCCACCGGTCATTTGATGAGCAGTATCAAAATGTTATGAAAATATTTGCTGTTACCGATCCTGACATGCAATGGCAGGTTCTTAATAATGATATCTACAGGAGCAATTTGAAAATACTTGTCGGTTTATTGTTAGGCTTTATTTCCTCGATGCTTTTTGTAGTCTTTCGAATGACTCATAAATATTATGGGCCCTTAGTTTCCGTCGAGCGTTTTTCAGATTTGATCAGCCAAGGGAAATATTTTGAGCGCGTTCAAGTTCGAAAGGGCGATGAACTAGGTCGGCTAGCTGCGAAGTTAAATGCTATGGCAGCCGAGCTTGAACGGAAACATGGCTCTCTAGTAGACAAAGATGGTCAGACCATTCGCCGCCGCAAAAATGAGTCCCCCAATGAAGGTTGAATTCGAATAAAGTGCCAGCTATGAATCGTAAAAAATTCTACTTGCCAGTTAGCCTAGCAGGCTGGCCAGTAGTCTCCAACACATTGAACCACAGCTCACCATGCTCCTTAATTCGTTGGGATTGTCCCTCTAGGGCGTCTAAGGGCACGTGGGTCATTCTCCCATGCCAGTAACCTATCATTACGCCTGTTTTACCCGCCATGGCTGCATGAACTGCCATTTGCGCAAAGCGAGCACATAGGAGTTGATCTGCTGGGTTGGCTATTTCTGAGCGTATCATATAGCTGGGATCGATATATTTTATGGTTACAGGTTTACCTGCCTTTGCAAAATATTCGGTGATTCTCTTCTTAAGAAACTCGCCGATATTACCTAAAACTTGATTGCCGCTGGGATCCTTTTCGCCTTGTATGGCATCAAAGTATTTCTGTCCCGCACCTTCGGCAACCACAATGACTGCATTATGTTTTTCTTCCAGACGGGTCTCTAGAATCTTTAAAAGGCCCCCGCTTCCCTCAAGGTCAAAATCCGCCTCAGGGATCAAACAATAATTCACATGCCCACTAGCCAAAGTAGCTGTGGCGGCAATATACCCTGAATGCCTCCCCATCAGCCTTACTAAGCCAATGCATCGATCAAAACTTTGAGCTTCGACATGGGCCGCATGTAGCGCTTGGCAAGCTACTTCAGTCGCCGTTTCAAATCCGAAGGACTTACGCACGAAGGGAATGTCATTATCAATCGTTTTTGGAACTCCTACGATAGATATTTGGAGTCCGCGTCTTTCAACTTCCTTCTGAATGGCACGAGCTCCATGCATCGTTCCGTCCCCACCCACGGTGAAAAGTATCTGGATATTTTGCTCTACCAAGCAGTCCACAATTTCAGGGGCTGGTGGAGTGCCGCGACTCGTCCCAAGAATCGTACCACCCATATCATGGATATCTGCAACCACTTCTGGATTGAGAATTTTAAAGGATCGGCGATTACGACCTAATCCATGATAACCAAAGCGCACGCCGACAATGGAGCGGATTCCATAGCGGTCAAACGCCTGTAAAACAATGGCTCTAACAACCGTGTTAATACCAGGACAAAGACCCCCACAAGTCACAATTGCCATCTTTGTGTTTGCCGGATCAAAGGCCAACATTTTCCTAGGCCCAGCCACTTCAAATGCAGGCAACTTTTGTTTTGCGTGAAACAGCACCTCTGCATCTGGAAGATGCGGATTGCATAAGAGCTTAGTTTCGTCATCCACAAAATCTTTGCCAATGGGCATTGCAATGGGGTTTCTAATTCCAATGGATCTCAGACTAGGCACCTCAAAGTCAAATTGTCTTTCTATATCTGCCACGATCTAAATTCCCCCAAGTCCTTGATGTAAGTCCTCAGACTCCCAGATTTTTTATAAGTTGGCAATGAGTCTCGTAATATGTTAATAACCCGCCGAACTGACCTGAACGGGGTCTAGGGGGTTATTTTTGGATTTCTATTCTCAAAATCGGGAAGACTTAACTAACGAATGGGGTCGGCTAGGGGTCAGTCTCGCGCATGTGCGCACCATTATGGCAGGCGCCTATAAGAAACTAAGCCCTTGCCCATGGTCAGAGGCTACCCCGCCACGACTGCTTAAAAATTGGCTAGACGACCACGCCCAGGTTCTTAAAGTTGAGCGCTCAAAGATTCAAGTGTCTATGTATGACAGCAGTGTAAAATTTCTTTTTAAACTCGATGACGGCTATGAAGTGGAATCAGTGTTAATGCCGGAATCAAGTCGCATTACCATTTGTTTGTCGTCTCAGGTAGGATGTGCTCAAGGATGCATTTTTTGTTTTACAGGAAAAATGGGTTTAAAACGCAACCTTCGCGCCAGTGAAATCTTAATTCAAGTTATCGAAGCAAATCGATGGATTGAAGAAAATGTTAATTGGCTTAAAGCTCTAAACTTGCCAAGTTTTCAGCGCATCACAAATGTTGTCTTTATGGGAATGGGTGAGCCCTTAGACAATCTCGATGAAGTTGCAAAAGCAGTCTCCATTATGACAGATCCATGGGGTTTAAATTTAGCCGCAAGAAAAATAACAATATCGACTGCTGGGCATTTAGATGGCTTAAAAGCTGCTTTAGAATCTATGCCGAACATTTCTTACGCCCTGAGTATGCACGCCACTTCTGAATCAGAACGTTCAAAATTAATGCCCATTAATCGCCGCTTTCCCCTTGGAAACATCCTCGACTTTCTTAGGGAAAAAAGTAAATCCTACGAAAAAGACTTCTTAATTCAATATACAGTTATTCATAATGTAAATGACTCCATACAAGATGCTTCCCAACTTGCTGAGCTGCTTAAAGATATCAACGTAAAAGTAAATCTCATTCCACTCAATCCCATCGAGCCTTCGAGACTAAACTCTCCTGACCCAAAACGATTAGAAGCTTTTAGAGACCTTTTGTATGAAAAAGGAATCCGAGTGATGGTCCGGTATAGTAAGGGACAGGATATTATGGCCGCATGCGGACAATTGGTCACAAATCGCCTTCCTTCCTAGCCCTGAAGAAGATTCCACAAGTCCTGGTTCTCTAAATAAGCCATGGGTATACCCATTAAACCTATTATTTTTAGATAGTTGGCCCCAAAAGCTGCGATTTCGCCCCACAAAAACTCAAAGGAATACTGCGACTTACCGAGAAGGAGGGGGGATTTTATCTGGTTCACGAAGGGACAAGACAGTGTCAGCCAAAGAGCCAAAACTACTCTATCAATCCAAGCAGTTTCGCTTTCGCGTACTACTTCACAGAGAGTATTGTCAGCAGCACCCGATCCCTCAAGAAGAGATCATTCAGCGATGTAAATTGAAGATTTCCCAACTTATGTCTGAAAAAATCATTGAAGACCACGTGTTTAATGAAGCTAAATACCGTCAAATTTGGGAACTCCTTTCTAAGCCAGAATGTCAAGTAGAGTCCGTGGCGCTTACTGTCGGTTTGGGCATTCCCTCGCTCAAGTGGCTTGTGATCAAACAAGGCGGAAGTGGAGCTTTGTGCAAAGTGTCATTACATGACTCGCAAGCTGCGCTGGCACTGGGAATCCACTCTTTTATAATGATTGTCAAACGTAAGTTAGAGCGCGCTAATATCAAAGAACTACCGAACGAATCGCAGCTACAAGCATGCTTCCTCCGTTCTGCATCCGAATGGCCAGTGGAAAATATTCCTATCACTGCTCAACAACCATTCTCAGAAAGTCAAAATAAATCAGTTACCGTATCTGTAAATAAATCTAGGCTAGAAGTTTCTCTTTTAATTAGAGATTCGAAGGCGTTCCTAAGTGTTACCGAAGAATCATTGCTTTCCTTAGGTAAAAAGAGCGCCCTTGCACTGAGCGAAGAAACTGGGGTTGAAGTTAAGACAAGCCCAGAAATATTTAAAGAAATTTGGAAAGAATTTAGCACAGGACCAATGGCGCTTGGAATTGGCATTCCTAAGGCAGTTGTGATCGCATACGGCAAGTGGGTTTCTGATCCAAAGTTACCTTCTCCCCTACCAGGACCACAGCCTAGCCCAACGCGCTCAAACTCATTAAGTGAGACCAAGAGACCAACATCAGAAAAAGAGTCTCAACAGGCTCAAAAGTCTGATTTAGAAATGAACGTAAGCGACAATGATATGATTGCGAGGGTAGTAAGTTTCCAAAAATCTATCTATGAGAACAAGAATTTGGTTCTCAACGAAGAGTGGCTTGAATTGCAAATAGCAAAGCTCAAACTAGCGCAAGAATCATTTATTCCGTATAAGTCTCAACTTCTTTTCGCCCTGGAAAGTCAAAAGGATTTGACCGGTATGACCCTAGCGACCGGAGAGCTTGGGGTTGCAGGAGAGGAACCGTACCTCCACCCATCTTACAAGCATGCTAGAGAAAAGTTCATTAAAGAACATGAAGGTGACTTCATTGATCTTAGGAATCTACAGTCTTCAGAGATTGTCAAACCTGGGGATCTTGTTGCAGAGATTCTATACCGAACGCCAGCAAAGCCTGGTAGAGATATCTTTGGTAAAGTTCTTGACCCTCCTGCCGGTGCTGGCTTGAAAATTACTACAGGTCCAGGTTTGCAAGCTAAAAAAGGCGGCCGCTTTTTTGCGACAGAGCCAGGAACTCCTGTTATTAGGGGACTTAGTATCTCACTTCAAAAAATCTATGTCCACCAGGGAGATGTCTCACTTAAATCTGGCAATATTGTATATGACGGTCCTATAGAAATCCGTGGAAATATTGATCGAGGCGCTTCCGTCATCGGGACGGGCCCCATATCTATCTATGGCAACGTCGAAGGTGGTATCGTAAAAAGCCAAACTTCGATTTTTGTCGAAGGCGGCGTCATTACAACAGACCAAGGTAGGCTCGAAGCAGTAGGAAATATTGAAGCCTACCACATAGAAAACTCTCGTATCCATTGCGGGGGCATTCTTAAGGTAGAAAAGACCCTTTTAAATTCTAACGTCTTTGCAGGTATTGGAATCGAAGTCAGTCCAGCAGACGGAGGAATCATTGCGGGAGGAAAACTTGCAGCGACTGGGCACTTGTATACTTTTAATCTTGGCCTAAAAAATGGTACAAAAACTTTTGTAAATATAGGTTGTGATTGGAAAAATGAATATTCCACCCAGATAGCCGAAGCTCGCTTGGAGCGCGTAACACAAGCATCCGAAAGAGATAGAGCAAACCTAAGAGACTTAGCTGGCCGCAAAGCTACATCACTTGCCAAAAAGCATATAGAAATGAAAGCAGAGCTTCAAAAACGGCTCATCAAATCAAGAAGAATTATGGAAAAGCTTACAAACCGCATCCAAAGTTTGAAATCAAAAATTTCCGTAAATCCTAACGCAGAAATCATTGTTCACAACTTATTATTTGCCACTTCTCAGATAAAGATTGGCAACAAATCAGCCCCAATCGCCAATGACTACCGAGAAGTCGCAATAACTCCTAAATTAGGCAAAGAAGGCTACATCATCAGTCTAGAAGAATTCTTAGAAGCTAAAAAAACTAAAGCACAGGCCTTAGAAATTGCCAATAAGAAATAGTCTAGAAACTTTCAATGGAACTAAATGACTGTCTAGCTATGATGGCTCATCGAGCGCACTAAGGCGCATAAGGCTCAATCTCACAAATGTTAGAAATCAAACTCTCAATATCTGGAGGAAAAGGGCTGGGCTGATAGCAACTACTAGGACTTTCAACTATGGAAAAACAATTCCTAGGATTATATAAAGATTATAAAACACCTTTTATAGGCCCAACGAAACAGATACTAAGCATCAACAGATACTAAGCATCAACTGATGCTCTCAACGCCAAAGGAAATTGCAGCTACCAATGTGGCACATGTCACCTGAGGGATAAGTTTCTAGGGAGAAAGTGCAGCGGTTTCTTTTGCCGTTAGAAGCAGCACTAGGACTATAAATAACTTTTCTTTCAAATATACACTTTAAATCGATTTGTCATAGTTTCTTCTAGCCCGCAAAAAAATATGACAATATTTCCTTTAGGAAAAAACCGCTGGTTTCTTGATGCCGCAATTTGTTAATGCTGAAATATCCCCATCAAAACTCTATCCCGACTAACGATGGCAATCTGCCCATAAATCTTCGGTCTCGCAGCGAAATGCTGTCGCTTCACAATTTAGCCCCCAAAAAAATGCAAACCTTGGCACAAGCAACCATAAAACGGACACAATGAAGTTACATGATCCTTAGCCAAGTCTAATTATTTTTTCTTTGCTGCCGAATATGGATTATCGCCTCCAAAAGACCGACTGTAAACTTCGTGTCTTCTTCAGATTACAATCCGATTTTAATATGATGGCCATAAATGTTCTTTTAAATTGTTGAAGAATGGTTTGAATTCCACTGCTGCTTCCCCACATTTTCCAAGTAAAAGAAAATCTGCTTCTTAAAACTCGCCCTTAACGCTGCCTCGGCTTTGGATTTCAGCTGCTGAGACATATCTAATATCAGAATTTTTGATTCTAGCGCTTCCTTGCAGCCACACGTAAAGCCGATGCCGAGTTTGGTTTCAGCAAGCTCTTCGCGACTCATTTGCTGCGTAATCGCTGAAGGCTTGCATGTAGTAATTTTCTAATAAAATCTTCCTCGGCTGCTAGTTGACAAATTTTGAATAGCGATACTTTCAAGACCAAAATGATTCTTTATTGCTGTTTCCATTAAATGCCTGCAGACTACAACTGAAGCAATGTGCGGCCCAATTTCTTGTACCATCTCGCAGCCTCGGCCATCCACTCCCTCAGCATGGATGACACCAATACGTTTGTTTCAAATCTAGCTTCCCGTGTTAGGGATTCAATCACCTAGGCAATCGTTCTTTCAGCTGTTTTAAAGTTCAAAACTTAGAGGTCGTCTGTTTGATTAAAGCTGTGATCCACAGCTGACCTATCTGCAGTGGGTGGATCCTTTCTTGAGATGCCTGCCGTATTACTAGTATCAAATTTAACTTCGCTGTCAACTTTTTGAGCTTGGCAAGACAGCATCGAAGCTAAAATTGCTCAGCACTAGAAAAATCGCGCTAATGTCTCATTGTCATATCCAATATCCGAAATGATTGCGCAAGCCTAACCATTAAAGACCAAGCAAAATTGGTAAGCTTGTCAATAATGACGTCCGTAGGAGATTTTTTAAAATCCGCGAGAGGACCATCTCTACAAGATATTTAAAACACTTTTCTCAGGTGTGAATTTAGCCGACACTTTAGTTACTACTCGAGAGCCTACAGCAGCCCTAAAATAGAGAAAAAATATTTTAGGTAATACTTTTAGTTTTCAAATTTAGAATTAGAAATAGTATTTTAATTGAGAAGAATCTATTTTATGTTTATCGATAAACTTTGAGAGTCGCTCCTCTGCATCACCTATAAATTCTGAAAATCTAAGTGCTGTTCCCTCATTATTTTCACCAGACAGGGAGCGAACTACCTCGCCATTAATCTTTATGGGTTTATTTAGACCATCGAGTTCTAGGGTTACCAAAGCTTGCGCACCAGCTTCTAAATGCTTGCCAGAAATCAAAACTCCAGTATTTGAAATGTCAATGATACCAAACTCAGTCGAATGCCCGGAAGCAAGCACCGTTGCTCTTCCGTAAACTTCAACCCTCGCGTTCGTACGTACTTGTTTATCCAAGAGTGCTTTAATCTTTTCTATAAAGAAGCTTACGGGTACGGGCTGCTCGATAAAAAGAATCGCACCGAGATCAAGAGCCTTTGCCTTAATCTTAGCTGACGACTGGACTGAAGTTACCACTACTGGAAGGTCTGAGAATTCTTTGGAGCTTTTCACTGTCTTTAAAAGTCTAGCAGGATCAATTTTGGTATAATCCAAATTAATCACCAATAAGTCATAATGCTTCTCTACGAGCTGATCAAAGCAAGACTTCACATCATGAACACAAGCTACCTGGACACCCATTTTACGGTACCCCGCTCGCGCCAAATCCGCTGCGACTGTTCGATCATCGACCATTAGAAGTTTTAACATAGACATCTGCTTCGCACTCCCTAATATAACCCTTGAATGAGTCCTTCTAGGAGAGGTATCGGCATGAGATCAAATTCATTTACCCAAAATATAAAAAAAAATAACCCAATATATCAGCACATTACCTAATGCCTGAATATTACTCACTAAAAGACCTGCTTGTAGCCCGAGGTGTCGCTTTAGACCTTAAAGAAGCCACCGCTTTGATTCTCTCCGGAAAGGTCCTCGTTGATGAGCAAAAAATAGACAAACCCGGAACTAAGATCAAGGCTAATGCCGTTGTCCGTATTAAAGGGATTTCGACTAAATATGTAAGCCGAGCAGGCGAAAAACTAGAAGGAATCGTTAAAGAGCTGGATCTCACACGTATTTTCGATTCTGCAACCGTCCTGGACGTCGGCTCCTCTACTGGTGGTTTCACAGATTTTTCTTTGCAAAATGGTGCTAAAGAAGTTTACGCGGTCGATGTAGGTACGAATCAAATTCACTGGAAACTAAGAAATGATCCGAGAGTTCATGTCTATGAAAAGACAGACATTAAAAAGTTTGAAAGACCATTACATGTCTCTTTCGATGTCATTGTCTGCGATGTTAGCTTTACTTCTATTACCTTTATCCTAGAATCAATCAAGGTGTTAGCATCTCCCTCGACCTATCTCTTTATGTTAATCAAACCCCAATTTGAAGCGGATCGGGCAGACGTTGAGTCAGGAGGATTGATAACCGATGAGTCCACAAGGACGAAAATCATAGAACGAGCTATTGAATCCATAAAAATTCAAGATTTTGAAATCATAGCCAACCGCGACTCTACTCTAAGGGGCCGAATGGGAAATCTGGAATCCTGGGTGGTATGCCGGCCCACCTCTAGGTAAAGCGAAGAATCTTAAATTTTGGCCGAAAATTCTAGTTATATGTAGTCCAACGCAAAGGAAATTCCGATCTCGATATCCCCCCCTTAAGAGGATTAAAACAATCTACAAATTGCAAGTATACCATTAGAATCCAATGAATTGCTAAGCCAATCAATTTTTCCAAAGACACGGAAATCTTTAAAAGAATTCCATGAACCCCAAAAAAATGAATTGCCTCACGACAAACTAACTTAAGACGGACAATTTCTGTGAGATCTCACTGTCGCATTTGAAGCAATAATGAATCCATGCTGCATCTAAAAGCGATACTTCTCCATCAGAGGTCTGATTTATAAAGCCGTCTTCAAGTGCATATTCAAAGAATTCCATATCTATATTAAAGAATAGGGCTGCTTCGTTTGTTGATATGGTCAAATCCTCATACTGAAGGGGATCATGACCGATTTCAATGAGTGCTGAAATGAATACTTGCCTATCAACTTGAAACATGAATTCCCCTCAAATGTTCATGAGACAATTATGAACCCAATTGTTAATTAAGCTCAATCGGTAAGAAAGTTCTAACTGAAATTGTTAGCAAATTAGGCAAAAAGAACGTCTGCGGCGAGCCTCTGAATTTCATTAGAAGGCAAATCTAATAGACTTGCAGCTGTTTGATTCAAAATATCTTGGTCAAGCAGATGCTTCCCGGCTACGAGCAAAGCCGCTCTCAGCCAATTTGAAGTCTGGTTTTCAAGCGACTGTATCAAGTAGTTTCGGCAAAACTCATCGCCAAACTCCTCTTCCAAACTGGCAATAAACTCGCCGAAAACTGACATTTTAGGAAAAATTTCTGACTGAACTAGACTCGAGAGAATAAATTTCCTATGACTACTTGGAGTCTGGAGAAAACATCTCTGCCAAGGTTCACACCACTGTAAAAACTCCAACAAAGATAAGGACTGACCCTGAGAAACTGCGAATCTTGCAGTCAATCTTTGGCCATCTATCGAAAGATCATAGGTTTGACCCTCCTCTTCCACTCGAAAGACAATGCCCGATTTCTCACAATTTATAAATCTATCCGAAAGAGGAGTTCTTGGATCTGCTTCTCGCAATTCCTTAAACAAATCCGAGAAAAGTGTACCTGGAACTAAATTTCCCTCGAGATTATAAGTCGAAACTACCTGGAGTTTTAGCTCATCTACCTGCCAAAGGCTTTGTTGTGATTGCAGTGCCTTAAACCAGCCCAACATCTCCAATGCAGCGTTATGATGCGGGTTTCTTTGATTCTTTTTTAGATTCTCATACCAGTCGTGAGAAAGTCCGCAAATTCTCTCTGAAGACTCAGAAAAAGGATATTCATACCAGACTGAAAAATAGTGGATCAAAAAACAGCGGTCTGCCTCCGCGGAAATAAGACTGGAATTTCCTAAGAGATCAAATGCTAAATCCAAAGTTTTGGGGCATCTAAATTGGTATCGAACGTCTATTTGAGATGAGATCGCTTCTAGAAAGAACTCACTGGAATGCCATCGTGCGTTCTTTGCAAATGCATAAATGATATCAATAACTGCAGCTGTTTTCGAAAGTTGTGAAACCGAATCCAAATGAATCAACTCAGAACTTAGGAGGCTATCTATTCGCAAACCAATATACTTTGGAAGCGAACGTTCTATCCATTGGCTCTTGTAGACCAAATTGTTCATGTGAAAATCAAACAAAACAAGACTCCTAGATTCGATATGTTCCATTATAACCCCTCTATCCCTAAAAAATGAAAGCAAGCCGATACACTTATTAGGTGAATTCATGTAAAATAAGGCATTATAGGTTTAATTTTTGCAAGTTGTATGGAAGCAAATGACAACAAACACTGCTCCTAAAACAGAAGTCACTTTTTCGAGTTTGACAGAACACTTGAGCAAGCTTCAATTCGAATTTCGCGATAATTATTTAGAATTTAAAATAGACCAAAAAATTTATGATTCACCTCGCAAGAGGAATAGTAGCCGAGAAGATATTGATCCTCCATCCAAAGTAGAAGACTGGATGATCTTTAGCGATGGGCATATCCAGGCTGAAATTAGCCTCGAACTATCTAAATTAGAGCGAAATTTAATCAATTTAGTTTCAAGCTTTTTTGGGACCAAAAGTGAATGCATCGTGCATCCATCCGACTACAATAAGTTTCACATCTCAGTTTTATGTATGCAACCCTCGACAAAGACGCAAGAACGAGGTTACAACTCCCTCCCCATGGCAGAAGATCTCCCGTTGGGCACATTTGGCTTCACGTTGGAAGTATTACCATCAAACTTTGGGATAACCCTTGTTTACAGAGATTTGTACTGTCTTGGCTATAATCCTCCTGATTTCATATTAAAATTTCCAAAATGGATGAGAACAGCAATCGGGGTTGAAGGCTTTACAGATGAAAATCCTCATTCTATTAATATAAATGAAGTTTTTGTGCCTTTTTCTGCTCTGCTTTTTTCAAAAGTTCACGCGAAAAACAATGAACGGCGACGAGCTATTCAACTTATTCAAGCCTGGAAAGACAAGACTTCCGAAAAACAAGACATTATTATGAAGTTCGATTCTGATAACAATCTACTTGTGATTAAGTCAAGCTCCATCGCTGACGTCAATCAGATATTTCCTATGCCTATGTCCCTGCTTAAAATTCGAGAGCAAGTTAGGCACCATCAAAGCTTTGAACTTGATTTCGCTGAGGGCCGATGGTCTGCTGTGTCTGATTATTTGGCCAACATGAAGTCATCTGAAAGTAGCTACTACCTGCAACTCAGATCGGCTTACTTTGCTTTAATGAGCCGAACGCCGCATAAGTATTTGTCTCTCATAGGGCTTATAGGTACCTCGAAGAATGAGCTTGAGTCCTTAAGCGCTCGTCTACGCCTTGCTCCTAGCCGAGAGGCAAAGCTCTCTATACTTAGCAAAAAGATAAAAATTTTTGCAGTAAATTGGCCGGAAGCCGAAACAGACCCCTATATTGGTCAGGTTTTTTCAGAATTTCTTGGGGACCTATGGCGGTATGAAAATAGAACAACAGCCCTTAATTGTTACGAACGGGCATTGGAATTTGCGGGACATCCAGGGCGACTTCTGAGAAAGAAGAAAGAAATCTTTCAAGAGATGGGTGACGAGGAAAATACACTTAAAATCTTAGACAACCTCATTGAGAGGGAACCAAGAAAAACTGAGATCTCGAAGCTTCTTTTGGAAAAAACCGATATCTTGCAGAGAGACCTGTATATAGAAGCTGCATGCGAAACAGCACTGAAGGCTCTTAGCTTCGATAGGCACTCATTTTTAGCGATAAAGGCATTAGCTGCTTCATTTGTCATGGCAAAAAGATACCCGGAAGCTATAAAAGCACTAGATGATTTTATTGAGGAACCCCATCCAAGTTTTTCTGGGAGACAACAAGCCGAACTGCACGCAACTGTTGGCGAAATCTGGCTTTCTTGCCTAAATGCTCCAGAAATCGCCGTTGACCGCCTTGCATTGGCTTCCAGCCTCGATCAGGAACGCCCAGAGTATCTTCAAAACCTCGCCAAGGTTCAAGGAATTTTGGGTAGATTTGGAGATCAAGCCAAGTCACTTGAGGTCTACATAGCACTTATGGCCAAGCACGACGACCCTGACCAGGTGCGATGGGCAAATGAGCAACTAAACCAAATATACGCTTCAGATGACAGTTCACTCGCCATCCAAAAAGCCTTGCATTTAAACAAGCTGCTGAAAGCAACTCCTATAAGTCTTGATTCGGTTAAAAACTTAGCAAAGTCTTTTTCTCGAGGGGAAGACTGGAAGAACATCATTGAAACGGCTTTCAGTAGACTAAATGAAGTAGAAACAGAATTGGAAACGGGAAAGCTTCTAGATTTTCTGGCCGATCAAGCCGAGGCCGTAGTTGGTGACTTAGATTTAGCAAGCCGATGTCGAAAGAATGCGCTAGAATACTCGTTTCTTTCACCCAATATTTTTAACTACAACTACAATTTGTTAAGATCTAGTGAAAACCTGAAAATGCTAGGAAACCTATGTGTGAGATGGGTTGAACTGGGATTCTCAGATAGATTAGAAATCGTGCGCGAATGCATTGAGAACGACTACTTAATCGAATCTCAGGTACTAGATGAATGGGCCATAAGGGCCACCGAAATCGGCCATATAAACTTTGACCTTATTCAGCATCGTATACAGATTCATCTGCGAAATAAGAATTCAACTCGGACGTTGGCCCTATGGAAAAATGTTAAAGAAATCGACCTTGGTCCCATTCGTAGAAAGAGAATTTTTGATTGCATTACCGACTTATTGATAGAAGAACAACACTGGGAAGAATTAAAATTGGCATTTCATTGGTTTGCCTGTAACGGCGAAGATCCCCTGCAAGTATCTTTCGAAGCCATCGAAAATCTAAAAGACAGGGTTTCGGACATTGAATTGTTAGATTTCATATTGATCAATTTGAAGCATGGCTCTGTTCCCAGCTTGGACATCAAAAGAACCCAAGAAATTCTGAGATTATATCCAGATCACCTGAGGATGTATTTAGGAGTGATGGCCGAAAATACTTTAGATCTGCAGAAAAAATCTGAGTATATTGTCAGCGCTATTAACCTTGCGACTAAGGATTCGCCAAGTCAAATTGAAATAGGCATTATCAATGAACTTTTTGGCGCCCCCCTGGCGTCTCAGTGGTATGGAGTCCAAAAGACTTCCCGCCTTTCCAAAATACCAGAATTTGAAGTTCAAATTTACTACTATTTAAAATATTGGGTCCCTTTTCTTTTTGAAGAGGAAAAACAATTTGCATTACTGCTACTTCTAGATCTTATGAATAAATCCATAGAGAATTTACCTAGCACGATTGCTAGTTTAGATGACATCATTACCGGCACCGAATCCGAAACTATATTAAACAAAATTGCGCTGATATCTGAAGGCCTAGATGAGAATACCATTCGAATTTACCTGTCTAAGTCTATTTTTGACCCTTCACCAAAAAACACATTTCTTCTTAAAGCTTCAATAGCCAGTAATCCTAGAAAGATGATCGCTATTGCTATCGACTTTTTGGACGTCGGCAAAATTTTCGAAGACCAATCTGTAAGATTTACACTTTTTTTTGAAACTCTAGACGCGCTTTCATCGCCACTTATTTGGAATGGAATTCAGAATAAACTCGAATCCAAAATCTATGAAGACGCGCGAAGTCTGCAACCTCACGACAGGCAAATTTCCTTCTTAGACATAAAGAATTTTGCCCCAATCCGAGGTTCGTTTCACAAGTTTATTCAAAATATTAGAAATTGCGAGCTTTCCGATGTAGATGACATATTTAACTATCTATTAGAAGCACTCGAATTTTGGCAGGAAGGAGGAGACACCGCTAGCTTTATCAAAAATGCTGCGATGGAATGCGCCAATAGAACGAACACCGTCTCGCTTCTTCATCGATTGGAAAGATTCTACTACCAGGAACCCCCTGAAATCCAAATGGTTATCTGCGCAGCCTTCAGTAGACTAGAAGAAACACCAGCATGCAAAGCGCTAGCAGAGCGCATCTATTCCAGCGTTCGAAATGGGACATTGAAGACGACTCTCTCGAACGAAAAATTAAATCTACTTAAATCTTACTTGGGAGTTGAAGAAGCAAAATCCTCAAAAGATAGCGGCATAACTGGTGTTGAGATCAGCGTAGCATATCCGCAAGAGGCTCCACCTTCCTCGGAAAGACTTCTAGTTATGCATCCAAGTACTTCAAAAGAAGTCCCTGATATCAAATCCACTTCTTTAAATTCACATGCGAAAGAAGACACAAAAATATTAGGTGCCACTAGTATTAGCAGCAGAGGCTCAAATGATGCTCCCACTAATATTGGTGAAGATCTTGAAGCAACTTCGATCGAAGGCTGTCCTAGTATCAATGCAAGTAGTTGGCGAGATATGGCGCGAAACAATCTTCTACGCCCCCAGGATCTTTCGGACATATGGAATCAGGAGTTCCCCAACAGTCTAAACCATCATATTTCTGTGCAAGTTGTTGCCATACTCACTGGCCAGGTCGATCGCCTAAAAGATTGGCACATGCCTGTTTGGCGAAATAGAAGATCCGCTAGTTATCCGATAAGTGTCGGGGCTCGATATCCGGAGAGCCAACTTTCACCTTCTCTTGTTGGCCCAATGGCTAAGATTTTTATGGAATTGAATCATTTTTTGTCTCTTATTTATAGAGAGAGACTTGGCGTAAATCAAATAATTAACCATATGGGAATCAGCCTTGACAGCTTCAACCATAATCTCGTGCCACTTACTTGGAACTCTCCCATCATCGTTCGCTCTGGTATTTCAGTGGTGCAAGAGAGATTCGACAATCGCCAATTGTCTTTTGCGAGCCTTCCCGACTTGGGAAAGAATATATATTTTGATGTGAAGTCCAGGCAAATTATCTTTGATGAAGGCTACTATCACAAAATGCCTCCAAGCCATCTTTTTCATGGACTTCTGATAAAGTTCTGGGAGATCAAAACAAAATTTCAAATTTATTTTTTATTGGACCCAGTTAAAGAGCTTTGGCCTATAGTAAAACTTTTAGTCGACTTCTTATCTGACAAGAAAATAACTCGAGATGTCCTAGCGGCATCGATCTACAACAGTAGAGAGCTTGGGGGATTTTTAGAAAGAATTGATTTTAAGAAAATGTCCTTTCTATTGAAGGAAATGGGCACATTCCGTCAAAGCGAATTCTTGAAAACATACTTCGCCATGCAATCCCATCTTTATAGAATATCTGCAGCGGAAACTTTAGATATTGTAGGGCTTTTAGAATATTTGACAGGATTTAATCTTATAGAATCAGAGGGAGTATCTCTACATGATCTCTTTAAGTCATCGCGCTTCTTTCAGCCCCTCTTTAAATTTGTTCTTCAACTTGACGCAGACCCTGAAAGTCTCCCTACAATGGAAATCGCACAATAAGTTGCGTGTAGCTATCTTCTGAACTGGAATCAAAAGCCTATTTAACTGCATCCTCAATTGTGAATTTCAAATAGATTTCGTTGGATATAGAGCGATTATTATGGAAGTGAAATCTAGAATATTTTGATGTCAGCACGGACATTAGCTGCATCCCTACATGGGCCTAGAGCAAGGCATCGGACACTCCCACATGAAGTCCTCATGTTTATAGAGTCAGTTGCCCTTGATCTAGTAAGGCACCTATAGACAGAATGGAGATGCGCTCAATTTAGACTTGAAAGGTCAAATGGCTCTTTGAAAACTCGACTGTATTCGTTCTTTTAGGATCGCTGAGGTATCTCTATACGGGTTGCTTAAATGTCTATTCTTCGCGTGATCTATAAACTATTGGG
>JBAXBA010000017.1:0-50993 GCA_037142195.1 Pseudomonadota bacterium
AATCAATAAGATGCTGCCTATCTAATGCATTTCAGGTGGGGGAAGATCCGTCAGAACAAAAATCACTAACTACATCAACGCTTCACTACGAAAAAATAGCTTTAGAAACAATAGGAATCTGCAATTAAGGCCCTGTAATTAAGAGCTTTACCCTGTTGCGCATGGACGCAGATTCTATGGCTTAAAGAAAACGTCTACTTGAAGAGACATGTTTTCTCCTCAACTAAAGTCTGTATGATCGAAGTGACTAAATGTCACCACAGCAAAGGCGACATGGCTATTTGACCATTGGTTGACCATCGTGCGATTTCCAGGACACCGCACAAAAAAAACGACCCTGATTTATTCAATCAGAGCCGGTACTTATGTTGGTAGCGGGGGCAGGATTTGAACCTGCGGCCTTCGGGTTATGAGCCCGACGAGATACCAGACTTCTCCACCCCGCGTCATGGTGAAGAAGCGTTATAGGACTATTCACGACATCTGTCAATGAAATTCACCCAAATACCGTAAATAATCTGTAAACCTTAACTTAAATGAGATTTAAAGCGCTTCCTGCCTTAAACCATTCAATCTGCTCCTGGTTATAGGAGTGTTTGACTGGAAAAGAATCGCGGCTTCCATCCTCGTGCTTGAGTTCAAGAGTCAAATCTACGCCAGGCTTAAAAGTTGAAAGACCTAAGACAGAAATTTGATCCGTTTCCTTAATTTTGTCGTAATCAGAAGGATTCTTAAAGGTAATGGCAAGTACGCCTTGTTTCTTTAAGTTGGTTTCATGGATGCGAGCAAACGTTTTTACAAGTACCGTAGAAGCTCCTAAAAACCTAGGCGACATGGCAGCATGCTCTCTTGAGGATCCTTCTCCATAGTTGTCGTCTCCAACCACTACCCAGCGTTCACCAGATTTTTGATATTGCCTCGCTATAGCAGATAAGGTTTCCGTTCTTGACCCTGTAAGTTGATTCAAACCTTTTCCCGGTTCTGGCTGAAAAAAGTTAGTGGCTCCTAATAGCATATTATCGGAAATTCTATCTAAATGGCCCCGAAACCTAAGCCACTTACCGGCAGGAGAGATATGATCCGTGGTGCATTTCCCTTTTGCTTTAACTAAAAGTCGGTGATTTGCAAAGTCTTTACCATCCCACTTTAAGAATGGTTTTAGTATTTGAAGTCGCTCAGATGTTGCACTTACATTCACAACTACCTTTGACGAATCTAATGCTGGCTCAATATAGCCCGACATATCTTCCACAAATCCTTTTTCAGGAAGCTCAGGGGCTACAGGAGCCGTCAATTTGACTTCTCCGCCACTTGGCGACTTAATCACATCTTTACGTGGGTCAAATGAAAGGCGTCCGGAGGCCGCATAGGCTACAACCATCTCGGGGCTGCCGATAAAAGCAAGAGTCTCGGGATTACTGTCGTTACGCCCTCTAAAATTTCGGTTAAAACTTGTGACAATCGAGTTGGCTTCGCCCGACTTCATATCGTCGCGTGTCCATTGACCAATACATGGCCCACACGCATTGGCTAATAAAGTTCCACCAAACTCTTCAAGAGTTTGAAGTAAGCCATCCCGTTTAATTGTAGCGGCTACTTGAGCAGATCCTGGAGATATAAAAAAGGGCGCGGTAGCTTTTACCCCAACCTTCAAGGCTTCGCGAGCAATAGAAGCAGCTTTGTAGATGTCTTCATAGGAGGAGTTTGTGCAAGACCCAATAAGCGCCGCGGATACCTTATCAGGATATCCTTCTTTGATGATTTCAGCTTTGAAATTTGAAATACCCCTCGCTTTATCTGGCGAGTGAGGTCCGACCATATAAGGTTCTAACTTATCTAGATCAATCTCGACAACTTCGTCATAATACTTAGTGGGATTAGCCTCAACTTCAGCATCTGCCCGAAGGTGTTCTTGGTACTCGTCAGCAAGGCGAGCCAAGTCTGTCCTTTTGGTGGCCTTTAGGTAAGCAGACATTTTTGAATCGTAGGCAAAAACAGAGCAAGTTGCCCCAAGCTCAGCTCCCATATTTGTAATTGTCGCTTTTCCAGTGCAAGAAATCGTAGAAGCGCCTGGGCCAAAATACTCAACTATTTTATTGGTGCCACCAGCTACAGTCAGTTTTTCCAGAACTTTCAAGATTACATCTTTTGGCGAAGCCCATGGCTGAAAGCTTCCCGTAAGTTTAACGCCGATAATTTTTGGATTGAGCAACTCCCAAGGAAACCCTGCCATAACATCCACGGCATCAGCTCCGCCAACTCCACAAGCCAGCATCCCTAGACCGCCCGCATTTGGCGTATGGGAATCGGTGCCAATCATAAGCCCACCTGGGAACGCATAATTTTCTAGAATTACCTGGTGAATAATTCCAGCACCCGGCCCCCAAAAGCCAATTCCGTACTTCTCAGAAGCTGTTTTTAAAAAGCTAAATACTTCTGAATTATCGGCATTTGCCGCTGTCATGTCTTTTGAAATGCCTTTATGAGCCACAATTAAATGATCGCAATGAACAGTCGAAGGAACGGCTACCGACTTCTTTCCCGATTGCATAAACTGCAATATAGCCATTTGCGCCGTTGCATCCTGCATAGCGACCCGGTCTGGTCGAAGCATGATAAAGCTTTGTCCTCGCTTAAAATCAGCAACACTTTGCCCTTCGTCTAAATGACAAAAAAGTATTTTTTCTGCCAGAGTCAACGGTCGAGACAGTTCTTTTCTAAACTTCGCAATTTTAACAGGCATTTTCTCATATACAGATTTGACCAGTTCTGCTGTGGTCGCGACTCGTGATGTCATGTTTCGATACCTCGCTACAATGTTTTATACTTTACCGGCTGAACTCTCGCTCAACTTTTCATAAACTTGATTTAATTTCTGCACTAAGCCGCCCAGTTCGTCATTATTTCTTAATTTAAGGGGCTCGGGCTTGCCGCCTTCAAGTATAACATCCAAAAATCGATGGATTGAGATCAAGGGGCCATAAATTTTATGTGTATACTTAATGGTAATAAAAAAAGTCATACCAATGAATACACTAACCAGCGCCCCGCCAGCTGCTAGTGGCCATGCAAACTTGGACCAAGTGACTAAACTTTCCGCTTGGTTCAATTGAAAATACGTCTCCATGGCTTTAAACATATCCCAGATATAAAAGCCAAAAACACAAGCAATCAAAACGGAAAATATTAAATTGAGCATCACAATCATAAGACCTAGCCGAACTTGAACGTAGGGCTCAACCAACATCGACCCAAGACCACCGCGCCGACCTTTTACCACAGTGACTCCCATCCTAAAACGTTAGAAGGAAATAATAACTCTATGTTACTAGAATCGCTAGCAGGAATCGACAATTAGATGGCGTTGAAGAACCAAGTAACTGCAAAAACCTCAATGTCACTCAAGTTCAAAAGAATCTTAGATTAATTTTTAGACAGTTCTAGCGACTACGGGGATCTTTGATGGCAGCTCCCAGCTCTTTTACTTGAGTCCCAACTAAAGTCATAAAAGAAACGCCGCCCGCGCAAGGTAGAGGTCCTCCAGAGACCACTGCCATAAGTTTATTGGGGGTCTTAAAAACAGGCCCACCTGAATCACCTACACATACTCCCTCGGAAGGCGCCGAGGCCCTCGGAAGAGCAAATATATAATTGCGGTCCATGCTGATCATGGCGGCTTTTAAGGTAACTCCCCTTAATGGCAAATCTTGATTCGCAATGGAAACTGGAAAAAGTTCTTCGCATCCTTTTTCAGGGGAAAAAGAAAAATTAGGAAGATGCGCGCAACCTTCTCGATTTACACCTGGTACAACCCGCCTTTGGGAGAAACGGTTTAAAACACCAAAGCCAAAGACCGCCAAATCAGGGCTACTTGCAAAAATGGACTTATCAAAGGTGTAATTTGAATTTTGATCTTTTGTTGCGGACTGAGACGCAGACAAATTTGCAAGTCGGATGATTTCCTGCTTTACACGATGGTCTTTGGGCTCAATCGGCTCTAATAAATAATCAACGCTTAATGTGTCCCGAACTTTTGATGATGACTCAGAAACCATGACAGCAGCCGCTACATCGTTACTTGTCTCATCTCCAATATTCAATTCTGTAAAACGCGGATGTGGTATAAACGCTTCTATTTCAAGCCATTGTTTAGACGCTGGAACATAAAACCAGAGCCGTCCTGCTCCATGGACGCGCCTGGAAAACGAAGTTTTGGTCTCTCCTGAGCCAAATTTTTGCTTATTCCTTCGATCCAAAGAGTCCATGAGCTTGTTGTTAAGCTCATCGAAAGCCGTATTCAGCTGGCAATGGGCTGCTGTAATTATGACAGGTTGATCACTAAAAAAAGAATCTTTAACGATACTGCCAGAACAAGAGGTTCTAAAACCGCATGCTTCAGCATTTCGCTCGGAAATCAGATTTCTGTCTTGGCATTCTTTGGGAAGAGTCCTGCCTCTACTATAGATGTCTTTGTCACGAAGTATAGAATGGAGTTCATATAGAAAAAGCCCCGTAGTTCTTGCTGCATAGCTGGTAGGTTCCACTATAGGCCCATTATTCAAAGTTGCAGAGTCTCCCTCCCAACTGGAAAATCTACACCCGACTAGAAATAGAAAAAGAAATAATAGACGCATGCCCACCCCCTACACAGACTCACCAGTATATCATGTGTGATATTTGGACGCAAAAACCGCGGTTGCCGCCACAGCTGCCGTCCATGCCCTTAGCACTTGGGGCCCTAAAGTTACTTTTCTATACTCTGACAGCAGGAGCTCTTCCCGATCTGAAAAACCTTTTTCTCCACCTATAATAAATCCGGCTGAACCTTCGTTTGCCGTAACAACCTCAAACAACGACAACTTGGATCCGGGCAATAGACAAATGGGCTCGCAATGAAAAAGTCTCAACGTCTCATCCAAGGTCTCAGTGAAAATCATTTCTGGTAGCCAAGCAGATTTGCATTGCTTGGCAGCGGTGATGGCAAGTCGGTGGAAACGATCTTTGACTTTTTCGTTAAGGCGCTCTTTATTAACAAAGTCTTGGCCAAAGATAAAAAGCCTGCTGAGCCCCAACTCAACTAGTGGAGGTATCATCTCCTCATAGGTATTAGGTCGCAAGGCTCCCACCGCTAGTTCTAGCTGCCTAGTCGGTTGAGGTTCTTCGATTTCCTCTTCCACCTCAAAATCCAGGGTCTTCTTAGTTACCTTGAGGCACCGCGCTGACGCTATTCTGCCCTTACCATCCATGATTTCAAATCTATCGCCTTCATCCATGCGAAGAACATGTATCATGTGCTCTATTTCTGAAGGCTGCACTTTCCAGGAATCTTCTTTGGTGCCAAAAAATCGAAAGAGATGTTTCATTTACGTTTCTCGAGTAAAAGCGCTCCCCAACCTTCAAGTTCCGTTGAACGCACCATGGAAAATCCTAGCAAGGATGCCGCATCAGTCATTTCCTGTAGTTGTTCCATTAAAATCCCTGAAAGCAGGAGTTTTCCACCTAATTTAGTGACGCGAGCTAAATCTGGAAGGATTCGAAATAATACGATAGGAAGAATATTGGCAATGACAAAGTCTACTGGTAAAAAATCACGGCCATCTGGCCAAAATTCTGGGCAGCTCCCTGCCATAATATGTACATCGACATGGTTGACCTTGCAATTGTACTGTGAGCTCTCGACGGCGAGATGATCAATATCAGTCCCGATAACTTCAGCAAAACCAAGTCTTTTAGCCGCAATTGCCAATACACCCGTGCCAGTCCCAACATCGAGGCAAGTCTTGCCTTGAATATCATGGCTCTCCAATTTTTCAAGGGCTCTCACACAAATTTGAGTGGTAGCATGTTGCCCCGTCCCAAAGGCCATCCCAGGCTCGATATCTATATAGATGAGACCGGGTTGGGTAGGCTTATCCCAAGGAGGATGAATACAAAACATCTCACTAAAAATGGGTTTAAATCCTTCTTTCCAACCTTCCATCCAGACCTGTGAGTCCATAGAATGATCTTCAATCGCAATAGAATCAGGAAACGCCAAAAGAAGTTTGGCCTTTAAATCAGCCAAATACTCCAAGCTATAATCATATATGGAGACGGGGGCTAAATTGCCACCCATCTCCTGATAAAATTCACTTAGAGTCTGATCGTAACGGTGGTCGACATAAATATCATCGATGGCACCCTCCACAAATGACTCCACCCCATTTCCAGCGAGCCAACTTGTGACCAATTCCTTGGTCTCAAAAATTTCACTGGCCGAGCGGTTATGAGCCAAAAATACAATTCGTAATTCAAAGGTCTTTGCAGGAATCAAATGGTAAGTCCTTTATTCTAGCGCAGTCCTGAAAACGGACCGTTTGGGGCAAATAAGTACCTGTCGGTTAGGTAATACCTTAGTTGTGCCTCAAGTTCATCTAGCTTCATACCTGCCTTTACAGATTCTGCCCGTTTCCCCATGTGCTTCAATCCTCTAGACAACAACTCCCAACCTGCCGCGTCCGTTGGAAAAGTATTCAAAAAACGCCTAGTTAAAGCGACGCTCGCAGCGCTGTCTTTGCGCGTAAAAGCATCCTCTGCCAAAATAAGCTGCATCCAAGCCAGCCTATCCATTTTAGGCCCCACCACATCCTTCATGGTCGCATTAGCAAACTCCGACGCCAAGCCAGACTGGCCTAATTTTGCGGCAACAAAGCCCAAATTCCAATAGAGTGTCCAGTGAATAGGACCAGACTGCCTTGCCTTATTGAAATAGAGTTGCGCCTGTTTCCATTTGTTAATCCTAACATTGGCAAGCCCTCTTACATGCCAATATTCACTGGAAACGGAACGGCTCAACTGAAGCCAGTTGGCTAACAAAATCTCGGCTTCCTGGTTCTTTTTAAGTGACAAGAGAACTCGGGCTTTCCAAAGAATCACATCTTCTGCTGACTTACGCTGTGAGCTGCCCTCTAAGCTTTGAAAATCCCAAACCAAATCAAATCGACTTAATATCTGCGCGCCTAATTTAAGTCGCACAGCCTCCGGTACGATCAAACTGAATAGTTCGGGAGATTTCACCAGCTGAACCACACCGGCTTTTGAAAAGGCATATTGAATGAGTTTATCTTTGGATCCGGGTGAAGAGTATTGGGCCAGGAACCGAGATTTCCAAGTAGCATTCTTGTCTTCACCGGCAAGAACTTTCAAATTTATATTCCCAAAATTAGCGCCTTCGGTATACGAACCTCTTTTCAAGAGACTGATCTGAGCCCAAGTTAAGATTTCACTTCTTAAGCCTGTTAAATATTTGGGACCGGCCTGCACAGAGCTCATAACTGATTTTTTAAATAGAGCCCAATTCTCGTCATTTAGAGCCACTTCTGCTTTTATGAGTTCCACTAATGAGATTGCCAATCCCTTTGCGTCAGATATTTTATTAAGTTCAGATTTGAGTTTTGCTTTATTGCCCTTGGCTCTATAAGCCAAGACATCTGCTAAGCAGAGTTTGGTCTTAGGAGATTTAGAGCAATCCCCCTCCAATGCAGAAACACCAGGTTCGGCATAAAGTACATTTACGATATTTTTGTAGAGATTTAATTCCGAAAACTCCATTTTCTTTGAGAATTTATCTCTAAGAGCGGGGGACTTTAAAAATTGCAAGCAGTCATACACGCGAAGCTGAACATTTAAGTCCTGAATCCCCAAGAACTCTTTTCTAACCTCACCTTTCGAAATCACTGAAGAACAAAGAGATTCTGTCAAATCTGAGGGTAACGGTGCAAGTACCGCATCTTCAACAACTAATGCTGGCTTAGCCACTTTTGTTTTTCTCTGAACTCCATAGAATACACCAATCACCAATAAAAATATTGCTAACGAAGCATATATAAGATTCGATCGGCTTATATTTTTTAAGGAATAGCGCACTTCGCGGGGCAAGTCTGAAACCTTAAACCGCTGCGTCGTCGGCCCTGGATCTTCCCATGACAGCTTAAAACTCGGCTCGTGGTCAAAGAGTCCATTAAACTCGCTATCATGCTCTTTCTCGCCTTCGATAGTGCTTTTTGATTTGTCTATTTCTGAATCACTGGCCACTGGCATATTCCTAAAAAGTATCCACCCGAAGGGAGTTCCCTATCCATTTCGGCTGTTTTTAGGCTAAGATAAGAAAAATCGTGGCGCGTACCGCAAAAAAAAACTATTTGCGCGAGGAATGGCGTCTCACAAATAGACCTACCTCTTGAATACAACAACAAAATATCCACGAATTGGAATTCCACCCAAAAGAGTGTCTGCTGGGCAGGAATCTATCCGCGCAATTCGCGAATGATAGCGATTTACCACAAACTCCCATGCCTCCCTCGCCAACACAGGCGGTCCTACACTGCGGATGCCTTTTCCCGTGATAACTTTAAGTTCCGCGTCCCGATTTTGCGTCAGTATATTTTCTATACACTCTTCCAGCTTTTTCATAGCTACGGCAAGGGTACACCCATGAAGATCCAAAACTATATTTCCGCCCCCGGAGCGCTTGGGGCCAGGCTGCTTTTGGTCATTTTTTAAGCGAATCTCAGCGCTATCAAGCTTCCCTAACCATTCATGAAAAAGCTTTTCATCTTCATTTTGGCCGCTGGAATTCTTCGGATGCTTCTCTTTTCCTGCCAATTCCATGCCTCCTTTACATTTTCGAAATGAAGACCTAAGATCCTCGCTACCGAACACACCTGAAATATATCACAACGCTGTGGACTAGGCGACATGAAGGACTTGGAATGGAAACGAAGAAATTTGACCTCGATGAAGACAACATCACGAATAAACCAGGCGCATTAAAAACTTTACCGTCAAAAGAAAAAGAGCCTGGAAGAAGACAGGGAGCTTCCGCAAAGGAATCCCAGGAAGCAGAAGACCAACTGCACTCTGAATTGCAGGCCCTCGGTAAAAGCAAATTCTTCTTAGGATATGAATTTTTAACCTGGCTTTGGTATTTAATTGAAAAAGACAGTCAATTAACCCTAATACCCAAGCACGCAAAACAACCTATCCAATTGACCCTTTGGATTGATGATCGAGTGGTAACAAGTGCAACCTCGGGCCAACAAAATACCATGCGCGGGGGCGATCCTGCGCACTCGGCTGAGGCCGCCGTAGCTTTAGTTACTGGCAAGACCATTCGCGAGTTAAAGATAGGTATGGATGTCCTTGGTGTCGGTGAATATCGAACAACACTCAACGCCAAAGATCTTCGCCCAAGAGGGCTAGTTTTGCCTACTCCGAGCGATGAAGATGACGAAGCCCCCCAGCAAGTATCTATACCTATGCGTCTAAGGCAACTCGATCTATTTCTTAACATATTTGACAGTTTGTTTTTAATGTTCATGGAGCAGAGAACTGCCGTCAAATGGGAAAAAAACACGACTTATGATATAAAAGAATGGATTCATAATCGCAGCAATTGGAAAACTGTCCACTGATTTGGAGTAGCCGATGTTAGTGAGAAAATTCGCCCTGAGAGACTCGATTCTCTCGTATAGGGACATATTCAAACTACTTTGGTCAGACATGATCCGCCTGGACATCCTTAAGCAATCTTCAGCAATGGCTTATGTTACCTTAATTTCAATCGTACCGTCACTAGCTGCTATTTTTACAATTATTTCTATTTTTAAGCCCCTCATGGCTGGGGGCTCTAAAGTTTCAGACTCCATCAAATCATTTATCATTCAAAACCTTGCCGAAGGCACCGGCTCAACTGTTTCTGAAACGCTAGACAAACTTATTTCAAACCTCTCGCTCACCCAAATTGGTGTCACGAGTTTTGTCTCCATCCTTGTGTCCTTGATCTTGCTTTTAAGGCAGATCGAACAAGCCCTCAATAGAATTTGGATGGTTCGGCTGGAAAGAACCATGATTACCAGATTTGTGTATTTCTGGACGCTTCTAACTTTAGGCACTTTTCTTTGTTCGCTACTCTTCTTCTACCTCTCAACCTTTGGCATTACCAATTTTCTAGCGGGCTTTCATGGTGAAAAAAGCAGCATCCTAGGAAGCATATTGAGTTTTGTAACAAGCACGATTAGCGGCTTTTCGATTTTCTTCTTTATTTATAAAGTCATCCCCAACACTAATGTCAAAGTAAAATATGCTGCATATGGAGCTCTATTCTCAGCAGTGGCACTTGGAATTGCCGGAGATGTGTTTGGCTATTATGTAAAATATTTTTCTAAAAATTCGGTTCTATACGGTGCTATTGGCGCCCTCCCCTTGTTCTTGACCTGGCTTTATATATGCTGGGTCATCGTTATGGTTGGAGCCTTGTTAGCTTGGCGATTCGAACAAGGCTTCAAAGTGGAAAAGGAAGAGGAAGAACTCATAAAACCAACATCTCTGGAATCAGCATATGATCAAAAACAACTCGAAGGATTTGTACCAAATCTTTGTCTCATTATCGTTTATGAAGCTTTTTGGAGCCATTTAAAAGGTGGCATCCACTTTGACCAAATCCACGAAAAAATTCGGGTCCCGTCGGCGTGGATAAGAGACAGCTTAGAGTTCCTTATCGAAAAAAAATATATTGCTATCATTCAAAGAGACTCTGAAGAACTTTACACAGCTTGCAAGCCGCCAGAAAAGATCATGTTAACTCAACTGAAAGACGATTTAATACCTGAAATTGATGAAAGAGTTAAAGGCTGGCAAAATCTGATTGATGGCGAAATATCAAAAAAAGTCATGGGAATTATATCAAACACTTCCAAAGATGCTACGTTTGCAAGCCTTCTTTAAGTTGCAAGACTTCCATATTTTCATTTTTCCTGTTAAGCCCATTGCTTTGAGGAATGGTAATTTTAAAATGGGATCCAATTCCAAGCTGTGACTCCACTTCTACCTTACCTTCATGCATTTTAATTAAGGCCATGGCCAGAGAAAGGCCTATGCCACTGCCGCCAACAGATCGATTCCGAGCAGAATCAACGCGATAAAAAGGATCGAAAATAAAGGGGATGTCTTGTTCCGGGATCCCGCCGCCCTTATCTGAAAGAGTAATTATAAAGTTTGTGCTATTTGTATTCTTAGAATAGGGTTTTTCGAACCGCATCACGACCTCGCCTCCAACAGGAGAATGCTTTACAGCATTAAAAAGAATATTTCTAACCGCAAGTAACAAGTATCCTTCTGCAGCTTCAAACTCTGAAGCACCAGGCTTTACATCGCTGACCACACTAACTTGTTTTTCCTGCGTAAGAGACTTTGCATCTTCTTGCAACTGGCGAATAAAGGCTGGAGTCGAAACCTGGCCCCAATTCATTTTAACTGCGAGTCCTTCAACACGCGCTAAAAGCAATAACTCCTCAATAATTTTAGCCATGCCGCCTGATTCTCTACGAATAATTTCAAGAGTCTTTTGATACTCTTCAGGCGTTCTAGGTTTTCTTAAAGCAAACTCTGCCTCGCCTTTGATGACTGCCAACGGCGTGCGCAGTTCATGACTTACATCGCCTGTAAATCTTCTCAACTTTAAAACAGAGTCTTGAATGCGGTCGATGAGATGATTAAAAGTTATGGCTAATTCACTCAGTTGATCTTTAGCTTTGGGAACCGGAATGCGCCCAGAAAGATTTTGCACCTCAAGCGACGATGCTGCTTTAGTCATGACGCTTACTGGTGTCAATGCTGACATCGCCATAAAATAAACAATCAGAGAAGCGACGAATGCACCTATTGGCAGTACCGTCCAAAGAACTAACAAAACGCTTTCCAGAAGCCTTTCATTTTTCTCCATGGAAGCACCAACTTGTATTACCTGACCTGTAAACATGCCCCTCAGCATGACTGGGATTGTAATTTGTCTCAGTGAAGGCATACCCGAGACTTTAAATGTTTCTAGTGTTTCTAATCCTTTCTCTGCTCGAGACAAAGACCGACCGGTAACGGGTATATGAATTTCAAAATTTTTGGATCGACTATGAACATCGCCTTTAATAGTGATGATTTGCGCATATCGGCCGTCAAGATTCACCCCTAGGAAATCATCAGAATCACCTCCAAGAATTCCCTTAAATTCCCTCGTAAATAGCTCTAAAGGAGACTCGTATTGGCCCAAATGATTTTCACGAATGGAGTGAGAAAGTGCAATTAAGGATTCATCGACGGTAGAATTTATAAAGAACTTAACCGCATAAAAAACACCAAATCCTACTCCTACAAATAACGTAGCGAGTAGGAAAAGGTGACTTATGCAAAGCCGATATTTAAACTGCAAACGTTCAAGGAACATTCATAGCTTCATTTTCCATCTCTCCAGACGGAAGTGAGTTGTTAATATCAAGCATATAGCCGTGACCTCTCACCGTTTTAATGAGTTTATGGCCTATGGCTAATTGAATTTTGGAACGTAAGTAACCCACGTAGACATCCACCACATTGCTGGTTGGCTCAAAATTCATATCCCACACATGTTCAGAAAGTTGCGTGCGTCCCAGTACCGTCCCCGCATTACGAACAAAATACTCTAAAAGGGCATATTCTTTGACGGTGAGGTCGACCACTTTGCCCTCAATGAGAACTTCGCGGCGAGCGGGATTAATAACAATCGGTCCCGCCTCAAGAGAGGCACTGGTAATCTTATCTTTTCTTCGAATCAGCGCCCGAGCCCGGGCAAGAAGTTCTTCGATAGCCACAGGCTTGGTAGCATAGTCATCAGCTCCAAGATCTAGCCCACGCACGATGTCGTCTGTGCCATCACGAGCCGTCAAAAGCATTACGGGAGTCACAATGCCACCTTGTCGAATGGCTTTCAAAACACTAAGTCCATCTTTTCTGGGAATCATAATATCTAAAATAATTAAATCGTAAGGGTTCTCAAATGCGAGCCATTCAGCCTCTTGTCCATCTGCCGCGTGATCTACTGCATAGGACTCATCCCTTAGGACTCGAATCAAAAGATCTGACATCGCTTGATCATCTTCTACCAACAGTACTCTCATTTTCTTCCCCTCTGTAAAATGGGCCTAGGACACTCATACTAAAAGTTAGGCTTTTCCACATTAGAATTTGATGAGGATTCTAAAACAGAAGACATCTTTTTATAAAAAACAATACTTTCGGCTATTTACAATTGACAACGATCCATCCCAAGGGCTTCACTCAGCCCCCCGCAGCCACGTAACCTGCCCAAAAAAAAGATCTGAAACAGAGTTTCTAGCTGATTGAGCTAAGCCACATAGCCCATGCTTGCTCCGGCTATTGCCGGCTACGTTAAGGTGAGTTCTCAAATAAAACACAAAAAATGAGGCCAAGAAAAAACAGACCCCCTACTGGCAAAAAGAAGTCTTAACCGAATGAAAAACAACGGGACTGTCAGGCGGCAAGAACATTTCGCTATACTTCAGAAAAAGTCATTCTCTAGACATCCACATCTAAGCCTCCACGCCAAGCACGAATGGTCTTTCTAGTAAAAAATGATATAGGTCGGAAAGAGAGATTACTCGCGGCCGATAACGCAAGGTCCTTAGCTAAGCAATCTAAACGAAGCGCTATTTATATTTGATTTCTTTAAGAATACCAGGAATACTTCAAAATAAACGCAACCAAAAATCTGAGAATAAAGGCTATGGATATTTTATGAAATCCAATCAAACCATTTCCCTATATCAAGGACCAGCTGCATGGGGCTCGCCTAATGCAAGTCCTTTTTGTACGAAGCTTTTATGCTTTCTTAATGCCGCAAAAATTCCATATGAAATCTGTAATTTCGATCCTATCAAAGCACCAAAAGGGAAAATGCCCTATATTCGATACCAAGGCAAGTATCTTGGCGATTCGCAATTCATTATTAAATTTCTTTCCCAAGAATTTCATATCCAGTTGGATTCTCATCTCACAGAACACCAAAAAGCCATCGGACACGCCTGTCGCCGAATGTTAGAGGACGGTACCTATTTTCAAATCCTTTGGAGTCGATGGGGTATTGATGCCAATTGGGCCGTAGTAAAGAAAGCATATTTCGGCAGCATGCCGCCTATTGTAAGAACCATTCTACCAGAAATTTTAAGAAGGTCCGTTAAGCGATCTGCATTCGGGCAAGGGGTCGCGCGACATAGCTTCGAAGAGCTGGAAACAATGCTTGATGAAGACATGAGCTCACTTTCCAAGTTGATGTCTGTGTCAGGGCCCTATTTCCATGGAAGCCAAATTTCCGAAGTGGACTGCACGATCTATGCCTTTCTTTCAAGCCTTTTGTGCGCACCGCTACCAGTGCCATTTGGTGAAAAGTGGAAATCACACATCCCATTCAAAAACTATATTCAGCACATGGAATCTACGCATTTCTCGCAGTTGACTTAAACCGAATAAAATAGAATTAATCATTCAAATGAATGAACTTATAATTGAGTTCACTTTCGACGAAGAAACTTTAAAATGGATTTTTTATACTGCCTGAAGAATCTTAATTTGAAGCCATATGTACCGAAGTTCGCTTAATTCATAATATAATTGTAACCTGTGAAAGCATCTAAATTCAAGATCCAAGAAGACAATTCGCTTTTTTGATCACAAGTTCTCAATTACAATTAAAACATTGGTTACAAACATTTTGAAAATGAGAAAGCCATGCCAATTACGAATCCAATTATTTTTGACCTTCCAGTTCCTATAACTACCAATCGGCTTCTCATTCGCCCCCCAGTGCCAGGAGACGGTCCTGAATTTTTCAGAGCCGTAATGGAATCTCAATCAGAACTAAAAAAATGGCTTTCCTGGGCCTCTCAACCAATGACCGAAGAAGACGCAGAAATAAATCTCAGAAAAGCATACGCAAGTTGGATTCTGCGGGAATCGTTGAGACTCTCGATTTTTGATAAGAATTCTATGCGTCTTCTAGGAAGCACAGGATTCCATGGAATCGACTGGAATGTGAGAAAGTTTGAAATAGGATATTGGTGCCGGACTCCCGATCTAGGAAAAGGCTATATAGGAGAGGCCGTGACCGCAATTACCCAATTTGCTTTTTCCGAGCTTAAAGCAAGACGAATCGAAATACGTACTGATGCAGAAAACTTTGCAAGCATCAAGATTCCTTTGAGACTCGGATTTCATAAAGAAGCAAAAATTCAAAGCGACCGTATACAAATTCACACTGGCAATCTAGGTGACACCCTAATCTTTACAAGATTTCAATCACAAGGCTTACCCAATGTCGATGCAAGTTGGCATGGACCAAAAGGATCTTCAAATACACCACATTAAATCCGCTGGAGAAATTTAAATATCCTAAGGTCGTGACCAATGAGGCAGAAATGCCTATTACGATTTCCTAGGTAATTGAAAAAATGAAAAAAGCCCCCCGTTGAAATCACTAGGTGATTGCACAACCCCATTAGCGCCAAGGACCGAAAAGCCTTGCATGCCAAAGAAACTAATTCCAATAGGTATGCCGCCAGTTTGAAGCTTTGGAATTGAAAACGTGAGGATAAAGAAATATAAGTAGATGAAGAATTCTACACGAAAAAAACAAGAAATATTGCATTTTCACGAACCACTTGTAAATTAAGTAAAATTACTTCTGGATGAACTTCAAACTCCATTCCTTGATGCATTGTCTAAAATCCAAAACTAGAAAGGCTGCCATGAACCAGGATTATCCCGACAGGATCTTTGACGTTCTCATTCGACGTGCCAGTTCAAATGACATCCAAATTATAGTGTCTTTAATGAGTCAGGGAGCTCTCGAAGGAGCTAAGAATAAACCTATTCCCGAACCACTTCCAGAAGGATACTCCCAAGCATTTCAGAAAATTGAGAAGGACCCTAATCAATCCCTAATGGTTGCCGAAACTAATGGTGAAGTTATAGGAACGTTTCAGCTCAGCTTTTTAACGTACCTACAAGGAGGTGGTCAGGAAGACTGTCAAATTGAAAGCGTCTTTATTGCCGTAAAATGGCGCGGCAAGGGAATCGGCTCCCATATGATGAAATGGGCTATAGAAGCTGCCAAGAATCGGAATTGCCGAAGGCTTCAGCTTACCACCCACAAGAAGAGAAAAAATGCCCATCGATTCTACGAGCGCTTGGGTTTCGAATTGTCTCATGAGGGCGCTAAGATGCAGCTTTAGATTCGCAAGCATCGACCAGCTTCCTATGTTAAACCCCAAAATATGTTAAGCTCTTCTACTCAGAACTCTGCCAGCTAAGATCATGTTGTCCCGCAAAAATTAGTTTGATTGTCGCAACACGACGGCAAGAGTCTGCATCTTGCTTTCGACGAGGGGCAGGTCAACCAATACAAAGCAATTAGTTTTCTATTCAATAAAATCTAAACTTAGACTAATTTGAAATCTTTAACTCTGATAGGGAGGCGCTTATGTATTTGCCAAGCAAATTTCAATGTCAAGATAAAAGAGAAATTCGATCTCTAATGGAAAGTTATCCTTTAGCTACAGTTATTACAATTGTAGATAACAATCCCCTTATAAGCCACCTACCTATGGTAGTAGAAACTGGTCCCAATGGGGATCTAGTCTTGATTGGCCACATGTCAAAGGCCAATCCGCACTCTCGACATATTAAAAAATCTGAGACAACCCTGATTTTTCATGGACCAAACGCCTATATTACCCCAAAATGGTATGAGCAAAATGACGTTCCTACTTGGAATTATGCCGTCGTTCACTGCAAAGGTTTGACAAAATTAATCTTGGATGCCAATGGCATCCAAAACTGCCTTAAAAAACTAACTCACGCTGCGGAAAAAAATTCACTCGACCCATGGGATTTTTGGCTGCCTGACGATCTAAGCGATCCGACGGACCTCACGACCGCGATCGTAGGATTTGAAGTGACCATTTCCGAGATCAACGCCAAATTTAAGTTGAGTCAAAACAGGTCTTCGGTTGATAGAAAAGGGGTTATCGGGGGATTAGGGTCTCGGACAGATGATAATAGTAAGGCGATTCAGAACCTTATTATAGCCAATGAAGCCAAGAAAAATGGCTAGGCAAAAACCGAAAAAAGTTCGTCGTGTCGTATCTCGTTTAAATGCGGTTCTGTGACAATGACACCAAGATAACTAAAATTAGATATGGGGGCTATAGCTTTCCATCTCACATATTTAATACGCCTATATCGGCGTACGAACTCAAAACCTTCGATGTGTAGTTTTTTTCTACTTAAGATTCTTTTCGATTACATCTGTAATTTCTTTCGACATGGGGGCCGGCTCCGACGGAAAGCGCGCTAACACTTCCCCTTTTTTGCTGACCAAAAACTTATGGAAATTCCAAGACACATCTTTATCTTTGTCCGAAGGTGCATGGGCCACAAGAAATTTATAGAGCTCTACTTTATTATCACCGATGACATCTGATTTTTCAGTTACAAGATACTTTGATTTATATTTTAACTCGCAAAACTCGCCAACTTTAAGGGACTCCAATTTCTCCTGATGGAAGGAGTTACTAGGAACCGCAACAATCACTAGTCCTTTAGCTCTATATTTTTCGTGCAATGCCACCAAATCTCCCAACTGAGGCGTATACCCACATCCAGAGGCTATATTAACGACTAAAACCAGCTTATCCCTAAATGCAGAAAAATCGAGTTCTTTGCCACGGAAGTCTTTCATTCTGATATCATAAAAGCCCCTAGCAAAGGAAGTACTCGCAACAGAGAATAGCACAACCAAGCATAGCTTAAAAACTGACTTAAACATTTTGCACCCCTTAATTCTTAGACAAAAACTATCTAAATATCCACAATTTGAGACTTTCTGTCCACAAAAAATTATCTCTATAACTCTCTGCAAAACCCCGCTCAACCACATGATCCAGAAAACCCATCGGAACTTTGTAGCGAACAATAGTCGTCATTAAAGTTCCACCTTTTCCCCCCTCGAAAAGATGCTAATGGTGCCACAATGGGTATGGGCTCCTCCGTTATAAATGCACAAATTGAGGCTGTGGCTGCCAATTTGCAATGAGTGAGTTCCAGCCCATTGAAAATGCCATGCACCGAAATCCTATAATCAATTTCAGCCCATCGTTCGATCTGAGAAGTTTTCTTCTTCGATGCCCGAAAAGTAAGCCCAGGCGGGGTGACAATTTCGAGGTTATTCTCATCGGAAAAGAAATTAAAAACTTCTTTTAACGTATACTTCACCCAGGGCCCGGCTCTAAATTCAGACTCACACCTAAAAAATTTTCGAATCAAGTGGCAGCAATCCCCCTACTCGTGAGATTTGAAACGCACCCTAAAAGCTCCCCCCCAGAAGCTGCTAATTCTAGATTTAGCACCCATCTCTTATCCGATTTAACAAATTGACCAGCTCGAACACCAGCTCCCACAACAATTGGGAACATAAATTCTACTGAAAAGGTAGAATCATCCGGGTTATGTTGCCGACTTTTTGAACTGTTCTGTTCCTTTAGACCTAGGGTTTTAGGTTTAAATAATTTCTTTTCCACGCGAGGCAGAAACAACCTCATGATTAAAACATCTCGCCTGAACTTTAACCTTAGTCGCTTCAGGCCACCAAAATGTGTATAGATATCCGCCTAGCCAGCCATATTCAGTCCGACATGTAGGTTCCTTGCTCCAATTCAAGTTACTTTATCAAGTCGCCAGTGTCCGTTTTTCATTGTCGCTCAACAGGCCTCAAATCTACGCCACGTTTTGCATATTCAATTCGATAATTTTGCTATCTTTTGCCAGCCCCGACTTTACAATGGTGGCGTAAAAATCGTCGATCTTAATTGCCCCTTCTGAAAACTCCACGGCAAGCTTGAGCCTAGCAATCATTTCAGCTTGTTCCACCATGCCCGTGGACCTTTGTCCTTTGTTTTCCCATCCCGCGATATTGGAATGTCCCTTTGCGCCAATGACTTTTGCAAACTCTTCCTGGGTCAAATCAAGATACTTACGTATAAATTTGAGCTCAGCTCCCGTAAGGAATGTTGGCTTCAACAAAACGGCTAAGAAGAGACTCTTTGCCAATTTATGATGGGGAATATCGAGATAGGAGCGACCTCCATCAGTTTGAACCGTGTCAACGCCGAGAAGAAATACCGGAAATCCGAATCCCATGTAGCGTACATTTGTTTTCATACCATCACCTCAATTCAAGATTAATCACAGTGATCACTAAAACACCAGCTGCTTTTAGTGCAACGGACACGCGCAACTCCACAGCATCAACAGTCTTGCCTCGGAATGCATAATTCCATTCCTGATAAAGGTCATTCCACTCGTCTTTTTCCTCTTCGCGTCGGCCCCTCCCAAGCACACGGAAAACGTCAATTTCATCGAGCCCGAACTCATGGAGTCTCTCATCCATTCGCTGCATGGCATGATCAGAAAACCGAACGATGTCATTTTTTAAGGCATGAGCCACGTAGGAACTAACATCAGGACGTTTTGCTGCGATCGGCATCTCGGCCTCCCTGATATCAGTATGGCTATGGATTTATAGAATGTCAACCACCAACATATATAATGATGTTGATGTCTTACGATTCCATAAACTAAGAAGTTTGACTTCAGAATTCAAGCGCAACCGATCAATTTGGGAAGAGATATTTGAAATCAGCACTAGCCACAGAAAACAAAACCAGACCCTTAGCACCATTCCGATGTAGAGAACGTCCAGTGAAGTTACAAATATTGTTACTGAGTAGGGTTAAAGCATCATGGCTGCAGATTTTAAATCGCAGTAGAAAAGGCCATCTTGAAAAATGGCTCCCCGGAACGGACTCGAACCGCTGACCCTGTGGTTAACAGCCACATGCTCTACCGACTGAGCTACCGGGGAACAATCGTGTCTATATTTATAGAATCAAAAGCCATAAAAGGTCAAGGCTTTTTAGGCGAATACGTCTGCTACTTTGACAAACTTGGAAACCGAGGCCACCATAGAAGAAACATCATAGGGTTTAGATATTAAATCAGCTGCGCCGACGGAAAACGCCTTATCCATGTCCTCTTTAGACTGACGTGCTGAAACAAACACGACGGGCACTTTGGTGGTTGATGGATGACTTTTAATCATTCTGCACAATTCGTAACCATCTACCCAGGGAAGGTTCACGTCCAACAAAATAAGGTCGAACCGAGTGTTTTCTATATGCTTTGCAAGCTCTAAGCCGTCACTTGCAAGGACCACTTGGAATCCCTCTGAAGTCAGGATTCTTTTAAGTCCATTTCGTTGTATTTCTTCATCATCCACAACTAGTATGGTGCCTAATTCCACCTCGCGATTAAGGTCGCGAAATTCACTAAGGCTAACCACTTTTTTTCCAGCGATCTGCTTACGATATTCTGCCTCTACTTTGCGTCGGATTGTCTTATCACCCACGTTCAGTCTCCTAGCTTACAAGTGCTACGCTTATCGACCGTTTGATCAGAAAACTTAAATGAAAATCTCTCCTAGGCCGTAAAAAGAGAGGAGCTCCCAACCGCCCAAAAGAAGTCGTAAAAACAACCCTATTTAACTTCTGACACAATAAAGTGGCAAAATTTAAATTAAAGTCATAAAAACAACAGCTTGGGGAAAAGCACTCGACTCGCAGGGAAGCTTAAATGTAGTGCATCTATGCTAAAGCCCCTAAAAAAGCTAAATAATCTAAGACTTTCGGCATGTTGCCGCTCTTCCACCTCGAAGCCAGCATTCATCAGCACAAGACACCCATCTCATGAGTCTTTTGGGGCCCTAGTAAGGCAGAGGTTCGAGGGAGCGGTGTCAGAGACCGGCGTCAGACAGCGGGACTAATCATGAGGGAGCTCTGGTGTTAAAACTGCCTCATGGAATTGGAACTGCCTTTACTTACATATTCCTGCGGTACTGCCCACCCACTCGATACAATGTCGTCGTGATGTCTCCAAGCGAGCAATATCGAACCGTATGCATCAGTTCCCGAAATACATTACCTCCCCTTAGAACACACTGTTCTAAGCGCTCCAGAGCATCAGAGGACTTGTCTTGGGATCTTTCTTTAAATGCCGCCAATCTATGAAGCTGGTCGTCCTTTTCACCATAAGAGGCCCGAATAAGTTCTACTTCTGGTCTCACATAATTCTGATCTAGAGTTTTTGGATTGCGATAAGTATTTACACCGATGAGAGGAAGAGCTCCGGAATGCTTAAGATGCTCATAATGCATACTCTCTTCTTGAATCTTAGATCTTTGATATTGAGTTTCCATAGCTCCAAGCACACCACCTCGAGAGGAAATGCTCTCAAATTCCTTGAGTACAGCTTCTTCCACTAGATCTGTAAGATGTTCTATAAAATAGGATCCTTGATTTACATTTTCACACTTATTCAATCCGAATTCGTGATTGATAATCATTTGAATCGCCATGGCTCGACGCACGCTCTCCTCTGTAGGAGTTGTGACCGCTTCATCGTAGGCATTCGTATGGAGACTATTGCAATTGTCATAAAGAGCCATGAGTGCTTGAAGAGTCGTCCTAATATCATTGAAATCCATTTCTTGAGCGTGCAAGGAACGTCCAGAGGTTTGGATGTGATATTTGAGCTGTTGACTTTTTTCATTGGCTCCGTACAAATCCCTCATAGCAATGGCCCAAATCCGGCGTGCTACACGACCTAGAACGGCATATTCTGCATCGATACCATTTGAGAAAAAGAAGGAAAGATTCGGAGCAAAGTCATCAATCTTCATCCCCCGTGCTAAGTAATATTCCACATAAGTAAATCCGTTAGCAAGAGTGAAGGCCAGCTGAGTGATGGGATTGGCTCCTGCTTCCGCAATGTGATATCCAGAAATAGATACACCGTAATAATTTTTAACCCCTTTTTCGATGAAAAATTCCTGCACATCCCCCATAAGTTTCAAGGCAAATTCCGTGGAAAAGATGCAAGTATTCTGTGCCTGATCTTCTTTAAGGATGTCTGCTTGAACGGTGCCTCGAACCACTTGTAGGGTTTTATCGGCAATGGATTCATGCTCTAAGGGAGTAGGGATGCGCTTATTTTTTTCGATGAAAAAATCGACTTGCTGATCGATAGCCGCATTCAAATACATGGCGAGTATCATGGGAGCTGGGCCATTTATGGTCATACTTACCGAAGTGTTCGGAGCCGACAAGTCAAATCCACTGTAAAGAGCCTTGATGTCATCTAAGGTACAAATAGAGACCCCAGATTCCCCAACTTTACCATAAATATCTGGCCTGGGATCTGGATTGGAACCATAAAGAGTCACAGAATCAAATGCTGTGGATAAGCGTTTGGCATCATCTTGCGCTGAAAGATAATGAAACCGTTTATTCGTTCTAGAGGGTCCGCCCTCTCCCGCAAACTGCCTTTTAGGATCCTCGCCCTTTCTTCTAAAGGGGAAAAGCCCCGCCGTAAATGGGAATAGGCCTGCGACATTTTCTTTGAGAATAAAGCGTGCGATTTCTGTTTCTGAGTCATAAGAAGGAAGGGCAACTTTAGGTAAATTCAAGCCTGAAAGCGTTTCAAAGGAAGATTGAACGTGGACACTCTTACCTCGAACTTCATACATAAAGTGTTCGGAATTGTAATTGTTTCTAGTCTCTTTCCATTTGGACAATGCGGTTTTTAATATCTCATCCAAGGGCTTTGATTCTTTCAGAAATTTCTTCTTAATATCCCCTGAAAGCTCTGGATAGAGCTTTTCAATATGAGCCACAGATTCAGAATCTTTCACAATAGCAAGTTGCTCGCCGACCCAAGAGTGATATTTTCTGACACAAATCGCCACATCTCCCAAGTAATTTTGCTTTTCCGAAGGGATCACAGCATTGCGGTGAGTGGATAAGGTCTCGTAGTTTCGGTTCTTTGATGGCTCATAGTGCTTACCAACAATTTTTGTATTCAATTTTTGGACGATAGCCCGATAGAGGCCGTTGGTTCCGTCATCATTAAAGCGACTGGCAATCGTGCCATAAACAGGGTAACCCGCTTCGGGCTCCACGCCTTGAAAACGACTTCGCCTCAAAGTAGTCCTGATATCTCGAACGGCATCAGGGCCTTGTCTTCTTTCATACTTGTTGACAGCTATAAGATCTGCGAAATCGAGCATGTCGATTTTTTCTAGCTGAGTAGACGCCCCATACTCAGGTGTCATCACGTAAAGTGAGAGATCACTTACATCCAAAATACCTGTGTCCCCTTGGCCGATACCAGAAGTTTCCACGACTATGAAATCAAAATTTTGCGATTTTAAAATCTCGACCGCATCTTGGGTTACTTTAGCCAATTCTTTTCCAGAACCTCGACTCGCTAAACTTCTTAGGAAAAGCCTATCGTCGGCCATTGCGTTGATTCTAATTCTATCGCCTAAGAGGGCTCCTCCCGTTTTTTTCTTAGAGGGATCTATACACAAAAGTGCAATTTTAATTTCAGGAAAATCAAAAAGAAAACGAAGTAAAATTTCATCCAACAAGGAGCTTTTCCCAGCGCCGCCGGTGCCTGTAACTCCTAAAACGGGTGGTGTATGACTGCGCGCATTTACTGGAGAAATTTCCTTGAGGAGCTCCGTCGTCGAATAAATACCATTTTCCAAAAGCGTCAGGGCCCGAGCGAGTCTAGAGACCTGACTTTTCCCCATGTCCCCCCAGGATTGGATCAACAGATCCGTTTCATAAAGCATGTGACCAATGCATCCCTCTAAACCGTAGCGCTGGCCATCTTCAGGGGAATATATTTTGGAAACGCCTGACATTTCTAATGTCTCGATCTCCGAGGGCGCTATCACTCCTCCACCACCGCCATAAATGCGCACATGGCGAGCTCCCTTTTCATCTAACATATCGCGAATATAGGTGAAGTACTCCATATGGCCACCTTGATAACTACTCAAGGCAATAGCGTGAACATCTTCTTGAATCGCCGCTTCCACCACTTCTTTTGCAGTTCGGTTGTGACCAAGATGAATCACCTCAGCCCCGCGCATCTGAAGGAGACGACGCATGATATTAATGCTGGCATCATGACCATCGAAAAGACTCGTTGCCGTTACAAATCTAATTTTGTTTTTGGGGATATAGGTTTTCAATAAATTGAGATCTAGAGCTGCAATGCGTTTGTGACCGGGAGTACTATCTGGACCCTTCATGCTTTTTTCCTCTTTTTAATCTAACCTTCGCCATTTCGAATAAACTTCGGGGGGAAAGGCGCAAATACGCCATGGCTGCAAGGCTGAAAAAAATAAATACCACTAAACCGTCAACGGTTAAACCTATTCCAGCTTCTAATTTTCTGGCCCAAATCCCGCCTGACGACTTCCAAACGAGATCGACCGGCGTTATCAAGCAAACGAGGGCGGACGCTAAGGCAGCTCCCAGGACCCAAGTGAGGCTTGTGATCAGCCTTGATTTATTCCACTGTATAGGGTCTTGCCGCAGGCCTAGAATCAAAAAGCCTGTATTTACCGAGAACATCAAGGCCGCAGTGGCAGCAAGACCCACATGGCCTAGCTGTTTAACAAAAAGCCAGTTAAGTAGAAAATTGAAGCCGATACTTATAAAGCCCACGTACATCGGCCATTTTGTGCGAGAACTGGCATAAAAATAAGCTGTAAAAACTTTGATAAGTCCATAAGGCACCACCCCCCAGCTGTAGGCAGCAAGGGCCATGGAAGTCTGGTGGACGCTCATCTCATTAAACTTACCGCCTTCGAGAAGAAGTCTAATAATGGGATAGGAACAAGTGATCAGAAAGACCATGCATGGGGTCATGAGCCAAATCACCAATTCAATGGCATTTTGCAACTCTTTAGAAACGTCCTCATTTATCTGCCCATGGCTTGCAGCAAGTTTTCGCGACAAAGCAGGCAAGACCGCTGTTCCCACGGCAACCCCAAAGATACCAATGGGCAGCTGAAGTACTCTAAAGGCAAGGGTGATCCACGAGACCGCACCTTCTTGCAAACTCGTCGCAAAATTTGTATTGACCAAAACATTAATTTGACCCGCGCTGGCACCAATGATCATAGGTCCCATCATAGCCACAACACTTTTGATATCTTCGTTCCAGAGCTGAATCTTTGTTCGGGGGCGAATATCTTTCCAAGCCGCTGAAGCCTGCCATAGAAACTGACCAAGAGCCCCTAGGACCGTTCCGATCGCAAGCCCAAAAAGACGAGGATCACCAGTAAAATCATAAAAACTTTCTGGAATATACTTTAAGGAAAGCGTCGAGAAAAACAGGGCTCCTAAAATATATCCGCCATTTAAGGCTACCGGTGAGACGCCACTTACAAAAAACTTACCAGCTTGAGCTAGCACGCCACTGATAATGGAGGTGACCGACATGATCGCGATAAAGGGAAACATGACTCGCGTCAATGCTGTTGCATTTCTCTCCCAATCTGAGCTCAGTGTTCCGCCGTGAACCGTCATGCCCTTAACCAGCCAAGGCGCAAGCGTGATACCTAACAGGACTACGAGAGCTCCTACCAAAGCCGTAAGCCCCAGCATATTCCAAACCAAGGATTTAGCTCTTGTAGGATCTTTTGCCTTTATCGCGGAATAGCGCTGGGTAAAGCTTGAGCCTAAAGCGCCCTCTGCAAGCATTTCCCGCAGCATGTTGGGAATACGATGGGCGACAAAAAAGGCGTCTAACAAACCTGTAGCGCCAAAAACGGAAGCAATGACGGATTCTCTGAGAAGTCCTGAAAGGCGACTTACAAATGTCCCTATAGAAAAAAGTAAACTACTTTTGGCTACTGACAATTTAACTCCAAGGCTTGGGGGAGCCTTAGCTTAACAGGAAGTTATTTAAATCAAAAGAAGTTTAGAAGCTTCTAGAAAAGCCCACCGTAAAATGATCTGCGCTCAAACGGACAGACTTCTTTTTTTCTGTAAAGGAACTCACCTCAAGTCCGCTTGATTTATAGGCTGCAGCTGTATCATTAAAGTCAACTTGAGTTGTCTGATGTTCGGCGGACAATTGAAATTTTAAACTATTAAAAGTCAAATACGAGACTTTAAGCTTAAGTACATTGCTGGAGACGTCTACATCCTTCATCGCTTTCGGGGTAAGATCTAGGGCTGCTTCTTCCCATGCAAACCTTCCGAATAGCAACCATTCTGCTTCTGTTTCCAGACGGAATTTATGAAAATTTCGAAGCCCGGCACCGGTTAAAAGAGACACTCCATCGAGCAAATGTGCCGTGGATACATTTCTCCAGTCCGTGCGTTTTAAAGAAGCTCCAGCCAAAACATCGACGGGCCATGGAGACGGAGAATATCTCACGCGACTATCCAAACCAAAGCGATCATAGGTCGATGTGATGGAAGGATTTTCTGCCGTAACCATGCTTCCCACTTGCATAAAGCTCACGCTACTCAGTAAAGCGAGATCAGCTCCGATGATTTGTGTCATCCCCACTTCAGTACTAAATGCGGTTCCCATGCGGCGGGTAGAATCGTTTTCAGCAATCGTTCCATCTGCCCGAGGTGCTGATTTTTCCCCATATGTCCCAGCTCCATAGGGTACCTGGAGATCGTTAAAGGAACCAAAGCCAATATCCGCATCCCAATTATAGTCAGCAGCTAAGCCCTTAGGAGAAGCCATGAAGCAAAAAATGAAGTAAGAAATGACAAAAAACCTGGCCATAATGAGCCTCCCCTTAAACTCAAGCAAACCCTATGCCATTCTTTTGCTAATATTTACTAATAAATTCGGCAATTAAGCGCAATGAAAAGACCTAACCGCCACTTTTAAGCGTTCAACTGTCTAAATCAGGGACAGTTTGAATCGAGACTGGCATTGTAAAGGTGGACCCAGTAAAGCCCGGGAATAGTTGGCGGCCTTAGAGAAATGGAGACTATGAGTCATGGCTGAAAAGCTAAATCATAGGAGAACTGGAATTCTTAGGCCTGCTTTTTTCAGGTAGCTGATGCCAGACCCTAGGTACCCTAAGCCTTGGCTTTCAGATTCATAGATGGATTCCGCCGCTTTATACACAGCATCTAGTTGCTTTGCGGAAAGTACAAGTGTCTCGCCAGTTTTGCCTCCAAGCCAGACCACGCTGACAGCTTTTTTCCCAAAAAGCATGAGATGCAAATTACCACCATTTGGGTCATAAGACGCGTAGCAATTCACTTTGCCACAAGGAGATGCCTCCATGAGTCCGGCTAGCAAAAGCTGACTTGATGCTGATGGAAGTGTCTGCTTGGCAGTAAAAGGCCTTTTTAAGTAGTAATTTTTACCTCCAAATCCATCGATTCTTGAAATCATAAATCCAGAAGGTGATTCCTTACCGAAACTCGCCCAGGTCGCACCAAGCCTAGCTATTTGCAAGAGGCTGACTTGGTCAAATCCAGCAGCTGCGCGAATGTCATTATATTTCGAATGAATTCCTGCTCGCTTCAAAGTCTGAATCACTCCCGTCACTCCCACTTGATCCACAACTCCCGACATGGAGAAATAATCCTTTTCTTTCATAGCTTGAAGCAAATTCTGTTTAGCCGGATGTATATCGTCTTCCCAATATCTCACAGAACTCCCCCACCCAGCCCCATCACGGAATGCGAGCTCTGCAATCACAGGGATAGCCAGTGCACCAAGCGGCCTCTTCATTTGAAGCGCATAGTTATAGTAAATTTGATCTTCTAGATGGGAGCTTTTTAGCGCGGAAATTTCGCCTGTGTAAGCCAATGAGACCCCTGCGACTTCATAGCCGGACCGCATTCCCTGTGGTAATTGTTCGTACAATGCTGCGATAAGGGCATTGAGTTTTTCTTGATCGGGAGGGGAGAAAGTTGATTTTATTTTAATCCCATCTCCTAGAGTATCCAATGGCAAATACTGAGAAACCTCTTTGGGGATTTCTCTTAAAAAAGAAATGGGCATTCCAATTCTGCGCCAGTTTGTCTGAACTTTGGGGCGTTCGTTTCCAGCAGCCTTCCAGATAATGTCGTCAAGAAAAGAAGCTTCTCTCATCAATGCTAAAACTTGCATTCGACGCCATTCGCTACGTTTGGTGTTGTTTTGGCTAGGTGCATACCTAGTAGGAGACTTGGGGATTCCTGCAAGGAGAGCTGCTTCAGAAACTGTTAAGAGTCTAGCCGGCTTGTCAAAATAAGCACGAGATGCCGCCTCCAGTCCATAGGCACCTCTACCAAAATAAATCGTCGTCAAATAAAGATCTAATATTTCTCGCTTCGAGAGACTTTTCTCGATAGTTAAAGCCATTACGAGTTCATGGAACTTCCGAGACATGGACCTTTCAGAGGTTAAAAACAAAAGCTTTGCCAATTGCTGGGTAATGGTAGAGGCCCCCTGAACCACCTGACCTGCCTTCAAATTTATAAAAGCAGCTCTTAAGATACCTAGGGGACTCACACCAAAATGCTTAAAAAACCTAACATCTTCCGCCGCTAAAAAAGCATGAACGACATGGGGCGGAAGATTTTCACTGTGTACGGGAAGACGCATCACGGGCCCGGTGGTTGCAATCAATTTACCAGAATCATCAAGAACCTGACTTGCCAGCTGAATATCGCCTGTATTAAATTCCGAGTATTGCTTTTGTAATGCCTCTATTTTGGGTGAGACCGACTTGTATATATTTCGGCAGAGAACCAAGCTGCTCACAAACAGCATGGTTGCAATCCCCCAAACGATCACTTTCATAAGCCCCTCCCCAAAAACCATTTTACATGGGAAAAGGGGGATGGAGTTGATCTGAGATTAGGCAGATTCTGCCTCAAAAACCATTAATTCTCGTTTATTTTTTCTGAAGATGCCTGAAAGAACCTGGCCTTTTTGCGCATTTCCTCTGACGTCATGCTTTTAAAAAACTGATTCTTATCCGACTCGACCGACTTGTCTTTAAGATCGGCAAGGCGGTCAAAAGAATTCGCGACCCTTCGGGATGCTGCTTTTACTAAGTCTTTATACTTGGGCCACTCGTCCACAAGCTCCATCGATCTCTGAGCACAGGCATGCCAAATTTCTTGCTTACAATAGAAGGCTCCCGCAAAGGCAAGGGCCTCTGCCAGACGCCTTTCTCCTTTTTCAATATTCACCTTAGCTTCGGCGATATATTTGGAAGTAGGATAATCTTTGACGAGTTCTTTAAACTCGGTGACTGCTTTTTCGGTAAATTCTTGATCGCGATCAATACTTTCTGGTGCTAAATTCCACTGACAAAGACCCATACGAAATTTGGCAAAATGAACCTCTTCGTGCTTGGGATGAAGCTTCATAAATTCAGAATACACAGCACTAGCTTCGGGAAATTGTTCTAGGCGATAGTGACTATCCGCAATTTGAAGCTCAGCCGTCGCCGTGAGATTGGAGTAGGGAAATCGAGCCGTGAACTCCTTAAGTTTCGTCAACGCAATCTCGTAGTTACCATCATCATAAGATTCTTTAGCTGCAACATAGGCCGCCTGAGGATCGTTGGGGTCACCTTTGGTGCTGGTACACCCTTGAGTCAACATACTAAAACCTAAAATTAAAATAAGATTCTTTAGATTATACAAGGTTAGACCTTTCATTTTAGAAAAAAACTCAATTTTCCTGAGTTATGCCGATAGTCTACCTAACCACAAGGCACAAGGCAACCGACTGGTTCATTAGAAATCTTGAGGATCAACAGTATGGCTCAAAGACGGAAAATTCTAATCATTTCAGCTGGCATCCATCTTCTTGGCCTCGCCGTTCTGCCAAGCTTCAGACTTGACAATCAAAAGGTCAAATCTAAGCCACTAGCTCTAAAAATTATGGAACAAAACCCGCGGCCTAACGACACTATGGTGATGAATAGCCAAACTCCGACTGTCCCCCCTCCTGCTGAAGCTGCGGAAAGTTGGCAGGATCACAGAGCCCAAATAAATCAAAAGCCCAAAGAGGTCGTCCTGAAGGCCAAAGAAGCGTCATCTTCAACCCCAGCCACCCCCAAAAAATCCCCTTCTGAAGTAGCTCAAACACCCCCACCCCCTAAAGGTAAAGAATCCCCAAGTGACAAAACAACTGGCAATAAGGGAATGATTGGATCTTTAAATGGCATCTCCCAAAGAAATCCCTATGAAAAATTCTTAAGCCAGGCAGGTGTCCAACTCCTTAACAAGAACCTCGCAGGTACTGAAAACTTAGAAAAGGGCGATGGAGATCGCCTGGACCTAGATACGAAAGAATACCGCTACATGGGGTATTTCTCGAGTATGAGAAAATCTATAGAGCTTGTTTGGGTATATCCGGCGGAAGCTGCGCGGCGGGGGATCCAAGGGACGGTTACTGTAGAGTTCACCATTGAAAAATCTGGTGCCAGCAAAAAGATCAAAGTTTTGCGGTCCAGCGGCTCGGAATCCCTAGATAACGCTATTGTCACTGCTATCCGCGAAGCTCAACCTTTCTCTCCCCTTCCACAAGGTTTTGGCAAAGACAAACTTACTGTTACGGGAAACTTCAATTATGTGTTGACGGGTTATGCTATAAGTCACTAGTCTCGCCGTTTGCCTGATTCTTGAAAGACTCATAATTTGTCATTAATTTTAAATGGTTATTCATTTTATAAAGAACGCCAAATTGCAGAAAAGTAAGTTTTAGGGTCGACTTGCCGAAAGCTTGAGGTCCGACTTTTATGACGTTTACTTTGGGAAGCAATGTATAAATTAGCCACCCTCATTCTAATCCTTAGTTTACCTGCTGCCTGCAAGGTAAATCCTAGAAATTATGAGCTTGCGGAATTCGCTCCCACGCCCTCTGCCGCAAAGCCTGAACCCAAAAATAGGATTTTTGTTGATCTGACTGGTGAGGAACTTTTACCTGAACCTATCAGTCAGATTGGAACGTGCAATGAGGACATCTATACTTCATGGTTCGTAGAACAATACAAAGCATCTCATCCCTTTAAAGGAAAATCAAAGTCTTCCAAGCAGACTTGGGAAAAAGAGGCCTTAGCCTATGCCATGAGTCGACTGGCTAATTCCGATATTGGGGAAAAGACGAGCTCACTACCCGTAGCGAATGAACCTGAAGTGGATCGATGGATTCGTTTTTTTAAAGCGAGCGATAGATCCACATTTTTAAAATGGTTATCGGTAGGCGAAAGTGTGGAACATTTAATTTTACCTGAACTCGCGCGCTACGGGGTCCCAAAAGAATTCTACTATTTAGCTATGATTGAATCAGGCTTTAATTCTAAAGCAAAGTCAATGGCTTCGGCAGCTGGCACTTGGCAGTTTATGTCAGGAACAGCAAAGCTTTATGGCCTCAGAGTGGATCGCTTTGTCGACGAAAGAAAAGACCCATTAAAATCAAGTCGAGCTGCGGCACAACTTCTAAAAGATCTCTACAGTCAATTTGGAGATTGGTATCTCGCCATGGCCGCTTATAATGCCGGCCCAGGGCGGGTTGAAAAAGCAATTAAGCTCGGAAAAACGAGAGATTTTTGGGCCCTCGCAAGAGGCAGGTACTTGCCAAAAGAAACCGCTGAATATGTCCCACGGTGGATTGCTGCCTTTAAAGTCGGCTCCGAAAGGGCGAAACATGGATTTTACCTGAGCGATGAGACGGAAAACCTAGTGCCAAATTCTTCCGTCACTCTTAGTAAAGCGTACTCTATTCATGAACTTGCTAAGGCCCTAGGGGTTTCAGAAAGTACGTTGAACCATTGGAATCCTGAGCTTTTGAAAGGCATCACTCCCCCTTTAGCCAAAGGAAAAACCTACGAGCTTAGACTCGAAGATCAAATGGCCAAAAAACTCACCGTGAGCTTAACGACTCTACCTTTTCTAGATATCAAGGAAACCATGGAATATCATGTGCGACCTGGAGATACCTTAAACGCCATTGCCAAAAGACATGGCGTATCTCTAGCGGAAATTCATAAATTAAATCCTGGCATCAAGCCAAGCGCTCTAAAAATTGGTCGGGGCGTCTTGCTACCTGCAGGTTAATTCGCGCCGCAATGAATTCCCATTCCACCCAAAACGCTGCATGACGGAACGCCATCGTTTCTGGCGAGCAAATCCATCATGGACCGCGCTGAAGAACGGAATGACTGCTTCAAAACTCTTCTAGGTAACTATCAATCGGTGCTGCAAAAGAATATTCTCACTCAATGATGCTCATCGTCATGGGTCACAGACTTATGAAAGGCTGCATGCAGAACCCCCCCAGCCAACAAGGCTTGAAGGGAACCTACCCAAATCCTGGAATCCACGATAAATGTTTGAATCCCTCGACTGGAAAAAAAACCAAAAAGAAAGGCAGCTGCGAGCAACGAATAAACTAAATAGGCGTAGCGTTTGCCCAGCTCTTTTTCCAATTGGACCCAGATGAACAAACCTGCCGTTAAGCGATGAAAAACCACAATGGGTGCTGTTCCCGTAATATAAACCGGCGAATCCACCAATCGAATGACGAGACCATCCAAAATGCCATGGAGCCCAAGGCCTAAAACGATAAAAGGGAAAACCCAGGTGTGAATCAGAAATCTTGTAATTTTTGCGGCATCGAAAATGAGAGAAGATAAAAAGCCTAGGGATGCTACGACCGGAGCAACTAGCCCTGCAAAGGCATAAGCTTCAGGTAAGATATGGAAAAGTATGGTTAAGGAAATACCCCAATTGATGGCTGTGTAAAGCTTTATATGGCGATCCGCCATCGCTTCTAAATACCTAGAAAGGGAGGGAACCAGGGCCATAAGTATCAAACTCGCCACGAGATAAAGAATGGCAGTAGGCTCGATCATCAAAAAGTGTCTCCAATTCGCACAATGGGAGTCGACTCATATCAGATAATCACGACAAAAAAGAGCACTTTTCTGAAGCTATAGACAAGAAATGCCTCAAGGTGTTTAAAAATTAGTCTAAATCACTGATATAGGGAAACTTTTCCTTAAAATAGATGTTTGATCTCCTTGCCTTGAATGAAATTTAGCTTCAAAATAGGGGATGTTGATCCCATATATCCCTTCCCGTATAAGGTAAAACCTATGAAAATACTCGTGCTCCTAAAGCAAACTCCTGATACTGAGGCGAAAGTGTCTCCCAAAGGCGACGGAACTGGACTCGACATTGCTGGCACCATTATCATCAATCCCTATGATGAATTTGCCGTAGAAGAAGCCTTAAAAGTTAAAGAAAAAAATGGTTCTGGCGAAGTGGTGATTGTAAGCTGCGGCCCAGCTGACATCAAAGAGCGGATGATAAAGGCGCTTGCTATGGGCGCTGATCGCGGCGTGTATATTGAAAATACTGGCCTTGAAGATGCCGATTCTTTAACGACTGCTAGACTCATCGCAGCGGCTGTAAAAGCTGAAAATGCTGATTTAGTATTTAGCGGAAAGCAAGGCATCGACGCCGATAATATGCATGTCGGCATTATGGTTGCTGAACTTCTAGGTTGGCCCCATGTGAATGTGGTCAATAAATTTGAATTAGAAGGTAAAACCGCACGTGTCGAGCGCGAAGTAGAAGGTGGCCAAGTAGAAGTTTACCAAGTAGAACTTCCAGCCGTAATTGGAGCCAACAAGTCTCTAAATACACCTCGATTTGCTTCCCTCCCTGGAATCATGAAAGCCAAGAAGAAGCCTTTAGATGTCAAAAAGCCAAGTGATCTAGGATTGGATATCGGTCAGCTCAAGTCTGAAATAAAAGCTCAAGTAGTCAGCTACAATAAGCCTCCTCAAAAGCCTGCAGGTAAAGTCTTTAAAGGAGAGTCCGTAGAAGAAATGGTGTCTAAAGTTGTTAAACTTCTTCGTGAAGAAGCGAAGGTCATCTAAAAGAGGATTTATATATGAAAGTACTTGTATTCGTGGAACAGCGAGACGGTAAAATTAAGACTTCTTCTAGAGAAGCCATTGCCGCTGCCCATCAAATAGCGGGCAGTTCCGCAAACGTAGCCGCACTCGTAGTCGGAACTCCAGGAGATGGACTTAAAGATGCAGGTGTTGACACGATATTCACAGTTAATAAACCCGAATTTAAATTGTTTAATGTGATGAACTATACGGCTGCAGCTCAAAAGGCAGTCGAAGAATTTAAAGCCGAGGCCGTCATTGGCATGGCATCTCCCATGGGAAGAGAATTGTTTCCAAGACTCGCAGCTCGCTTAAATGGTGGCCTCATTACCGATGTGACTTCGTTACAAGCTAGTAGCGGGTCTTTTAAAGGCGGTACAAAACCCATGTACGCTGGAAAAGTATTAGCCCAAGTTGAGTTTAAAGGATCAGGAATTAAACTCGTTACGGTAAGACCGAACTCCATTCAAACAACTGTGAGTGGTGGAGCTGGAAATGTTGTGGAATTGGCGGTAGCAACTGCAGATTCTAAACTTAAGACCTTAGAAGTTAAAAAAGGAAGTAGCGATAAGCCAGACTTAACGGAAGCTGCTCGCATTATTTCTGGTGGTAGATCTTTAGGTTCAGCCGATAACTTTAAAATCATTAACGAATGCGCTGATGCATTGAATGCAACTGTTGGTGCATCACGAGCGGCAGTCGACGCAGGATACGCAGGCCACAGCATGCAAGTAGGCCAGACAGGTAAAACCGTCAGCCCGCAGCTTTACGTGGCTTGTGGGATTTCTGGAGCCATCCAACATATGGCTGGAATGCGCACATCTAAGGTCATCGTTGCCATAAATTCCGACCCCGAAGCTCCGATATTCTCTGTTGCTGATTATGGAATCGTTGCTGATCTTTTCGAAGCTGTTCCCATTCTCACAAAGAAACTTAAAGAAATTCTTTAAGTTCAAAGCAATTATTGGCTACAGTAAGCCAATTCAGCCAAGAAAAAGTGAGGGAGAATTTCGATTTTCCCTCACTTTTTCTATAACTATCCCCGCCTCTAAAGAAATATCAATGGTCCAAAAGACCCCAAATCCTTTCCAATTCGACATTCTAGTTTCGCCATGAAGGGCCTTGAAATCAACTTCAAGTAGGACTTTGAGATCCCAAATTTACTGGACAGTGGCATTCATATGCAGGAATCTTCATGTCACTCTTGGAGAAGGTGCCACAAGAAAACGTAATGAACATGCTCCTAGGGACTATTTCCATATTAGAGGCTTCACTGTAAATATGGCTAAAACTCTCAAAGTTTACGCTAATGCCAAAATATAAACGAAACAGAAAAAAACAACGAAGCCGCTCGTGATTGGATTTCAGGAATGGAATCAGCGTATCGGCGCTAGGAGTTTCGAAAGTTCTCATTTAATTAGCTTACAATGGATTTTCAACTCTAAAATACCAAAGTGTCTTGAAAAGCACCTGGACATGAGGGACAAAATGAGCTCATCAGAAATCGAGCAAATTGCGTATAAATACAATTTACTCGATTGTATTTTGTAGTACTATGCAATATACTGGTTTTATGCGACTTCGGGATGGAGGTTTATTTATGGCAGAATTCTCGTTGAATAATAGATATTTGTTTGATGTTATAGAGGAATTCACCCAGAAGAAAATGGTTTTCATCGGTGGACCACGCCAGGTAGGCAAGACCACACTGTGTTTGCAGTTTCTTTCACCGCCAAACGTTTCGAATGCGAACTACCTCAATTGGGACAACGTCTCAGACCAGAGAGAGCTACGGAAAGGATTGCTTCCAGGAGGGTCGCTGGTTGTATTGGATGAGATTCATAAATTTAAGAACTGGCGCAATTTAGTAAAAGGCTTCTACGACAAAAAAAAGAATGTGCAAAATTTTTTAGTCACAGGTTCGGCGCGCCTCGACTACTATCGTCGCGGTGGTGATTCTTTACTGGGGCGCTACCGTTATCTCAGGCTCCATCCGCTTTCTGTGCCCGAGCTTCGCATCGAGTCCCAGGCTGGACTTGAGCGACTGCTCAAATTTGGTGGCTTTCCGGAACCCTTTTTTTCTGGGAATGAGCGAGACTGGAAGCTGTGGGCTCGCGAGCGAGTCTATCGTATTGTTCGTGATGATGTTAGAGATCTAGAAAATGTTCGCGACATTTCAAGCATTGAGCTTTTGGCTGATGCATTGATCGCACGAGTTGGGTCACCACTATCTGTAAATAATCTAGCACAAGATCTTCAGGTGAATTTTCGCACGGCAGAATCTTGGATTTCAATTCTGGAGCGAATCTATTACTGCTTTCGCATCGCTCCGTATGGAGCACCCAAAATCAAGGCGGTCAAAAAAGAGAAAAAACTATATTTGTGGGACTGGAGTACTGTTGAAGAGCCTGGCGCAAAATTTGAAAACATGGTGGCCAGTCATCTTCTTAAATATTGCCATTTTATTGAAGACACTGAGGGCGACACCATGGAGCTTAGATTTCTGCGTGATATTGAGAAGCGCGAAGTCGACTTTGTTGTTTTAAAAAACAAAAAGCCTCTATTTGGCGTTGAGTGCAAAACCGGAGAAAAGACTATTTCGCCTCACTTAAAGTATTTTAAAAACAGAACGATTATTCCACTATTTTATCAGGTGCATCTTGGGAAGAAATCCTATGAACCCGAGGAGGGAATTAAAGTAATGCCCTTTGTGGATTTCTGCAGAGATACGAAGCTCGTGTAGGGAGGATACCAAAATCATTGCAAGAACTACTAAATCATCGGCCTAGCATCATTTCAAGACATTTCCCAATTCGGCAAAAATTGGGGACGCAAATGCGAATAGCTGCAGAGACTCCTGTGAAAGCTGGTGGACATTGGATGATCAGACAGGCACTCAATATGATTAACTTTTGTAAAGCCACCAAGGACTTCGAGATGGAATTTTTCGAATCCCCTTCTCACTGCTTGCATTGCGAGAAACCCCGCCTCGCGTCCAATCTATTTCCAAAATCGCTTTTGATTAATTGCGTTCAGCAATACAAACAAATAGAGCTAAGAAACACAAAACACCGCCAACAAAGGAACTACTAAACGTTAAATCAAAAAAAGATGTAGTTTGCAACAAAACGCATAGCTGTCTAGTCCCGATAATTTATATTAAGACTATTTCCTAATATTCCAAGTAGATTTGATTTTATAAAGTCGGTATTTCCATCGTGTCTCAAAGAAGGGAAATGAATGGGTCAGGGCCCTAAACTTAAGGCCCTATCCCTCGCAAGGCATGAAACAGAGATGTAAAGACTTCTCGTACTTAAGGTCGATTTAAAGCAACACTTTCAAGCCAGGACACCTGGCGTTCCCTCTGCTCTCGTTTCAAAGTACCTCTTTTAAAATGAATCTTGAGTCCATTAATCACGGCAAATGATTTTAGTCATGATGTAGCCAAATCCAGCGGGCAACTTCTCAATGGGATTATCAAAGAACCAAACCTTAGCCCATTCATTACCATCAGAATCGCGAACGAGTTCCTCTGAGGTTGCTTCGATCTGTTCTCCTAATACAGTTTTACCAATGACTTGGGTTAAGCTTCTATTGAAAACGTTAGCAAAGCCATTTTTGCTCTCAATATTACAAACTTTCGCGTTAGCTATGTGGACGACAGGAGGCGGGACTGGTTCGGGCGTAGGAGCGTTCGTGCCACAAGGGTTCGGGCTGCCAAGCTTCGCTTTTTCAGCCGTACAAATCCAATTGGGATGATCAAGGCCACTCCAGGTCTTAAATATATGGGAAGTTGCTGGGGAATTGCGTGAAGCAGAGATATCGCTATTGTCAGGGGTATAATCTACATCCACAAATTTCCCCGCAAATTGTCCATCAGGTACCTTATCATAGGATTTATGGGGCAATACTTCTACTACTGTACTTACCGGCACCAAATCATCAACGGTCCACATGCGATTCATATCCACACCCAGTAAATGGGCCAGCTCAACTACGTGCTCTCCTTGCATACGATTGCAAGCGTGGGATACAGGCCCACGAATGAGTCGCCAAAGACCTGATGACCGTGTGATAGGACCATGAAACGCGATGTTCCGACCCCTTTCATATTCAATATAAGGAAATCCTCCCCACGGAGTTGACTTATTTTTCTCCCCACCAGTACCAAATGGATTATAGGGGAAAACGGCGACATTTTTGTATTCCTTAGGAGCGGCGTTTGAGGCCTTAACCCCCGCATCCGTAGTAAAGCTCGAGTCCACTGTTGCTATGGGATAGACGACCGTAATTCTTTGACGACCATGAATCACATCAGATACGGCATGATCGGGCAAGGTTTCCTTAAAGTCAGGGGGAGCAAAGCCGCTCACCCGAATGGTATGACCACGAACGGACAAAACGATTCTAGTTTCTGAAAGGTGGGGAAGCTGGCCACCATAAATCCAGACCGGATCACTTCCATCCCGACGGGGGTCTTTTAAGTCAGCTTCGGTTGAGCCTTTTTGCGAGACGCGACACCCCAAAACACTAAAAATAGCTCCCCCTAATAGAGATAGCCCAACAAAACTTCTAAAACTAAACTTCGAAAACAAGTTGTGCTGCGCCTTCATTATGAATTCCTCTAAAAATAAGTTAGGTCTCGCCTGACTCAAAGCATATATTAACACAAACTTGCAAGACTACCGACTGATTGAGGGTGTCGCATGAAAAATCCGTTCTTCCTAGTTTGGCAAGCTCTATCCTTTTAAAACATAGTGTCGATAAGGCGCTAGTTTATAACTAAACTATCTTTGTTTCCTGAGCCGAGTCTGCCTCGATTAGAATTTGATCTGAAAGCTCTGCAAAAGTTCCCACACTCTCTAGTCGAGACTCTTTAAACAATAGTATTTGATCTGCAAATGTAAGCATGGACTTGCGGTGAGCAATCATAATGACAATCGTTCCAGGCTTAGCCAATTTTCGAATCCCCTCGATAATGATGCGCTCGGAGTCAGGGTCTAAGGCAGAAGTACCTTCATCAATTAAAATCACATCATAGGTCTGACAAAAAAGCCTAGCCAAAAGAAGTCTCTGGGACTGACCTCCTGAAAGTTTTTTAGAGCCATAATCAAAGACATGCTGAATACCACCCTCTAACTGGTCGACAAGATCTCTAAGGCTCACAGTTTCCAAAGCGTATTCCATGGCCTGATGGCTCACGCCTTCGAGGGGCCATGCTAAATTCTGAGCAACTGTTCCTGCAAAAATCGCTACACTTTGTGGCATATAGCCAATTTTTGGAACGCCTTTCCCCGAATAGAAGACGCGACCAGAAGTTGGTTTTAAAAGGCCCAAAAGAAGTTTTAGGCAGGTAGACTTCCCAGCCCCAGAAGCACCTGCTAGAGCATAGACCTTACCTGATTCAAATCGAAAGGAAATGTCACTTAAGACAAGCTTTGAGGAACCTTCATAAGAATAACTAAGGTTCTCTAAAGATAATCCTACATGATCAGATTCTTGTGTTGGCAGAGATATTTTCTCTAAATCTTGGTACTCCTTAGAAACATCTTTCCACTTTTGAATTCTGCCTATGGCAGCATAGGACTCTCGATTGATGTTGTAATATTTTCCCAGTTTTGAAAATGACTGAGAAAGTAGCGCTAAAGATCCGAAAAAAGATATGAAGATAGATCCAGAAATTTGTCCTTGCTCAATAGATTTAAAACCAAGTATGAGTAATACTACCATCGCTAAAACAGCTATGGCTTCTAGCATGGGCGAAGTTCTGGCTTTAACCCGAGCGACACGTTTAAATGAGGCCAAAAGATTTTCTACTTTTGAGCCTACGATTTTCGCTTCTAATTCCTCTGTCTTGTAATGCTTGATAGTTTCTAAGCCCAACAGTCGATCTAAAATAAACTCTCCCAACTCAGAAAATTCATTTAAAGCTTTTCCAGCTCGTCTATGAATTTTTTTACCAAGCTGCCTTAAAATGAGCACCGAAGGTGCGACTCCTACAAAACAGACCAAAAACAGGTAGGGTGATAAAAGATACAGACTGGCCACTCCTGCCACCACTTGAAACGCCTCCCGAGGACCTGCACCATAGAAATGAACAATGAAATCTCTGAACATGCGGGTGTCATTGGCGAGTGTGGAGCCTAAACAAGACTCCAACTCCATAACTTCTTTTTTATATCGGGCACGAACAGATAAGCTAGAAAAGCTTTTGATGATATCAAATCGAAGCTGCCTTGCTACTTTTTCGCTAAGGGATTCCCAAAGGTACCACTGCCCAAATGCCGTGACTGCTTTGAAGAAGGATAGACCGACCAATATAAGCGGAAGACTTGTGAGGAGTTCGCGAGGACCAATGGCCTCGTGCCCCGAAAGATATTCAAGACAGCTGCCAAACCACGGGCCAAGCATTTCCCTAAACGACGTCTCGGTTTGGGAATGGATATCCATGAGCGCTTTAAAAGCAGGCCCAATGGCTGCACCTACAGCTGCCGACAAAATACCCAATACGAGAGATAGAAGCGTACCTATCCCTACTTGAAACCAATAGGGCCGAAGGTACTCTCTTACAAGGGCTTTACTGGTTTGTTTCAAAGACCTCTCCAAAAAAAAACACCCGGGCATTCTCCGGGTGAATCACAAACTTTGCAAGGTCTAGATGCCTAAATCTTGTGTTGATTTTACTACTTTTCCAATCAATCCGTACTTAGCTGCTTCTTCTGGAGTCATCCAGTAGTCTCTAAGAGTATCCTTCTCCACTCGTTCTAGAGGCTGCCCACATTCTTCGGCTAACAATTGATTGATTTTCTCGCGGGTTTTTAAAATCTGAGCTGCCTGAATTTCAAGATCCGACGCTTGTCCGTAGATTTGACCCATGATTAAAGGTTGATGAATTAAAAACCGGCTATTCGGCATACTAAAACGGCGCTCTTTTTTAACCGCAACATTGATAACCGTAGCAATAGAAGCACAAAGCCCTGCACTGATGATATAGACGGGAGACTTAATAAATCGAATGGTATCAAAAATTGCGAATCCGGAATTCACTTCGCCACCTGGACTATTTAGAAAAATCTTGATCGGCGTCTGTCCTACAGAATCGAGTATAAGAAGGTCTGTAACGACACGTCGTGCCGTATCAGAATTCACACCTTCAGAAATAAATAGGCTTCTTGATTCAAGAAGTTTTTGCTCGCGAGAGAACTCAGCAATCAATCCGCCAAACGAAGGGGCAGCATTTTTCATCTCATTAGTATTCATTGGGGGAATTCCTTTAATTTAAATCAAATATAAGTGTAATGGGTGAATGTCATTTTGCAAAGACTTTACAAAAAATGGGTTTCAATATTCCAAACTATGCTCAAATAATAGGCTACCTCGAAGTAGGCCTTCGCTAGGGACTTTACCTATTGACTCCATGAGTCCTCCCCAAACTCAGGCTTACCTAGGGCTTAAAAGGACTCCTTCGAACTTAAGCGAGGCTCCTCAAATTCTAAGCTTGATCTAAAAAAGTAACTTAGCCTCTCAATTTCTGGAGCTCAATGGATTACCGCATTGAACGAGGACTCCATTGACGGATTCTTGTTTGCCGTTAATTATGATCGGACTATTCCCATTTTTGTAAGTGAGAAGTCCCGTAATTACCTCTTCAACATCGGCGTTTTTACTGACATTGATTCGCTGTAAAACCAACGACTCTCTGCTCTTTTCTTGGAATGATTCAAAAATGGTGACGCTTTTATTGCCGCCCTTCAGATCCATTTTTACATCTAGGATTCCTAGTCTTCTTACAAACCACCCATGCGCCTCATCTTTGATGGTGCCTTCATTTTCTTTGGATGTGGCAAAAATCTCTGACTTAAGAAGTTTCTCATCTTTACCAATAGTAAATTCTACCTTTAACTTCAAAATTTCCTGGGGATGGGAATAACAATTGAGAACTCCGGATTCATCTAAAAAGCCCTTAATTTCTATCTTATCATCCGAGGAATCCTTTAACACATCAGAGTCCTCTAAGTTGCGGTTCTTGGCGCAAGATTGAAGGATAAAGAAAACTCCTGAAGCAAATAACGCGATTTTTTTCATTTTAGCTCCGATTAAAATATACGCAAAGAATTATAACGCTATTTCTTTAATTCTTCAAAAAAAACAGTGAGAATCTAAATTTGCGAATTGCCCACCTCACAGATCAAACTTCTGCTACCGAACGACATGGAAATCAGCACTTACAATGCCGCCAAAAAACAGTCTCAAATCCATTAGAGCCGGTTAGGGCAACATACTAAAATGTAAAGCTTTTAAACCCGTCCGTGCTCTCTGCGGATAGGATGGCGGGAAAAATGAGCCTTAGAACTAGGCTACTAAAGCAACGACACAGGATCTACATCGACTTTTAGCCTGAGGTCTCCTTTGAGGACAGAAAAATCTTCAAGAAAAAGACGTGCCGCTCGATTTAGAGATGTCACGTTTACTCCCACAAGTACCATTGCCATTCTGTGTCGTCCCCTTACCATTTCAATAGCTGGAGCTGTAGGACCGAGAAACTTCAAATCCTTGAAATGAGCTTCACCCTGATCCAGCCATTTTTCAACGGACTTAGTCATTTGATCTAGTTCAGGGCTTTGAGTACTGCTCCATTCTAGGGCGATCATTCTTGTATAGGGGGGATACTGAAATGCTTTCCTATAGACTAATTCTGCTGCCACAAATCCAGGAAAATCGTGACTAAGACCGGCATGCAAAATAGGGCTAGTTCCTTTAGTCGACTGTACCAACACTCTGCCAGGTAATTCGTGACGCCCAGCGCGACCCGCCGCTTGGACTAGCAATTGAAAAGTTCTTTCTCCCGCTCTAAAATCTGGCAGATTCAAAAGTTGATCTACTTCAAGGAGCACGACCAATGTCACATTGGGAAAATCATGTCCTTTTGCAAGAATCTGTGTTCCCACAAGGATATCAAGATTTCCTTGCCGAAACTCATTTAAAGTCTCAGATAGAACTTTGCGGTCTGAAGCAATGTCGCTATCAAGCCGACCTATTCTGGCTAACGGAAACTTTACTTTAAGAATCTCATGGGCTTTTTCACTCCCATAGCCTATGGCAACAAAGGATCCATTCGGATTTTGTTCCAAAATAGATTTCACCGTCGTTTTATAGCCGCAATAATGACAATGAAGCCTGGTCGAGCGGCCATGTAGGGTCAAGCTAATGGAACAGCTTGGACATTGAATGACCTCGCCAGATTTAAAATCTAAAATATAGTAAGCATATCCTCTTCGATTCACCAAAACGATGGACTGCTGACCTTTGCTAAGATTTTCCGAGAGCTCTAAAAGAACTTCTTCAGAAATGGGAATTTCATCGAGGCGCTCGCTTTCTATAGATTCAAGTCCAGAAATTTTCATGGCTTTTGTAAGTGTCGATGCTACTTTAATAAGCTTCACTTCAGGCAAAGGTTTTCCACTCACACGCTCTTCTAGACGGCACAATGCAAATTTTCCGGAAAGAGCATTTTGCCAAGACTCCATAGAAGGAGTTGCTGATCCCAAAAGTATGGGGATCCCCTCTTGTTTCGCTCGAACGATAGCTGTATCGCGACCTTGGTAACAGAGCCCGACGGTTTGTTTATAGCTGGAGTCATGTTCTTCATCGACGATGATGAAACCAAGGTCCGCAAAATTGGCAAAAACAGCGGAGCGAGGACCAATAAGAATGCGGCATTCCCCCTGTCTTATTCGATCCAACTCTGCCCAACGCGCCGCGTCGCTAAGCGCTGAATGAACAACGGCTACCTGGCCGGGAAATCGCTTTTCAAATACCATCGTCATCTGGGGAGTCAGTGCGATTTCAGGGACCATGACTAAAACTTGCCCAGAACGCACTGCGATAAGCTGCAAATAAATTTCCGTCTTACCTGCCCCCGTTACACCAAATAAAAGTGTCGGACGTAAATCCTTTTGCTCCCATTGAGCGGAAATGTCTTGTTTCACCTCCGCTTGTCGCCTGCTCAAGGTTTTTGCTCCTTCGGCTCCACTAATGACTGTTTCCTCTGCATGTGGGGCCCGAGCCTTACTTGCTCGCGTCTTTACTTGATTTTGAGAGGTAACTTCGATCCAGCCTAGTTTTTGCCACTTAGCAAAAAGCTCTTGAGACTCTATGAGTCCAAGTTTTTTCTTAAAAAGTTCTAAGGTGTACGAGTTCCTGGTCTTAAAAATCTGGGCAAGGCCCGATTCACCCACGAAGGCTAAGGTACTTTCTAAAAAGGATTCTCGACCTTTAGGGGTTATGCTCACATATTGCTTTTTAGAGTGATTCTGACTTGCAGGTAACATGGCTTTAAGGACTTCGCCGATGGGATGGACATAATAATGGGCTAGCCAGTGGGCTAGGCTTAGTTGCTCGCAAGAGTATATGGCTTCCCCATCAAGTACCTCCTTGACAGATTTGATAGGAACCCCCTGGACTGGAACGGTCTTGCCTAAAATAACACCAACTTCAGTTCCCTGACCAAACGGCACTTTTACCCTAACCCCCGGTAAAAGCTCATGATTTGACTTGTATGTAAATACTTTCATCAGGGGACGAGGAATCGCAACTTCGACAAAATGGACATCTTCCATTGTGGATGGCTCCTCAAACATGAATCTCAATGGTATAGCCACCCTAGATACCAGAGTTTCAACCATCAGTTAACCGGTTTTACCGGCCTTGACTCGGCGGGTTTAACTTTCCTTGCCAATGTGCTCTTATTCATCTTGCATTGGTCTTTGGAATAAGTTAGTGTCCGCAACTCTGAGTGGGGAAGCGTCTCCCTTAACAGTATTAAAGCAGGTACTCGGTAGCTTGCTTTAAAATACTCGTAAAAGGAAAAGCTTGCAGAAAATTTGCGTCCGAAGCGCTAGCTGCAAACCTATCACTCGTTTATTAGTAATCTACCACTTGCATTTAACAAAAAGTGGTTGTCGGAGGCATCGTGACTATAGTTACAAGAAAAAAGAAGCGCCGTCGGTTGTTGATGCGCCGCAAGCGTACTCTCGATCCTAATATCGTTATTGACTACAAAAAAGCGGATGTCATAAAGAGATTTATTACAGAACGCGGCAAAATTATTCCAAGACGTGTATCTGGAGCGACTGCTGAGCAGCAACGCGCCATTACTGTGGCTGTAAAAAGAGCTCGCTTTTTAGCGCTCATACCTTACAGTCTTTCTCATGAAGTCGAGCGCGGATTCTCCGGTGAAATGACGAGCGTTGCTCAGACATTCTCCGTGGGTTCTTTAAAGTCACGCCGACCTGAAAGAGCTGCAGAAGAAGTCGTGGATGAAGCCGAAGACAGCGAAGAAATTGAAGATTAATAAGAGGTTTGAATATGTCTCGTAGATGTGAACTAACAGGAAAAGGTGTTCAAGTAGGAAATAGAGTTTCCCACTCCAACACTAAGACTAAGCATAGATTTCTACCTAATCTTCATCGGAAGCAATTCTGGTCCGCAGATTTGAAGAAATTTGTAGCCTTGCGGGTAACTGCAGCTGCCATTCGTACTATAGATAAACTGGGATTAGATAATTACGCACGCCGAGTTGGCGTTAAACTTAAATAAGGAGAATTTATGGGACGTGCAGATAATCGTCGTACACCAAAGTCTCTTCGCCGTAAGGCGCAGCGTAAAAAAAAGGCTCGCGTAGCAAAGAAAATTGCTGCTGGTGCTGAAAAGAAAAAGACAACAACTAAGAAGAAGTAACCGAAAGGAGTAGCTTGTGGCTACACATAAATCCGCAGTAAAACGTGCTCGCCAAGCTGTAGGCCGTCGCTCTCGTAACCGTGCTTATGTCTCTAGCGTAAAATCAGCCGTTAAGTCTGTAAAAGCTGGTGCTGAAGGCGCAAAAGCCGGAAAAGTTAAGGCTGACGAACTCACCAAGATTTTCCAAGATGCACAATCTCTTATTATGAAAGCCGGCACAAAAGGCTTGATGCATAAGAACTGTGTGGCCCGCAGGGTTAAAATGCTTGCTGGTCTGGTTAAGAACGCTACCAAGTAATTGTCTTAGGGCAAGAACTTAGGTAATGATTTAGATTTTAAAGACGATCGCCTTGTCAATTCATTTTGCCAGGCGATCTTTTTTGCGTCCCCTCTTGATTCCAGCCGGCCCTTCCTTGCTTAACCCCGCCAATAGGGCCCTTTATTTCCTAGCCGGCTCCCTTACGGCTTAAAAAACATAAAACTCTTCTTGGATTCTAGCCGCAAAGATCACACTTTTGACTCTAATTAACCCCAGTGGAAAAAATAACCAGAAATTAGAAAATAATAATTGACTAGCCAGTCAACTCTTACTAAAAGCGACTCACAGGCCTTGAAGGGCAATACTTATAAGGGGAATGGCATGATCTCTAGAAAAAGACAGCTCGCAGCACTAGTGCTTTCTGGCGTAGTGGTTGCTTGTGGAAAAGCTCCACAATCGACCGAAACCCATGATGATGGAAAAATTATTCGATCTTCCCTATCTTCTAACTGGATGATTTTGGATCGAGCCACATTCCTAACAAAGGTCGTGGAAGTTTCGGAAAATGAGGCCCTTCCCGCTAACTCGTTCACGACCGTACGTCTTCAGAGTTGGATTGATAAAATTGACGCCTATGCGAGAAAGCGTGATCCAAATGTTCTAGCATCCATTCCTAAGCCAAGCGTAGTAGTGTTAAAGACATCAGAAGCCAATGCATACGTGTCTTCCACTGCAGTTTGCTACAATGTCAAAGTAACCTTCGGTGATGGCGTTAAATCTGCTCCTAATGGCGTTTATATCGATAAGACCCTAGATCTACTCGACGTAGATATCCCTGCCAATTATCCCTGTATTGATGTAGATCCAAGCGACCTACCTGCAATTGCTGAAGAAATTTCCACTCGAGGCCAGAAGTGCTCGTTTACAGTATCTCCAAGCGGCATTGCGTTCCCAGCGGCTTGTGGAACTGTGGATCCAGCTTACAAAAATGGATTTACAGCACCTAAGCTTTTACTTCTCAAAACACCAAACTGGTTCGTAGTCTTATCTGGGATTGCAGATCTCCTTAAAAATGAAGAATCCCTCGTTGGAGTTTTAGCTCACGAACTTGGTCATTACTACAGATCCCATTCCAATACTTATAAGAATGAATATGACTTTTTCTACACTCAAAATGAAGCAGGAAATCCTAACCACAAGCCCACTCGTGACGCATCCCTAGAGACCTTTGGTAAAACGGTATTTCAGGCAAGCGCAGCTTATTTCCCAGTGAGTTTAATTCCAGATGACAACAGCTTAAAACTAGATCCTATGCTTTATCTTGCTCTTGGCGATATCGCTAGACAGGCAAATACCCTTCCGAGCTGCAAAAAGGCGGCTACATTTGAAGAGCCAACGACCGCTCGTGGGCTAGGAGCGATGCCCTTTGCACTGCCCAATAGCATTGACACTTTTGATGAATTTGCAGCGCTGGCGAATCAATGTCTAGCAGACATTGAAGCTTCTGAATCCGCTAAGACAAAAGTCAATTTAGCATCTGCCATTAAGAGCCCCAAATGGGCGCCATACCAGAACAATCCTAATTTAACTAAAGACCAAAAAACTCAATTAGTTGACCTCGCTCAGACCGTTTTTGAAGTCGTTGGAACTGATGTGACCTTGCCAAGAGCGTTTACAAAAAATGACGTTTTAAAATTAGCCGCAGCTCTTAGAGCTAATGCGGGCAAGATTAAGCAGACTTTACAAAAAGCTTATGATGCTAAATTAGGACAATACACAGTTGAACAAGAAGCGGATGACCTTTCTGTGGAAATTCTTTCCAATATTGGTTTAGGTGGAAATTCTGCTGTTGATACCTATATGGCGCTTGTAAATCCAGAAGAAGGCCTAGGAGGTTTTGAGATTGGACTGCAGCGTTGCGAAAAAATGCGCGCTAACAACTGGATCGACCCCGACGGCAAATTTGATATTCAAATCCTTCCTGTGGGAGATTATTCAGAAGTGCATCACAGTGGCTGCTACAGAGCCTTCAATGCCTCTCGCGAAATTGCGGCCCATAGATATGAGCCCGCAGCAAAAGCACCGCTTGATCCTAGTGTATGGGCGAAAATCACGTATGAACTTAAGACCGGAAAAGCTGGCTTAATTAGAACCAAAAAGGCCAAGAGTCCAAAGAACAAGCTTGTATTCCCCAAGGGTTGTTCCTTTGCTCCTAAGGCTTAATTCTTAATCCAGTATTCGATTTATTTCCTAAAGATGCCATGAAAGAACTCATGGCATCTTTTTTTATCCCACGCATCACCATCTGAGACGATGCAGATCTGGTCATGATCCTTTTTGGAAAATCCATGCACTTCAATAACATCCGTGGAAACATGGGTGAGCTATTTCAGAGTTGGCTCTAGCAAGTGGGTTATTTCACGGGAGACCTTTCCCATCACCACTTTCCAAATAGTGGCACCCAAACACTAGGCGACTTTCAAATCATGGGTACAGAGGTTTCGGAATCCTAAAGCCTAAACTCTTTAAAGAATATGGCGATTTAGTAGTTCCTAAAGAACCGAAATACTTGCAAGAAAACTTGATCTGCTCCCAAGAAATTTCAAAGTTAGGGTTAGCCTTCGGGCACATAGGATTTTCAGGCAGCTCAATCTCCCTTAAGATGTCGGATTGAGTTGATCGATCAGGGAGTGTTGTATTCCTTAAAATCTTTAATGACGTTTTTCGTCCAGAACGTTGTTCCTTACAATTGTCAGGCTCTGCAATTCGGACTCTCAATACAATGGAAGAGTTATCCGTCTCAGGAACGTAGACGCTTTCTGTAGGGGGCATTCCTATGCCTGATTCATAGGAGCTCAGATCTTTTGTCAAATACATGCGATTACTAGAAACAGCCACGCCCACTGTGGCCGAACCTACTTGGACTTCGCACTTAAAAATGTCTTGAACGCCAAATTGAGTTCCCACAAGCCCTGTCCTTACTGCTAAGGCCACCAAGTATTTTGCGGCAGAATCCAAAAGATCTCTGCCGTAGTCGAACGGACCAATAGGGCCATTATCAGTAACATAAATCCCCTCAAAAGAGGATTTGTGCAAAAACTCGTGAGCAATCAGAAATAAGGCTTGAGTGGGAACTAACGTTTTCACAGAGTCTCGATGAAGCTCTATCGGTCCATTTGGTCCTAACTCCGTCCTAGCTGCTACCATCATGGGTTTTTGATCGGGCCCAATCACCGTAAGAGGGTTCTCTCGAAGTACGAATAGAGTTCTATTAGGGCCCTGACTTAACTTTAATATTTGTGGAATCGCCGCGAAGAAGAAGTCTCTACAAAACGCAATCTGAGCTGAGCTCAGAGCTTCCAACTGACAAAAATTTTCTTTCTCTTTAGAGTCGTACAGAACCACCTTTAGGCTTTCAATTAGGGAGGCCCGCGACGCTTCAAAGAACTCAAAGATGGGATCTCCACCATTGCCGACAACCGTCCCGCTGTCAGGTCTATTAGCCGCAAACACCGCTCCGCTCATGAAAAAATATAAAACAAAAAATAATTTGTAATTCATTTTGAACGTCCTATCGGGGTTAAGTGCATGGTAACTTGCATCAATCGATCTTGTCCCTTGGGGTGCTTTTCAATAAATTCTAGAAGCTGGGTTTGAAAGGAATCCAATAGTCCTCTCAACTCGTCCATATGGTTGTCGTCTACAGCAAGGACAACCGTTGATGCCTTGCGTTCAGACACTGAAAAAGATTTGATCCCCTTCAAAGCAAGCTCTAAGGCTTTGATGTGAAATACCCTAATTTTTTCAACCGGAATGCCGTTGGTCGTAGTTACCGCCGCCTCTTCCTCGACCACCTTCCCCTCAAGATTCCTTCTCCAAAAGCCTTCCTTAAACAAGAAGTCCACTGACTTTTTTAAAAGCCGAGGAGACGCCATGCCCTGCAACATAAAAAACAGCGTCTCTGGATCCAGGGAGAAGCCTTTTAAGTTGACTAGGTCTTTAACATAAGGATGAAGCCAGTTTGATAAAATATGGTTCTTCGCTTTACGAATCTGAGGCTTTTGATTCTGAATTTCTTGAAAAGAAGACTGCCAGTTTTGGGCTGATAGGCATTTATCGAGATAGGTCTGCTCTAACTGGGTGAGCTTAAAAATCAAACCCATAGCATCCAAATGGTCTCGGCTAAGCTTTCTCTTACCATTTAAAATCTGAGACACAAGACCTTGGGAGCAAAGTCCCACTTGGGTAGTTCTCTCCCGAAGGCTAAATGGGCCTCTAGATTTATGATAGACTAACAAATCCTTAAGAAAATCGACAGGACGAGCATATTCATAAACTATCGGCCGACTCCATCGGCATGAGACAGTTTCGGAATTAAGACTCACTTAAATGTTCCCAAATGGCTGCAATTTACTTTGGCATAACCAACGTAATTTCCATTTTCATCTAGGATAAAACTCTCCATTTGTCTTAAGGCGTCCCCGTTAAACAAGGGTACTCCGTCTAGGAGCGGAACTTGGTGCCACCAATATGAATTGGGATCAAATGGCCCATTTCCATCTGATGGGCACGCCAATGTCGCTCCTGATGAGCAAGCTTTCGCCCTGCCTCCTTGGGATTCCTCTTTTTTGCAGTAACTAGTAGATATGGTGAAGCAAGATTTTTGTCTGGCTTCCATGGGTTGGCCTAGGGCATCATACTTAACGGCATGCGAGTATCCCATATATAGACTTACTCCAAAATAGGCCTTATTTGAATCAAAGCTAACGGAGGGTCCGGCGTTAGCTTCTGTAATTTGAATTGAACCATCTGGCGAAGTTCCTGCGGGTAGGCGAGAAACAAAAAAGCCATCGTTGCGCACGACGCGATTATTTGTTTCCAATTCCGTCACTTCTAGCTCACATTTGAATGAGTCCGTGACTACAGCTAGTGCGGCTGTGGAAACGATCATCGTGGCAATTCCAATGAGTGCTCGCTTCATGTAAAATACTCCTTTTGAAAAATTTAAATTTCGGTTGATTTGATAGATTTGATAGTTACACAGCAGCTTCTGATTTGCAATGAAATCGCAATTCTCACTGATTACAATTGTAATCAGGTCTGATTTCTCAGACGGACCTTCCCCCCAAAAAACACCCCCTAAAATCCCTGTAGTCCTTGCTGCCACCTATTTTGGTGGTTTTTAAAAACCTAAGTTTGTACCCATGTAAATTAATGTTTAACTAGGGCGTGTACTCACATCTAATTTAAGTAGTTGAAATAAAGACAGTTTCT
>JBAXBA010000018.1:0-50117 GCA_037142195.1 Pseudomonadota bacterium
ACCCCAATGACCTCAAATCCGGCGATCGGGCCCGCAAATAATCCTTCTTTTAAACCGGTTTGAATAGGTCCTAGAAGATGGGGTGGTAGTTTATCGCTAGGAAGCTTATTTACAAAAACAAGACCACCTTGTTCGGGAGTAGGCTCTACATGTACTGTAACCCCTGCGAATTGCTTTAAACTGCCAACCTCACGATCCACTAACTCATCAAATTTGCCTGAGCTTGTAATCGCCTCTCTATAGGCGACTTGCGGCGCACCGACATTAGCATCGACTTTAAACTCCCGCTTAAGGCGATCGACAATAATATCTAAATGAAGCTCACCCATTCCTTTTATTAAGGTTTGACCAGTTTCATTGTCCTCTGACACCCTAAAGGAAGGATCTTCGTTCTCGAGGCGTTCTAGGGCTTTCTTGAGCTTTTCGCTATCTGCAGTACTCTTGGGCTCAATCGCGACAGATATAACTGGCTCTGTGACAGTAAGAGGTTCAAAAGCTATGGGATGGTCAGGGCTGCATAACGTGTCGCCCGTACCTACAAATTTGAGGCCGACGACAGCAACGATATCTCCAGCCCGCATTTCATTAACTTCTTCCCTCTGATTGGCCTGCATGCGAAGAATCTTTTGAATTCTTTCCTTCTTGCCAACTCGAGGATTTAAAATAGTATCCCCTACCTTTAAAATTCCTGAATAACACCGAACAAAGGTAAGTTGACCTACGAATGAATCATTTAAGATTTTAAACGCGATACTTGAAAATTTTTCGTCAGGAACTCGCTTGCGTGTCACGATTTTTTCGGGATCATTCACATCAAACCCAGAAGCATCGGGCAAATCGAGAGGACTTGGGAGATAATCGATGACCGCATCTAGCAATTGTTGAACACCTTTATTCTTAAAGGCAGAGCCACAAAGAACCGGAACAAATTTAAAATGAATGGTACCTTTTCTTAAAGAAGCTTTAATGAGGTCTACGGGAACTTCATCTCCCGCCAAAAACAACTCCATGACCTCATCATCATACTCCGAAAGGACCTCAAGCATGCTTTCACGCGCTAAGGCTGCCTCGACCTTTAAGTCTTCAGGGATTTCGGATTCTTCAAAATGCGAGCCATCATCTTTATGCCATTGATAGGCTCTTTGAGTTACAAGGTCCACCATACCCTTAAACTGATCTTCGCTACCTATAGGAAGATGAATGGCAAGGGGAACAGCATGAAGGCGTTCCTTCATAGACTCCACCGACATCGCAAAATCACCGCCTACGCGATCAAGTTTGTTGATGAATGCAAGTCTTGGTACTTTGTACTTATCGGCTTGCCGCCAGACAGTCTCTGACTGTGGCTCTACACCGTGGACACCGTCAAAGACGGCTATAGCACCATCGAGAACACGAAGGGAACGCTCCACTTCAATCGTAAAGTCTACATGTCCAGGTGTATCAATGATATTGATGCTGTGATGTTTCCAAAAACAAGTTACCGCGGCAGCAGTGATCGTGATTCCACGTTCCTGCTCCTGAACCATATAGTCTGTCGTTGCTGTTCCTTCATGAACTTCACCGATCTTATGAATCTTGCCTGTGTAATACAAAATTCTTTCCGTAGTAGTCGTCTTACCGGCATCAATATGCGCCATAATCCCAATATTTCTTAATTTATGTAAATCAAATACGGGAGCTTTAGACATGGAAGACCCATCCATAAGTTGAGAGAAAAAGAAAACGTATCATAAGACTAAAGCTCGGACGAGCCAATCCCTTTACGCAATATGAGACGCAGAAACGAAGAGCTTAAATAAAAAAAAGCGCACCCTAAGGTGCGCTGATCTATCATTCTTACCAGCGATAATGAGCAAAAGCTTTGTTCGCTTCAGCCATCTTATGGACGTCTTCGCGACGCTTAATGGTAGCACCACGTTTTTGTGACGCATCCATCAACTCACCAGCTAGTCTCTCCATCATGGATCTTCCAGCTCGGCCCCTAGAGAATTCAATCAGCCAACGTAAAGCCAAAGCTTGACGGCGCTCTGCGCGAACTTCAACGGGAACCTGGTAGTTTGAACCACCTACACGTCTAGATTTAACTTCGACGAGGGGCTTAACATTGTCTACAGCGATACGAAACACTTCTACAGCAGATGTTGCTCCAAGAGCTTTCGGACCTTTTGCTTCGATGATTTCAATGGCGCCGTAAAACTGCTTCTCAGCAGCTGCACGCTTACCATCAAGCATCATGCAATTGATAAATTTAGAAACTAAAACATCATTAAATTTTGGATCGGGTAGTATTTCCCGCTTTTTCACTTCGCGACGACGAGGCATTTATAAACTCCTAAGCTTCACACTCTACTTGATTTTATGACCTAAGACTTCTTAGGGCGTTTTGCACCGTACTTAGAACGGCTTTGACGTCTGGCATTAACTCCCTGACAGTCAAGTGTTCCACGCACTGTATGGTAGCGTACACCTGGAAGGTCTTTTACCCTTCCACCGCGTATAAGAACCACGGAGTGTTCTTGAAGGTTATGTCCCTCACCACCAATATAGGACGTGACTTCTAGTCCATTAGTCAAACGAACCCTTGCTACTTTACGTAACGCGGAGTTTGGCTTCTTTGGAGTCGTTGTATAAACGCGGGTGCATACACCACGACGCTGAGGACATGACTTAAGAGCCGGTGACTTGGAATCATACTCGACTTTTCTACGCTTATTCTTAATTAACTGGTTTATAGTAGGCATTATGTTCTTTCCTGCAGTACCAACGAAACATGAGGGGAACTAGTTAACAAACTATTTGACCTCATGCAAGGTTTATTTATGTTATATCCAATATTTTCTTGCAGCACGATTTCAAGAAAACACTAAACATCCTAGTGGGTAGCGCCAGCCACAAGTGCTTCGCCGTCAATAATCGGGTCATCATCAATAATTTCTGCCCCAATTCCGCGATACCAAGCTGCCCCAGTTCCCGCAGGAATCAGGCGGCCCATAATCACGTTTTCCTTTAGACCACGGAGGTAATCCACACGGCTATTAATGGCCGATTCTGTAAGAACCTTAGTAGTTTCTTGGAACGAAGCTGCCGAAATAAAGCTTTCCGTAGAAAGAGATGCCTTCGTGATACCTAACAATACGGAGCGCCACTCAGCCGGAGCTTTACCCTCGCCTTGTAGGCGGTCATTGATTTCAAATACTTCTCTCTTAGAGATGGTTTCGCCGGCCAAAAGAGTGGACTCTCCTGGAGTTATGATCGTTACCATCCTGAGCATTTGCCTTACGATGGTTTCAATATGCTTATCGTTGATTTTAACACCCTGTAGGCGATAAACTTCCTGAATTCCGTTAGTTAGGAATGTAGCTAAAGCAATCTCACCAAGAATTTCTAAGATATCATGCGGGTTAGGTTGGCCATCTACAAGAGATTCCCCTTTTCGCACAAAGTCCCCATCCTGAATCAATAAGTGCTTTCCTTTAGGAATCGCATACTCTTCCGTTTTGCCATTGTTCGCCGTGAGAACAACTTTTCGCTTTCCTTTGGTGTCATCAGCAAACGTAATCGTTCCGTCAAACTTAGCCATTACCGACATATTCTTTGGCTTGCGCGCTTCGAAAAGCTCTGCAACCCGTGGAAGGCCCCCAGTAATATCCTTTGTCTTGGTGGTTTCCCTTGGAATCTTCGCCAAGATCTCTCCAGGACGAATCGTCATGCCATTGTCTACGTTAATCGTACAACCAGCTGGTATCGGATAAATCGCAGATCTTCCGCTGGGAAGCTTCACGGTACTACCAGATGCATCTATAAGCTCAAGACGTGGCTTGAGACTATGATTTTTGCCCTCTGTAACTAATTTTCGAGTCATGAATGTAACTTCATCCACGTTCTCTTCAAGAGTCTTACCTTCTACGAGATCCGCGTAGCGTACACTTCCCTCTGCTTCCGCGACGATCGGCACCGCAAATGGGTCCCATTCACCGAGGCGCTCTCCAGCCTTCACATCTTGTCCATCACGTACAGAAAGGGTGGAACCATAAACGATTGGGTAATTATCTCTAATTTTGCCATCAGCATCTACAATTTCAATTTCGCCATTTCTAGAAAGGACAACAAGTCGACCTTCAGAGTTCTCTACAGAACGAATGTCTTTAAATCTAAGCTTTCCTGAGAATCGGCTTTCCACAGTTGAGTTTTCAACTTTGTGAGTAGCAGTTCCTCCGAAGTGGAATGTTCTCATGGTAAGCTGAGTTCCCGGTTCACCGATGGACTGAGCAGCAATGACACCTACCGCTTCGCCCACATCGATGCTGCGTCCTGTAGCCAAATCTCGGCCATAGCATGCTGCACAAAGGCCTCTGCGATCATCACAGGTAAGCGGAGAACGAACTTCAACTTCTTCAACACCTGCTTTGTCTAGCTTATCACACAATTTTTCATCTAAAATTTCATTGAAGCGAACTAAAATTTCACCGGTCTTTGGGCTCTTAACATCGTGAACCACAACGCGTCCTAGAACGCGATCTTTAAGGGCAATCTTAATGTCTGTTCCTTCACGAACCGCTGACATTTTAATTCCTTTGCGCGTGCCACAGTCCTCAGACAGAATGATGGCATCTTGAGCAACATCTACAAGACGTCGTGTCAAATATCCCGAACTTGCTGTCTTAAGAGCCGTATCGGCCAAACCTTTACGAGCACCGTGAGTTGATGTGAAATACTCGAGGACGTTAAGACCTTCTCGGAAGTTGGACGTAATCGGAGTTTCAATAATGTCACCACTTGGCTTTGACATAAGTCCACGCATACCCGCCAACTGACGAATTTGCTGTGCTGAACCCCGAGCGCCTGAGTCGGCCATCATAAAGATATTATTATGAGAAGGAACCGTATGTTTGTCGCCTATAACGTCAGTTACTTCCATCTTGGCAATGTTATCAAACATTTCTTTCGCGATGCTCTCTGTTACCTTCGCCCAAATATCAACAACCTTATTGTAGCGCTCTCCTTCAGTCAAAAGACCTTCCGAGTACTGCTCTTTAATTTTCTTAACTTCCGTGTAAGCACTATCAAGCAATCGCTGCTTCGCTTGAGGGATAATCATATCGCCAATGGAGATCGAAAGACCGCCTCTCGTAGAGTAGTAATAACCTACAGAACGAAGGGCATCGGCAATAAGAGCTGTTTGTTTGGGACCACACTTACGGAAAACTTCATCCACAAGTGAGGCCAATTCTTTTTTACCCATAGTTCTATTGATAAAGCTAAAGTCCACGCCTACAGGAACAACCTCTGAAAGGATCGCTCTGCCAACGGTAGTCTTCACGGTCACGCCGCCAAGTCTAACGTGGATCGGAGCCTGCAGCTCTGCTTCACCATGATCGAAAGCAGCTCTAACTTCTTCCAAGTTTGAAAACTTACGATAGGACCCTTTAGCAGTGACATCTTCACGAGTAAGATAATAAACCCCAAGTACAATATCCTGAGAAGGTACAATTACCGGAGAACCTGAAGCAGGTGATAGAAGGTTGTTTGTAGACATCATTAAAACACGTGCCTCAATCTGAGCTTCTGTCGAAAGAGGAACGTGAACAGCCATCTGGTCACCGTCAAAGTCCGCGTTAAACGCAAAACAAACCAACGGGTGAAGACGAATGGCTTTACCTTCAATCAAAACTGGTTCAAAAGCTTGAATACCAAGTCTATGGAGTGTAGGGGCACGGTTAAGAAGTACTGGGTGCTCTTTAGTTACTTCTTCAAGAATATCCCAAACTTCTGGACGTTCTTTTTCCACAAGTTTCTTAGCTGACTTAATTGTAGAAACCACTCCATGCTCTTCTAGCTTCGCGTAAAGGAAAGGTTTAAACAATTCAATGGCCATACGCTTAGGAAGACCACACTGATGAAGCTTAAGTTCTGGACCCACAACAATTACTGATCGTCCGGAATAGTCGACTCGCTTCCCTAGCAAGTTTTGACGGAAACGGCCCTGCTTTCCTTTTAGGAAGTCGCTTAAGGAGCGAAGGGGGCGCTTATTGGGACCAGTAAATACTTTACCGCGTCTTCCGTTATCATAAAGAGCATCCACAGCTTCCTGCAACATTCTCTTTTCGTTTCGCACAATAATGTCAGGAGCATTAGCTTCAATAAGCCTTAAAAGGCGATTATTTCGGTTGATAACCCGACGATACAAATCGTTCAAATCAGAAGTAGCAAACCTTCCACCATCGATAGGAACAAGTGGTCTTAAATCTGGAGGCAGAACAGGCAGAACGCTGAGCATCATCCACTCAGGTTTAGCTAAAAACTCACCTTCGGGAGATCTACGGTTAAAGGCTTCAACCACTTTAATACGCTTTTGAAGCTTCTTCTTCGCTGTTTCAGAAGTCGTTTCTTGTAGCGCTTTACGAATATCATCAGCAAGGTCTTCTACTCTGATTTTAGAAAGAAGCTCTAAAACAGCTTCTGCGCCGACACCGTAACGAAACGATGCGTTGCCAAGCTCAGAAATATACTTATCTAAATCTTCTTCAGAAAGAACTTCCCCGATGGCTAAGCCCGTCTTTTCTACTTCACCTGGATCTAGAACCACGTATGCTTCAGAGTATAAAACTCTCTCGACGTCTTTCAACGTGATGTCAAGCATCGCGCCAATTCGGGAAGGAAGAGACTTTAAAAACCAAATATGTGCTACCGGAGTGGCAAGATTGATGTGGCCTAAACGTTCACGTCGAACCTTAGACTGAATCACTTCCACGCCGCACTTATCACATACAATACCGCGATGCTTCATGCGCTTATATTTGCCACAAATGCACTCATAATCACGGACTGGCCCGAAAATTTTAGCACAAAACAAACCATCTCTTTCTGGCTTGAATGTACGATAATTAATCGTTTCTGGCTTTTTCACCTCACCAAAAGACCAGCTTCTGATTCTTTCAGGTGACGCTATAGAAATCTTCACAGCTGCGAAGTCTAATGGATCTTGCGGCTTTTCGAAAAAGTTAAACGAATCTTTAGTCAAGGAACACCCCCGAGACAGTTTTTAGGTATGTAAGACGGGGAGAATAGCCTCCCCGCCAACGGTTTATCTACTGAATATTCTCTACGCCAATCTCTGCGCCACTCGACTTCATCAAATTCACATCGAGTCCTAGAGACTGAAGTTCTTTGATAAGAACGTTAAAGCTTTCTGGAAGACCTGGCGTCATCACATTAGAGCCCTTCACTATGGATTCATACATGCGGGTACGACCTACCACGTCATCTGACTTAACAGTTAACATTTCCTGTAGAGTATATGCCGCACCGTAGGCTTCCATAGCCCAAACTTCCATTTCCCCAAGGCGCTGGCCACCAAACTGGGCCTTACCACCAAGTGGTTGTTGAGTCACAAGAGAGTATGGTCCAATGGATCTTGCATGTATCTTCTCATCAACAAGGTGGTGAAGCTTAAGTACATACATAACGCCAACAGTTACTCGGTTTTTAAATTTATCACCAGTGAGCCCGTCATAGAGATCAACCTGACCATCTGAATCTACGCCCGCTAGTTTAAGAGCATTCTGAATTTCAGACTCAGTCACGCCGTCAAACACAGGGTTTGCTACGTGAACGCCGTTCTTAAACTTGCGAATAAACGATTTCAGTTCATCATCAGAACATGTCTTTAAGAATGCCGTGACATCATCTTTAACGTTTTCCGTATCCCAAACTTCAAGACACATGCGCTCTAAATTCTTGCGATCAAAAGCTGTATCCACGATAAAATTCAATTGCTTACCTAGGTTTTTCGCAGCCCATCCCAAGTGAGTCTCTAAGATCTGCCCTACGTTCATTCGAGAAGGAACGCCCAGTGGGTTTAGAACCACGTCAACAGGAGTACCGTCTGCTAGATAAGGCATATCTTCTTCAGGAAGAATTCTTGAGACAACGCCTTTGTTTCCGTGGCGGCCCGCCATCTTATCGCCCACCTGAAGTTTACGCTTAATCGCAACATAAACCTTAACCATCTTAATGACTGTCGGAGGAAGTTCATCGCCTTTAGTAAGCTTCTTTAAAGCTTCATCTGTCATTTGGCGAATTTGATTCACTTTCTCTTTAAGGTTCTCTAACACTTTTGCTAATAGCTTCTGCTTTTCAGCTGTGTTCACAGAAAGATTGAACCAAGCCTGGTAACCTGTTGCCTCTAGAACAGATCGACTAAGAACGGTTCCTTTAGCAATAGCAACAGTGCCATCTCTATCTTTGACATCTTCAGCTGCTTTTTCACCTTCAGCAATACGTATTATTTTACCAAGAGCAGAGTCTTTAATGATATTAATACGATCAAATTCGTCTTTTCTAAGTCTTGCGGCTTCCGATTCTTCAATCTGAGCAGATCTTGAATCTCTATCTGCGCCTTCGCGAGTAAACACCTTGGCGCCAATGACTGTTCCAACCACACCCGGAGAAACCCTAAGGGAAGTATCTCTCACGTCGCCAGCTTTTTCACCGAATATCGCGCGAAGTAGCTTTTCTTCTGGACTTAGCTGCGTTTCACCTTTTGGAGTGATCTTGCCTACTAAGATATCTCCAGGCTTAACTTCCGCACCAATTCGAATAATTCCAGCGTCATCTAGATTCCTAAGAGCTTCTTCGCCCACATTGGGAATATCTGCCGTAATTTCTTCTGAACCCAGCTTCGTATCACGAGCAAGACATTCAAAAGCCTGAATATGCACGGAGGTATAGAGATCTTCTTTAACCACTCGCTCTGAAATCAATATGGAGTCTTCGAAGTTATAACCATTCCACGGCATGAAAGCGACGGTGACATTCTGTCCTAGAGCAAGTTCGCCCATTTCAGTAGCAAATCCGTCGGCAATAATGTCGCCTTTTTTAACTTGCTCACCAACACAAACGATCGGCTTTTGATTAATACAGGTATCAAGGTTTGATCTTCTGTATTTGTGGAGTGGATAAATATCAACATCCGCACCTACGTCTGTAAGTGTATCACTACCTTCATTCTCAATCTTGACTACGATGCGTTCCGCGTCTACTGAAGCGACAATACCGTCTCTAAGAGCAACAATTGTAGCACCAGAGTCATGTGCAACAACCCGTTCCATGCCTGTACCAATCAAGGGAGCTGCCGTCTTAATAAGAGGAACTGCCTGTCTCATCATGTTAGATCCCATGAGAGCTCGGTTGGCATCGTCATTCTGTAAGAAAGGAATCAAGGAAGCGGCGACAGAAACTAGCTGAGTCGTCGCGACATCTCTTAGGTCAGCCTCTTCAGCTTTAACCGTTTCTGTTTCACCATTACGTCTTGCGATAATGAAGTCGTCAGACTTCGCTCCGCGGCTAGATGCCTGACTAATCACATGCTCACTATGCTCATCTGTAGCATCGTAATAACGCACGGAACCAGACTGATCACCCTTAATGGACTCATAAGGAGTTTCGATAAAGCCATAATCATTAACCCGAGCGTAAGAAGCTAGAGAAGAAATCAAACCAATGTTTGGACCTTCTGGAGTTTCCACGGGACAAATTCGACCGTAGTGGGTCGGATGTACGTCACGAACCTCAAATCCAGCTCTGTCTCGCGATAGACCACCCGGCCCCAAGGCAGAAAGACGCCTCTTATGGGTTACTTCAGATAGGGGGTTCGTTTGATCCATAAACTGAGACAACTGAGAGGAACCGAAGAATTCTCGGACTACGCCAGCTGCGGGTTTATTGTTAATAAGATCGTGGGGTAGCATGCTGTCTACGTCAGTCAATTGAAGGCGTTCTTTAATAGCGCGCTCAATTCTTAGTAGACCTATGCGGTACTGATTCTCTAAAAGCTCGCCAACAGCCCTTACGCGACGGTTACCCAGGTTGTCGATATCGTCAATTTGACCTTGCCCAGTTTTGAGTTTAAGCAAAACCTCTACGGTCTTCAACAAATCGTCTTTAGTTAGAGTTCTCTGCTCAATCGGCAGCTCAAGGCCTAAGCGACGATTCAGCTTTAAACGACCGACGGCACTCAGGTCATATCTATCTTCATCAAAAAATAGATTGTTAAATAGAGTCATAGCAGGCTCAAGAGTTGGCGGCTCGCCCGGGCGAAGACGCTTATAGATCTCTAGAACTGCCATCTCTCGTTCTGTACGATTGTCTTTTGCATCAATTTTGTCACTTGATAGAGTCGCGCGAAAGGACTCGTCTACGTTGACGCCATCGATAAACAATATGGAAAACTGCTCCACAGCTTCACTTTGAAGACGAGCTACATCATTTGCTTCTAGCTGATGATTAAGAGGAAAAAGCACTTCACCTTTTTTGGAATGAACTGTTTCCGCTAAAACTTTACCGACTAAAGCACTTGGCTCAAGAGTCTGATACTCAAGCCCTGCAGCTTCTAATTGTCTTACCGCTGCCACAGTGATTCTTCGATTCTTCTTAACCAATACTTTTCCGGACTTTGGATCCAAAATATCTTGCGATGCTTTTTGTCCGCGAAGAAGCTGAAAGTTCAACTTCTTCTCAATTTTGCCTTTTACGATCCGAATGACTTCTTTCTCATAAAAACGAGAGAGAAGCTCTCCAGCAGAGTACCCTAATGCTCTAAGTAGAATAGTTGCCGGCATTTTCCGACGACGATCAATCCGTACGTGCAAAATATCTTTAGCATCGAACTCAAAATCTATCCAGCTACCGCGATAAGGGATTACCCGAGCTGTAAAGAGAATTTTTCCTGAAGTACTATTTTTTCCTTTGTCATGGTCAAAGAAAACACCCGCCGAGCGGTGTAACTGAGACACAATCACACGTTCTGTACCGTTAATAACGAAAGTACCGCTTTCCGTCATGAGAGGAATCTCACCGAAAAATACGGCCTGTTCTTTGACATGGCGCATGCTTCTCGCGCCAGTTTCTTTATCTACATCCCAAATCGAAAGGCGAATGGTGACATGGAGTGGCGCAGCGTAGTTCATACCACGTTGACGACATTCTGAAACCGTATACCTAGGTTGATCAAAATTATAACCAACAAATGCAACTTCCGCCGTATCGTTTTGATCCTTTACGGGAAACACGGAGCGAAATACAGATTGAAGACCAAAGTCTTTTCTGTTGGCAAAGCTATGTTGGGGTGTGTCTTGCAAAAATTGCTTGTAACTGTCCCTTTGAACCTCGATGAGGTAGGGCATTTGGTGTGCGGGACGAATCTTCCGGTAATTCTTACGAGGGCGCGTATAAGAAGCGGCCAAGGTAGTCATGTGTACTCCCAGCTAATCATAATGGCGAATTACCTGAATATTCAGGATAATTTACGCAAATTCCCAAAATGCACAAACACGGGCAAGCGCGAGTATAAAGAACTCGGCCTGCCCGGTCAAGTACGAACTGATTACTTAAGTTCAACCTTAGCGCCGACTTTTTCAAGTGTAGCTTTGATTTTTGCAGATTCTTCTTTGTTCGCGCCTTCTTTAACGGTCTTTGGTGCACCTTCAACTAGGTCTTTAGCTTCTTTTAGTCCTAGTCCTGTGATCGCGCGAACTTCTTTAATTACATCAATTTTCTTCTCGCCAACAGAAACGAGTACAACTGTGAACTCATCTTTTTCTTCCGCTGGAGCTGCTGCAGCTGAAGGAGCTGCCATCATTGCCATTGGTGCTGCTGCTGACACGCCAAACTTTTCTTCAAGCTCTTTTACTAATTCAGCCGCTTGTAGAAGTGTAAGGTTTTCTAGAAATTCAACTACTTGTTCTTTAGTTACGCTAGCCATTATTTTTAGCCTCCGATAAATCTCTCGATTAAGTGAGAGAGTTTAAAACATGTTAAAATTACTACGCCTTTTTCTCTTTAATTGCATTGATAACCTGAACCACGTTTCGCGGAACGCCTTGAAGCACGCCGAGAAGACCACGATGCGGAGCAACCAATGAACCAATGATTTGGGCTAATAACACCTCTTTTGGTGGAAGTGATGCAAGTACCGAGATATCACTCTTGGATACTGCTTTGCCTTCCATGACGCCGCCTGTAATGACAAACTTTTCGTTGCCTTTAGCAAAGTTATCAGCTGCTTTTGCGCCCGCTGCAACATCGCCATAGAGATAAATAATCCCTACTGGTCCCTTAAGTCTATCGGAAACGGCCTTAGAACTCTCTGCTTCTGCGTGAACAGCTTTCTTAGCTACGCGGTTTTTCGTAATACGAAACTCCGCATTCGCCTTGCGTAGTTCTCTTCGTAGGGACGTTAGTTCCGCTACTGTGAGTCCACGATATTCTGCCACGATAGCAGCACCTGACTTGTTGAAGCGACCCGCGGATACTACCCGAAGAGCTTCTTTTGCTGCACGATCCATTGCCATATTTACCTACCTCGCGATTAGCGGAACTCGGACGGATCAATCTTCACGCCCGGCCCCATGGTTGCAGATACAGCCATCTTCTTGAGATAAGCGCCTTTTGAAGTTGCTGGCTTAGCACGAACAATCGCGTCGATAACTGCGCGGGCATTGCCAACGAGCTTGTCGTGATCCATTCCTACTTTACCAAATGGCACGTGAGCAATACCGGCTTTGTCCACACGGAACTGAGCACGACCCGCCTTTAACTCGCGAAGCGCATTTACTATGTCAAAAGTCACTGTTCCAAGTTTTGGATTCGGCATAAGACCACGCGGTCCTAGCACTCGACCTAGTTTACCAACAACACCCATCATATCTGGAGTTGCGACAACCTGATCAAAATCCATCCATCCTTCACTGATCTTTGCAGCAAGATCATCACCGCCGACAAACTCGACGCCTTCCTTGCTTGCTTCTACTGCCTTGTCGCCTTTTGCAAAGACAACAATCCGCACAGTCTTTCCAGATCCATTGGGAAGCGGAGTCGCTCCACGAACGTTCTGATCAGCCTGGCGGGGGTCAACTCCCAAATTAATCGCTAGGTCCACCGTTCCATTAAACTTGGAAATCGATGTCTCTTTTGCCAGTTTTACAGCTTCGGAAAGCGAGTATAACTTGGTGCGATCGACTTGAGCGCTGACTTTACGATACTTTTTGCCTCGTTTTGCCATGCACACCTCATAGTAGTTCTAACGAGACAGTCCTTGGGACCCGTCTCTCCTACCGTTTTATTATTTAACCTGCAGTCCCATTGAACGTGCAGAACCCAAGATGATTTTCATTGCCGCTTCTTCGTCGTAGGCATTGAGATCTTCCATTTTCATTTTGGCGATCTCTTTGACTTGCGCCATGCTGATTTCACCACAAGTCGCCTTGCTAGGCGTCTTGGAGCCGCTCTCAATCTTGGCAAACTTCTTAAGAAGGTTGGAAGCAGGAGGGCTTTTCGTGATGAAAGTAAACGACTTGTCTGAATACACGGTGATGATAGTTGGCAATACGTCGCCAGCCTGCTTTTGCGTTTTTGCATTAAACTCTTTGCAAAACGCCATAATGTTCACACCCCTTTGGCCCAATGCCGGTCCAATGGGTGGTGCAGGGTTAGCTTTTGCTGCTGGAATCTGCAGCTTAATAAATCCAGTTACTTTTTTAGCCACAATGAGCTCCTATAAACCATATTCATTATCCAAATCTTGAATGTACTCAAGGAAGGGAGGCAAACCTTTACGTACCTAAATGCAATCTGTCAACATAATTCTTCAAATTTTTAAAATTGAAAAATTATGTCAACTTTTCAACTTGGTTAAAACCAAGTTCAACCGGTGTTTCACGGCCAAAAATACTCACTAAAACCTTAAGCTTTTGCTTGTCAGCTTTAACTTCGTCCACAACCCCATCAAAATTAAGGAAGGGACCATCCTTTACCTTAACGACTTCACCTTTAGAATAGATGGCCTCAATTCTCGCAGGGCCAGCTAACGACAACGCTTCCTCTTTGACTTCGCCTAGGAAGCGGAGAACATCTTTATCGGTCATGGGACGCGGCTTCTTAGAGTTGCCGACAAAGCCTGTAACCTTTGAAGTTCCAATGACACACGCCATCGTGTCATCATTCAAATCCATTTGCACAAAAATATAACCAGGAAATGAAGTCTTCTCGACTCTCTTCTTTTTACCGCTTCTCAATATCTTTTCTTGGGACGTCTTAGGAACAACCACTTCGCCAAAGCTTAACTCAAGCTTCTGGCGGGTGATACGATCAACTAGAGTCAAACGGGCTGCATCTTCTGAACCTGCATAGGTATTGACGATGAACCATTTGAACTTTGGATTCAGAATGCTATCGTTTATGCTTTCAGAATGACTTTCTGCAATTTCCATTTCAACCTCTCCATGAATCTATCAAGCAATAATAAACTTAAGAACCCAGGCCCAAACGGTATCAAATATAGATAATATGACCCCAAAAATCGCACAAACAATAACTACTACTTTTGTCATTTTCCAGGTATCTGGACCAGTCGGCCAATTCACCTTCTTAACTTCAGCGATAGTAGAGAGATAATATTCGGTTCGCGTACTGTCGCCAGCCGCAATCCACACGCCAGCTATTCCTATCGCGAGGCCGCCTATAGTGGCCGCCAACGGGAACCAGCTATCGTATTTTTCGAGCCATCCAGTTTGTATACCAACCGTAGTAATTGCCTTATACCCGATGAAAAAAAACAAGGCACCAGCAACTACATAAGAGAGATTCAACCAGAAACGTTCGTCTTTTGCCATCATAATCTCCCAAAACTATATTCTACAAACGTGATTTAGGATGCTAAGTTCAAATGTATTTCCGAACTGTAAAATTAAGTTTTAAGCAGGCGAGGAGGGATTCGAACCCACAACCTACGGATTTGGAATCCGCCGCTCTACCGTTAGAGCTACTCGCCTTCTTATGTGAAAAAGGGCTAAGCGCCTGAACGCCAAGCCCTGATTTACTTTAAACAAACCAAAAACTTACAGAAGTACTACTTGATGATTTTAGCGACGACGCCTGCACCAACGGTACGGCCGCCTTCACGAATCGCAAAGCGTAACTGTTCATCCATAGCGATCGGAGCAATAAGTTCTACATCAATAGAGACGTTGTCTCCTGGCATCACCATCTCTACGTTATCAGGAAGCTTAATGGAACCTGTAACGTCAGTTGTACGGAAGTAAAACTGAGGGCGGTATCCCTTAAAGAACGGAGTATGTCTTCCGCCTTCTTCTTTAGTAAGAACATAAACTTCAGCTTTGAACTGAGTGTGAGGCGTGATGGAACCAGGCTTAGAAAGTACTTGGCCGCGGATAACATCTTCACGCTTCGTTCCACGAAGAAGAATTCCGACGTTATCGCCCGCTTGACCTTCGTCAAGAAGTTTTCGGAACATCTCAACACCAGTACAAATGGTTTTTTGAGTATCACGAATACCAACGATTTCGATTTCTTCACCAACTTTTAACTTACCTTTTTCAATTCTTCCGGTAACAACAGTTCCACGGCCAGAGATTGAGAATACGTCTTCCACTGGCATTAGGAATGGCTGTGAAAGAGGACGTTCTGGAACTGGAACATAGTCATCAACAGCTGCAATGAGTTCTACAATTTTCTTCGCCCAAGGGTCGTCTTTAGTAGCAGCGTTTAGGCCACCCAAAGCAGATCCACGAATAATTGGGGTGTCGTCTCCAGGAAACTGATATGTACTTAGAAGTTCTCTAACTTCCATTTCCACGAGGTCAAGAAGCTCAGCGTCATCGACCATGTCACATTTATTAAGGAAAACAACGATTTTAGGAACGCCTACTTGGCGAGCTAAAAGGATGTGCTCACGTGTCTGTGGCATTGGGCCGTCTGTTGCAGCAACAACGAGGATGGCTCCGTCCATTTGAGCGGCACCAGTAATCATGTTTTTTACGTAGTCGGCGTGTCCAGGACAGTCAACATGCGCATAGTGACGCTTATCTGACTGATATTCTACGTGAGATGTATTAATTGTAATACCGCGCGCTTTTTCTTCAGGAGCCTTATCGATTTCATCGAAAGCCTTCACTGCGCCACCGTACATCAGTGACATAACCTTAGTAATGGCAGCAGTCAGGGTGGTTTTTCCGTGGTCAACGTGACCGATTGTACCAATGTTTACGTGAGGCTTATTGCGCTCAAACTTTTCCTTTGCCATGAATTCCTCCAGAGGATTATAGACACGTTTTAATGAAATCTTTTTACTTAAGCACTTCGCAGCAATTTTACGATTAAAACTGCTGCTATCTCCAAATTGCTTTCGCAATCTGATGGATAATTTCTGGAGCCCGAAGCGGGAATTGAACCCGCGACCTCACCCTTACCAAGGGTGCGCTCTACCCCTGAGCTACCCGGGCAGTTTAGAACGCGAACAACACTTTTATCTCCCTTACTTACTTATGGCAAGCAATAAATGCTTGCTAACAAGAAGTATTAGAGATGGAGCGGGAGACGAGACTCGAACTCGCAACCCTTAGCTTGGAAGGCTAATGCTCTAGCCATTGAGCTACTCCCGCTCATGTGTCCACTTGGTGGAGGAGACTGGAATCGAACCAGTGAAGCGTAAACGCAACGGGTTTACAGCCCGTCCCCTTTGGCCGCTCGGGCACTCCTCCGCCGGGTAGAAATCTCTGGAGCTGGTGATGGGACTTGAACCCGCAACCTTCTGATTACAAATCAGGTGCTCTACCAATTGAGCTACACCAGCCTACTTCCCCTAACAATTTATTTTTAACGACAAAAATTAGGGAAACAGCTTATTAATGATTTTAAGAGGGCTTGTCAACTCTCAAATTTGAGAATTCACTTTATCGCCTGCTGCTTAAGGAGGCAACTAGAATTCCAGCAGCAACGGAAACATTCAAAGAGTCCAGTTTTCCCGACTTTCTGGGTATGCAAGTGATTTTGTCGCACTTTTCACGTAGGAGTCTGGAAATTCCTTTTTCTTCATTTCCGAGAATGAGGCAATTTTTAGGATAGAAGCCGACCAAGTCGACAACAGATTCGCCCTCCATATCAGCACCAAGTATCCAGTAACCTATTTCTTTAAGTTCCGCACAAACTCTCGCCAAATTGGGCACTACAAAGACTCTGACATGAGCAAAGGCTCCTTGAGAAGTTGATAGTGCAAACTCAGTAACGCCCGTCTGCCTGGCATTGGGAATAATAAGTACCGAGACTCCAAAAAAAGCTAAATTTCGAGCGATGGCCCCTAAATTTCTTGGGTCTTGGATATGATCCAACATAACAACCAAAGGATCGTTCTTTGCTTTCAAATGATAAAGCAAATCAACGCTGTCAAACTCAGGCACCTGAACTAAAGCAGCAACAGGACTTGTTGGTTTACGATAAGGACTTCCATCTGGCTTCTGCCAATACTCAGCCTTAGAAACTTTTGTCGAAAGTTGGGGGTATCTCAATTCATCTTTTTTGTCTTTAAACCATACTTTTTCAATGAGATGTGGGGCGTAATTTACATACTCTTTTAATACAGACTCGCCTTCGACAAAAAAAATTCCGCCTTTTTCTTTGGAATGACTCTCTTTTTTATGGATTCTCTTATTCAATTTAGCCTACTTAAAAATAGATTTGTAAGAGGCCTTAAGTTGGCCGACGTGCTCACTCGAGAGGGAATCTATTGCAGATAAGATAGTGAAATAGACGAAATTCATAAGCACGCGCTCCACCCGTTCCATCCTCTCCGGAAAGGCATGAAGCAGAGCGAACAAACTCTCAATAGAAGGAGCCGTTATTTCCATCTTTTCATTAATTTCTAAAAAGCGGGCGTCACCATTATCAATATTTAGGAGTGCGTATCTTGCATTATCGACCGGCAATGGCAGGCTCTCGGCCGAATAGCCTTTAGACAGAACTGGCAATATCATTGCATACCCATCTAATATATTCTTAATGCTGCTTAGGCCCGGTCCGATGGGCCCCCTCTGGGCCAACCCTTCTACATGAACGCCACCTTGTTGATACAATTTAAACAATTCAATCGTGGTATTGATTTCACTTAATCTCGACGCCTTTTTTAGCGCCTCAACTTTTTTTTCATTATTTATCATAGTCATAAAATCATGAAGGAAGGTGCCGGGCTTAACATTCACTCGCTTCAGGTAGTCTGGCAGAATGCTAATATTGCACTGATCATTACAGACCATTTGAAATTCATTAAATATTGCAGAAAAAGCAGCGAGATCCTGAATATACTCTTGACCATCGGAGGTTATTGGCAATTCGATAAATGACGTTGCACCATCTACAATCTCATAAGAAATCATACTCTGAATAAAAAAAGATCTCACAATACATGCCATCTGCCGCGTCAAGGCTTGCCAAAGCTGCGTGTGGTTAAAGACGTTATTTTGTATCAGAACTTGACCGAATTTTTTCTCCTTTGTAACCAATACAGCGGAATCTAACAATTGATCTAAAGTAATAATTCCTTCCCTATAGATCACCTCTCCCAATCGGTCGTCAATTTGATTTGAAGTTGCGAATACAAATTTGCCTTTTGAAAAAAATATTTTTTTAGAGGCGTCTTCCCAATGCCCGGATACGGAGCCACTAAACTTCATTTCCGATAGTTTGGAAATGAGTGCCAGAAAAATCTTTGGATCAGCGCGGCCCACCGTGCTACGAGATTTCGAATTTGAGGCAATAACCACGCCTTTGCCAAGCGCTAAAGCTTGCCAATCTGAAGCCCTCGCCTCTTCACTGTCTACTTGGAGGTTAAATCCCTCAGGCGATTTATTTAGCTTTACTAGCGTCATAGCTACCCTTTCAGCTTTTGTGGATCAATTTGATAGGTTCTTAGCTTACGGTGAAGGGAACTTCTCTCAACCCCTATCGCTTCTGCCGTTTTAGTGACGTTCCAACCATACTCTTCTAATCTACCAAGAATATAAGCTTTTTCAAACTCTTCACGAGCTTCTTTTAACGATTTATTTCCCATCATAGGATTATGTCCGGGTTTTAGGGATGTCGGATTTCCCTTTTTCGATTTAACTGAAGGAGGAAGATCGTTGATATCGATATTTTGATGGTCAACTAAAATACACAATCGCTCACACAAATTTCGAAGCTCTCGTATATTTCCTGGCCAGGAGTGACCTTCAAGGGCCTTTAAAGCTTCTGGACTCACATTTTTCTTAGGTTCACCGAGATCTTTTGAAATAACGGTAAGAAAGTGGTCAACCAAAATGGACAAGTCGCCATGTCGATCCCTTAGGGGCGGCATTACGAGAGGAATGACATTCAATCGATAAAAGAGATCTTCTCTAAACGTCCCCGCAATGATTTCAGCTTCAAGATCTTTGTTTGTCGCCGCAATAACTCTTACATCGACGTGTATGGTCTCTTGTCCACCAACTTTCTCAAAGCTTTGCTCTTGAAGGATTCTCAGTATTTTTGCCTGGGTTTTCAGGCTCATATCGCCTATTTCATCCAAGAAAAGCGTACCTTGGTGAGCTAACTCAAACTTTCCCCGTCTATCACTGGTTGCATTGGTAAAAGCGCCTTTTACATAACCGAAAAGTTCGCTTTCTATGAGCTCCTCCGGAATAGCTGCGCAATTTACAGCCACAAAGGCTTTGAGTGATCTTTTTGAAGCGGAGTGAATGTTTCTAGCCAGGTTTTCTTTACCAGTGCCATTTTCTCCCGTGATGAGGACCCAGCTGTTTCTTGGTCCGACGACTTGCACCTGCCTTCGAATGTTTTCCATCGATGCGCTTTGCCCGACCATGGCATATTTACTTTCAATCGCAAGGCTGGACTTGTCTTCACCGGCCTTATGATCCAGAACGTCACTCAAAATCGGCAATAGCTTTTCAAGAGAGAGTGGCTTTTCAAGAAACTGGTAGGCCCCTAGTTTGGTCGCCCGCACAGCAGTCTCAATGGTCCCATGCCCGCTCATAATCACAATGGAGGATTGTCTTCGATGGTCCTTCATACGCTGCAAGGTCTCTATCCCATCAATACCGGACATCCAAACATCAAGGAAAACAAGGTCATAAGACTTATTCATAAAAAGTCGAAGCCCGTCAGTACCAGACAGGGCAGTGTCAACTTTCCATCCCTCATCGGCCAATACGCCGCTCAATGACTCGCAAATACTTGCTTCATCGTCTACAACCAGTGCCTGCGGTGCAGGAAGTTCATGAACACTCATCAAAGTTGCCCCCTCGCGCATTTCCCATCAAATCGTCTTCGAACTTTCACCATTTGACTTTAAATCATTCAATCTAAGCGGAATATCAAATTCAACAATAGTACCAGAATTAACGTTATCAAGCACTCTCACACTGCCTCCATGGTCCATGATGACTTGCCTTACAATGGACAACCCAAGCCCCGTACCATCGGCTTTAGTAGAAACATAAGCCTCAAATATTTTCTCCTTCATGGAATCATCAACGCCACATCCATTATCTAACACCTGAAACACGAGTAGCCCTTCTCTCGGGAAAACTTTGATTCCAATCTCTCCGGAACGTTCGGGAGACAAAGCTGCGACACTGTTTCCGATCAGATTCATGAGAACTCTCCCCATTTGATCTCTGTCAAAATAGAAGCGTGGCACAGGCTCTATTTGGCTCGACCAAGCAATCTGTGGATAACTCTGCTTAAATAAGGTAAAGACTTCTGTAAGCAGCTCCTCAATAGAATTTTCTTTTAGTGAAATTTCAGGCATTCTGGAAAATGTGGAAAACTCATCGACTAAATCACGCAGAGAGTCTACCTGAGCTAAAATGGAGTTAAGAAGCTTCCTAAATAACTCTTTATCCTCGCCATGAAACTGCCCTTCAAACTTTCTCAAAAGCCTTTGAGCATTCAGTTTAATAGGGGTAATAGGATTTTTAATTTCGTGAGCAATCCGTCTTGCTACCTCTTTCCAAGCTGCAGCTTTTTGCGACCGGACCTGATCTTGAGCATCATCAAAGACAATAACATAACCTAGCGGTGCCCCTCGCGAATCCATTAAGGTTCTAGCACGAACTATCAATATCTCAGTGCGGCCAAGTTCATCCAAATGGACTTGCCCGTTGTAATAAGGAGAATGTTCTAAAACACGAAGTATGGGGTCTAAAAACAGTGTGGATAGACTCCGGCCTAAAGCCTCTTCAGGCTTCTTGCCGGTCGCAATATCTCCTTTAATTTTCAGCAGTCTTTCTGCTGCGCCATTAATGGAGCCTATTATTCCCGATTTATCTATAGATATCACTCCCGCCGAAATGCTATCTAAAACAACTTCCGTATAGTTCTTCCTTTCTGATATCTCTTGATTTGAAGTCTCCAAACTGGCTCGCGCTTCTAAATTCTGCAATTGGTGAAACTCAATGTCTTTTACCATGGTATTGAAAGCGCGAAGAAGTTGACCCGTTTCATCATCAGAATGGACCTTAAGATCGACTTTATAGTTACCCAGAGCTACTTCCCTAGTGGCTTCGGAAAGTTTCTGGAGGGGGCCTGTAATGCCTTTTGCTACATAGAAACCTAACCAAATGGCCGAGAAAAGTATCAAAAGCAGCATGAGAGCCATCAATATTAGATAATTAATCTGTATAAGCTGTGATTCAGGGCGTAGCCTCGCAAAGCTGCCCAAAACGGCCTCCAATCTGGCTAAAATCTCACCTTCAAAAGCCTCTTCAACAACGACAACGCCCAGAAAGAAGCCCGATTTAGGGTGGAAGATGGGCGCTGAACCTTTGACTATGTCCCTTCCCCCTCGAACCTCTACTGTAGAAAGCGCCGTCAGTTCAGGGTTCAGCTGAAATTGTTCCGCTGACTCAATGGCGAAAACATCTTGCACTAGCGGCACTTGGCTTTGAAAACCACGATCTGAAGACCAAAATATAGACCCAGAGGGTTGGAAAATGGTCGCCTTAGAAAGGCTATATTCACGGACAAAAAGCCTAAGTCCTTTGGGAGTAAGGGATGGCAGTTCTTTGATAATTTGAGAATCGGTGTTGAAAGTGTCAATCTTTTGCAAAGCTAGTCTAGCGATGCTTTTTAACCTCTTCTGATCTTGCTGGTAAGCCGCCGCTCCAGATTCTCGTGCCAATTTGATCGTGGAAGTCACTTGATCAGAGAACCAGCCCACCATGGATTTGGAGATGAAGTCAGTCGAAACATAAGCGAGCGTTAAACTTGGCGCGATAGCGAAGAAGACCAAAGAAAAAATCAGCTTAGCTCCGAGCTTTGACCCCAAAACCCCCCTACGTCTTTCAATAACCAGCCGCGAAATATTTCTAAATATCAGAAAAGAGAGCACCAAAATCAAGATCACGTTCAAATTGATCAAGGCAAAGTAAAAAAGTGACGCTGTAAACTCTCGATTAGCACTGAAGCCACTAGTTAAAAGATAGAGTCTTGTTTCTAGTCGAGTGATCAATAAGATCAAAATCGTAGATAAAAGCATAACTACGACTTCAAAAAACCGTTTTTTTTCTTTACGCCTTGAGGTCAAGCTCTGGTTCAAAGTTTTCCTCTTTTTTCAAAAAATAGGCGGCCAATCACTTGCCCACTATATAAAATTTGAAACTCATCTTGACGACTTGACAAAGCCACGACTTTAACAGACACACCTTTTTGTAAATTTGTCTTTAAATCTTTAATCTCAAAATCAGCCTGAGGAGATAGGGAGGTTTTACTGCCGTTTTGAAGGACTTGCTCCTTTCCATTGATTCCAACCACCGCATAATAGAACTTAGGTTCTACCGTTTTAAAAAGCACCGCAAAAATAACTTTGCCTTTTTCCATCACAGACAATTCAAAGAAATCGCGATCCTTCGGCACTTCTACAAGGTCCCCAAATGAGTAAGGAGATAAAAGCGTCTTCGATACTGCATCGTTTTCCATGCCGCTAAATTGAAGGGAGGGACTTCCAGCCTGTCTGGGGCGCAATCCCAAAATCTTAATAGGTGAGCCCTTAGGTAAACTATTGGTTATTCCCGTGCTCCAACACTTTTTATCTCCATCTATGAGCACCAATAGACATCGTGGATTGCGTAGCTCGACGGCCATACTAATTGCTGTTATCAGGAACCATGAAAATAAAATAAAAAAATAGCTGCTAATTTTTGCTGCCATAGCTACAATGTCCTAAGCCCAGGCATTGGGACAAATTCATTCTATCATAGGCAGGCGGCTCAGTCATGCAACTTGGGTATGAACTCCTAAAAGGCTACAAACGCCATCTTTTTGATCACGGCAAACGAGCTGCCACGATAAACTGCTACGAGTCTGATGCCAAAAGCTTTATAGATTTTTTATTTAAATCTAGATCTGACGGTTCCCTTGAGGGGCTAGAGGATTTGGCTGCATTTCAAGACCAGCTAGAAGTTCATCAGTCTGAGTCTCAAAACTCCATTCGTCGCAAAATCATCGGCGTTAAGTCCTTTCTCCGATTTGCAATTCCCCGTGCGACGGGCATGGCTTCAGGCTTTGATGACTACCCGATACCAGCTAGAATTGACGGCCTCCCCGACGGTCTAGACCCTGAGGATTTAGACTCCCTTCTCAATGCTGCCCATAAGCAGACACCGGCACTTAAAGGCTACCGAGATTTGGCAATATTGACCCTTCTATCATTGGAAGGGCTTAAAGTTACCGAAATTATCCATTTGAAGACTTCCGACCTAGTGCTATCACCCTCTTCAGGGACTCTCATGATCAGAGGCACTAAGAGTCGAGTGATCACTCTTTGTCAGGAAACAAGCTCTAGTCTTAGTGAATATCGGTCTTTTGGAAAACCTCTTACCGGTGCTAATACTTCCTTGTTTGTCGGATTCAAAGGTCGAAGTGCAGGCCTAACTTCAGAAGGAATTACCAGGCACGGTATTAAATTTCTCCTCTATGAGCTTGGGGATCAATGTGGAATCAATCGCTTGAACAGCGAGCTTTTGCGACATTTTGCCATAGACTATCAACTCAAAGTTTTGGGAAAATCGACAGAAGATGTCATGGCCCACTTGGGCCTGAGACAATCCGGAAACATAGGTCGCCATAGTTTACTTGTATCTGAGGAGTCCCAAAGGATTGATTCCGATGAATGATGAATTTTGGATGTCGCGCGCTCTTTCTCTCGCAGAGACTGCAAAAAGTTTAGGCGAAGTCCCCGTGGGAGCCTTAATTGTTAAGGACAACTGTATTATCGGAACAGGGTTTAATACCCGCGAATTAGCCTGCGATCCTTTAGGTCATGCAGAAATGAATGCCATCACAGGTGCAACTCAAAGTCTTAAAACTTGGCGCCTAATTGGCTGCAGCCTCTATGTCACGCTTGAACCTTGCCTTATGTGTGCCGGGGCACTATATCAGAGTCGAATTTCCAAGGTCATCTTTGGCGCCTATGATTCCAAAGCTGGGGCCTTAAAATCACTTTATAGCATCCATGACGATGCTCGACTCAATCACCGCTTTGAGGCGACTGGGGGAATCTTAGAAAACGAGTGTTCCAGCATGATCTCAGATTTTTTCAGAAAAAAGCGGAAAAAAGGATAGATCTAACAAGAATTACTGCGAGAAGTTGATTGATCTTTTAACGAAAGGCCATTATCGAAGTACTGTTGAATTTACAGTTAGATAAGACTTGCGAAATCCCATGGGAGGGGACATATGAAAGAAGCATTGATTCTTGAACAGATCATCGAAGAACTTTCAAGCAAGTATGGCTGCCACACGATCATTCTTTACGGATCTCGAGCACGTGGAGACGCGGGTGAGGCCAGTGACTTTGATATACTCGCGATTAGGGATACCGGGCCTTCCTTGCGCGATGCTCGCCTTTGGCAAGGAGTCTACCTTGACATTTTTGTTCACCCAAAATCAGTAATCGACCAACCTCCTCCTGAAATGCTTGAAATGCGCCACGGAAAAGTACTTCGCGAAAAGGAAGATACTGCCAAAATTTTCTTCTCAAAACTCGAGGACGTCTATCAGGCTGGGCCGAAAAAATTGCCCTCGGACGAAATTAAAGCCATATTAACTTGGCACGCCAAAGCTCTTGACCGCATCAGACTTGGTGGAATCCAAGGCCTATTTAGGCGTTCAGAACTCCTACCTGCTTTGCTGGAACATTACTTTACAACACGCGGCCATTGGTATCGAGGACCTAAAGCTAGTTTCCATTGGCTAGAAAAAAATCGCCCAGATCTTTTTGAAGCGTTTCAGAATGCGCTGAACCCTTCAGCGGCAAACTCAACAGTCGAAAAATTGGTAATCCTCATTAATCAGGCCATTGAAAAGGAAGCCCAGCCCGCAGTCTCTGCGAATGCTACCACTTACATTACAAGACCTGCCTACATTAAACATTGGACTGAAGTTCAAGATCCAGATAATGCTTCCTACCCCAAAAGTACTGAGTTGTTGAGCATAGGCTCAGCTCTTGGCAAAAGACTAGGATTAACCCGAATAGGAATTCATCATGAATTTTTGCCTCCTGGCCGAAGAACCTCTTGGCCACATGCGGAGAGTTCTGAAGAAGAGTTTGGTTTTGTCATCGAAGGGCATCCTGATGTTTGGATTGACGGATATCTCCATCGCTTAAACCCAGGAGATGCGGTCGCTTTTCCTCCCGCTACAGGCATCGCACACACGTTTATTAATAATTCAGATCAAAATGTCAGACTAATAATCGTTGGGGAGGCATCAAAGCCTGAGAACAAAATCTATTATCCACTCCATCCTGAGTTGAAAGAAATCAGAAAAGACTGGTGGAACGACGCTCCCATGCACCCCTTGGGTCCTCATGATGGACTGCCAGATAGACCTCGCATGGATTCATCTTCAAAAAATAATAAGGAATAGCAGCTTCAATCCGATAAGCCTGAATTTTAAAATGTTATTGATCAGCAGTTGCGGCATTGCAATGACGCAACGGCTGGCTTCGTTCCCAATAAATGCCTTCGAATGAATCGGTCGACCTTAATTCAATCTTTAACTTGGAAAGAACAGCTGCTAATGGGATTCGGAACGACCGGGCTGCTGCAAGCAATGTCACTAACAACAGCATGAGAAACCCCTACTGGGCCTCCAACTGCAGCGGCACCATTTTTAATCAGTAAGTCATAGAGTGTTTTAGCAGCAGCTTCAGTCGCAACTAGCAAACTATCATCAGTCTTAATGGTACAATCTGCGATGGGATTTAAAACTACTGGCGCGGAGCAATCAATGCTGACGGCTTTGAGATTCCAGACACCCACGGCTTGGGTATTGTCTTTAACCCCAGAATCGTTCAGTGCCTCCATTAGGGCTTTAGCATCGTCCCCAGAAATCGTCTTCTTAGAAGCACTTGTGGAACTTCGAATGCCAGATGCATCCTCCTGAATGAGTTGATTGTCAATTGGCTTGCTAGCGGCATTGACTGTTGACCTACTAACTTTAAAAGAACAAGTGGCATTGGGATACAAGATAACAGGGCTGCTGCAGGCAACGTCAGTGACAGTAGCTTGAGAAACACCTACCGGGCCTCCAACCGCAGCAGCAACATTTTTAATGAGTATTTCATAGAGCGTCTTGGCAGCAACTTCAGTCGCAGCTAATGAAAAGTCATCAGTCTTAATGATACAATTCGCAATGGGATTCAAAACTACTACTGGGGCAGAACAGTCAACTCTGGCAGCCTTGAGATTCCAGACACCCACGGCTTGATTATTATCTTGCACGCCGGAATCGCTAAGGGCTTCCATAAAAGCCTTAGCATCTTCTCCCGAAATCGTCTTTGTAGAAGAAGTAGATTCTCTTAAAACACCCGAAGAGGATTGTGGTTGTATACTACAAGCAGCAACACCAGCTATCACGAGAACAAGGCCGATATTTTTCATGGGAAATCCTTCATTTTTCTTTGTTAATGCGAAACAGACCATCTGTTTTTGCAAAGTAGCACCTGAATATGTGCAGTATAATTCTGCAACCACTGTGCCAATCGAAGACATAGCACAAGGTTTTTAAAAGCGTTAGGCTTGGCCAGCCAACTCATGAACTTGTAGGGACATCGTTCAAAATGATTGATGTTTTTAGGGCACAAAAAAAACAATTGGAAGAGTTTGGCTTGACTGGATGATTGGCCAATGCGAATACATACCGAATTGATAGTCCTATTTGGAACTATGCAAGAGTGAATTATAACCCAATTATGAATCCTTTTTTCTAGTTTACATTTGATCTGAAAAACTCCAGCGCTCAATTTCCAAGCCAAATTCTGGAGCTAATTTCCACGCCATGAGCCATTTCATAAGCTTTGTGGGACAGGGGTGATAAAATTCGTTTTCAGTGGGGTTGTTGCTGGAATAGTTCTTATTTTTTCCAAAGAATCTAAAGCTCTTAACGAAACCAAATCTTGAAAACTTTCGAACACCACCAGACACTACTACACAGACCCTAAATCAAGGGATCAAAACGTTGGTAACAAAAAATTTTCTCTGATTTTAATCTTTATTAATCCCAATAGAAGAGCCATCTGATCGAGCGAGTCAATTGGAATTTCTCGCGAATGTTCGTCGAAGTTCATTTAAAACATTTGAATGATTCGCAGCGCTCAGAACCTTACACCTTGGGTCTATGGCTTCTGTATTCAAAATGAAGATGGACCTTTAACTTCCAGGTAGTCTGTGAAATTAAAGGTCCATTTCTTGCTTTACTTTAAACGAAGATTACTTTCTATAAGTTAGTCAAAATCTCCCAAAACAGCTTCCGGTTTATTCTTTTTAGATCCTGAGTACATTTCATAGATAAAGAGCTTTGTTTTGATGCTGCCGTTCATCAGAGGAATCCTCTTGGAAGGCCTTAGTCCAATCATTCTCCAGGGTGCATCCTCGGAACAAAAAAGAGCCGCTCGCCATCCAGTAAAGTCTTTCTTGAGCTTATCACCGACATGTTCATAAAATGCCTCTAGCTCACCTTCAGTTCCGGATCCAATGCGGTCGCCGTAGGGTAAGTTGATCACGAGCAATCCCGTTTCGGCCGGCTTTTCAGCCTTGAAGAAGTCCTTCACGGAAAAGTTAATATTTCTTTCAACACGTGCTCTAAGGGCATTGTCCCTAGCAAATTCTACGAATTTAGAGCTCAGGTCAGAGGCATAGATAGGCTGAAGCAGGACCTCGACTTTTTCAGATCGAACCTCATCTTGAACCTTACGCCAAATATCGTTATTGAACATCTTAAGGCGCTCAAAAGCGAAATTGCCTTTTTTTCTATGGATATTCGGAGCCTTTTTTAAAGCCAACATGGCTGCTTCGATAGGAATAGTTCCGGAGCCACACATGGGGTCGTAAAGCACTTCAGACCCATCGTATCCTGCAAATTCAAGCAAAGCAGAAGCTAGCGTTTCTTTCATGGGGGCCGGGTGATCATCGTCTTTGTAGCCACGTTTGTGAAGAGTAAGTCCAGATGTATTGACGGAAATGGTCGCACGTCCCCCATGGACGTAGGCTACGATGACGACATCTGGCTCTTTTAATTCCACTTCCGGAATGCTGCCTGTCTCTCGGTCGAATACGGTCTGCATGGATAATCTGACTGTTTTAGAAATTTTGTTTCCAGTCATTGCATCTTCGCCGCGATCGCCAGCGACAGCATCGACCCTAAAAGTTTTATGGACGTCAAACACTTCATGCCACTTAATTCTTTTAGCCTGGGAGTTAAGCATATGTGCGTCTTTAGCCGCACATTCTCTTAAGACCAAATGAATTTGACTCGCAGTGCGAAGTTTGAGATGGAGTTTATAGAACGTATGTTCATCCGCATCAAATTCAACGGCCATGTAGCCTTCACGGACTTCAGTAGCGCCAAGCGCCTTAAGTTCTTTGACTAAAAGAACTTTTGTTTCTTCGGGACATGTTGCAATAAGTCTCATGGAATCTCCTGCAAAGTGGCGGCAGGTGTATCACAGATAGAATTCAATTGGCAACTTTTGCGATGAAATCGTTTAAAAAAGACCCAATCCACCAATTTTACAACCGAAAATAGCATCATATAAAAACTAAGAAAGTAACCATAAAGCAGGACTAAAAACAAGGTAACTAGCTGAATTCAATTTGAATTATTGTCAAATGTCGGGAACTTAGGGGATCCTAGCTCATAGCTTTCCATGTCGACCGTAGTCTCTTCATCGTTAACCACGCTAGCCGCATCTTTTTGAGCTGGGTTTGACGAATCCGATAGGTCCGATTCGGAAGAGTCTTTTTTGGTGCTTTGAAATGGCATAGCTATCGGAGTCGTTCCTATCGTCATGGAGGCTCCTGCGACAAATCTCAAGCCTGCTGAGCCAGGTCCGTGAAGCACTTCCGTGCCAAGGCCCCCAAATACTTTCAGCTGGTCACCTAATGAGTGTCTATAGGTGAATGTGAGTTCTCCAGTCGAGTTGCTACGATCTGAGCTATCCACCATACCCCCTGTCGCAGTAGCACCAGTCAACTCGGTTACTAAAGACTGGGACTTTCCATTAAGATCATACCTTAGCGCCGCACTCCAAATAACTTGAGAAGACATCGGCTCTACGGGCACTTTTCCCGTCTCGCTATCTACAACATCAGCTGACTTAGTCCGGAATTTATAACCTAAGTTGAACCCTACCGAAAAGTCACTGTATTCAGAATCTAGAGCCATCAGGGCCGTAACCGTGGACGATCCGTTTTCGCCTTGGTAAGGATTATCTTTCATAAGTCCTTTACCCATATCTATCATTCCAGCTAGGTTTAAAGATCCGTTGCTTAGGAGCGTATATTTTCCGCCTAAACGAAAATAGCTCATTCCAGATTTGGTAATTTCGCCTCGGTAATTGGAGCTGGAGCTACTTTGACTCAGCACCATGGGAAATGCCGCGCCAATTTCCAAGTTCTTTAAAAGTCCATAGCCTACTTGGGCATGAGATGAGAGAAGGGTATCATCGATTTTAGTGCGCGAAGGTGTCGTATCTCTAGTCTCAATGTTTGGTACTACATTGGTTCCAAGATCGAGAAACCCGCCCACAACTACCTGTCCAGGATTGAGAGTTCGCGCCGGCTCCACCGATAGAAAGTCTAACGTAGAATAGTTAGGATTGAATGTTTGGAAGTCTCCACCAACAGCATTCCCTATGGCTTCAGCTGCCGATAGCCCAAGAGGCAGGACAAGCGCAAGTGTGCGGCGAATGTGAGTCATAAAAATTCCTTCCAAGCAAGGGGTCAAGTCCCCAAGCTTCAGACAGCAAGATTAAGGCCAACAGCAGGCCGTCAGATAATAACAATGATATTAAATGGTTATGAGAAAGAGTGCGGAAATCCCTCCTATTTATTTAGCATAAAGAAAGGACAGCGATTAGAAAGTTGACAGTTTTTTGGCTTTGGAGTTCTGATGTTTTCGGGTATGTTGCGTCCCTTACGAGTACCATCTAAAGGAACGACCATGACTCCTAAAGCCAAAGAAATCCAAGCATTAATGGAAACATTCGACTTTACAAATAAATCCTACCAGGTTCTTTTCAGCACCAGTATGGGTGACATTCTTCTCAATCTCTTTCCAGATGTCGCTCCAGGTCATTGCAGAAATATATTAGCCCTGGCCAAATCTGGATTTTATAACAACCTCATTTTTCATCGAGTTATCGAAGGCTTCGTTATCCAGGGCGGTTGCCCAACTGGAAACGGGACGGGAGGCCCAGGCTACACCGTAAAAGCTGAGTTTAATTCGAAGCCCCATAATGCGGGAACTCTTTCTATGGCCCGCGCCATGGACCCAGACAGCGCGGGATCCCAGTTTTTTCTTTGCTTAGGCCGGGTGACTCACCTTGATAACCAATATACGGTTTTTGGCGAAGCAGCCAACCAAGCAAGCATCGATGTGATCCTTGCCATTGGACAAGTCGAAACTACAGCTGGCGATCGCCCCAAAACACCCGTTACCATTCAGACAGCCTCAGTCCTAGAATCCGCAAAATAGAAATCAACAGGCCATATTAACCACAAAAGGTTGCATGGCCTGTTGGGGCTTCTATCGCTATCTAAGCGGATCACCTGTCGATAGAACTCCTTATCAAAATAAGCTCTTCTATCTTAAGGTTTAGTGACTACCTCTATTTTCTTTCTAGCAAGCAGCTAGATGCTAGGCCAATCTGGTATCCCAATTTTTTTTGTTCGAAGGTACCTAACCTTCGATTTGTTTTTATGGGTAAAGGGACTATTCTAGTAAACGACAGCAGCAGAGAGACCATTTAGATTTTGCTTGATACAGGCGTCCTATCTTCTTTCAAAAAAATGGGAGAAACCAAACATGAAATTCTTGATTGCATTATCGGTGCTGGTTGCGTTTGGTTTTGCTAAAGCTTCCGACTTTAGCTGTAAGGACGCCCAAAGCTTTATATGGAATCTCCCGGAAGCAGACCTCCAAAAACTGCAGATAAAAGAGGAGCGGTTTTTAGATCTAAAGTTATTTTTAGAGAGCAAGCCCTCTATAGAACAACTCAACATTTCAACGTATTCTTTTATTTTTAAAGACAGTCCTTATGAGCAGCTTTGGTGTAAACTAAAGTCACAAGCTGCCATTGTAAATGAACTTAAAGTTTCTGTATCGGCTCCGGCTAAATCCTGCGCAGACTTAAACAGGTATATATTGTCTCTTGCCCTAAATGAAATCATTTCAGCCCCTGAAAAGACTCCCACTCTATCTGAATTAGGCATCGTATTATTAGACGATAAAGAGGCTCTCGGTGGAGGGCAATGGTCGTCCTCAAATGTAACGTTTGATATGATGAGTAGTATGATTGAGATTGAAGCTGTAAGGTTAATATCTCCTTTGTGGCTCAGACGAGTAGGCGGAATGAACTATTGCAAAATCATCTCCCCAAAGGGAGCTACGTCCCTAATTGCAGATCGCATGAAACTACTAACGGATTCTTTTTAGTTTCTCAATTTTTTAAATTCATTGACTGGATTTAAAAATCACGCCTCTGTCTTGTGAGACTGTCTTTTAGCTTCAAATAGAATTAATGATGCTGCCACTGATACATTAAATGAGTCGGCAATACCGTACATAGGAATCACAATAGAGACATCCGCATTTTCAACCCAAAAGTCTGACAGCCCTGTATCCTCTGCACCCATCAAAATTGCCGACTTAGGCTCAAATTTGGTATCAAAGACACTTTGAGCCTTTGCATCAAGAAGTGCGGCATAGGTTTTAAATCCTTCCTGCCTCACAAAGCTTAAAAAATCCAGGGAACTGGATTCAAAGACCGGTATGGAAAAAATTGTTCCGAGACTGGTTCGGATGGCTATAGGGCTCCAAATATCCGAGGACGAATCAAGAACAATAACCGCAGTCACCCCAAGTCCATCCGCAGTTCTAAGCATCGCACCAAAATTTCCAGGTTTCTCAAGGCCTTGAACGACCATTAAAAGACCACCTTTGGCCTCTCGCTTAAATTCAGACAGCTGCCTCCTTTGAACTGGAAAAACAGCGATTATTCCATCTTTGTCTTCTCGCACGGCTAATTTAGAAAATACATTCTGAGACACTTCTATCAAATTAGTGTTTTGAGCCGAGTTAATAATGACTGAACTGGAGGAGGATAAAACATCTCTCGAAAACCAAATTTCACTTGGTTTATACCCTGACAATAAAGCTCTTCCAACCTCCCTGGCGCCTTCCACCAAAAACCGCTTTTGCTCGCGACGCCCCTTGGAATCTCGTAGCTTAAGGAGTTCTTTGACATGCTGATTTTGAAGGGACGTAATGAACACGATAGAGCCTTTTAAAGAAGAGGAATCAAAGAACCCACTGGGCGCAAGCTCCACTCGGAAGGTGCCTCATGGTTTCATCTTGGACAGTCATTTCCATTGATGAAAAACTACCACCTCGGTTTCCCAAATAAGAAGCGAGAATATTTTGAATGGCAATAGGCGTATACCCCTGAGAATGGGCGGACAGCTGAAGAAAGCCAAAATCGTCATCAAAGAGTTGGGCGAGATCGTCCATAAGCGGTATAAGATGGTCTTCAATCTTCCAAATCTCTCCCTTAGCTCCCCGCCCGTAAGAAGGAGGATCGAGAACAATTCCTTGATACTTAGAGCCTCTTTTTATTTCCCGTTGCACAAATTTCTGAACGTCATCAACAATCCAGCGAATGGGCTTATCACCCAGAGAGGAAGCCTCAGCATTTTCTCTTGCCCAAGCCACACTTGTTTTTGAGGCATCCACATGGACCACGTGGGCGCCTCCTTTGCTGGCACCAAGGGTTACAGTTCCCGTATAGGCGAAAAGATTAAGGAGGCGAAAGGGTTTGTCTTTCGCTAACTGGTTTCCTATGGCGTCCTGCATTGCAGACCAGGAATGATGTTCAGGGAAAATTCCTATGTGACCAAAATCAGTCAGACGAATGATGGCAGAAATCCCATGGATCTGAATCATCCAAGACACGGGAATTTTGTTTCTAAACTCCCATTTGCCATCACCAAAAGAACCACGTGTAAACTCAGCATCGGCTTCCCATGTCGAAGGATCACGATTCGACCTCCAAACGGCTTGCGCCGAAGGACGAATGACTCTGTACCCACCGATTTGCTCGTATTTCTTAAAATATCCAGAATCTATTAAACGGTAGTCACCCATGGGTCTCCCTTTGTTTAGGGCCTAAGCCGCGGGAATCTAACCTACTTTCAAGCTTCTCGCAATATGAGTTAACTTTAATACTTAAGGGCACTTAGATCGTTTTTGGAGGAGGCAGCCCCATCCTCAGGATGCTGAAACTCCAATCTCAGAGCTAAACAAATGACAATAAACCGCACCCAGTAGCCCATGGTTCAGCTGTCTCTGCAATCCTATTTTTTTTGTAGGATTGCCAGTTAAGGCAAACCGAAGACGACCGGTTAAAGTGAATTCTTATGACGTCAAATTCCACCGAGAACGAATTTACAATGATTCCGGACATCGCTACACTACCTTCTATCGGCTGCGCAAAAAAAGCAGCTTTCATAAGGTACTTTTTTTGAACTCTGACTTATTTTTCGAGAAAGACAATCTCCCATGACTCAAAATAAAATTACGGAACTCTTTCAGATAAAGTATCCCATCATTCAGGCTGGCATGGTCTGGGTATCTGGCTCCAAATTAGCAGCAGCAGCTGCAAATGCAGGTGCACTAGGTCTTTTAGGCGGAGGATCCATGTCGCCAGATCTTCTTAGAAGCCATATTCGGGCTGCCAAAACGCTTACAAAAAATCCCTTTGGGGTAAATTTACCTCTGCTATATAGCAAAATTGAGGAACAAATTGATGTTTGCTTAGAAGAAGGCGTCAAGATTTTTTTTACCTCTGCCGGCAGTCCCAAAAAACATACCCCTAAACTTAAAGACCATGGATGCACGGTGGTGCATGTAACCAGCAATCCCGATCTCGCCATAAAATGCGAAGAAGCGGGGGTAGATGCTGTTGTGGCAGAGGGTTTTGAAGCGGGAGGACATAATGGAAGAGACGAACTTACCACCATGGTGCTTATCCCACAGGTCGTAAAAGCTGTTAAAATACCAGTGATTGCCGCTGGCGGAATCGCAGATGGCCATTCCATGGCGGCCGCATTTTGCTTAGGCGCCTCAGCAGTTCAAGTAGGATCTCGATTTGCAGCTACCCAAGAATCTTCCGCCCATGAAAACTTTAAACAAGCTATCTTGGCTGCGACCTTTAGCTCCACGATGCTCTGCATGAAATCTACGGTTCCCGTGAGGCTCTTAAAAAATGAATTTTATTTGAAGATCAGCGAATTAGAAAAAAAATGTGCCCCAAATTCTGAAATTTTAGACTTTTTAGGAACCGGGCGGGCAAAAAAAGGAATGCTTGAAGGAAATCTAGTGGAAGGAGAACTGGAAATCGGTCAAGTAGCGGCGCTTATCAAAGACCTTCCAACTTGTCACGATTTAGTCAAACGCATGATCGAAGACTATAATGCCCAATGCTTGAAACTAAGCCCTCTTTAACATAATTGATTCATGGTTTCGAAAAAAATTGGATTTCAACTCTTAGCGTACGTAGAGAGTTCCCCAAGGACTAAGCTACGGAGTAGGTGACTTTTTCATCTTTCCAATAATTTATTTGTTGAGTTAAGAAATAACAATGCCCCTCACGACGAACATCCACCCCTAGGAATGAAGACTCAGCCTTGAGTGACTCAAATCTAGTGTGAGGTACCAGTTTCTGAGCTGAAAAATCCAGCTTAATGACAATGACTTCCTCCAGGCAGCTCATGAGCTCAATCCTTGGGGTTTCACTCATGCTTTTAGCAAAGAGGCTTATCACATAGAGCATAGTGCCTTGGTTATAGAGGACCTTTGCTTCACAATCCCCTTTTACAGAAACGTTGCTAAAGTCCCAGCCCATGCGATACGCTTTTAAAGTTGCTTCCATGGTCACAGCCGAAAGAGGCGCTGCGGCATTGATCGCTAGGTTGGAATGAGCTGCTGTTAAATATTGAAACGAAAGGGATCCCGCTGACTGCAATACAGCAAGACCTAGCGTTTGCAGTGCATTTGCAAGAAGTTTTTGCGGATAGGACAAGTCAAAAGCGTTGAGACGCTTAGAGTTTAAAAACACAAAACCTACAATATTGCCATAAACTATGAGTGGAATACACAGACCAGAAATTAAGCCCATTTCACCTATTTTCTGAAGGGATCTTTGAACGGGTGACTTTTCGCTGTAAAAAGATTTTTTAACGATTTCCACATCGGAATAAATTCTCACGACCCCTTGAGTCAAATGAAATAAGGAAGAGTCTTCTCTGACGAAACAGGTATAGTTCTTCTTCATTAATTCTTCAGAAACAGCCGGATCTTTTACGGAACATTCCAGACGAAGTTGATTCGTAACGCCTAGCCTACGCACAATCGCGATTCGGTGAACAATATTCAAGATCGGATGGTCCCTGCAATGCTGCATGACAGCTGCAAGCATACCTTCTCCGCCAGATTTAACCAATGCGTGAGAAGAATCCAGCAATAGATTTGCTGACAGATAAGCTTCCGTTCCACTGTCGTATGAGTCTACATAATTAAGGGGGGAAATTGAGAAAGGCATGGTGAGCTCTGACATGAGTCCTCCTGAACTCTTGTACGTTGTATCCTTTTATCATAAAGGCGGGTAATAGATACATTATTAATCAGGGTGCTAAGCCAGCGAAGGCTGGCACTAATTTCCTTTAATTACAGATACTTAAAAAACAGGCCCAGGCATTTTTAACTTCAAGTCGACCTGCCGGCAAAGTTAGTTTATAAGTCGTCGCCCGCAATTGTAGAAAAAGGAGTCTAATTTTCATGAAGCTTGACCCAAATCGACGCATTAAGCGTGGGTGGATGAATTTAAAAATACAGAGTATTAAAAACGAATGCCACGACACGAAAACTCTGTACTTTATCGATGCTGATGAAGGGGGGATACCTTTTGATTATATTGCCGGACAATATATCACGTTTCGGTTTGATGATGTTTCCGAAAAACCTGTAGTTCGAAGCTACACCATGTCAAGCTCTCCACGCCAAACAGAAGTCTTAGCGGTAACCGTAAAGGAAGTCGAAGATCCCTTTATCTCGCGACTATTGGTAAGAGACACAGCGGTTGATCAAATCTACCGTGCCAGAGGTCCTATAGGTAAATTTGTTTTCGAGCCAGAAAGTGATGAGAAACATCTCGTCATGATTGCCGGTGGTAGCGGCGTAACTCCTTTTATCTCCATTATGCGAGAATACATGGATCGGCTTGGGACAGAAGGCGCTCCTGAAGAGATGACCCTTCTTGTTTCTTATCGAAGCAAATCAGATTTGATTCTCTGGGATGACATAGAACAGATAAACACTCATTCCCATTGCCGCATTGTGACGACTCTTTCCAGGGAAGATGCCACCCATGAAGGGTTCTGGCATGGAAGAATTGATTCTTCTATGATTTCAAAACTGTTGGATGGAAACTTCAAAGGAAAGACCTTCATGACATGTGGGCCTGAAGCTATTATGGATACGGCAGTAGCTTGCGCGAAAGCCCATGGAGTTGAAGAACGCCATATCAAGACCGAGTCTTTTTCTTCGTAAATAAGTTTTCTCATTTAAATGGAGAAGTCCCGCTTCCTACGAGGAGCGGGACTTCTTTTTAATCTGTCTTTAGGAATCTACACTCGGTATTCGTGATACGGAAGATTATGGGCTTCTGCAACCGCTTTATAGGTGATGGCACCTTCATGGGTATTAAGTCCCTTTCGAAGAGCCTCAGAGTCCTTAAGTGCTGCTAAGCCTTTATTCGCAATTTGGACCGCATAAGGAAGAGTCACATTCGTCAATGCGTAAGTCGAAGTTAAGGGAACATCGCCGGGTATGTTGGTAACACCGTAGTGAAGAACGCCTTCTTCGGAATACACTGGGTTGTCGTGGGTCGTTGGTCGAATGGTTTCAATGCACCCACCCTGATCAATGGCCACATCCACAACGACGCTGCCTGGAGTCATTTGCCTAATCATCTCTCTGGTGATAAGCATAGGAGCTTTTGCACCTGCAACTAACACGCCGCCTATGACGAGATCACTTTCCGCAACCGAATTGGAAATATTTTCATAATTGGACATTAAAGTCGTGCAGAGGTTGCCGAAAATATCATCTAGATAAGCAAGTCGCTGACTATTAACATCTAAAATAGTCACTTCGGCACCAATCCCGATTGCCATTTTAGCTGCGTTCACTCCTACAACTCCCCCGCCTACAATACAAATGCGCCCGCGTCTAACCCCTGGTACGCCTCCTAAGAGTAGGCCTTTTCCACCATTATGTTTTTCCAAACAACGGGCACCCACTTGCACGGACATCCTTCCTGCTACTTCTGACATGGGCTTTAGCAGAGGCAAAGAACGGTCTGGGAGCTCAATCGTCTCATAGGCAAGTCCTGTAACTTTGCGCTCCACGAGAACTTCCGTAAGCTTCCTTTCAGCTGCCAGATGGAGATAAGTATAGAGAATTTGACCAGAGCGCATGCGCTTAAACTCAGGTTCTACGGGCTCTTTAACTTTCATGATCATCTCAGCCTGGCCCCAAAGCTCATCCGCGGAAGAAATAATAGTAGCCCCTGCCTGCTTAAAGCGCTCATCCGCAATACCGGCACTTAAGCCTGCGCCACCTTCAATAAGTACCTTGTGGCCATGATCGACTAAGGTCTTTACACCACCAGGAACAATGCCCACACGATTCTCTCGGGTTTTGATTTCCTTTGGGACGCCAATAATCATATTTACTTCCTATTCTAAGTGCCTTCTATGACAACAATATGGCCATAAAATAAGCGTTAAGGGATCTAAATGTTTAAGATGCCTGCTCCAAAAGGTCAATATAATTCGATGATGATAAAAGGATCAAAGGCCATTAGGAGACTCCAACTTAAGGCGCACCGGACTCGTCTCGGCTTTTTCAACACTATGAGTTGCTAAGCTAGACCTTTGCGTCATAAATACACAATGTAGGGGATCCGCAAGTCCCATGTGACCTCTCTCATGAAATCTCGAAACACATGCCATCGTAGCCAAGTTCCATATGAGATGGCAATATTTTAGAATCTCTTTCAAAGTCTACTTCATGGGCCATATGGGTGATAATGCCTCGCTCCACATCAAGGCGTTTAAAAACCTCAATGGTTTCTGGAATGAGGCTGTGAGTTTTGTGGTTTTTAAAACGCAGGCCAGATGCGATCATGGTCTTTACCTTTCCCTTCCAAAGCTCAAATACATGATCAGGAATGGCTTTGAAATCGGTAATATAGGCAAAACTTCCAAATCTAAAGCCAGCCGTTTCAACATGGCCGTGGGGAAGTCTTACCACTTCCACTTCAAAATCATCCCATAAGACAAAATTGCTATCGAGTTCAATGAGCTCTACTTGTGGCGGATGTCCTTCATAACCTGTCGTTTCAAAAGCATAGGAAAAACGTGACTTCAAATCCCCCAAATGGTCTTTAGCGATGTAACAGGGAATAGGTTTATGGGTATGAAAGTAAAAGGCTCTTAAATCGTCAAATCCATGACAATGATCCGCATGAGTATGGGTGTAGAGTACGGCATCAAGAGATTTCACGTTTTCCCTGAGCATCTGCATTCTAAAATCTGGCGTTGTATCGATAACTAAATTTTTATTATCCCTAAGACGAGTGATCATAATTGAGGATCTCAGTCTCTTATTCTTAGGATTTGTACTGGAGCAAACCTCACAACGGCAGCCAATAGTAGGCACCCCCGTTGACGTCCCACATCCTAAAATAGTTACTTTGAAAGGTGACAATGAAGACCTCCTAATCAATAAAATACGTTTCTACAAATTTAGATCTTTGGCTTCCCGATGCGACAAAATGGAACATCGTGTCCAACCGATGGAGAGCTGCCGCTCTTCGTTCAAAGTAACCTAAAAAGAAAACTTCTATCCCTTCTTTCTCGACGACTTGAATTCGATAATCCCCATGTGCCGTTGGAACTCGGACTAAATAACCTTCTTTAATGAGTAAATCTATGGATGTCTCAATATGATCCTTGGAAAGATGGCTCGTCATCATCGCTCTCTTCAAAAAATCAAAGGAGGAGTATTCTTCCATCCCATAGTCGCGCGCCATTTCGTAAGCTTTCTTTAAAATGGCCGGTTCGGGCAGACTCTTTTCAATGATAAATTTTTGAATATGATAATCTCTCGTCGTATATACCATGCTGCAATTTGCAAAACCTCCGTCCCGCCCTGCTCGGCCGATTTCTTGAAGATACTGCTCAAGACTTTGTGTCAATCCTAAGTGGTGTACAAATCTAATATCAGATTTATCGACACCTAGCCCAAAGGCATTGGTCGCGACGACAACTCGTGCATCTCCTGATAAGAAATCTCTTTGTGCTAATGACCTTTGTTCTGAGGTTAGCCCAGCATGATACGCTTTAACTTGAATACTTTCTTCGCTCAATCTTCTGGCAACAGTCTCGACATTTTGGCGAGTCCCCGCATAAACGATGCCTTGACCTGTACATTCCCAAATCTTTGCCACTAAAAGATCTAAAGCAAGCTCAACCTTGGGGGTTCTAAAAACACCTATTTCAAGATTAGACCTGACCGGATTTCTTAGAATCACGGCGGGATCTTTAAGACGCAAGGTTTCAAGGATATCACTTCTTACTTTCTTGGTCGCAGTGGCAGTCAAGGCTAAGCGGGGTATGCGTTTTGGAATCGCATCAAGGTATTCGCCTAGCTTGCGATATTCCGGTCTAAAATTGAATCCCCATTGGCTAATACAATGGGCTTCATCAATGGCAAACAAAACTATATTTAGGGACTGTAAAAAATCCCGAAATCTGGGATAAGAAAATCTTTCGGGAGATATAAATAGAAGCCTAACTCTTCCGGCACGAAGTGCATCCACAACCTGCTTTTTTTGCTCTGGGGTTTGTTGGCTGTCAAAGGCAGCTGCTGCAATTCCTATTTTTCGAAACTTTATAACTTGATCGCGAATTAAAGCTACCAAGGGAGAAATAACGACTACAATACCTGAGCCCATAAGGGCAGGAATCGCAAAAGTTAATGACTTTCCGCTACCCGTTGGCAAGACAGCTAACGTATCTCTACCCGACAGAATTTCCCTTAAGACATCAACCTGGTCTACCCTCAACCCATGAAAACCAAAAACACGTCGCGCCAAGTCTTGAGCTACTTCGATCAATGGAATTGTCTCAACTGTTGAGGCCTGGCTTTGCACTTTTTGTCACCACTTAATGGAATAAGATCAAAGGTACACAGCGATAGCCATTCTACAAAGAGAATTCCAATAAAAGGCACCAGAGTCTGTTGGAAAGCTAGGATTAGATGAAGATTGATTAATTTTAAATCAGGCGTGGCGGCTTCTATCGCCTTTCAAAATCCAGCCGACAGTGGAATGGAAAAACAGATACCTGCCTCCCAAAGTCTTACCTAAGCGAGGCCTTTGGGGACCGCCCTAACACATTGGGCTTGATCCTATCCAAAGTCATCAATAAGCGCCTCAGCCTCTTCACCCTCAAAAACAAGGGTATCTTGCTGCTCAAAGCCCCCGGCAAAAACCTGAAGTGCTAGCATATAGTTCAAACGATTATGTCTTGAGCTCAAACCTCTTAATATCGGGGCCATGGGCGCCCAAGAGGAGCAATCAAAATTTTCTAATTTTTTAAGCACCCCTACATAGAGAGTTGCTTTTTCTCCATTTGCTAGCTCAATGGATTTTGAAAACTGCTGATAAATGTCTATCGAACTTCTTAAATCAACCTCGCCTAAAAATGACTCTGCCCGTTCCATGAGCTGATCATTAATAGGAATGCCTGGTTTTACCTGCAACAGGAGGCCAGGAGCAAAATGACTTTGTACCGGGAAACGAAGAATGCCGAGATCATCCTTTATCCCTAATAAAAAAACAGCCTTTGATGTGGGGCAGTAAATATGCATTAGCCGGCTAACCTCCGAATCACCTGAGCGGCAATTTCCTGTAAACTTTCTAAAACACCCATTCCATGCTTCGCGGACGCTTCAAAGTCCACGTGCCTTGAGGGATTAAGTTCCGAGCGAAGCACTTCAACCGGCACAGCACCGGCCATATCGCGCTTATTATACTGAATGACTGAGGGCATATCTGAATGGACCAACCCTTCTTCAGACAAGATCTTCCGGACGAGTTGTAGCTCTTCTACATTAGATGCTAATTTTTCAGGGGCAGAATCGGCGACGAACACAAATCCATCTACCCCTTTCATTATGACACTTCGAACCGTCTCATAGAGTGCCTGTGAAGGAATGGTGTAAAGATGGAGCTTTAAGTGATAATTCCTTACAAATCCTATACTTACAGGTAGAAATTCAAAAAAAACAGACTGGCCTACACCATCTTCGGAAAGCTCCAAGAGGCCAGCCTTAACCTCGGGTGAAGTTTGATTGAAAATAGCTCGTAAATTGCTCGATTTACCAGCGCCAGAAGGACCCAAATAGAGGATCTTACAATTGATTTCTTTAGTTTCAAAATTAGTAAAGGCCATAAAACGATTATAGCAATAAGATGCAGCCATAGCTAGAACTCAGTTAACTGACCGTTTTCTATAAAGTAAATCCCCCCCCTCCAAATGAAATCTAAGAAGTCAAAAACCGAACCAACCTCCCCCTATGTTCTCACCTCTAAGAGATGCAGAACCATGGACATACCAGCGCACCTATAGGCATCCTCAAAAGGGACGATTGACATCTCAAATAGATCGCAATAAAACACAAACAAAATGGTCCCTTTGCGAGTCAAAAAGCTCTTCGGAGCCGCCAAATTTACCATTACATTTTTATATTTCGGTAGTAAGATGTTTGGCCTGTCATAAGACAGGGTCAAAGCTTTCTTTGTTTTGAAAAAACCTGATAAATAGAACATTTTTTATAGGAGAAGCCTCTATGCTCAAGGCACTCATTTTTTCAACATGGTTACTTAGCTTCAGTCAAATTTCTTTTGGTCAAGCAATTCAAAAAATATATACAGGAGCAATAGGAGACTCCTTGACTGCGGGCTTGAATGCCGATGCCCCGTTTGATCAGCGTGATCGAAACTGGTCAGATGGCAAGGAAATCGATAGTCATGCAGTCCGCTTGGCTAAAAAATTCGGAGTCGAAGTCATTTCTAAAAATGTTTCCGTGAGCGGCTCGAGAATTGGAAGTCTAGCTAGTCAAACGGCAAAACTATTGGATGACAATTACAAGCCAGACTATGTCACCATACTTATCGGTGCCAACAATATTTGCGATGGTGATCTCAGGCCAGATGAACTTTCTGAATTAGGTAAAAATCTGCTTTCGGAATCTATTCAGTCGCTCATTCGCGCTAACAAAAATGTCAAAATCATTATTGGGGCGATTCCAAAAATTAATTTCCTATATGAACTCCTTCATGAAGATACAACATGCCAAGAAAATTGGCGCACATTCAATGTTTGCTATAACCTCCTTCAAAGCACAAAGTTTGAACGAGAAAAAGGCATTGTCCGTTGGAATGTCTACAATGAAATTCAAAAAGAAGTTGCTGAGATGTACCCTAAAAATGTCAAGTTCACTTCGAGCTTAAGTGATGAAATTTTTACTGTAGAAGATATTTCAAGAATTGACTGCTTCCATCCCAATATGGCTGGCCAAAAGAAAATGGCTGAAGTCACTTGGCAAGAGGGTTGGTTTCCTGATTTAAGGAATTGATAGCTACTTTATTTATAGCGGCTTATCTTGAACGCTCTTTGAGCCCTCTCATTTGGTACCTAAACTAAAAGCCTACCTCAAAAAGATTCCACTTTATTCAGTATAAGTTCCCCTGAATTTGGACCGTCGCCCCCAATCACTCAGTCCCTTAGAGATTAAAGAGGGAGTGTTGACCCTTCTCATCTACCTATAAATCTAAACTATTACTATAAAGACGCACTCACCCAAATGGGCGGGGCCGTTTTGCAGAAGAAAGCATAATCATAATTCGTACTCTCCACCGCTTTGATAGCTATTTGATCAGCCGTATCTGGATGCTGAAGTGACCTTAGACTTGCTCCAAAAAAGGTCAGGGAAAGCATAAGAAAGCGGCCGCATGGAGTAGATTGATGAATTGGACTAGCCAAGATATACTTTTTCCTCATATAACTTGGAACCACCAACTTTACCTACCCAATCTATCTAGGGGCCGATACATGTCTTTTTTTTCCAGTTTGGTATTTCTTCTTCTACTAGCAACCTCTGCTTTTGCGGATAATGGCATAAGCCCTCGAATTGAAAAACAAATCGAAGAAACATTCTTTGACCAGGGCAAAGTTTCCATTGCTAAAGTGGATGCCTATGAAATGAAATCCAAAATGCTTCGTGAGGAAATAATAGGCAACCTTATTCGATATTATGAACAGGTTGGAGGCAAAACCCACGAGCAAGCCGTAGAAAAGGCTATGGATTCTGATACAGCTGTCGGCTACAGCCGCATGACTGAATTAACGAATATCATGAAGAAAGCCTCTCCAGAGAACGCAAAAAAGATAGGCGTCTCTGTACTTGAACTGGGATTCGCCTTACGAAGCGATGGAAAATGGATGGACTACGAGGAAATCGGAGGCTACGCCAAAGGTTTTAGTAAGAACTACCTTGTAAAAGCCAGAAATCCGCAGCAAGAAGAAGCTCACAATCTCTTTAATTTTGTTGCCAATCGGTATTACACCCAAGGAGAGCTCAATCAAATGAAGTCAGCAGGTGGAGATGTTTCCACTTTGCAGCCCGTTGGAGATGGTCGATTCTTCACCAATACAAATATAGAAAATTTCAAGATTACGGGAACCTATAATAAAGCATCTAAATTGTTTGAAGGGGTTGACATACCATTTCCAGACGACGGGGTCGAATTGGAGTATGTGGCGTTAAAAAGAAGTGAATCCAGAATTAAAATGGATGTTGAAGCCACGGTAAATGGCAAAAAAATTAAATACAAATTCAAAATCATATCAGAAAGCCACTCAGAACCTACCGCTGCTGCGCTTGCATCTGCTATCGGATACAATACCGATCCTAGCAAAAGCATCAAGCTCCCAAAGCTCTACTTTAACAAAGTTAGCAAAGCGGAATTCCTGAGAGATCTTGAATCCTACTATGGCTGGTGGGAACCACAATGGAATGTCATTCAAGAAGGCCATGACGAAAAGGGCGACTTCATCATTTTTCGTGAAGGCCTCCTGGAAGCTAAGCCTTCTGACTACAATCGCATAGGATCTTGGTCATTCAACAAGAACTCAAGCCCTGATTTAAGAGAAGTCCGAGCACTATCTATTTTTATGGGCTGGACCGCAAATTCAGACATGAAAGAAGAAGGACAAACGAAACTCATCTTAAAAACTAATGATACTCCAGAATCTATGTACTACTCTCTAAATGATTTGGGCTGGGGATTTGGCAACTTCTACTATCCTGAAACAGTCGGTTTTTTCAAGTGGAACCCGATTAAACGTGTAGATGAAAAAGGGGTGTCTCTCAATTACATGACATGGCGATGGAGCGATCTTTTCGATGGCGTGTCTTATGATGATGCTAGGTGGATCATTCGACGTATGGCCAGGCTCTCCAAATCCCAAATAGCTGACGCCGTTGCTCTCGGAAAATGGGACCCTAAAGTTGCTGGTATTTTAGTCGAAAAACTCTTAGCTCGCAGAAACTCCTTGGTTACGGCCTTTGGTCTGGAAAAAGAAGTAAAATCTTCAACCGTCGATTACTCAGTAGCTCCCTCAGACGAAGAGTTTGAAAAAACTCCCGCAAACAAGAAAAACGCGCCTATGAGCCTTCCTGACTTCATTAAAACACCCTTAGCATCCATCATTGGCCCAACACTTCTCGCCATTGAGTCGAGTCTTGTTAATTCTGCAATTAAAGAGGCCACCAAACCCCTCGAAAAAGAGTTTTACTTCAAGGGCGAGGACATATGGGGAATCGATGCGCCTTTTGCTTCGGGACTCATTCTAAAAGTCAATCGCCATATCACTAAAAACGCTGAGCCTCGAAGCATTATGGAGAGATACCTAGTACACGATGAAATCACTATAGGTTGGGTTTTAGGTGTCGGCTCAATTGACGTAAATGGCAAAGCTATCTATTACCGGTCATTTAATCTTATTTACCCCGTAAAAGAACAAAGAAGTGGTCTCTATTTGCCCCATTATCTAGCAAATCTCTTTTTGCCTTATGCACCTGGATTCATAAAGTTGCCTCCAAGATATTCCATGTTTATTCAAGACTATGTTGAAGGCTCTGGAACCATGCGCGTCAGCACCCAGGGTGTCATTAATATTGGAGCTCAAGGTACCTTATCTAAAGTGTATCTGAGACGTTTTCTATTGGGCGATCGGGGAAATGGCGTCGTTAATATCATGGAAGACAAAAGTCAATGGACTAAGCTATCAGCTCAAATAAACGCCGCCCTTGCTTTCATTAAATTTCCAATGATTTCTGCTTCTGTAGAAAAAGGCACTATCGATAGGGAAATCTGGAAGATCAACACAAAAAAACAAGGTTCAAATGAGAGATTCTTCGAATGCGTTAGAAATGTAGTCGGAATGCTTGATATTTCACCTTTCGCTGACATCGCTGAAAAGACTAGGATTAAGTCTGACTATATTACCAACCGGTTTGGCATGAATCTATTTAACTTAATATTCTCAAGCAAAACCTACCGAAAAGATGAAATTACCGAATATGAAGGAGAAGATGACAAGCTAACCCAAAAATCTCTCCAAATTGAAAGCATTAGTGATGAAGTTTGGAAAGCACCTATTGTTAATATCAGCGAAGAAGACGTCGTTCGCGCTTTCTTTATTGGTGTTAAAAACGATAAAGATTCATTTAGCAAGCCAGTTTTAGGCCTCAATGTCAAATTATTCGACACCCAGACGTTTTCAAATGAGTTTAAAGACGAGTACCTTGATTTCGTCAATAGGTCCGTCAACGACCAATACTTTATTCCATTTACTCCTGAGATGCAGACCAATAGAGATCAATGGGGAATGATTTTAACTCAATTTGACTTTCTTTTGTATGAAAACGCAATTCAAAAACTGCTAACGATTTCAAAAGATAGGCTTTGGCAACTCTTCACCGAGATCACTGGATATTCCTCGATTGACCTTCCATCCAGATCTGGTGATCTCAGAAGAGACGCCATGATTAACAACTTTAATGCTGTTGTTGAAAATCTCATGGGCGCACGTGGCCCGATCCCTCGTGAACGAATGGCTAACAGGCTTGTTTCAGCCATTCAAAGAGCGGCTGTAACGACAAGCATGACGACAGCTGTTAAGGGAGATCTCATCGGAGTTTTAAGACGCGCCGTCGATGACGATGACATCTTCATTTCAGCAAAAATAGGCCCGCCAATCTATGCAGAAAACATTTTCCCAGAAGGAAAGCCTTTAGTGAATCGAATAGGAGTTTTGAAATACAGAGACCCTAAATTACACAACTTTAGCCTCGGCGGAATCAGCGATATATTTAACTTCTTTGACTCCATTATCCCAGAAGACAGTCAAACTCCGAGCACAGACTACCCGCACTAGAGCCTGAGGATTCGATTCATAAAGTGTAATCTTCTCCTTTCGCATCTGGCTCGATAATATAGAGAACAGGCCCGCTAGAGGCCTGTTCTTTATGTTTCTACTACAAAATTGACCTGACTATAGAGTTCTTGTGGATTTACAACTATACCTTATCGCGATTCCAATTTCATCCTCGCGTTAGAATTCGCAAGCTATATAGGCATTACAAAAATCCTGCCGCTATCCCTTTGATAAACGGCTCCTGATTCTTATCCGCATTCATTGCATCAAAAGAAAGAAGAAATGGAGCTAGGTAGAGGACTCCAAAAATTTCCTTGTAAGCTTTAGGACAAGGTTGTAGGCCTCACCACCCTCAAAGAAAAGTTCGTGCTTAGCTTGGGGAATGACTTCATGCCTTACTTTAAACTTAGATCTTTTTTGAGCCAAAGACACCCAACGGGAAATCGCAGACTTATCCACTACGGATTCCATTTCTCCTTCTAAAATTAACACAGGACATTTTAACTGGCTCAGTTTGACGTCATTGAAAACCATATCGCAGGCTTCAAATGTGGCATGAACCCAACCGAAAGTTGGACCAGGCAAAGAGTAGGGATTCTCACAAATGAGACCCCACTTTCGCCTATCAGTAGTCAGGTCATTCTTCTCAAAAGCCACCTTGTCATGACTAGCGGCGCCGGTCGCTAGACTGCCTGCTCCCAAAAAGTTGAGAAAAGACGAAATAGGCCGCGACACCAGGCGAGGAATGGGCAAATTAGGTAGACCAAAAAGAGGCCCTGTACAAACAATGCGAGTCGGTACAATTAGGCCTTTTAGTGTCGCATATAGTCCTATGAGACTGCCCATAGAATGACACAAAAGATCATAAGGCATTTTATGACAGCTTTTTTGAATCACTTCAGCTAAGTCCGCCGCAAAATCATCATAGGATCGAACGTGAGCTCTTTGTCCTTCTGAGGCGCCTTGGCCACGGTGATCCAACGCAACCACCATGCAGTCACTCGCTACATGTAAATCGTTAAAAAAGAATTCGGAATATTTTTCAATCCACTCCGTTCTGCCATTAGAAAAAACAATTGCTCTTCTAGTTTCAGCGGTTTGATTAAAGACTCCATAGCGAATCAACGTTCCGTCTATAGGGCTGACCAAATAACTTATCTCCCAAGCCAAGGATTCCAATTTTTCATTCATTTTTGTTCCTCGTTCCATAGTTTAAATTCTAAAGGGAAATTTGTGCAATGGCCATCAACCCCCAATTTTTTTAGGACCGGCCACCTTTCCTTGGGAATGTCGGCTTTCAATGGCGCCCAGGTATAGGAAGTCCAACCATTGTGCTTCACAAAATCCATAAAAACCTCATCAATAAGAGAGCAATCTGGATGGAAAATGGATGTTTCTATTTTGTCCATCGAACGTTTGATTCTATCAAAGAATTTCATTTGAGGAAGTGAGTTCTCCCATAGAAATGCTCTGGATGCCGATGGCAAAATTCTTTTTAAATGAACCATCATTTCTTCTTCAAAGGAGGAAACTAAGATTTTAGAAAGTTGTGGGTGATCGGCAATCCTAGCAACAAGTGCCTCTACTAACGCTAAATTAGTGCCTTTTAGCTCTAAGTTAAGCTCTATTTGCGGTAGGAGCTCAAGTACCTGCTCTAGCCTCGGAAGCGATTCGAGGTTTTTTAAAGAAATGCCAGCCAATTCAACCGCCGTCATTTTCGAAATAAATCCCTTGCTTCCAGTCGTGTGACTTAGGGAATCATCATGATTAATAAATATAACCCCATCGCTAGAGAGCTGAAGGTCCAGTTCAATACGACTCGCTCCCTCAAAAATTGCGATTTCAAAAGCCTTCATGGAATTTTCTGGGGCCTTTCGGTTGGACCCCCTATGTGCGATGACCTTCATTAGGTAAACCTCCTCGCACTATTTTACTTCGAACTTGAATGTAATTGAAGAAAGAACCCAGTTATTAATTCTGGGTTCTTTGTTTTCTCCTCTTTCTCTAAGTTAAGGAGTTTTTAGGGAGCGGCGAGGTAAGTCACGGAAATCTGCGAACCAGGTGGCGGCGTCGACGAAGCTAAGAACTTAATGGTGTTGCTTCCAGCTACGTATTCCCAAGTGGTCACTGTCGCACCATTTACTTTGACCAACAAGCTAGGAACATAGGGCGTCTTCTGAAGTGCAATTTGGCTGATTTGAGCCGCTAAATCTTGGCCTATTTCCCCCAAAGATTGGGACCAGTTGGCTTCACATATAGACTGAACCGAGCCGCCTGTCGCTTTCGCAGCATTTATATACTGAGTGCCCTCTTCCAACGGATTGCTGTGAGCGCTCGTGCAGAGTTTTCCAGCCTGATCTCGCGTACCTGTGATAGCAGTTACCGCAAAGTTCCCCTTGCCTTTAACCCCATTTACATAAGAAATAAAATCATTGTGGGTGTATTTGAAATTGGTAAGACCTTCAGTAGTGAAATTTTTTCCGGTTGGTGCATCTTTTTGCGATAGACCTATACCATCATCTTCTTCATCTGAGACAACAATTACTGAGAGAAATGCATTGGAGCGAATCAGGGCTTGATTAACGCCACTTAAGGACTTCTCTATTGCTAAGTGAGCGGCTCTAAGCCCATGCTCAAACCCTGAACCGTCCACACCCATTTTTGCATAGGTGTTAAATTTAGAGACGAGATCAGCATCGCTATCTTTAAGCACGGTTCGTCCTACAGTACCTACAAATCTTCCCTGTAAATGAGTTTCAAAGGAACCCCCATAATAGACCGGACATTCAGGTGTTAACGCATCATATGGATCGCAAATATCAGTCGAAGTCAAGGCTGTCTGAAACTGAATCCCTGATGACTTCATTTTGTTAATAAAAGAATCGAAGTTGGTTGCTAAATATGTCTGTTCTTCACTCATAGAACCTGAAGTATCCACAATAAACAAGATATCGACAGGTTTTTTCGCTGGCTGAGTCAAATTTTGTGTGAATGATAGGTAGCCGACAGGCGGTACATTTGAAGTTACCGTTCCTCCAGTTGTACCAGTTGTACCAGTTGTACCAGTTGTACCAGTTGTACCAGTTGTACCAGTTGTAC
>JBAXBA010000019.1:0-48815 GCA_037142195.1 Pseudomonadota bacterium
GCCTTTTTAGTTTTCAAGTCCTTATGAGAAAATCGAAAGGTTCCTACCCGATGCCCTTCGCCATTTCAGAACCTTTGCATGATGGATTGAAGGGCTGACTAAAGAGTTTGACGCTGGCGGATCGCGACGCTACGCTCCGGTCGCTACCAACTCTGAGTGACCGGCTTCGCCAAAATACGCACTATGACACATGAATAAATTTACGGAATGTGAAGCAGAAGGATGATGTACCGAAGAAAAGCTTTGTAGAAAATCTGAAAAACAAGCGACTCCAGGATATTCCGCCTCAAAACGCAGAAAAATGCTACAATTAAAGCCAGGTGCTGCAAATGGAACAGGGCCGGAGTGAGGTGAAATATATTAAAAAGGGGCTTGATTTGCCTACAAACGCTATACATTAGCAAGATCTTCTAAAATGGCGATCGAACTAAAAATCTAAAACGTAAGCTTCCCAAGTGCAGTTGGGTAGGTGTTTAATGACTCGCAGACGCATCGAAACCCGGGAAAGTTCAGTGGATTGGCTAATCGGATCTAAACTTCTTCTAGGCCGCACATCAACCTAAATCTGTGGAATCGAAAAGGACAGAACACTAACTTAAGCAGCATAACGAACAATTTCCACTTCTGTTCCAGCGTTAACTGCAGAAGTGGCACGTTCCATAAGTTTTTTCGAAACGTCAACCTCCAGATAATATTCGCCACAGTTAGGGCATACTTGTGCAGGAACTTCTTTGAATACAACTACGGTTTTTCCTCGCACCAAAGTAACGGATACCATTCCTGCGTCTGTTGACCCATGTTTGCAAATGACACATTTCATTTTAGTTTCCTTTTTCTAAATCCTAATTCCCAAAAGAATAAAGTTGGCTCGTATGCTGTAACTACTATGATTTCTTTGTCATCGCTATTCTCTGCTATCACCACATGAATAGGACTTTTCTTGCAAATCATAAAGATGAGACGACTTGGATATGGCTTGTCTTCTGAGTTGACTTCAATAGTTTCACCTTCGAGACATTTCTCAATATCATCGACTGAAATGTCTCGCTCAAACATCTGGGTGATTGCATGTTTGCTAAATCACCACCTTTGATTTATTCATACTGCGCCTTCTCAAAACAATCAAAGCTATGGAATAATAGACTTTAAATAATGAGTTCTGTCGAGACAAATATGCAGAAATAATCCTAAAATGCTGCTATCTATATTTTTGAGATCCTCTAGATAACAAAATCTTGCCCCTGCGGAGCATGTGGCACCTCAAATTGGTAGAAATATCACAAACAGGGCATTTCAGGCAGTCTAGCAAAAATTTGATTGAGCTCACGATTGAGCTCACGAATGAGATCGCAGCAAAAATCTTAGATGCGCTATGACTATAAATCAGACTCTTAAGGACTGAAGATTCCTATGGTTTGGTTGCTGAAGTCTTGCTTTTTAGGTAACAGATTCTAGTTCCTTTGGTTTTTTCATGAAAAAAGCCTTCTTTTGAGGCATTTCAATCGAATGTAACTGTCTGATTATTCAATTTTTTTTGGCATGGTCGGGGTGGCAGGAGTCGAACCTGCGACCTCATACCCCCAAATATCGTGAAATCCGCCATTGTAAATAACTGAACTTCAACACATACGACTTGCATGCACCAAGAAAAAGATAAGCAGTTCCCTGAAATACGAACTCGAATCCATGTCACCCGGCCTGAACCGCCAAAATATGGAACATCTATTGCCGCAAGTGCAAAAAAACTTTGGGCAAAAAGCTAAAGAAGGCAAACTGACCAATGAAGACTTTGCCGGTGGTACATTTACGATTTCCAACTTGGGGATGACGGGTATTGAGGACTTTACTGCTATCATCAATCCCCCTCAGGCAGCCATCTTAGCTGTGGGCAAAACGCTTCTCCAGCCATGGGTCAATGATCAGGGGGCCCTTGTAGCTCAGCATCGCATGACTTTGACATTGTCCTGCGATCACCGGGTGATTGATGGGATGGTCGGGGCCAAGTTTATGGAAACTCTTGTGAGTTATCTAGAGACTCCTATTTTAATGTTTGAATAGAAGGAAACCTGGGGCGATCTCAGCTCTAGGTCTCCCCATTCCGAATCCAGGTAGGCAGAATATTCCTAGTTACCACTAGGTCTATTCTGCCTTTTTAGTTTTCAAGTCCTTATGAGAAAATCGAAAGGTTCCTACCCGATGCCATGGATAGGGAGTTTCCCATTTCCAGGTCGGAAGTTGTAAAAATCTAAGGATCGCTGATGAAGGTATTTTACAATCCAGTTCAAAAGACTCATATCTTAACTCACGAAATCATTGCGGGAAAAAGATACCGGCATCATGAAAAAAAAGCTCGTCTGGAAAATATCTTAAAGCATCTTAGAGCTGCCAAGAGATTTGATGTTTGTGTTCCCGATACCTTACCCATTGAAGCGGTTTTGGCAGTACACGATGAGGGCTATATTCGCTTTCTGGAAAGCTCTCAAATGCTCTCCAAGGAAGAAGTCATTTGGCCATACACCTTCCCCAACGACCGCCGCTTGTCTATTCGAGAGCCCGTTACCGTGTTTACCGCTGGTTATTACTGCTTTGATGTGGGAACCCCCATCATGAGCGACACCTATATTGCAGCAATGGCATCTGCTTCTGGGGCATTTGCGGCTGCTAAACATGTACTTGAAACCGGTGAAGCTTGCTATGCCTTGGCCCGTCCTCCTGGGCACCATGCAGCAAGTGCTCTGTTTGGGGGCTATTGCTATATTAATAACGCTGCCATAGCTGCCAAGTTTCTATCCCAAGAAGGTCGTGTCTTGGTAATCGATTTTGACTTCCACCATGGAAACGGAACCCAGTCGATTTTTTATGATTCCAATGAAGTCTTCTATTACAGCATTCATGGAGATCCCAGTATCGAATATCCCTATTTCTCAGGTTTTGCGGAAGAAAAAGGGATCGGAGAGGGATTGGGGTTCAACCTTAATATTCCCATAGAGCCGATGGTTGGAGCCGCAGAGTATCTGGGTGAATTTAAGGAAGGACTGAATCAGATTCTAAAACGATTTGATCCGAAGTATATCGTCTGCTCGTGCGGTTTTGATGTGGCCGAGGGTGATCCTCTAGGCCATTTTGCCTTAACTCCCGAGCATTTCTATGAACTTGGCACAACCATAAAATCTTTAGGAAAGCCCGTAACCTTAATCCAGGAAGGTGGCTACTTAGTTGACCGCCTAGGAGTCAATGTTCATGCCTTTCTTTCCGCTTTTCTGTAGACACCAGGACTCAATTCTGAAGGATTTGGTTTAAAAATTCTGCTTTTTGCAGCTAAAATGTTCCCTACTGAAAAAGCACTATTTTAAGGTAGATGTCCTTATGATTGACGATCCCTTTCGGAAACTGCTCCCTAGGTATTCTAAAAAGGTTGTAGATTTTTATCAGACTCTTGGGTTGACTCCCAATCACATCACACTTGTAGGGCTTGCCTTCGCCATGTTCGCCGCTTTTTTGGTAAGCAAAGGAGACTATGGGGCAGCGCTTCTAGTGTGGTGGCTAGGTCGGTTAGCAGATGGCACTGATGGCATTTATGCCAGACAGACGGGTCAAGCAACCCCCTTCGGAGCTTATCTCGATATCGTGTGTGACATGTTGTCTTATTCTCTTATGATTTTAGCCTTTGCCAAGGTGCATCCAGATCTTACTTTTTGGTGGCAACTGATTTTGTTTCTCTATGTCCTTTGTATCACCAGTGCACTGGCGTTAGGTTCTTTGCAAGAGCAAGGAGGTTCCCACTCCACTGACAATCGCGGCCTCAGACTTGGTGCGGGACTAGCAGAAGGCGGTGAGACGGGTTTGGCTTACTCTCTATTCCTCATATTTCCGGGATTTATAAAGCCATTGGTGTTGGTCTGGGTGGGAGTCCTTATCACTACTATCATCGCACGTTCCCTGTTAGCGAAGGCCTTATTAGGGAAATCGGAGTGAGGTGGTGCTTTTAAATCATCCGGTGGTCTGAGAGCATTCAGAATCTCTTCCTTGGTATGAGAAAAGTCCCCTTGGTATACAAACTTTCTAATCTCGCATAGAATTTTAAAAAAGCCCACGAGGAGAGTTCCAAGTGTTTCAAAAACGTAACCGACTCCATTCTATTCTTTGCCTAACTTCATTTTTAGTTTTGTCTCCTTTAAGTAGCTGTAAGAGCTCCCCATCAGCATTGCCTTCTGACTCCCAAACGGCCAGTAGGTATGCCAGTGAGCCCAATGGGGATTCTGGCAAAGTTTATCTACAGCTCTCTAAAAATGAATTTTGCCAGGTAGGGACCAAAAATACGGGTTACTTTAAGAATGTACTTGAAGAGCAGAAAGGAAACTTGAATTCTGCAAGTCAGGTTTCCCTACAAAGCCAATTTGAAGCTGTGACCCAATCCCAGGGAGCACTGGAATTGTGTAACGTTGACCTAGAAGATTGGATCTTAAAGAGCATTGCGTTAGGAAAACCAGCGCCCTATGATATCGCTGGTTTAAGGCTCGATGATGTGATTGCCGGCTGTAAGCTTTTTGCTGTGCTTTCAGCTTCCCATCATCCTGGAATTGCGACCGGCTTTGCAGCGGCATCGGTGGGACTTGAATGGTGGAAGGGCCGGCAGTGCGAAAAATGAGGTAACCTTCTTTCTAGCCAGCGGACTTTTTTCAGTTGTCCCTCCTGCTCTCACGTAAATGCCTGATTTTATGTTAGTAAATGAGAAGGCCTACGGGTCTTCTTTGCATCATGGAATCATTGTTGGAAAGCATTAGCATTCTCTAAAAGACAGAGAAGCTATTAAACGCTATGTTACTCGCCGCCTGGGCTCACAAAGGAGATCGATCGCTATGCTTGGTTTGTCAAATGTTACAAAAAGTCAGGGCGGTAAAGTCCTATATACCAACGGCTCCTTTACGGCCTTGCCAGGGGATAAGATCGGTTTAGTGGGACCTAACGGAGCAGGCAAAACGACCATATTTCGGATTCTAACGGGAGAATCCTTAGTAGATCAAGGACAGGTCATTAAGTCCTCACAAATGATTTTGGGATATTTTTCCCAAGACATTGGCGAAATGAAGGGCAGTACGGTGCTTTCGGAGACGATGTCAGGGATTAAATACTTGACGGAGCTTCAGGCCGAAATTCTCGATATGGAGTCTCAATTTGCCACTCCTATGAGCGATGAGGCGATGGCGCAGCTGTTAGAAAAATACGGAGACGCTCAAGCCTTTTTCGAGGCTCGGGGAGGCTATGATTTAGACGTCCGAGCGCAGCAAATTCTGGGAGGGCTTGGGTTTTCTGCGGCTGATTTCCAGCGACCGGTAGAGCACTTCAGCGGCGGGTGGAAAATGCGCATCGCTCTCGCCAAGATTCTTTTGTTGCGTCCTGACGGACTTTTAATGGATGAACCAACCAACCATTTAGACCTTGAGTCGATCATGTGGCTAGAAGATTGGCTCGCGAGCTACACGGGGATCTTGATTCTTACAAGTCACGACCGGACCTTTATGAACCGAGTCATTAATAAAGTCGTTGAGATAGCAAATGGTAGTATTTCTACTTACGCAGGAAATTACGATTTCTACCTTAAAGAGCGCGAGATAAGAAAAGAGCAAGTCATTGCTGCCTATCGTCGTCAACAGGAAATGCTTTCTAAAGAAGAAGAATTTATTGCTCGCTTTGCAGCTCGAGCTAGCCATGCGGCTCAAGTGCAAAGTCGTGTGAAGAAACTCGAAAAAATAGAACGCGTCGAAGTTCCTCCTGAAGACAAAGTAGTGAAGTTTCAGTTTAATAAACCCCCTAGGAGCGGCGAAGACGTGGTCAGAATGTCTGATCTAGGAAAGGTTTATACGAGCCCCGATGGCACTTCTAAATCTGTTTTAACAGGTGTTTCTGGCATGATCGAGCGCCTCAATAAAATTGCCCTTGTCGGTGTGAATGGAGCTGGAAAAAGCACCCTTCTAAAAATAATAGCAGGGCATTTAGATGCGACGCACGGGGAATGCACCCTGGGAGCAAGTCTGGAGGTCGGTTATTTTAGCCAGCATGCGCTAGATGTCTTAAATCCTCATCATACCATCATCGAGCATCTTCAAACGGTAGCCCCTCTTTTGAATATAGGAACACTGAAAAGTCTACTGGGGTCCTTTCTTTTTTCCGATAGCGACGTCGAGAAGAAAATTTCGGTTTTATCAGGTGGAGAGAAAAGTCGGGTTGTATTAGCGGGAATATTTATTAAACCTGTGAATTTCATAGTTTTAGATGAGCCTACCAATCACTTGGATATAAGATCAAGAGAAATTCTAAAGGAAGCTCTTCAGGGCTTTGAGGGGACCGTGATTCTAGTGAGCCACGATCGGCACTTTCTTAGCGAAGTTACCAATCGGGTTTTTAGAATCAATCAGGGAGAGATGCATATTTATGAAGGCGGATTTGCGGAATATCTCCAATCTGCAATGAATGATAATCATGCTCATTAAGAGAGATGTCTTTTTGAGACAGATGAGAATGGCGCATTTTAGGACTTCTTTAAGACTTCCAGGCTAAATTCCTCCCGTCTTGAGTGCTCTAGATGCCACTCTTTTTGGCTAGCCGCAACGAGTCTCTGCGAGAGCCTGCATGTTTAGCTTGGTGACTCTATGTCTTCAGAGCACCTAATCGGTGCGGGTGGATTCAAATACCCAAAATATCCTACAGGATAGGTAAACGTTATTTTCTTGGCAATAGCCACATAGTGACGTTCCTTATATCTGTGCCTTACGGCAATGAACATCTATGCGCCACAAATAGGCCCGAATCCTACATTGCTTTTATGCGCTAGAGGACCGGGGCAATAATTGCCCAGTGAAAGTCCCATTCCCAAATATAGAACCCACATTCCCGCGAAAAAAGAATTCGTTTTTCCAATTAGCATTTCAGAGTGTATTATATTGAAATTATTAACCTTTTTAAATTTGGAGGGCATAAAGACCTATAACTCGCTGAGCCAGAGAAGCTTTTATCTTGGTCCATCTGGGTATAGTTTCATCAGTTTTATAAGAGTAAAGGTTAGGTTTAAAGCTGCAACTTCAATTTCATCACATTGCCGGGCATTGCAACTAAGGATTAGTCACCATAGAAGCCAAAGAAGGTTAGCAGGGTGATGGAATTAAAACGGCTAATTTAAATATCAATCCTTTGTGGCACAGGGACTCTGGCTTTATGAGTCATTGGTCTGCGAAATATATGTGAGCTGTAGAATTATCGCGGGAATGCTGGATAGAATGTAGCCATATGCCATGGGTCGAGGTCCCAATAGGGGGAATGGTTCCCTTCGAAAGGTTTCTTTATGCAAATATGCAGAGCTATAAAGGTAATAGGGATTTGGGCAGTTCTTTTACTTACAGGATGCCTTCCTAACAGGTCGCTCCAAGATGGTGAAGCGTCCAGTTTTAAGGCTGAACAGGTGTTTGAAAATGCGCCGATTACAAAGCCGAGGGATCGATTTGATGAGATGCTTGCCGAATTAGGGGGGCCTATTAATGCCGCCAGGTCCGTTGACGGGCTAGAAGCTAAAATTTCCTCTTTGACATTTAGTGATATTGTAGTGCCTCTTCGCCGTTTTCAAGTTTTGATCTATATTTATCAAAAGCAGTACCCTGAGCTAAAGAAGTACTATGAAGAAGCTAAAAATCTAGAAAATTTGATTGGACATCAAAGTGATCTTAATGATTTTGTGGCGGTAGCGCAGCAAGCTGGAAATGCAGCAGCCATCGAAAAAGCTACAAAAAATCGGCAAAAAGGAATAGACGATCTGAAAGCCTATATACAGAATTCCAAGTGGCTTGCGAAAGACAATGATTTGATAAGTGAGATCAAAGAAAAACTGGACCGAACTCAGTGGCTGTCGCTGGAAGATGATCGTAATTTGGTGTTGTCTCGCATTGCAAAGAAGATTAAGAAGCAGCATGAAAGCACCTATAACCTTGATTTGCCAGAAGAAGGTATGCATGAACTAAGACGTGACGTCAGGCGTTTTAGTTATATGAATGAGGCTGCAAATCATTTGGTTCGCTCAGATATATTTGATAAATGTTCAGCACTAACGGAAGCCCAATACGATCGACTCTCCGCAGAAGCAAAAGCAAATATGATTCCAAATGTGATTCCGACACCAGTCCCCAAGGGGAGGACGGACTACATATGCCATGTGGAAAGCTGCCTCACGGATAAATTGGACTCTATAAGTAGTAGCCTGGTACCCCTTAAATACCAGGGGGCACTTCAACAAGCCAGGGGAGAGCCCGTTTCTCCCGAGTACATTCGGCAAGCCAACAACCTCTATCAAAACTTAACTAAGTCAAATGTCTATTTATTTCTTTGGAATCAACTGGGAAGTTGTCAGACAAAAGTAGTGGAAGACAACGATAAAGATCAAGATGACGACAAATAGCCCCTGCAATCTATATGAAATGGGAGATTACAAATGAGAATCAGATTCTTAACTGGACTATTGATACTTTTAGCTACGGGCTGCCAATCGATGTCAAATTTAGACAATGGACGTTCTGAGGGAAAGAATGTGGCAGATGTGTCACCTAAAGTTCGCTTTGAAAAAATTATTTCAAGTTTGGAGTCTACGCTGACACAAACCATTGGGGATCAGGCAAGTGAAGATGAAATTCCTGCTTTAGCCTTAGGAGGCATAAGAAATGATTTGTTCAAAATGCAGAACCTCGCTGAAATTTATGAAAAGCGCTTTCCAAGCTTAGAGGGAATTCGGGCAGCCTCTAAAACCTTAGAAGATCGGGTGGGTGCCTACCGTGAAGCCAGCGAAAAATTAGAATTCGCCAAAACTCAAGGAGCAGATGCTCAAAAGATTGCTTCTCTTACTCAGCGAGTCGCAGATCAGCAAAAGTCGCTCGTTTCGCTGCTTGCATCTGAGTCTTGGAATCCAGGCTCTGCCTCTCCCTTGCTTTCCAAGTTCCGGACGATTGTAGGGGGAGTGGCTTGGGATAGCGCTGCAGCTGATAAAAGATTTTTGTATTCCAGCTTGTGCAATGTCGTGAAATTGATTGACGAAAAAAAATGGGACATGTCTAGGGATCTCAATGATGTGGTAGGTCTTCATACCTTAAAAAAAGAGGTGAGGTGGCATCGTATTGAGATATCTATGCTTGAAAACGATATCTTATCGAAATCCTCTAACAACTGTGCCAATACACCAAGTCTCAAAGCCTATGATGAGTTTCTCGAACGAAATGGTCAGCTTGGAAATATTTGTGAAGTTGATAGTTCTCTAGACGACCTAAAAAATGTCGGAGATGACGGGAAATGTCAGCTTTCAACTTGCTACTTGTCCCGTCTCGATGAGCTCTATTCGTTAGTGAGTAGCCTCAAAGATGAAGCTGAGGGTTTAGAGGAGATTGGCAAGCCCTTGCCGCCTGGATTCCTGAAGCCAGCTCAAGACGCAATCGATACCATAAAGAAGGAAAAAATATTGAGGATGATAGGATATGAACTAAAGTCGTGTGGAAATAAGTCGCGATAAAGAAGATAGAACATCAGTTGAAATTATCTGAAAGAGGAGTCAAATCGAATGACAAATTTAAAAACATCTCACTTGAAGCTCTATTCTCTCTTATTGGTGATGGCGTCCACATATGCTTGCAAATTTAGAAATGACCAAGCCTCGGATCTTTTGGGGGAAGCTGACAGCCCGGAAATTCAGAAGTATAAACAGCTAAAACCTCGTTCTTGTGAGTCATCCAAAGCAGAGCTATTTAAGAATAAAAAAGCAGAAATTCCTAAGAAAATTATGATCAAGACCGACATTGATAACGTTTTTAAAATCCAGGGAGCAGCGTCAACCTTTGGGGTCATATATGACCCCTCTGCTGCGTTGGAAATAAACAAGTTTATTCCTGTTGCCTTTGAAGGCAGGGGGAACTCTAGGGCAAGCCTTTGCGAAATGAAGCCCAGTCGAATCTATTTTATGCTGCAACCGAGCTCACCTGAAGATATTCAGAAGTTAGCCTTAAGACCCCAAGGCAGGATGGGAGCTGACAACTGGAAAACGATCGGCATTGCGCCAGAGACTCACAAGAAAATTATTGACGACATGAATGCTAGTGGAATCCAGGGAGATCAAAAACGGCGTCAATTCTACTACGATGCATTTGTGGCGTCCCAGGTAAATCAAACCGTTCCCAAGGATGGATTTCCTCAAGATAAGTCCAGTTTTTTTGGGCAGGTTGGCGATGACTTAAAATTAGTAACTCACTGTGGAAAGACTACTCAAGCAGAGTGGGGCGGAAAAGACTATCCGGAACAGCAAGCACATCTTTTAAATGAGTTCTATATCTATCGTTTGCTCAATGAATGGAAATCTACCATTATCAAAACCAGTCTCCTAGATATCACTTATGTGAGAGCTGCATCTCAAGAAGCCATGGATTTTGAAGGGCATTCTAGCGCATTAGGTTTCTTAAGGGAGTCACGTACCAAGCTTGCCAATAGATGTGGACTTCTCTCCGAACTGCCGGCAAATACAGGAAATGCCGGAAGGGACGAGGTGTCATTTACTCAAGCAAATTTCTTAAATCATTTGTTTGTATCTTTAGACTATTCCGCGGATTTTGCGCACAACTCAGAAAATATTTATGACAGTAGTGGAAAGGAGTTTGTGACAACCTATGACTTTGATCTTTCTGGGATATGGTCTGAGACTTACTTCAAGAACCCAGGAACAATTGAACAAAATGCTGAGAATTTTAAGGATTTTTTATCAGAAAAAATCGGAGATGAAAAGTATCTTACACAGGTCCTATTTGTTCTTGGAAAAATGAAGAAAATAAATGACAAAATTGACAAAATTGAAGCCGTGATCAACCCAAACGCGGCTCCTGAGCAAAAGAAGTTTGTAAGATGGATCAAAGCCTTTGAGCCTGTTCTTCGCGGTTTCGTGGAAAGCCATCGCGCGACTCATGGTCCCTATATCGAGGCTGTTGAGAAGTTTCAGGCTAAATCTCAGAATGAACAACCAGACCCTGAAGGTTAAACCTAAGTTCCTAGTATTTGCGATCCAATTTTGCCGATGAAATAAATTTAGGGAAAATTCTAGTCATGCTCCCGCCAAAAGTGGACGGCTAGATGTTTTCCTTGAAGTCTTTTAGGGTTTCGATGAATTCACTGGAAATCACAGATTTTTTGTCAAGCTTCATCTGAAAGGCCTCAATTTGACTTGGGTCAAGATTTATGTTTTTGATGGCAAGCTTTAATTTTGGATCTGTTTTGGGATCAATATTCATCTCCCGCAAAAACTTACGGGCTTTGGTAGATTCTTGAAGGTACGTTGTAACTTCTTTTACGGCGCCTGGAAGTGATGAATAGTAATCCAGAGCCGGATTCCATGCACCGAGCATGAGTCGAGCTTGCCTTGCCTTTTCGTCAAGGCCATTTCGTGCTTCTTCTAGTCGAGCGAGTTTAAAGGTTGTGATGGCTGCTAGGTAGTTGGCTCTGAGCCTTATCAAGTATTCGGAAGCATCCCACCAAACTTGCACTTCTTTATCGGCGTTAGTCATATCCTCAAAAGAGACTTTTCCTTCCGCAAGAGCCTTTTTCTTTCGCATGCCGTTTTCAATGATTTCAAGCATCGATTCTGGTTTAAATCCGTTCTTTTTCGCAAAAATTTCTTGATTGGGATTTACAAAGTGAAGCAAAGCGGAGATTGCATAAAGATCATTCATTGAGGATTCTTTTGAGAGTACATCCAAAGAATACTGATGCTTTAAACATGCGCCCGAAACAGACCTTAGAAACTCTGATGCGGCATCAAAGCGAAGCGAATCTCGACGTTCAGGGGTATCTAAGCCTGTGCCCTTCCAAATCTGGAATTCAAAAGCAGAAAAATAGATTCCAGCTTGGGCCAGTTTACGCTCAATAAACTCACTTTCTACCATAGATTTCCAGGCAGAATCACGAATACCAGCTCCGATGGCCTGTCGCCCGTCACTGCCGAGTTCATCTACTTTGGAATCGACAGCGGTTACAGAATCGCTGACTTTCTTCATGTCGGCTGTGACTTGTTCTAGGGATTCTGTCATTTTTCCCATTTTATCTTTCAATACAGCGGTGTCATCTTTCATTTCACCGGTGCTCTTTTTCATTTCTTCGGTATTTTGAGTCATCGTGCCCATTTGATCGTTCATCGAGTCCGTATTGTCCGCCGTTCTGTGGGCAACATCATTCAGTCCGCAAGATGTCAACATAAGAGTCAAAAGGGAAAGTTTAGGGAATCGTGGGAGCATCGATTTTTTCCTTATCTTATGAGTTCGATTCGCAGCACCTAGGGCTTTGCAGTTCTTCGGGACGGGTTCTGGATTCGAGAAACTGAAAATACATAACCGGAAGTGCTTCTTTAATCAGCAGCAGACCTTATGTCTGCTCCTAAGGAGATGTCAATGGAAAATTTGATTCTATGGAGATGGCTAAAGTGCCGAGACTGTAATAATTTCTGGATGTTAAGCATGGCGAGATGAGTCGCAGCAGAAATTGATATTTTAGATCTTGCCCTAGTTCATGGTTTGTTGCTAACTTCTGCTCCGATGCGATCCCATAGCTCAGCCGGATAGAGCGATGCTTTCCTAAAGCATAGGTCGGACGTTCGAATCGTCTTGGGGTCGCCATTCTCCTCTTTTTTTCCTTCTCTTATTCCTCTATTATGTCTCTTATTACGTATTATTACGTCTCTAACCCTTTTTTTTAGTTCCTGGAACTTTAAGGATTTTTAGGGGAGCCCCTCAAGTTCGGGGCTCCGCTGGTGAGGCATTTCCAGGAATTCTCTTTCTTTTGCAAACGAAGATTTCCACTGAGATTCCTTCAGCTGGATTATTTGAATTCCCATGTTGGAATTCCCAAGTCTATGAAGAAATTGCTTAAAGTATGAAAATCGAATTGCAAATTTGGTACTTCGCCTATGACAAATAAATACATGGAATCTTCTAAATTTCACGTAGCTGGGCTAAAATGGTATAAATTCATGGGGTTTGCCTTAAATATGAAATATTTTGGATTGGTTTTGTTGCTTGCCTTGGCCTGTGTTTCGACACCCTCATGTCCAGAAGAGGGCTGTGCCTCTGAGATTGCATTGAAGGAAAAGAGTGATTTGCAGAATTCTCCTTCTTCGGATGTACCAGAAAAGTCGGTGGGCTCAGCGGATAAGGCCCCACAGGCTTCGCCCAGTGAAGGTGGCCCAGAGATTTCCTCAAGAGAGGCTTCTGTAAAAGACGAAGCGCCAAAAGATGCTGGCGTTCCGGCGGAGGGAGGAGCGCCTGCTGCTGAACCCACAAGCTTTTTATGGGATACTTCTTCGGAAGAGGCGCCAGACACCGTATTAATTATGAGTCCAACTCGGTATCGCGATGATTTTAAGCTCGATGTCTGGCGCCAGATGGGTCAATGTTCTGATTGTACCCAAAAATTTAATGTAGATCTCTTAACAGTTCATGCATCGGCTGAGCTTGATAAAGACGAATGGCTCAAAATATTGGCTCCGATGCATGACAAATATTCTAAAAAAATGACACTTAAAGTTTTAGTGCTTCCTGGTCTTCAAGATTCTTTTTTGATTCATCTTCGGGAAATTTGGGCTCAATTGCCGGGCATCGAACGTATCATCCTGATGGATCCTGGAGCGCTAGAAGGACTCAATGGGATTGTAAATATCACCAGCACTGCTTCTAAGCTGATCAAAAGTTTGAAGAAAATTCCCGATTTTCCAAGTTTAGAAGTATTAGGGCTTTTTAACGGACGAGCGTTTGAAAAAGATCGACGTCGGATCATGGCTGGAAATAGCGCTTTTCTTTATACTGAGTTAGGTATGGCCGATAAAAGAGGCCTAGACTATTTAGTTGATTGGTTTTTTATGTCTCGCCGTGGGATTACGTCACCCTTTGCTTATGGAGCTGCTTCTAAGGAAGATATGGCCCGAATCCGCGGGGTAAGTCCCGCCGCTTGGTTTCAAAGATCACAGGGCTCACTTACAGAGGACCCGAGTGACGATGTATTAAAGCTGATGCTCCCCTAGGTGCATTAAAGGTTAAACATACTGGAGATAGAGCTTATTCTGAGTTATACCTATCTCATTCTGTTGAGCTTTTCGAATGCTTGGAAGGACGGTTTCATTGATACTTAGTGCTGAGGAAAAAGCAGCTATATTAGCTCAAGGTCTACCGCTTCCTCCCTCAAAACCTCTTGACAGTGAGTGTTGTGACAATGGGTGCGAGCCTTGTATTTTTGATTGGTATGACCAGAAAATTCAATTGTGGTGCAAGAAGGCTCTTGTGGTCTGGCCAGAAGGTAAGGGGATAGTTCAAGAACTCCTAAGAGAACGTGGTATGAATGAGGATCAGTTAAAATGAATATTGTAGTTGCAGATATCGGTGGTACGAAGGCAAGGTTAGGGTTAGTCGATGCTCATTTAAATCTCAAAGAGGTTATGGACTTTCCCACCTCCGAGTTTCCTCATTTTACCGCTATACTTGAGAGTTATCTTTTCAAATTAAAGCTACAACCTGATGCCATTGGTATCGGGGTGGCTGGGGCTGTGCAAGGCGACTCTGTTTTCATGCCTAATCTCGGATGGACATTAAATGGCCCAGAAATAAGAGCTAGTTTTAAAGTGAAGGATGTTATTTTTCTGAATGACTTAGAGGCGTTTGCTTGGGGAGTAGAAACATCAGAGCGAACTTCGGTTTTGAAACCTGGAAACGCAGTTTCTGGGAATAGGGCCGTAATAGCTTCGGGAACGGGCCTCGGGATGGCAGTCATTCACTCCCATAACGGAAAGTTTATTCCTTTCGCTACAGAGGGTGGCCATGTTTCTTTCGCTCCCAGGCCAGGCGATGAAGGACTGGCAGCGTTCATCTCTTCGAAATGTGATGGACATGCAAGTTGGGAACGTGTGGTTTCAGGGAAGTATGGATTTTCTAACCTCCTTGAATTCTTAAAAAAGGACTTCGATTCCTCTCACTATGAAGTTTTCAAACGTTGCCCATCCGAAAGCGTGGGTTCAGAAATAGGGATTCAAGCCCATAGTGGCAATCCCCTAGCGGTGGCTGTCATGGAAAGATTTTGTTACTATTACGGAGCCCAATCGTCCAATCTTGCTTTGATGTCATTTGCCGTAGGTGGGGTCTACCTTGCAGGCGGTGTGGCTCTCAAAATTAAAGATTTCCTCACCCAAAAACCTTGGTTTGTAGACGGTTTTCTAAATAAAGGCAGGTACCGGGAGTTTCTAGCCCCCATTCCCGTCCTTCTGCTAGAGGATGAACTTTGTGCCCTTCGTGGGTCTGCTAAAAAAGTCTTGTATCAATTGTCTTAGCCATAGAGGGTCGATAGAGGACTTCCATGAGGTCGTAACTTGCTTTTTTTAGGACTTAAAAAGACAATTCATTTCAAGATCAGCCCATCAAATCGAAATTTAATTTGATGGGTTTCAGCTTTCCTCAATTAGTCGCTTTCTTTACTAATCTGGCTAAGAACCGTCGCAATCTCATGTCTGACACCATAGGATTTTGACATAATGCTTTCGGAATCTTGGATGTTATGAAATAGGTTAATCATACTATTGATACTCTTCACGATGAGTTGTGCATTTTCTACACGAATCAACTCGGGATGGGCTCTATAGAACAATAGAATTTCCGAAAGCTCAAAAGCAATGGAACTCAAGTCATAATAGTGCCAATGACGAGCTCCTTGTGAGCAGCTTTTTATGACGCGATACAAAAAGCCGAGCTCTTTTGCCTGTTCCGCTTTATCTAAAATGTTCTTAACGGAGCCCTTGCAAAAAGCTAACTGTCCTTCATAGAGTTCGATGAATTCTTCTTTGGTAGCGCCATTGTCCCAGCTATTTCCTGAGTCTACGCCTAAATCTGGGAGCCTAATTGCCGATGCCGAACTCATTCTTTGACTGGCGAGGCTCGCTTGCTGGCTCTTAGACTTGTCCATCGCGTCCACTAAAAGAGCTTTTAAATGTTCTGACACAAAGGGTTTATCTAGAAAGTCGAAAGCTCCGAGGCGCACAGCATCCATCGCTGTCGATTTGGTTCCATTTCCAGTTAGAACGATAAAGGGGAGCTTAAATCCACTTTCCCGCACCTTGCGCAAAAAGCCAATGCCATTTAATTTAGGCATGCTTAAATCTGAGATAATGACATCGATGGGATGCTTGGCCGCCATTTCAAGGCCTGCCTCACCATTTTCAGCGCAAATCGCTGAAAAGCCAATTTCTTCGACATACATTTGAAGAATGTCCCTAAGATCTTCTTCATCATCTACTATCAAAACTGTTTTGGTGTCGTTTGTCATAAGAGAAGTCCTTGTGGTCAACATCATGGGGAGCCGGTTTATGGAGATTTATAGATATCTATAGTCTCAAAACGCGACTTCCCATAATTATGACATCTTTAAATATCAAAAGCCAGCTTTGGGACCGAGATGTCGGGTGGTGGAAGAAGATACAGGAGGTCTTATGTGAAGGCTTCTACCTTTGTCTTTACCCTTTTCAAAGCTACCGCGATCTCGCGGAGATTCGGATACGGATTTGTTCACGGTTCTAGGGTGGCGTCGTGCATAATATTGAGCTAAAAGAGCATCGCTTTTGACGGCAAGGGCATAAGCACTAGAATTGCTAGAAGTCGGCTTTTGTTGGGCACAAAGCTGTTCGGAAACTCCTGCCAGAATTCCATCAAAATAGGATTTTCTGTTGATTGTTGACAAAGATCTTTTTTGCTCGATTCGGTACTGGGATTCTAGGGTTTGTTGGAGGAAATAATAGACATGCTCCGCCAATTCAATGCTGTGGAGGGGGCCTAGGATTTCAATGGTTTGAAAGGACTCTAGGAGATTCGCTTCAAACTCGCTGCAATAGATCACTCTCACATTGTAATGTTGGGAAAGAATAGCCCCAATCTTACTATAGTGTCGTTCTAAACGTTTTTTTTTGGGACGAATGATTCTGGTTTCAAAATCGTCATCCGACTCGTTCGGGGAAATAGACCGTTCTTGCTGTAGTTTCATAGCTTTGGCGAGAGCAGTTGCGGCTTCATGGGGATTGTTAGACTCAGAAAGAGCAAGTAGCTTCTTAAGTCGCTCCCTTAGTTTTTGAAGCTCAGAATCTCCAGAATGAGAAGTCAGTTTTTTCCAGTCAAAGGCCTTCATTTCTGATTCTGTTTGGAATTCTGAGAGCTCAACCTTGGGGCTTCTTGCCCAAGGCTCGACCCAAATCATTTTGCAGGCTGCAAAAAACTGGGGACCGTGACCTTCGTCACCGCCAAGAAGTTCATCGGCAATCTGGTGAGCCATTTCATGGCGTAAAATCTGACATACTACTTCCCAGGGGGCGCAAGCCATCATATTCCGGCTTATAGAAATCGTTCTCGTTTCTGCGTTCCAAGTGCCTAAAGTAGTGGAGCCTTCGTTAAGCCTGAGATTGGCAGGACTTAGGCCCTTGATACGGTAACAGTAGAGAATGCTTTCATACTCTTTAACCAGTCTTAGTAGCCAAAACCTAGAGAAGGTAGAAGTTTCCATAAACGATATGCCCTTGAATGAGTCGTAAGCGGCTACTATTATGGCTCGCGGCTCTTTTTGCAAACTAAAAAGTTACTAAGGTAAGTCGCTAATTTTCTTCTCTATAATTTTTTTAAATTTCTCTGGCGGGTTTAAGTTTAGGGCCTCTGCATAGCTTCCTTTGGCCTCTTTCTCACGAAGCGCTTTCAAAAACGCTTCCCCAAGCTGGTAGTGGCTTTTCCAGTCCATGGGTGCAAGTTGCGTCATTCGTTTTAATGTTTTGATGCCTTGCGTATAATCTTTGGCGGAAACATAGCACCTGCCAAGGATTTCTGCTAAGGCTGCCTGTTGCTCTTTGCGTGGAACTTCAACCGGGGCTAGGAGGGCGATCACGTCTCGGCAGCGGCTGTCTTCTATATAGAAATTTCCAAGTTTCCACCAATAGTAACCATTGCTGGGAAAATCCTTTACGAGACTTTTATAGGCGAGCTCGATCCAGTCTTTGTTTAGGTTCTTTTCGATGAGGGGTAATAATTTCAACGTTGTTTTTTCAGAAGATATATATGTCGTAGAGGCATCTTCTGTGTCTTCAGGCCCCAGCTCCTTACCTTGAGCTGCTTTAGAAAGAAGGGAAATCCAAGTGAATTCGAAGGTTTCACGTAACCTAGGTAGGGACTTTATGGCGTTATTAATATTAGCGTAATCACGTTTAGCAAGGGCTGCGAGCATTTTTTCAGCAAGCGGAGCGATTCTCTTGTCGGTTTCCATTGCGATTCTCTGACTTACAGTGGCTGATTTCTTTAGAAAACCTTGGGAGGTATAGAGATCAACTAAAAGCTTGGAACAAGGGCGGTACCAGGGGTTCGCATTGACACAGACTTCCAAAGTCTTAATGGCTTCTTTAGGGTCAGTCTCAAGTTGAATCGTGGCCTTATGCCAAAAGAGGTTTCCAATGCTGGCGTTGGTGTCGGTGGCTTTTTTAAAGGAATCTAAAACAGGATTGTAAAGCGCTATAGCGTCTTTGGACCTATCGCCTAATTCCAGACAGGCCCCCGTCATAAAGTACATGTTGGGTGTGAAGATCCCTTGGTTTACTCCTTCACGAGACATCTCCAAAACACGTTTGCAGTCGTTACTTAAAATACTGGAAATCATAACGGCTTCCATGCCTAGAGAGTTTAAAGCTACCGCGGTATGAATCTCTTCAGACTTTAACTGCCAGCTGGGCTGCCATGGGCCTGACATGAGTCGTTTAAATTCGATTACAGATTGCTTTGTGAGAGTGTCTAGAGGTTCCAAGTCTTTCGTGAGACGCAAACCTATTGTGCTAAGGTCATCAGCTACTGTCTTTCCATTACAAGTGATTTTGGAAATTTGACTGGAAGGAGTCATTTTTTTGAGAGCCGCGCAGTGGCTAGGAGCTGTTTGAATGGAGGAAAAGGTTTTGACTTCAGGAATATTTGCGGGAAGGGGAAGGTCTGACTTCAATTTAGGAGATGCTTCAATATAGAGATCTGTGGTCCCTTGGACGGATAGAAAGAACTTTACGGTCCGCGTAACAACACCAGGGCCCGATACAGTCAGTTCATTCCATCCTTGTTGTGCCTCGACGAGGAGAACTTCTGAACTCTTCATTTCTCCGGCTAAAATTCCATCTTTAAGAACTGAAGCTGATTTGGCATTTGTTGCCAGCCTTAAGGCATTTTGCTTAGCCTCTTTTTTGAAGCTCTGTCCTAACGAGAGGCTTGAAAGGAAACTGAACAATAATAGGAATTTCAATGGATGGCCTTTCCAGTTTGGTCTTTGGGAAGCGAAAAAAGTTGCCTGGAGTTATGATACCATGGCCTCTTCAAAAATGTGGTTGACCCAAGCTTAGAGTTTGATAAAATCACCCTAGAACCCCAAAAAGCTAAAAACCATGAAACCGGGAAAAGGAATTCCAGGATGAAGGTCATACCGTTTCCCGTTAGAAACAGGAATCACTATACCCAAGCAGCTGTGGAGCAGCACCTGCACGAGGTAGCTCAGGGTGCGCTCGATATGATTGCCGAATCCATTTCGGCCACAGCGAGGACTCAACATGAAGTCCGTGTGCAAATGATACACATCCTTGAGAAACTGGGCGAAGTAGCACAGGACTTAAAGACAGCGGAGTCTTAAATTAGCTAGTATAATTGGCGGTTTGACAATTCTTTTACGCAATGTTTACCGAAGACTTACACTGATTTTTCTTGGTATGCCGTAAAGTATCCCTAGTCACTTCAGGGAGGACTTATCCATGGATAACAAGATTACAAAAAACTGGCCGCTCATTACTTTTTTTGCGATTTATCATCTTTTAGCTGTAATAGCGTTATTTCATTTTTCTTGGACCGGCTTTTATTCCTTCTTGGTTCTGTATTTTATTACGGGTTGCTTGGGCATCACGATGGGCTATCACCGTTATTTTACCCACAGGACTTTCAAGGCCAGTAAGCTTTTAGAGCGTATTTTGGCGATCTCAGGCACTCTGTCTCTGCAGGGATCTGTTATGATGTGGGTCGGCCATCACCGCATGCACCATGCGGGATCAGATACGGAGAGAGACCCTCACAATGCTGAGAATGGGTTTTGGTATAGTCATATGGGCTGGATGTTTTATAATAATCCAGCTTTTGACGATGAAGCAAAACTAAGGAAGTTTGCGCGAGATTTAACTCCCGATCCCTTTTTGATGTGGCTTTGCAAGCCTAGCGTCATGATAGGAATGCAAGTTCTTTTAGGTGCGGTCCTGTTTGCAATAGGCGGTCTTTCCACCCTTCTGTGGGGATCTTTCTTTAGGACTGTTTTTCTCTATCATTCGACTTGGCTAGTGAATTCAGCTGCCCATATTTGGGGCTATAAGAATTTCAAAACCAATGACCGTGCCACCAACAATTGGATGGTCGCTTTGCTCTCTTGGGGGGAAGGCTGGCATAACAATCATCATGCCTATGGGGAGTCCGTAAAGTCAGGATTCCGGTTTTGGGAAATTGACATCACTTATATGGTTATTCGACTTTGTAAGTTTTTTGGACAAGCCTGGGATTTAAAGTACGTGATGCCAGGACAGGCTTCTGGAACTTTGATAGATCTATCTGCGTCGGCAAGTATTGCCGATCCTTTGGCGGCGTCTGCAAAAATACGTTAAGCCTCTGTGAGATTCAAAAGGCCCAAACCTTAGCGAGTTTGGGTTTTTTTTTACTCGGTAACTCCCACTTAGCTCGGACCGTCCCAAATACAGTTATAATAGTCTTTTAATTAGGTTGTTGAGGGGTGGGTTAAACATGCAAAGGCAGAGTTCAATCAGTCAGGGCGGCGCTTGGATTCTAGGCGTCGTATTAAGTGGCGGTGTTTTCGGGGGAGCTTACGGTTTATTAAAAAACTACACCCTTAAATCCTCTAAGCCCACCCATGCCGCCCATGGAGAAGAAGATGCCCATGGAAAAGAAGCTGCCCATGATGAAGAAGCCTCCCACGGCAGCTCCCATAAAGCTGACGAAGGCTCTCACGGGGCTGCTCAAGCTGGTGAGGAACATGACTCCCCAAAAGAGGGCTCCTCTGCAAGCCATGGTGCCAAAGATACCCATGGGGCCGAGGCTGGCGCACATGGTGGTGGCGATAAGTCACACGACTCGGCTGAGGCAAAACACGGCAAGGAAGGGGAACCCGAAGGCGATCACTCGGAATCTCCAGACGGCAAGATTCATGAGGCGGAAAGAGCTCAGAAAGATAAGGCAGAAAAAGGCCATCAGGAACAAGGAAGCGTTGCTAAAGCTAAAGGAGATGTTCACTGGGCTTATGAAGGGCGTCTAGGGCCAAGATTTTGGGGGAATATCGCGGATGACTTTATAACTTGTGAAAAAGGTACTAAACAGTCCCCCTTGGATCTTGTTGATGCGGAGAAAGATGCGCGTCTTCAGCCGATAGAGTTTCATTATGAAGCGCAAGACATTGCCTTTGAGAATAACGGACACACTCTTATAGCCAAGTACCCGAATCCTGGAAATTATATCCGCCACGGTGACGACAAATATAACCTGATTCAGTTTCATGTTCATGCTCCCAGTGAGCATTTTGTAGATGGTGCACCCTATGACTTAGAAGTGCATTTGGTCCATCAAAATGCCGCAGGAAAACTCCTAGTGGTAGGCGTCTTAATGGAAGCCCTTGGAAAGGGAAGTCCAGCATTAGAACCACTTTGGAAAGATCTGCCCCTTTCTGTGGGGTCACGTGGACCAACTATAAAATTCAATTCGGAATCTCTCTTGCCTAAAAAACGTGAGTATTGGAGTTATGATGGTTCCTTGACAACTCCGCCTTGCTCGGAAGGAGTGAAGTGGTACGTCATGTCTCAACCTATTCAAATATCCGTACGTCAAGTGGATCAGTTTCAAGCCGCCTATCGAAAAAACGCTCGACCTCCCCAACCGCTCCTAGGAAGAAAGATTTTAAAAACGAGATCTTTTTAGGAGCCACAAATACTAAGGCCAAAGGAAGATGGACGAAAAAAACGTAGTGAACTTAAATGATGCCAGAAAAAAGAAAACGTCTGAGCTAAAGAAAAGTTTAAATCCCAACAAGTTCAAATTTTGGCATTGGCTTCAATTTTTGGGTCTTTTAGCCATAACGTCACTCATGCTACAAAAGTGTGGAATGTAGGAGTAGTTTTAGGTTAAAGATCTAATTGTTGAAATAGAAGTTCTACAGGCGTGGAGTCTGCTTTTTTGGTGTTACACGATTTGCAGCTAACGACGATATTGCCTTTTGTGGTTTCTCCGCCTCTTGATAGAGGGACGATATGATCCAGTGTTGCGAGTTCCAAATCTAAAGAGACATCGCAGTAGTGGCACTTTCCATCATTTCTAACTTTGTTGGACCACCAAGGGGATTTACGAAGAAGCCTTGCTTTAGCTTTTTCTTTCTTGATATGTGCCATGCGACGATCAAAATCCAATTCCCACCCTCCGGTTCGGTGCCCCCTTCTATCATAGAGGAGAGCCCATCCACAAGGTGTCAGCATGAGAAGTCCGATAAATGGTCTAAGAATAAAGTATTTTTAGGGGTTTAGGTTCCTTTTGATTCTATGGAAGCTTAGCTTTTCGAAGCTCGTAGATGTCGGATTTTTCAAGAAGCTGCCTGGTATGAGGAGGATGTTTCCTTCTTTTCAAAGCTCATTTACCAATCGACACTTCAAAGAAGTTGTTCCTATCTACACGACAAGGCGCTCGGTTTCTTGGGAGCTTAATCCTCAGAAAAACTTTTGCCCCAAGTCCAAATTTCTAAGGGACTTCTCGATCTCTTTCAGCGAAATTTCTAGATAACTTAAACTATATTGTAAAAGAGATCAGCTATAAGTTCTTACTTGCCTGGCATGCTTGCGAAGTTGCTCTAGGGATTCTTCCCAAGTCGGATGGGCGGACACTTCAAAATGAAACGTATAACTTTGATCTGCTAATTTGCCAAAGACTTTCATAGCAGCTAAGTGAGGGCCGCTTCGCACGAAACGAAGCATAGAGGCTTCATCTTTCCAAACTGTTAGGGTGCGTTGAACCAGCAATCCATTGGATTTCGTGGAAATGGAAATGAGGCCATTTGAGAGTCTTGCCTGCTTATGGGATCGAATGGCATGGGGGATGAATTTAAGATAGCACAAAAAGTTTTTTAGATTTAGCTCGGTGACGGATGCAATCATACTTTGTCCTTACAAAAGGTTCGAGGCTGAAACTTGTATTTCTAGGGAGTGGTGGAGATAAAAGTCATAGAACTCGTGTCTATCATTTTAACAAGCAGGTGGAATCTGTTCTAGGACTCATTTCAGTATTTGATGGGAATATAAGATGATCAGCCAAAGTGTTTCAGGTCTTCGCGACTCAACTAGGAGGAACGAGTCTACCGGTAAAATCGTAACCCTAGAATCCTCCGTGAGGTATCATTAATGTCAATTAAACCTGCTCCGATCGGTCTCATAATGCAGCATATTTGCCATGTGTTAGGCCAAATGTCTTTTGGGGATTTTTGTGTATATAGCGAGAAAAAACTATTCTTTCTAAAGAATTCAACGAAAAGTCTATGATTCTCCTGGGACCTCGGCAAACGGTTTCGCCAGTGGTTGGAATCGGTAGACACCGCGGGCGCATCCTGTCCAGAGAAAGTGCTTGTTTTGCTTTTAAATCCTAAGCTTGATTCACTGGGCCACTACAAAACTCACCATAACCAAAAATTGTCCACCCGTGCGAGGTCCATTCTTTAAGGGTCGTAGAAGGTTTTGGCTAATTTTAGCGTTTGAAAACCAATTTTTTAAAGATCCAGGATCTTCTTTTTATGATTTATTTGATGCGCACGAAGTTGATTTTACCAGACGATGGGACCATTTTTTTTGACTCGAGTCGGATTTGATAGGAATCCAATTCTCTTTCAGATTGCACGCGAGCTACATAAATACTTTGTGGGAGCAGGGTCCAAGATCTTGTGTCAGCCGTTTCCGTAGATGCCATGATAATATTGGCTAGAAGGCCCCCTAACGGCCCAAAGTTTCTATCAGCCGCGTCTGTAATTTTTGATTTTGCTATAAGCCTGGCAATGGATTTCAAAGTATACCGAGTTCTCTTATCCTCTAAAGTTTCTCGGCCGATCTCTGAAAAATCTATGGCTTCCCCAAATACGGGCGATTGACCTGGAATTTGAACTTGGGGCGGCGATCGGGAATAGCCAGTTCTAATAACTGGCCAAGAATAACGAACTACTTGATTATTGATGGGAAGCATAAAGGATTCAGATACTTTTCTGGCAACAGCACCTGTTTCTGCAATAAAGAAAGTGCTTTTAGTGGTGAGAGGAAAGCTATACTTTTGAAAAACTTTAGGAAAGGAAGTTTTTAAATCCTTCAAGCGGTCTGCCCGATTTCTAATGGTGGCAACATTAGCATATCCAACAACTAAGGACTCAGGGACGCCTTGGGAAAACTTTGAAAACTTTCCTTGATAGGCTTTGAGTGCCTTTTCATAGTCGATAATGGCATCGTCCCATTCGCCTTTTGCTTCGTAAATAACGGCAGAAAGCAGCCATGCAAATCCATCTTCTGAATATTTGTTAGGATTTTCTTCGTAGGTTTGATTCATCTCGGCAATTTTATTGTTGATCTTTCGCGCTTCAACTCTTGCCTCCGAAAGCAATCCCTCTTCTAAAAAAGATAAAGCCAAAAAAGTATGGATCGCTACTTTTTCAAAATCTTCTCCTGGGTATTCAGTTTGATCTTCGCTAACTAAGTAGGTGGCGATTTCCTTTGAGACGCTTTTCGTATAGAGCTCATCCGCTAACTTACTGGCATCCAGAAGCAATTTCCTTGAGGACTTAAGCTGGCCCATGCGATCCAGGATCATCGCCTTTTCCAGCATGTAGAGTAGGGCATTGCGACTCTGTTCCTTGATTTCTGATGCTTCCAAAGTAGCGAGAGCATCGTCATAGCGCGACTGCACAAAAGAGGAGTGAACCGCCTCAGTTTGTTCCGTATAGCTTGCGCATGAGGACAAGAGGAACAAGGAAGCTAGTAAGAAAAAAGAAGCCCCATGGAGGCAGCTTCCTAAGTATCTAGGGAACGAATCTCTCAAAATTTACTTCCTGATTTTTTGAACCTCTTTTTAATGAGGTATTTGTCGCTCCAAATAATTTCAGCAGTTTCTAGATCTGTGAGCCGAAGAGTTGTTTGGTAGGTGACCGTTTTTAGTCCGTCGTTGCTTGCCACTATGCTCGTAAGGCCACCGGAAAGAAGGAAGTCGGCACCGATCTGTTTTCCTTTCTTCTTAGATGTGTTTTGATTAACCATGCCAGAATCATTTTGATATTTCAGTTCTGCAAGAATTTTTTCACGATTGGCAGCATCCGCGAATCTAACTTTACCTGAGTTGATGATTTCGTCTTGGAGATACTCAAACAATGCTTTGGTGTCGATATGCTCGTCTGTTCGGTTTTCTATTTCACCAACTACCACCAAAGGTCTCTGGCCAGCGTTTGCTTTTTTGAAGTTTGTAAGCCAAGATTTCTCTAATAGACCCTGAATCATCGTTTCAGCGGTCTTCCGAGCATCTGTTTCGTTCCATCTGTCGTCTACAATTTCCACACTGGTAGGGTCGGCATATTCAGCCTGGGTAGTCGATGTACACGATGTTTGAAAATGCATAAAAAAAGCAGCCGAGCTTATGAGTTTTAGAAGGTTACTGCGGTTTGCATACATCATATTGAATCCTCTTATTCCTGAAGTTTTAAAATGAATCTTGAATTTACAAGTCCATGATATAATAACAGGGACAAGATCTCACTATAAATAGAAGAGAATAGAGGTGATTATGCGTCAATTTTTTCTGATTGCTCTATTTTTGGTCAGCCCCGTTGCGTGGGGGCGTAATATTTTTCTCAATGGAAAAGATGTTTCCTCAGCAACCGGCAAGAAGTTAGAAGGGGTAAATATTTCCATTGCTGAAAATGGCGATGTCTATATTTCGGCTCCCCAATATCAAGTATTAGAGGAAGTGAGTTATACGCCTTTAGGTCAAGGATCAAAAGACACGAAAGCCGCTGCGCTGCCCGAGTCTCGCAGCCGCATTCCGTCTTCGCTTTCGTCTTCAATATCATCATCTCTGCCTGATTCTCCCGCCTCCGATATGGCAAAAGACATTCCCTTAGAGGAAAAGCCAGGCAGCAAAGCCAACCCCCAATGAAGCGATGACCCAGCAAAAAAGAGCTTGCATGTTTACGGCGAGGCGCTTTTAATCGTCAAGAATGAGGCGGCTTCGGAGTTTTCTAATGTCTTCCCTTACAGATCGATACCATGAAATTAAAGAACGTATGGCTGCTGCAGCGGCGGTATGCCATAGGTCTCCTGATGAGATGGAATGCATAGCCGTGAGCAAGTTTCAATCGATTGAAGATATCATCTCCGTGGCTCAATTAGGACATAGGCTTTTCGGTGAGAATTATGTGGATGAGCTTGTTCAAAAAGCCGAGGCCCTGTCTCACTTAAATCTCCACTGGGTGTTTATTGGACAGATTCAATCAAACAAAATTGTAAAACTTATGGTCTGGGCGAGTGAAATACAAACTGTGACGCAAGAAAAGCAGCTGCGGCTCATTTCCAAATGTCTTGAAAAGCAAAACCGCAAGGATTTTCCCATTTACATCCAAGTGAATTTAGATCCCGACGATCCCAGGCTTGGCCTTGGGGCTGAAGAGGCACAGAATCTTAGCAAGAAAATCATGCTAGAGTATCCACGACTTACTTTGCAGGGCATTATGTCCATTCCTTCTGAAAAAATTTCAGCCGCAGCATCCCTTGATGGGAGTCCACCAGAACTCTTTATGGAGCTTTCTAAGCTCGCAAAAAAAATTGGCCGCGGTAAGTTGTCTCTTGGTATGAGCCAGGATTTGGAAGCAGCGATAGCCTCTGGCTCTAACTGCATCAGAGTCGGAACTGCCATCTTTGGAAAAAGAGTGGGATAGCCTTGAATTTCTAAAATGGAAAGCTATAATATTAGGAAAATAGGGAGAATGTCACATGGGTTTGGTTTTTGGCCTTTGGTCTGTCATTCAATTAATTTTAAATATGCTGCAAGTTCTCATTTTTGCTTCAGTGATTGCCAGCTGGCTTGACGCTGATCCAAGAAATCGCTTCGTGCAAATGATCCATGCCATTACGGAACCTATTTACCGGATGGTTAAGCCCCTAACCAGGCATATTCCAGGTCCTATAGACTGGGCTCCTTTTTTGATTCTGCTCATTATCGTCTTTCTGGAAAGGACTGGCGGATATTATTTTGGACGACCGGGGTTTTAAGCCATGAAACAGGTAATTCATGCTTTTTTGGGACTGTGCTTTTTTGTACTAGCCTTTATAAAGGGTGACTTTCTTTCCCTGATCAATACTTTTAAGACTAAAGATTTACCGCTAGCTACGGTGCAACGCCAGTATGTGGACATTGCAACACTCGGATATCGGGCTGCATGGGACCGCATCATTCTTATTTGGACTCTGCAGGAAGGAGAAGCTCTGGCTGGAGTTTCTAGTTCTGATGAGATTTTTAGAATCTTTTACAATGCTGCAAAATTAAGGCCTCGCGCGCACCATCTGTATTTGTATGGCTGCGGTTCTACGGGGTTTAAGTCGAAAAACTATAAAGAGTGCATAGATATCTTAAAAATAGGTATTGAAGTCTTTCCTGATTCATGGACGATGTATACCTTCCTAGGGTTATCCTATTTCTTGGATCGTGACGATAGAAATGCCGCTCTAGCTTTTAAGGAAGCTAGCATGAAGCCGGGCGCTCCCGGCTATTTGAGTGGTGTCTACTCTAAGTTTCTTGCAACCGGCGTTCTTGAGGCAAAGGATGCTGTGGATACTCTGAATCAAACTTTAAATGATAGCTCCCTTTCTAGACTTCGTGAACGACTTTTAAAGAAGGAGGAACCTAGATGAACCAGCCTATTTTAGTCATAAAAGACCTTACCAAAATCTTTAACGCCGATGTTTTAAAGAAGAAATTTTGTGCTGTTGACGACCTTTCCCTATCTTTTGAAGAAGGAAAGGTTACAGGTCTTCTTGGCCATAATGGTGCAGGGAAGACTACCACGATTCGCATGATTTTAGGTCTTATTCGCCCAAACTCGGGACAAATTGAATTTCGGGGGAAACCCATTTCCTATACGGACCGAAGAGTTATCGGTTATATGCCGGAAACCAATCGCCTTCCTCAATCCCTAACTCCTGAGGAAGCTCTGAGGAGCCATCTCAATTGTTATGAGGGTATTAAAGTTACCAAAGAACTTATCGCAAATACACTTGAGAAAGTCGGCCTTGAAAAACATAAAAAAAAGAAAATCAAAGAGCTCTCAAAAGGATTAGGCCGCAGAGTTGCTTGGACACTCGCCACCACCCATGATCCAGATTTCTTAATTTTGGATGAACCCATGTCAGGTTTAGACCCTTTAGGTCGCGCTGAATTTACCGAGTGGATTTTAGAACTTCGCCAGCGAAATAAGGCTGTTTTGCTGTGCATGCATGAGCTCGAAATGATCGACCAACTTTGTGATGAGGTCGTGATGCTCAGCCGTGGTCGGTTGATTTATGCTTCCCACAACGAAGAGAAGTCAGAGCGAGTGATGTGGCATCTGTCCGTTTCAGGAATTGGGCGAGAGAGTCTTGAAAGCTTGACAGGTTCGCTTCCTGCAGCAAATTTTCGGGAAACTCAAGATCTTGCCCATAAGTTTTGGTTTAAGGATCAGCAGCATGCCCTAAAATGGCTTAAAGCCTTGAGCTCTGAGGGTGTATTGATTCAAGAGTTTAAAGAGGACCATTCACCGTACCTAAATCGACTTCTTGCTATGTATAAAGGAGATGCGACATGAAACAGGTATTAGCCATTGCCCAAGAAACTTTTCTGTCTCTTAAAAGGGACAAGATCTTTCAGCCGCTTTCGATCATCATTACTGCTGCCGTCGGTGTTGCTATTTTTGCGGCAGACTGGTCCTTAGAAAGTCGAAGTCAAGTCTATCACGACATTGTCGCTTTCATCTTCCAGGTGTCAGGCGCTTTTATTTCCATGATTTGGGGTGTCAAAATCATTTCCGATTCTAAACAAGATGGATCTATCGAGTTATCTATGTCACGCCCCCTACCAAGAAGTCAGTGGTTACTGGGGCGAATGCTAGGGTTATTTTTTAGTCTATTGGCAATGGCTGCCATTACGGGTCTTATTTGGCGCTTAGGAGCGATTGCATGCGATATTGAAACCAACACTCTTTGGTTTAGCATCGCTCTTACCCAAACCACTTTGCTTTGGTTTATTACGGGTTCCGTCGCCATTTTTATGAGTTCTTTTACGGGACCAGGAACCGCTCTTTTTGCGTCCATTTCTATCTGGATTTTGGGGCTTCTTAGCCGCCCCATCGCTACGGGTTTAGTGGGTAGTGCGAATCCAGAAGCCAAGCAATTCACAGAGTTTTTAGCAAAGATCTGGTCCTTGTCTCCGCTCATACCCGAGTCCCATGGCACCATTATCTCTGTTTTAGAGCGGCAACAAACAGCTCTTTATGCGCTTGCTATTTTGTCAGCCTTCTATTTTATGGGTGCCGCATTTGCCCATTTTAAAGATATAAATTCTTAGAAGTAGAAAGTTGAATTCGAAATGATTCGAGTTGTTTTTAAGCATTTAAGTCGCCAGCATCAGAGCGTCGTGGACTGTCCTACCTAACTTTTTGCCAAAGAAGCATTTCTAGGTCCTGGAAGGAAAACTCTAAGGACACTCGCTACGAATTCTTCCTAAGCCATGGGCAATAAACACTTTATTGATCATACATCTAAGTGGCTTTTCACGTTCATAAGCCATTAAGAAATCGTGCACATCTGTATACTTTCTGGCGCCTTTAATGGACTGAAAGACATAGGAGCGAAATAGTTTCTGTGACTGTTCTATGGAATTTGTTTTGATAAGATTTTGGTATAAATCGTAGAATGTATTGGCAATGATGAGGCCTTCCTCATGAAACTCTCCACGATCTTTAGGATAGCTTTTAAAAATGGAGATATTTCTGATAGGGAGATTGTCGCGCTTTAAGTTAGTTCCAATGTCGGGCTTAAAGAACACTGCAAATGCCACTGCATCTCCAAAACCCTCTGAATAAGCCCGATCTTCAATCCCGCCTGTAGAGTCATCTAAACCATGGGCCCACTCATGGGCTACAACATCAGCCATATTTCCCGTGTTATTACAGGCGACTTTTCCTTGCTGAAAGTTAATGGTGCCGGCATTGGCCCCGCCAGCCTCTTTTCTTACATAGTAGGCATTGCACTCATTGTCTTCGTTTACAAAAACCTTGACTGGGCTTTTAGACCATTCTGAAAAGTCGGGGTCGACGGAATGGGTTATTTTTCTAAGTTTGTAAAGAGTGTGATATACGGTGCCGTGGGCATAAAACACATCGTTTTCTGGGGGGCTTGAAAGGGAATAGGCAGGAAACGTAAAGTAGGGAGTGCCGTTTGGGGCTGTTGCTTTCACAGCTAACGCTGAAAGTTTGTATTTTGGGTCAGAACTGGAAATATTACCTAAATCACTGTTCAAACCATCAAATCTATAGGTTCCGTCTTCAACTCTACCTTCAGGAGTAGCTTGGATCATGCAGCCGGACTTGGCTGATGTCAAAGTTCCCAATGAATAAGGCAAATCTAATAGGCCTTCCTTTGCGTTTCTCTCGAAACCTCGAATGTTCACCGGTATGCCTACGCTGAATCTATCAGAGAAAATTTCAGTCATTTTGCCCGTACTGAGATCAAACTCAATGTCAAAGGATTCTGTGCTGCTGTAGTTTGATTTTATGCGGCGCGTGGGCGCGAGTTGATAGCCATTAAGTGATTCTTTAACTCGGTAGTAGGTTGTAGAGTGAACGAAAGGTCTTTCAAGAACTTCCTTCATTACATTTTCTGCGTCGATGGTTCTATAGGTCTGAGGTGAGACTTGTGCCTCACTAAAGCTTTGATTTACGATTTGTACGACGCGGCCATTGACGAGCCTGACGTCAAAATTAGCGTCTTTGATAAGAATATTGTTTAAGTAGACATCATACTTTAAAAATTGAAACTGCTGATTGAGAATCGAGGCGCTTGGTTTCAGCTTAAGGTTTTTAGACGACATCTTTAAAAGGTCAGCATTTTGATCTATGAATTTTAGCACTGCTCGAGACGTTTGAGCCAGATCAGACCCTGTTCGGTAATCTGTCAAAAGTCGGGGGACGGTATACTCAACCAGCCTAACTGCTCCAGAACGCCTGTCTTTCCACAACGTATATTCGGAGGAAGGATTGTACATGAGCTCAGGTCTTACGACACTTTCTTGAAGGAGAGCTTTGCTAAACAAGAGTGATTTTATTCTAGGCGGGACACCTAAAGAATCGGGAAGGAATGCAAAGCTTTTCGTAGAAAGAAAAAAAGACAAAGCAACACGAAAGAGGATGTTTACATTCTTTCTTCTCGATAGGTTGTTCCGTTTAAGCATTCTACTTCCCTTAGTTTCGGGCAAACTTATATTCCAAAAGCATTTCAAGTTCTATGCAAGTTCCCTCTACAAGGCTTCCTTTTAAACGATTTTTCTAGGGAGTCATGGGGACTTAGTAGACGAGTCTCAGCTGCCAAGGAAGGCCATAGAAAATCCGCAATTTGCGGCTCAATCCTATCAGACAACTCCTTGGGGGCAACTTCAAGTCTTAAGTTTCGTCCCGATGGATCCAAGATTGATTATTAAATGTATGCGTCATTCTAGGATTTTTGGCTCGAGCTTCTTGTACTCGGACTTCAGCGATATGATTGGAAGCCTCCCAAGTAGGAATACTCTGTGTTTCAGAAGTCTGAAAGACATGTAGCAAAGTATCATAGATGCCAAGGGCTTCATTTAATGCCTTGTCACGGTTGTATCCAATGAGTTCGTGACAAACATTGATGAGGCCACCTGCATTAATGACATAGTCTGGAGAATATAGAATTCCTTGTTCCATAAGCATAATGCCATGTTTCTTTTCTTCGAGGAGTTGGTTGTTGGCTGCTCCCGCGATGATTTTTGCTTTAATAGCTGGAATCGTCTGATCGTTTAAAATTCCGCCAAGAGCACATGGCGCAAATACGTCGACGTCAGCACCATGGATTTCAAAAGGATCCATGAGCTTAGCTTTATAGGTTTCAGCTACTATCTGCGCAGCTTCTTTATTGATATCGGCAACCACAACTTTGGCTCCCGCTTCACTCAGTTGGTGCACTAAGCTTTTGCCTACAGCACCAACGCCTTGAACAGCAACACGAACGTCCTTAAGGGAATCAGTTTTTAGTTTGTATTTAACAGCGGCTCTAAGCCCGGAAAAAACACCAAGCGCGGTTACTGGCGAGGGATCTCCTGATCCATGGGAAGAGGAAGTTACTCCAGCAACATATTTAGTTTCTTTAGCAACGAAGTTTATGTCATCAGGTCTCACATTTACGTCTTCTGCTGTTATATAACGACCATTGAGTCCCTGAACGAATTTTCCAAAGGCCCTAAAAAGTTGTTCCGATTTGAGTTTTTGAGGATTGCCCATGATGACAGCTTTTCCACCGCCAAGAGGTAGCCCTGCTACGGCTGCTTTATAAGTCATCCCTCGAGACAGTCTTAGGACATCTGTGATGGCCTCTTCTTCGTTACGGTAATCCCAAAATCTGCAGCCGCCCAGTGCAGGCCCTATACTGGTGTCATGGATGGCAATAATCGCCTTTAATCCAGACTCTGGATCACTACAAAAAACAACCTCTTCATGCCCCATTTCCGATGCAATGGTAAAGATACCCATAGATTTACCTCAATAGATCAAACCCAGCTTCTAGGACTAGGCCTGAATGTCAGAATATGACGCCACATTATAGAAAAGTGTTCCGAAACGCAACTTGAACAAAATTAAATGTATCCAATTAAATCAGTAGGTTAGCGTATTGCTGGCTTTGAGAGCAGTAAATACTTGCCTTTTCGGCAGCCCTGAGATTAATACACGCTAGGGAATCTCTTCGGATTCTTATGGGAGGCATTGAGGGACATGAACTACGACGTGATAGTGGTGGGAGCCGGACATGCAGGATGCGAAGCTGCTTTAGCGGCGGCGCGTATGGGTGCAAAGACTCTACTGATCACGATGTCAGTCGACCGCATTGCTGCTATGAGCTGTAATCCAGCAATCGGAGGTACCGCGAAAGGTCACCTCGTAAAAGAAATTGACGCTCTGGGTGGCGAAATGGGCAAAGCAGCTGACTTCGCCGGCATCCAGTTTAGAGTTTTGAACCGCAAAAAAGGTCCTGCCATTTGGTCTTCCAGGGCACAAACAGATATGCATCAATATAGCATCTATATGAAGAAGATCATCGAGCAACAGGCCGACCTTCATCTAAGGCAAGACACTGTCGAAGCTTTGATTTTAAATGATGACCTCGGAGCGCCGCGCGTGATCGGCCTTGAGTGCAAAATATTTGGCAGGTATTTTGCAAAGTCAATTATTCTCACAACCGGAACATTTCTAAATGGCCTCATCCATGTAGGGACCACTACTAAAATTCCAGCAGGCCGATTTGGCGATAGCCCGTCTCTGGGATTGGCTTCCTTCATATCACAGTTTGGATTTCGAGTCGGCCGGCTCAAGACGGGAACCCCTGCGCGTTTAGACGGTAAGACCATTCGCTGGGACCTCTTAGAGGCCCAACATTCGGATGAAGATATCATTCCCTTTAGTTTTGATACTGAAGAAATCAAGCAGCCCCTATTGCCTTGCTACATAACTTATACCAATGACCGAACCCACGCTGTTATTCGCAATAACCTATCTCAATCAGCCATGTATGGTGGTGAGATCGACGGCATCGGGCCGCGCTACTGCCCAAGCATCGAAGACAAAGTTGTGCGTTTTGGCGATCGTGAAAAGCATCAGATTTTTCTTGAGCCACAAGGCCGGGACACATGCGAAGTTTACCCCAATGGAATTTCCACCTCGCTACCCATGTCTGTCCAATGGGAATACATAAGAACCATTAAGGGACTGGAAGATGTCGAGATCATTCGGCCTGGCTATGCTATTGAATATGACTTTGTGGATCCTACGGAACTTCATGCCACTCTGGAAACAAAGAAAGTAAAATCTTTATACTTTGCAGGCCAAATTAACGGCACAACGGGCTATGAAGAAGCAGCGGCGCAAGGTCTTATGGCTGGAATCAATGCGGCACTTTACGTTCAAAATAAAGCTCCCTTTGTATTGGGCAGACAGCATGCCTACATCGGTGTTCTCATCGACGACTTGGTTACTAAAGGAACCTTAGAGCCCTATCGTATGTTTACCTCGAGAGCGGAACATAGACTCTACCTTAGAGAAGACAATGCTGATTTAAGGCTGTCTGAGCTTGGAAAAGCCATTGGTCTTCTGAGCACTAACAGCTACGACAAATTTTTGATTAGAAAAAATACGATTTCGGAAGCTTTAAGTTTTATAAAAGCCACCGCCGTCGGTGATATAGAAGTTCCCCCAGAGTTTCTCTTGGAAAAAGACAACCGCGGAACCAAATTGGAAAATGTCCTAAGGCGCCCCGACATTGATTTCAGGGATCTTATTTCTAAATTGGACTATTTTAAAGGGCTTCCCAAAAGTATTTTGAACCGCTTAGAAATTGAAACTAAATATGCAGGCTATATCGAACGCGAAAAGCTTAGTATGAAATCTAGCGAGTCTCTAGACCGTATCAAGATGAGCCCTAGCTTCGACTATTCCAGCATCTCCGGTCTATCTACAGAAGAGAAGCTAAAACTCACTTCCGCACAGCCTGAAACCCTAGGGCAGGCTTCTAGGATGCCTGGTATTACCCCTTCATCTATTCAGATTTTAAGAATCTGGCTAAGCCGGAGAGGCAGCCAAGCCTCCAAAGAAAACAATTTGAATTTGGTCTAAGGAATCCTTTGTCAGCTTTAATTGCAATTTAAGCTGTCATCGAGGAACTTCCATTACCAAAAAACTGACCTGCAGTTTGTGCTATTCCCATCGAATGTGGCCTTCGCCATCCCACTTCAATTCCACGTGGCTTTTTCCTCATGGCTGAAGAGAAGACGGTAGGATTTAAATACACTGGGAAATGAAAAAATGTTTTCAAGAAAATCAGACCCCCCAAGTTCGAATGAAGCACTCGAAGAAAGGCTGAATCCAGTACTTGATGGCAGACTTTTAATCTATTCGTTCTAGGGTGGATTATGTAGATGGCCTCCAAATTCTTTATTCTAAAAGTGAACTATGATCTCTCGACATTTATTTCTGCCCGACCTTTTTTAAAGAAATAATATGGAACCTGCATCAGATTTTGCTGCCACTTTAGGGTGCCTGAGTTAGGCTTCTCAAGTAGTGCTATAGGAAACCTAAGCCACCATAAAGGTATAGTAAAAAAGGTCTAGAACGTAAAATTTTAAAGATTTAGCGCCAGCTGGTCCCTACTAAGTAAACGTCCGTTCCAAAGCGTCTCATGAGACACACCCGATTTATTCGATCTCAATTCACATTAAAAAAGCCGACTAAAACTGATGTACAGGAAATTCCATACGTCTAGGGGGATTGGATGACAAATGGAAAAGTGGTTCGATTTATCTACTTTGGACGGGGTGCATTAGAAATCAGAAAATAGCTATTGACTGTCCAGTCAACTCTTACTAGAAAGCACCACCGCTGGCCGGAACAGGCCTAAAGTGGCCACAACTGGCCTAAAGTGTCAATACCAACATGAGGAATGGAATGATCTCTCGAAAAAAACATCTCGCAGCACTCGTGCTTTGTGGAATAGTGGTTGCTTGTGGAAAAGATTCACAATCGACCGAAAAGCATGATGATGGAAAAATCATTCGGTCATCCCTGCATTCTAACTGGTTGATTATGGATCGAGCTTCATTCCTAACAGATGTCTTGAACCTAAGTGAAACGGACGCTGTTCCTGCTAACTCTTTTTCCACTTTGCTCATTAAGGGTTGGGTTGACAGAATTGACGCTTACGCAAGAAGGCGTGACCCGGTTCTTTTAGCTGGCATTCCCAAGCCCAATGTATTGGTCGTCAAAGAAGAAGAAGCCAATGCATTCGTTATGGGCATGAGGGTTTGCTACAATGTTAAAGTGACCTATGGCGATGGATCTAAATCAGCTCCTAATGGTGTTTATCTCAGTAGAACGCGAGACCGTCTCGAGATGGATCGCCCCGATGATTCTCCTTGTATAGAGGCAAGTCCCCTGGACCTAACAGGCATTGCTGCAGAAATTTCAAATCGAGGCCTGAAATGTTCGTTTAAAATAACTAAAGATGGGATTGAGTTCCCTAATAATTGTCATGTTTCGGATAAAGCCTACACATGGGGATTTACATCTCAGAAGCTTTTTCTTAATAAAACACCAAACTGGATCGTGGTCAATTCAGGTTTGAAAAATAAGCTTCAAAATGAAGAGTCCCTCGCGGCAGTTATAGCTCACGAGCTTGGCCATTATTACAGATCCCATGTAAACTACTATCAGAATGATTATGATTTTTTTTACAGGCTATATGATGCTGGAAATCCTAATCACAAACCCGTTCGTGATGAATTGTTAGAACAATTAGGTAAAACGGTGTCTCAAGCAAGCGCAGCTTTTGCACCCTACAATCATATTCCCCTAGATCCTAAAATCTTAAAACTCGATTTTATACTTTTTTTACCTCTAGGCGATATCGCAAGGCAAGCAAGTGTCCTTCCCAGCTGCAGAAACGCAGCAGCATTTGATGATCCAACTACAGCAAAAGAATTGGCTATGATGCCCTATAGCGCTCCAGATAACTTAGACACTTTTAGCAGATTTGCAGGGCTGATGAATCAATGCTTAGAGGACATCGAAGCATCTGGTAACGTAAAGGATAAAATCAATTTAAATTATGGTTTAGAAGAAGCCTTTACTCGCCCCAGTTGGGCGCCCTACAAGAAAAATTCTAATTATACTGTAGAGGAAAGAGTTGCACTCATGGCCTATACAAAGGCACTTTACGAATTCCTTAGTTCCAATATAACCTTCCCAAGAACGTTTACAAAAAATGAGATTTTAGATTTGGGCAGGGCCCAAATAGCCAGAGGGGCTCAGATTTTAGAGATTTTACAAGCAGCATATGATGCTAAATTAGGACATTATACGACTGAGCAAGAAGCAGACGAACTAGCTGTAGAAATTCTTTCTAATCTCGGTTTAGGCGCAGAAACAGCAGTAGATGTCGAAATGGCATTTTTACCTGAGGAAGAAGACCTTGGAGGGTGGGTATTAGGTCGCGATCGTTGTGAGAAAATGCGCGCCAACAACTGGGTCGATCCCGACGGCTATTATAATAGCTTAGTCCTTCCTATTGGAAACTATTCAGAACAGCATCACAGTGCATGCTTCAGAGCCTTCAATGCTTCTCGCGAAATTGCTGCCCACGGATATCAGCGAAGAGCTAAATCCCCCCTGGATACGAGTAATTGGGTAAAATTTAAGGAAGATCTTAGTTCCGATAAAAATGGCTTTAATAGACTGAAAAAAGCCAAGAATCCCAAGAAGACAGTTGTTTACCCCAAGAATTGTACCTTTGCTCCAAAGGCTTAGGAGCGAGTCCTAGACTTCCATTAAGACAATCAGCCATGAAGACTTCATGGTTGATTTCTTTCTTTTTCCATCGCAGTCCTAGGTCCTTCTAGGAAGGGGATTCTTTGTCCCTATTTCCGCACATGGATTCACTTTTTGACGTCCGCTTCAGGTGATCTAAAGCAGGTTCATGAAGGCTTTAAATCAAAGGGTGTGAAAAAACTCCCTTACAATGGCAGGGGCCGAGGCCGCCATCAGAACCATGATTACTCACCAGTATTTCCATAGTGTAAGAACTGCATAAAGAGGAAAAATAGAGCCTAATCAGTTAGGAATAGGCTGCTTAGGTTGCACCATGAAACCTCTTGCCTAGATGACGCACCATGTAACGTTTCTTGTCAATTTGAATTTACCAACGTGAATATTCCTAAAGAAAGTTATAAAATGTCTGGACATGTGCTGAGCAATTGCGAATGAATTTGAATGTGAGAGAAGAACGTTCTAAATGATTAAGTCATTGCCTAGAGCTATTTAAAATAGGGCCGTGATGACATATTTTTATGGTTAACTATTTTCGGTTGTTGAGTCTCGATTTACTTTGGAGTTCTAAATGATGATTCTTTATGGTTCCCAAACTTCTCCCTTTGTGCGAAGGATCAGGTTGCTGCTGCAGCCGGATCAGTATGATTTTAGACAGGTAGACATATTTTCGGATTCTCGTCGAGCGGAATTAAAACAGATTTCCCCTCTCCTAAAACTACCCATTCTGCAAATTGACGAGACAGCTATTTGGGATTCGCGGGTGATCTTTAATGAACTCGTGCGTCAGGGCTACCACCCGCCTTTGACATTAGGCGAAGAAAATTTGCTAACTGCAATCAGCGATTGCTCCGATAGCCTGATTCAAATTTTGTTAGCACAGCGATCAAAGATTATCTTCCCACCAGGTTCACCTTTATACACAAGCCATTTTGAAAGGGTGGCAAACACTTTAGATTTTCTCGATACTCAAATTCGGGAAGGCCAATTTTCTAAATGGAATTTTCTCGCTATGAGTCTTTATGCGATGGTCGACTGGATTGATTTTCGAAGCCTTATTTCCCTTGCGGAGTATTCCGCATTAGTTGAATTTCGCAACGGCAACAAAAATCAACATCTGGTTGCCATGAGTGATCCACGTATTTCTTGAAATCAACTTAAGTTTCTTAGAGGATTCTAAACAATCATGTGCTCTTGGTCTTCATTTTAGGAAACCACTTCGCAGACTTGGGTTAAAAGACTATTAAAAAATAGAGTCACAGTTGCCGGCTTTGTGACTCCTATTATGAAGTGAGTCTTAATTAAAAAGTGAACTTTTAGCCTCTACTTGCGACTCATAAACTCTTTTGCCGACTCTAGGGCAGCTTTTCTTTGCTCAGGGCTCATGGTCTTTAAAAGATTTAACATACTAGCCATTTTTTCAGAATTGAAGCCTGGAATGGAACTCGCCAAGGACCCAAGTTTTTCTGGATCCATACCAGACAATTGACTCATGGCAGATTCTAAAAAGTTTGGGTCTTTAAGGCTCTGTGCAAATTTCGGATCTTTTAAGAGATCCTGGTTGAGAGCGTGAGTCGCTGAAAATACCATTCTGGAGCCTACGATCTCTGATTGAACTCCTTCTTGGCCTAGAAGATCTCTTACTTTATTAAAATGGAAGCCTTTTTCATGGGCAGCATCATAAAGTGCATCCAGAGAAAAGGACACCGATTTTGCTGGAAATCCATTCTTAGCTAAATTTCTGGAAACATTTTGCGCCATTTCTTGGATACTAACATCTTTTTCCATGCGAAAGCCTCATCGCGAGTTGAAGTCACTTTTTATGCTTAGAGAGTAACCTCGTCAAGGGTACTTTGGGCATGAAAGAGATTTGCTCTACAAGAATGGGCTTTGCTGCTGTTTTTATTGATAAATTGTAGTGCCAGGTAGAGCCTCCAACTTGGGGCAGAGTGGAATATTCTCCCAAAGATTCAAAAAAGATACACCTTTGGGAATCTGTCTAAATAGATCTCAGTTTGGCATTCACCAGTCAGGTAAAGACTTCCAGGACTGCCGAGCAAAGTGCAGTGGCGCTATTTTAGCAGACCAGATATCATGACGCCTGAGACACTCAAATAAAGGGAGAATACTTTGGAAACACAATCCGCTACTTTGGATAGGTTTGTCCCGCTAACCCAAGTTGATGCAGTCACCTTATTGGATGTCTCCCCATCGCACGAAGCGAGTTTGAAACAATGGCTATCATCTTCTCAGCGCACTGCTGATAAACAGTACTTAAAACATATTAATGTCACTTTAAAGCTATCCTTGCCTGAATATGTTTGGACCGAATTGATGGAATATTGTGTTACAGGAGCTATACCCTTAGGGCGTGTTACTGTGATAAAGAAGTCATGGGAACATGTTGAAGTTCAGTCCTTTAGAAGTTCTCCGCATGGGAGGTCATCAATTCCCAGTGACAGGTTGGCTCGAGAAGGTGAAGTTCACCTCAAATTTGAGAAGCTTTTTGATACCATATTGGAAACTTCTCAAGAATTTAGAGGTCTTGGCGTCAGTGAGGAGCAAATTTCTATATTGATGCCCAGAACTAGAAAATACGAAATCCTGTGGGGTTTAGATTTAGGGGAATGCCTCGAAGTACTTAAGCTTTCTGGAAAAGAAAATGTACTCTGGGAAGTAAGGGAATTTGCCATTAGCCTTCGCGAAGTCCTCAAAGAAGGAATCGTAGGATTTGGTCATATCGGCGGTTTGTCGTAAAATCTAAGCATGAGGGAAATACTGGTACTGTAGCGGATGAAGCCTGGAGTTTCGACTTACGGCGCTTCATGGCTTTTCTTGATGATTCCAGTTTATAGTTGCGTTTGAGGTTTAGGAATCTCGTTTTTTGATGTTTTTAGGTCGAGGTCCAAATTTGATAAAATCTAAAAACTCATTTTGGCCCTATTCTAGACTAAAATCTACGATTGCAATCGCTTTGTTTGTGATGGTTGTTGCAAGATTATTTGTTTTACAAATAAAGCCATGGCCTGTTTCACCAACTTTAGAAGCTATGATCACCCTAGAGTATGTCAATGTTAAGTCGAATGAATCGTGTAAAAATCCCCAGGCAGGATCCGAGTTTAGGCATGCCATTGAAAGTAGAAGTCCGACTATTTCTTGGTTGGTTTCGCCAGGTTATTGGGTTTTAGGGCTATTTGCTTGTCGCGACGGTGAGATTAACGTCAATCGTTTAGTAAAGTGGAATCAGTGGTTCACGATAGCCACCGCTTTTATGAGCTGCATTCTTCTGCGATTTTTAGCAAGTTCTTGGCTACTAGGGCTCTTTGCAGCATTCTCTATTTTGACAAAGTCTTCTATTTTAGCTCGTCAAGGATTGCTAGCTGTAGATGCCCCGATGATGTTTTTTATCATGAGCTGGTTTTGTGGTTTTGCTCATTATGTGAGAACTGGGAGTTTTTTGGGGGTAGCCCTTGGATTTTTGTTCTATGCGCTCGCGGTGTTTTTTGACCGATCAGCGCTAGTTTTGGGCCTGTGTATTCCTGCTTTGTTAGTGGGAGCATGGACTTTAAGAAAGATGTTGGCTGAAAGCGTGGTTACTAGACTTAAAGCAGTGGAGTTAGATGAGCGTCAATCCTTGCCGGTACTTCTTGAAAGACGAAATCTGTTTTCTCGAGCATTTGATAGTTTTGTACCAGCTGTAACATATAGTTGGGATTTAGCCTCGCGAGTAAAATCAGGGGGTGTTTTTTCGACCTTGCGGGTACCTTTTGCCTACTGGGCCTATTATCGAAAACGCTGGCTTAGAATTTCTTTAGCTTGGATTGCCTTAACATTAGGCCTGGCCTTTTTAGCAACCCAAATAGAGTGGCAGATATTTGGGTTGCCACGAGAACGACTAAAATTAGATATCATTGATCCTTTGTTAACGATTATTCAACTTAAAGGTCAGGGATTGCATGCGCTCTGGCTTGTCGAAGTCTTGGAGCCTATGGACTTTAGGTTGTTGTGTGCCCTTTCCGTAGTGATTCTTTGCGCATTGCGCTCTCCAGCGGAAGGTCTCCCTGGATACCTGGAAGTTTCCTTACTTTTTTTAATTGTTCTTGGAGGTTTTTTCTTCATAGCTTGGTTATCCGACAGTGTTGATGGCAACCTTTATAAGTCCCTAACGAGCCATGGGGTTTGGGGGGAGATGAAATATCTCATTCCGATTCGCCGTTTTTTTGGCTGGGTAGAACCTACCCTGATCACTTTAGGGGTAGGCGGGGTCTATAATCTTATTATGGTTGCAGGTCATCGAGCTGGAAAGGAAAAAAAGTCTTAAATGAAAACATCCAAATTATTTTTAGCCGTTCTTTCAGGTCTAGTGATGGGCGCATGTCAAAATCGCAATAATGACGTTTTAGGACATCCTCATCAAATGACGGATGCGTCCATGGGCTTATCGGCAAAAACGGATGACACTCTTGCATTAAATGGCGCAGATTTAAGCAAGTCACATTCCTGCAAATCTTTGAATATTCCAAATTTGCCTTTTTGGTTTCCGGAAACTAAGGTTTTTCTAACCCGAGTTTCGGCTGCCTGTTCCAGTGGAAATGGAAATCTGGAGGCTCAAGAAGGAGCCCAGTGGGTCGCCATGGGGATTCCTTGTTCGGGAGGAGATCACCGGTTTCGTTGGCTAGAAAATTATGACGATCCCAAACAGGTATTATTTGACTTTGCTATTGCTTGTCCCATGGCCCATTCCCAAGCTGAAGTTTCCGAGTCTATTTCTAAGACTACTGGACTTGATGCCTCGAAACTTATTGCTTTTAATCCCATGTCGGTCGTCTATTGGGAGTTGCAAAATACTGGGGAAAAGGACGTTGGATCACTGATAAGAGTGACCAATATTAAGGAATTGAAACCTTACTGGCGTGAATTTTTATATAAAAAGAAACCTCTTACATTTAAATTGGTTGGTTTTGAGTCTGCCTGGTTAGAAGGCCGCAAGTACTTTGAAGTTCAAGTGGATGTTTTTTTAAGGAGTCGCAATCGCTTCTCCATTGAGATTAAAAACACTAAGGTGTTGGAAAGTAAAGACGTAGCGAATCTTCAATTTGCTTGTAAGGAACTAACCCCAAGGCGGGACTGTGACCGCGTTTTTTAGGCGTATTTCTTTTAGATCATCTAAGTTAGGTTCCTAGAAGTTCGCCTATTCCCGTTCGGACTTAGACACAGCAGCTGTGTCTGCTTAATCCAAGAAGCTAAATTAGCTTTTTTAAAATGGTAGATTTATTCAAATTGGCCTTATAAAATATCAGTCTCAAATAGCCATCACTTCGATTTAGCTAGCGAATCGATCCTAAATTGAAAGCGAGAGAATGATTAAAAGCCTATCATCTAATACCAAAAAACTTCTTGGTCAAATTGAATCTTTGCATGTTAAATCTGAGAGAGAGAAAGTAATTTCTAATCTTTCCCAAGGTCAGGGAGACGATGCAGCCCGCTCCTTAATTGATTTATTTGATTGGAGTCCATGGCGAGAAACTAGACTGGAATTGACGAGGGCACTAGGTCAAACAAAGTCAGTCCGCGCCTTTGAACATTTGGTACGTCTAGCATCTCAAGATAAGGATCTGCAATTAGCAGGTGAAGCTATTTTGGCCCTAGGAGAAAGCGGGTTGCCGGAAGCTGGGGCATTTCTCATGAATTTACTCGATAGCATCGATCGTCCTTTGATTAAAGAAATGATTATCGCAATAGGTCGAATTCCTTACATGCCTATAGAATCTCGCCTAAGTGCTCTTCTAAAGTCACTCCCGAAGCGTGAGTACACTGGATTGAAACAGTATTTGATACTCTCACTGGGAAAAAGACAGTCACGACTAGCTCGAGAAATTCTTTTGGAGATTCTTGAGGAAGCCGTTAGGTATGATGATTCATTGCTGTTAAATTCTGCTCTACTATGCGCGGGTCGACTGGGGGATGAAACCACATTGAGTTTTCTTCGCCAACTTGATACCCGCTATCGATTGTTTGCCGATCACCTTAAGACAGATGCCATTCAATTGATCGAAAGTAGAGCCCATCTTTCTTTAGAAGATGTTCTTTCTCAGGTTCTATCGGAACCCGATCCCATTAAAAAATGGCAGATTTCCATCGCTTTTCAATCCTTTGATCCCGAGGATGTTGCCGAAATTTCAGACACTTTTGCCGATGACCTAGAGGATCTTGACGCCGCTGTGATCGCTTTGCATGTTCCACTCGAAGACGATCATCTGCTTTTAGCAATGAATGGGGACATACCTGAGGGTCTGAAGCATGCCATTTTTCAACGCTTTGCCAATAGCCGAAGCCACGTGGCAAAAATCCTTGAAGAGCTGTTGTCCTTGCGTAAATTTCAACTTCTGGCGAATATTGATTTTCCAGAAGTTTGCAGATTTTTAAGCAAAATTATCACCGATAAAACCCATGAAAATGATTTGCCACTTCTGATCAATGCCCTGGTGAATCAAGTTTTGATAAGAGCAGGGCAGGGGCGAGATGAAGTAGGAAAGACTTTTCTGCGGCTCATGCCTAAGCATTCCGGAGAACAAAAAGCCCGTCTTATTCGGGCGATTGCGCAAATTGGCTATTGTGAAAAAACGTTTCTAGACCAATTAAGAGCGGCTGTAGTAAAAGATGAGGGGCTGCGTCAATCGGCCTATTATGCTCTTGCAACCTTGCAGACCCTAGCTACAGAAAAGATAGTTGTCGATCGTTTAAATGAGGTGAAGAGCCAAGCTTTTTCTCATGAGATCGCTTCTGCGATTTCTTCGCTCGGTGATGCGGACACGAATTCGATTGATTTTCCACAAGATATCATCGGCGCCGAGGATGAAATTTTAAGATTGATGACCAAGCGGACAGTCCCTGGATACGAAAATCTGCTTGTTAAATCTCTCATGGCTGAGGATTTTTCTAGCAAGCTGTTAGCGCTAGCAGCCGGACGCTATAATGGATCAAAGGCTTTATGGGGCGAATCTAGAAGGTATGTAAACGATGAAAATCCTTGCCTCAAATGGCGAGCTATCGACACTTTATGTCTCGGTGATTGTGCAAGCCATTTCTTTCTTCTTGATCTCATGGGACCTGAACTCAATCCAAGTCAAGACTTTTTGAGGAAAATAGCTTTGAGCATGCGCCCTGAAACTGGTGCCGATTATCGAAAATTTGTCCAAAGAGTTTCAGAATGGCTTTATGAATCTAAAGGAGAATATCGCCAGCCATCAGTAAGAGAAGGTCTTCAGTCGCTTGTCGACAACCTGATATTGATGAATGCCGGAGTGGGAGCGGATAAGGAAGGTAAAGCCATCTCCAATGCGATGATTGACGAAGGATTACGAAGAGAGATTCCTCGCTATGATGAACTATCTGAAACAGTTAAATCAGTCATTCGGAATGCGGAATTGATGCATCTTCACCCAGAGCTGTTTGACAATGCTGTCGATAAAAGCCCTGCCATTGTTCAGTATACAAAGTCGTTAGATATTCTTTTTCAGGAAAAAATAGGCAATGCACTCTTTTTGCGGTCGAGTCGAGAGCTCCTGACTCGCATGCAATCTAGAATTGCCGAACTTAATCTCGATGATGTCTCCCATTCCCCTGATTATCTTCTTCGCTTGCTGTCTTGTGGCAAAGGTCTATCGGTCGATAATTTTGCTTGGCATAAATTCACGAGCCTACTCGGTGAAATTCGTTCCGGCAGGATCATGGAGCTGCAGTATCGCGCGATCGATGGATTGCGTGCCTGGGCGATTTTAATTTTGGTTTTTGGCCGCGACTTTCTGGCCATGGGGCAAAAAAAGCGATGTATTTTCCCCTTTAAAAATCCAGCGAGTGATAGGGTTGAAAGGATTGCTGTTCAAATGAGTGAACTTCAAGATTTACGAAATATGGCAGCTCACCGGGGAACCGTGGTAGAATCATCTCAGATCAAGAAAATAAGGACAACGGCAATCGGACTCATCAATGAACTTTTGTTTGTGATGGGATAAAGCCGACAAAAGAAGCGAAATAATTCTAAAAATGATTAAGAGTCAGCAGGAATTAAAATCAGAAATAAAGTAGCAAGAAATCAAAGGGTGTGAATGTTCCAACTACTAATTTGTCTTTGCGCCATTGGTTTAGGCTTCTTGGGATGTAAGAATAAGTCTGAATCCCCAGGGACAACTACTTCTGCTGTTGAGACTAGAGTTTCAGATGCAACGACCTACAATCCTTTCAGCAGTGGGATCGGGGCGCGTAATTCAACTCTTCCCCTCACAAACCCACCTAGTAAACGGAAGGGACGTCTTTACTCCCGCTCGCACTAAAGCAACAAAATTATTAAGACCTTTCCTATAGAGCATGCCTGGTTTGTAGTTGCGTCATGTCACCGTTTGCCATGCGGTATTTTGTCACTTCTACTCTGATGGTCAGGTTTGGCACATTGCTTGCCTATGGAAGCTGTCAAACCTTCAAAACCAGTTACCTACATGCGTCGACGTCCGGAGCTTACTCCGTGCTACCGCATCCTTCAAAATCACCTAAACACTTTTATCGCCGACAGAGATAGGGAAGGAAGACCTTTACCAAACTATGTGATTAAAGAGTTTGATGCTTTTCTAGAGTGTGGGATTCCAGCCTATGGGTGGATCGTTACACACTAAGTATGACCGCCAACTTTTGCCGATCTCAGTAGAAATTACTCGCCGCCACCACCCGTTAGCAGGACAAAAATTTGCGCCAGTCCGTTCTGGTAAAGATTACTTTGTTTTGCTGTTGCCAGATACCTCCCACATCAAAATTCCAAAGAACTGGACGAATTTTGGATCTAATCTGGAGATTGATCCAATGTGTCAGGACACAGTTTTTACAAAAGCTTCAGTTTTGGAGCTCTTGGATATTGTAGGAATTTTAAGTCTTCGTTGATTCGCACGCTCTTTACTGTAGGTTTTCTCAATTATATTGGGAGGAACTCTATATTGAAACAGCTTGGTTTTCGGTTTGACGTCGATGCGGATTTAGAAGGTATTTGGGACTCCATCCCCATTGAACATCAACAAGAGTTTATTCGTGTCCATTCTGAACTTGTCGTCAAGGTCACTAAGAATCAACCCCCAGTGAATTCGGAGCATGAAAATGAATAAGGAATCAACGAAAAAGGTTACGTCAGTTCACCTTGCTAAACTAGCATACATTTATATTCGGCAATCATCTCTCTATCAGGTTGAAAACCATGCAGAAGGAAGGCTGCGTCAGTATAATCTTATTGAATGGGCGGTGCAGGCAGGATGGCCGCGGGAACGTATCATCGTCATCGATTCAGATCTTGGTAAGAGCAGTGCTAGCCCTAATACGCGCAGTGGATTCGCTGAATTGATAGCGGCAGTGGCTCGAGGTGAAGCAGGAATAGTCATTGCACTGGAGGCTACGAGGTTAGCACGCAATAGTCTAGACTGGCACAATCTTATTTATATGTGCCGTTGGACTGAAACAATGATTGCTGATGAAAATTGTATCTACGATCCTAGTGATTCCTCAGACCGGATGATACTTGGGATTCGTGGGCAAATGAATGAAATGGAGCTTGAAAACTCCATCGGTAGGATGATTAAGGCTCGCTGGAGTAAGGCAAAACGAGGCGAGTTTTTGACTATTCCTCCAGCTGGCTATGACATCGACGAGGATGAGAGGGTTATATTCTCGCGCGATGAATCGATACGACACGCAATCACCACGGCATTTAAAAAATTTGATGAGCTTGGATCTGCGCGACAAGTATATGAATGGTGGCGGTCTCAGGAGCTTCTTTTTCCTGTTAGAAAGATTCGCAGGGGGCACCCTGTGGAATGGCGCAAACCGCTATATGCGATGTTTTTACGAACGCTCGAAAACCCTGTTTTTTCTGGTGCCTATGCGTTTGGCAGGACAAAGTCCACAAAAGTTTTCGATGCTGAGAAAATGACGAATCGGCCAAAAACAAAAAAGATCGAGCAAAATAACTGGGAAGTCTTGATTAAGGGGCATCATCCTGGATATATTACCTGGGAGAAGTTTAACGAAAATCGCGCAAAAATCTCAGGGAACAGTCCGATGAAGGCTAACGAAAATTTTAAAAAGGGAGCCGTTCGTCAGGGACACGCGATATTGCAAGGCCTAGTGCTCTGCAGCAAGTGCGGACGTACAATGACAATTAGTTATGGTGGACACAAGTCCAACAGGAACGCCACAAATGGTCGCGTTTATCAGTATCGATGCTGTGCGGCCAAAGTATATCACGCAGCCGGCGACTGTCAGGTCATTGGCGGGAAGCGAATCGATGCGAGTGTCATTGATGTATTTTTTGAAATTGCACAACCAGCATCATTGGCGGCTATGACCAACGCTATTGACGTTGAGAATGATCAGCAAGATGCATTGTCCAAGCACTGGCAGTTGCAAGTAGAAAAGGCCGAATACGAAGCCATGCGAGCACAAAGACAGTATGAATCGGTTGAACCAGAAAATCGTTTGGTAGTTAGAACACTTGAGAAATGTTGGGAAGATCGACTGAGTGCTCTTGAAGAAGTGAAAAATAAGGCGTCATTAGCAACGCGTAAATTGAGCCGTTTAAGCGATGATCAGATCTCTAAAATTAAGCTCCTTGGACGTGATCTAAGGCTGATCTGGGATGACACGAACACCACACATTCAGACCGTAAGCGTTTACTTCGTAGCCTTATAGAAGAAGTGCAGTTAAACACCGCGCTTGATAAATATGAGATAAAGATAGTATGGAAAGGGGGAGCCACCACTCTCAGGACTGTGCCTCGAATTAGTGGCGGTCATGTCAATAGAACTTCGGAAGACGACATAGAATTAGTGAAAAAATTGGCAGTCGAATTTGATGATGCGCAGATAGCTCGTACTCTAAACAAGCAGGGCCGCAGGTCGGGCCGAGGAATTCCCTATACAAAAGAAAGTGTCTCTTCAATGCGTGGTCGGTATAAGATTTTGCGAGGAGAAGTGAAGGCTATTGATCCGACCTCAGGACCTTT
>JBAXBA010000020.1:0-47535 GCA_037142195.1 Pseudomonadota bacterium
ACTCTTGGTTGAATCAATTTCTTGTATCTCAACTCTAGTTGAACGCTCGTAAGCAACTAGAAGACCAGTAAACAACCAGCCCCAGATAGCTAAACCAATCTGGTTGATACTGATAAATGACTGAACCTCGTAGCAGAGCCAGACTGCGGTAAGACCAACAAATACTCGGTCATATTCTTTTCTTCTCGCAGTAACACGGATAATAGAAACAAATGCGAATCCGAGAATTCCCAAATAGCTCAGCAATAGTGGGTATCCGCCTGAAGCAAAGAAGTCGATAACAACATTGTGTGCGACGTTAGATAATGTGTTTATTCCGGGGGTATCAATTAGAGCAACAGGTGGTCGGGAGCGTCGATACCAATCACCATATGTATCTAAACCAACTCCAGTAAATGGGTGAGTTTTACCCATTTCAATTCCTGTATTCCAGTAGCTACCACGTAATGAGACTGAACGCTTATATACAAAACTCAGGGGACCTTTCTGCAAAGTTCCAAGTACTGCGACTACACCTAAAATCATTACTGCAGCCGCATAACCGTAAGCAATAAATTGCTGTTTAAATCTGGATCTCACGGCATAGAATCCCACGATGGCAAATCCACCTGCGGTTACTACCAAGCCTTGAATCGCATGGGACTTCATGATTTCAAATTCTTCTGGAGTGAAGGCACCCGGCTTGTTTAATACAGCATGGGGAATGCAGGCTTTGCCAGCGTCATGGTAGAGGCCACATTGGGCTAGGGATTCAGCATTTTTCTGGCTTAGTTTGCCTTGGTAGGCCTGCTTTCCCATGATTCCTGAAAACATGGCTACGGCGGCGGAATGATCGTAGAGACTAGGGTCGATTTGGATCATTCGCGAAAGGGTGGCAATCGAGTAATTATTGTCCATAAGATTGGAAACCATAAAGGACGCAGCGGCGGCAACTTTACGGGTAGCGTCTTCATTAATTCCCCCGCGAAGGATCATTTGACTTGCGCCACTTAAGTTTACGAAGGAGATAAGTGTTTTCGAGTCAAGTGCTGGTTCGCGCTCAATCAAGCGTCTGATCTTTAGATCGCGTACCGAGTCGATTACGCGGGTAAATTTTGCATGATCAGCTGATTGAACACATATTTCAACTTCCGCATCGTCTTTAATAGAAGCCAGCCAAATATGTTTTAAAAGTTCCTTTGAGAGCTCTGTGGCTTTGATATACTCGACCATTTCTTCATCGACACGAATAAAGATCGAAAAATCAATAGTAGGTGCTTCATAAAGAAAGTGGAAAAGTTCCATGGAAATAGGCGTGAATTTGCGCCGATCAAAGCTGTCAATGGGAAACACGCGACAGCGTTTTCGAGTGGATTCTTTGATAATGAATTTTTTGCTGCTCATATTGCCATCATCCCCAAGTACTATCAGTACACCCTGTCGGCGTAAAAAAGACTCCCATGAGTAGGAGGGGAGAAATAAAGCGTAAGTACCTAATTACTTTGAGCTAAAGTAATTGCATTTGAGCAGACAACTAGGAGTACATTCCGAGGAACCGTCTTATTGCAGATGGTCTTTTTAGCCACTGAAAAACCGATTTTGCGCGATTTTAGAGGCTGGGCTTCCCATTTAAAAGCCTAAAAGCGCACCGACCCGGTTTAGGGTTATCTTCGAGCCGGAGGCAGATACGAGGAGGGGTGCTCGGTATTAATTGCCGGGTTGGATCCTTCGGGCTCATTTTCACGTCTGGAATCTTGCTCATATTCCGCATTTTGCTCGCTTCCGCTGGATGTATCTGGATTCATAAATCTCCTTAGTATTAGTGTCTTACGGTAAAAAACTTTTGTATTTGTTCCATTATACAGCCCTCTCCCGTTCGAATACAAATCCACCGTGAACATATTCCGTTTTTTTACTTAATTTTTGTTTTCACAATCCGAGAGGTTATATAGATGGAGGATTTATTTATATGACTCAAACGGCCCGAATGCGACCTGTCAAAAAAATAAAGAGCGAGGAATACTCGAAATTCAAACTCATCGATGGCTCTCATCCTTTCAAACAAGCGGCTCCTCTTTGTTATGTAGATTACCAAGCTAGGGTGCGACATGGCGGAAAAGTCTCATGGTTTAATTTTGAGTTGGCAAGAAAAATGGGCCTCATCTCAGCCACTCACCCAGATGAGCTTAATGCGGACCTAGAAACTATGATTTTAGATACGTTTTCTATGATCATTATTAACGAGCACGACATAATTCATGGAAAAAAGTATCCCGAACATGAAATCAAGAAAGGTCGCTATATGGCGACCCGTTATTTGCAGCTCCAGCACAAATCAAAACAGGGGGTGACTTCTGGGGATGGGCGCTCTGTTTGGAACGGCCATGTGAAACATGATGGAGTGACTTGGGATATCTCTAGTTGTGGAACTGGAGCTACCTGCTTATCACCGGCTACCGACAAACACGGTAAATTTTTCAAGACCGGAGATAAAGAGGTTTCTTACGGTTGCGGTTATTCCAAATTACATGAAGGCCTTTTAGACGTTATTTTTTCTGAGGTGCTGGCTGCTCGAGGGGTGCGAACGGAAAGAATCCTGGCCGTAATTGAATATCCCGGATCCTTTGCCGTCACCGTTAGAGCCGGTCAAAATCTATTTCGGCCTTCTCACTTCTTTAATCATATTAAGCAAGGTCGCATTGATCGTCTTAAAAATGTGCTTGATTTCTATATTGATAGACAGATTCAGAATAAAGTGTTTCCTGCAGACCTGAGTGCTAAGGATAAGTACCAATATTTTTTACGCTGGGTGTCGGAGCGTTTTGCGGAAGCCAGCGCCAGATTTGAAGAAGACTATCTCTTTTGCTGGATCGATTGGGATGGCGATAATATTATGGCCGATGGCGGCATCATTGACTTCGGTTCTGTAAGACAGTTTGGTATTTTTCATCACGAATATCGCTTTGACGATGATGAACGATGGTCTACCAATATTAAAGAACAGAAGATTAAGGCCCGTTATACAGTCCAAGTGTTTGCGCAGTGCGTCGATGCAGTTATCAATCAATCGAAAAGAGGCCTGGAGTCTTTTGAAAACTCTTCGGCTTGTCAACTGTTCGATCGCAGTTTTAAACGCTATAAGTCTAAGTTCTTACTCGAAAGACTAGGCTTTTCTTCAAGTTTCTCTGAAGAAATTGCCCAGAAGAACCCAGGATGGTTTAGGCTGCTGCAACAAAGTTTCTATCATTTAGAAATGAAGAAATCGTCCTCAGGTGTTATTAAAGTTCCTGATGGAAAAACGTGGATCCCTCTATACAACATGAGGAGTTTTTCGAGAGACTTGATCAGCAATGCTCTTAAGGAACATGGGGAGGGGCTGCAATTAGCGAAGCTGTCCTTAAAAGTTTCTACTCTCCCCGCAAAATTCAACAAGCTAGATCATACTACGCTGAATGATCATGTGGAGCGTATTCTAAAAAGCTTTCGTATGGGATTGTCGTACAGTCAGAAGTCCAAGTTAGATCAAGAAAATACGGCAGAAAGAGTTTCTGAGCGCGCATGGAGTCAAAATCACCCCCAGCGCATTACGGGAGATGGTGCTTGCATAGTGGCGGAATACATTCAAAGAAAACGTACAGGGGTTTCAAGAGACGTAATTTACCACTTGGTACAGATGTTTGTTCTCGACCAAGTGCGTGGCGGTGTTGTAGATATGGACTTGGGAAGACTGCCGGATGCAAGAACTGTGGCAATGATGACCTCAAAGATTAATAAGATTTTAAAGAGCTATAGGGAAGGTCTATGACGCGTGGGCTTGATGTCTGGCTTTACAGCTCCGATGATGCGGAGCTTAATTCTCAAATGGATGAAGATCTTTATGCAAGCCTTTTGAGGACTCACCCTCATTTGACATTCATTTCGTCCCATAAATCCACAGCGGAAGCTCATTTTGAACTCTTTCACGATCGTTTTTCTAGGTTTGGGTATTGTCATACGTCTTTGCTCTCGCCTGATCTTCCCTTCACTCAAAGCCGGCTTTCCAAAGCCTTAAGATCCGATATGATTTACCTGGATGGCGGCAATACCTATTATTTTTTAGAAGCTTTAAGAAAAGCTAAGCTTATGCCAAGTTTAAGGGAATTCGTAAAAAAGGGTGGTGTTCTGGGTGGAACCAGTGCAGGTGCTATTATTCTAACACCCAACATCAACACGGCGAGCTATCCCACTTCAGATCATGATGAAAATGAAGCAGGCATGGAAGACCTAACGGCACTTGGAGTCGTAGGTTTTGAGTTCTATCCCCATTGGGTAGACCAGCCGGCCTATAATGAAGCACTGCTCGAGCAGTCGGAGCTTATTGATGTTCCCATTTATGGCGCTCCTGATGGCGGGGGCGTGAGGAGTCATGCGGGGCGGCTGACGTTCTATGGTGATGTACACGCCTTTGTTGATGGAAGCAAAATTCGCCTCAATCCGTTTCATTAGGCCTGGCCCCCGGGCACCAGCCTGAGAAGGATTTAGATTTCACTTTAGATTTCACTTTAGATTTCGCTTTAGATTTCCACTTTAGATTTCCACTTTAGAGCTCGATAGGTGGCACTAAGGCATTTTAAATAACGCCATTTCACTGAGGACATTCAGCCGTGCAGGTGAGATAGCGAGCTATCCACACAGATTAGTCTAAAATATAGACAGGCTAGACGGTTATTATTCCCAGATATTCCCAAAAGTTTATAATTTAGAGGCCGGTTGGCTTAAAAAGTGACAATCCTTGGTGTTGGAGTTAGGATCTGCTCCCCAAAAACCAGGCGAGGTTCCATGAGCGATTTGATTTCCATCGACGAAGAGATTTTGCGCCTTAGAGCGGTGCGGGAAGACCTGAAAGTTACAGTAAAGTCTGTTTCGGAAAACATTCTGGGTGAAGCAAGCCAGATTTTGATCGGAACTGCAGAAACCAAAGATGAATGGGGCGCTCTGCACGAACAGCTACATACCTACAATTCTCTTATGAGTCGAAAGAGTCAGAGCATCTATCCTGACCCAAACTTTCCTTATTTCGCTCGGATTGTTTTAGAGGAGCCCCATCACAATAGAGATGTTTTACTTGGCTACGGATCCCTCGTGGGAGGTCAGGTGAGTTATCCCATTGTCGATTGGCGAAAAGCTCCCGTAGCTCAAGTCTTTTTTGAAAAAAAGTCGGGGGAGACTTTTGAGCAAGAGCTTCCGCGGCGGCTTTCGACGGGCATCGTAGCTTCTAGATTCCTTTATGGAATAAGGCGAGGTGAGTTGACATCTGTTTGGAGCGACAAAGGCGAAAGGCTTTATTGGTCCCACGATACTTGGAATCAGGAATTCATTCCTTGGACCATTCCTCTTTCGGGAGGAGAAGGTAAAGCGGTTCGAAGCATAGATCCGACCCGCGTATGGTCTGATGCGGATGATAGCGAAGCACAAAAACTTCTAGATGGCGATCAGCGGGAGGTTCTAAATTCACCTCCCGACGAATCTCTACTGGTACTGGGTGGTGCCGGATCAGGAAAGACGACCGTAGCTCTTCTCCGCCTGGCGAAGCTTGTAAAAGGTCTAAATGGCAGCTTTGTCCCAAGTAAATCCATGGTGATCGTACCCCATGAGGGCTTAAGGCGTCTTTGCACCAATATTCTGTGGACTATGAATATCGTAGATCTAGCCGTACTTACTTATGACGATTGGATTTCCCGTGAAGGCGCAAAAATCTTTAAAGATTTGCCAAAGAGGATCTATAATTCCACGCCTGCAACCGTTGTGAATATCAAAAGATCTAGTGGCATGATCGCTCTATTAGATACCTACATAGCAGATGGATTCAGAGCTGCAAAAAGGGACCTCATTCAAAAGTTTCCTGAAGTTGAGGCGACGGTTACTCTTGTAGATTTTGAGTCCCATCAAACTTTGCTTAAGAACTACGACATACTCCAGATTGCAGCTCTAAAAGCTTCCTATCCTGCCAATAGAGAGCGGCTTAATCGATTTTTTTCAGGTCTGCACACGGAACTCTATGATCTCGCACAAGATCGTATCTCTCTATTTACCGATGAAAAGTTACTCTTGGGGCTTATTGACGAAAAGACTGGGATTACGGCCCATTCCGTGAATCAACTTTTGGAGTATTCTAGAAGGCAGTTTTTTAGTCTCCTGTCTTCCATCGAAGTTGAGAAGGAGACAGAAGCTCATATTGCATTAGACGGCCGAGATGAGACAGAAGAGGACGAAGAGGATCTTTATAAGTCGATTGATGTGGAAGACTACGTCGTGCTTTTTCATCTTCTACTAAAGAAAACAGGTCAAGTATTTGTGCCAGGCAGAGGAAGTCTCGCAACATCCAAGTATTTGGTAATCGATGAAGCCCAGGAACTTTCAGAAAGTGAACTACGTATTCTGGGGCATTCTCTCGAAAAGGGTGGTTCGGTGACTTTGTCAGGCGATGAGGGCCAACTCACAACTTCAGAAGAAGCTTTTTTAACTTGGGATAAAGTGCTAGAGGCCATGGGTTTAGAGAGTGTAAAAAGATCTAGGCTTATGACCAACTACCGATCGACCAAATCAGTAGCCCATTTTGGACTTCATGTGCTAGGCCCCCTCGCCAAGGAATTACCCCAGGCAGTCCGAATGGGTCTACCAGTTATTGTGTCTCATTTTGAAGGGATTGGGCCAGGTTGTACCATACTGTCGGATACACTTCGGGACTTGGTGCGGCGAGAGGAAAATTCCAGTATAGCCGTTGTATGCAAAGACGAAAAAACAGCCAAACTTCTCTATCAGCTCTTTGAAGATTTGGAGTCGAGTCGGCTTGTTTTAGATGGAAAATTTACCTTTGACCCAGGGATTGATTTTACGACTCTGGATGAGGTTAAGGGACTTGAGTTTGATTATGTCATCATTCCTGATGCCCATTCGTTCGTATATCGAGAGGATCATTTTTCGAGAAGAGCTCTTTATGTTGCCCTTACGCGGGCTGTCCACGGGCTTTGGATTTTTTCTACCGCGAAACCTTCCCCGCTTTTGGAAACTTGGCAGCCTCTAGGCGAGGATCATGCTTATCGGAAGATGATTTCAGCCACCTTGAGCTGAAAGTGTTCTCTAGGAGCAGCCGAATTCCAGGGGCGGGCTATTTCATTAAAGTGAGGCAGCCCGTCAGGTCTAGAGATTCAGGGCGGCGGGCCTCACTTAGGCCGTTTTTTTCTACACTGAAATTTCCAAAGCAAAGCTTTCCTTCTTCTAAGCCCATTAAGCCGAAGGTCGTCTGTTGTTTTTCAATTGTTTTTTCCTGATTCAAGATTAAATCTGAAATCTCATTCTTAAAGAAAACAAAGATCGAATCGTCTTTGTAAAAGAAATATCTGGCACTCTCTGAAATAAAATTGACCTTGGCACTGGCTTTAGTTCCATCGACTAGGGTCAAGCGACCAGTGGTTAAAAGTTTCATGCTCACGTCTTTTTTGTCTTGGCAGTCAGACTGAGAAGTGAACGCGGTGACGACTTCTGAATACGTAGAATGGGAAAAGCTGATGTCGCGATTGTAATAGAAGGGAAGTCCCCATGTAGGATTTGCGCAGTGGATCGTCCATTTTCCCTGGATACGAGGGGTTAGGGTGTCTGAAGAACCGATGCTCGTGTGAAGTATTTCTGTTTCTAAGGGTGCATTCTGTCTGTCTTGACTCGTAGACCCTAAAATTGCATCAGGAGCATCCTGAAGCCTTTGGGTGCGAGGCATAACTTGTTTACAAGATGACGCTAAAATCACAAATAATGTACAAGCGTATTTCATTTTGTTTCCCTCAACTTGGACTTACTATTTTTTGGAAGAATCTAGAGTAAACTTAAAAACAGCTCGGTGTATACCATAAAAGTCATGGACCTCAGGTCTTGATGTTATGGCGAAGAAGTTACTGCAGACTCATGTAGGAAGCAGTTCTGGGATCCTTCCAAAATCTGAAGCCTAGCCCGACAGAGGTTTGAAGTCATAAACTCGGCTCTGGCAGGAAAAGCAATAGTTCCAAATGTCCTTTGGTTTTTCAGAAACGAAAAAAAGGACTCGTTTACAGGCAGGAGTAGGATGGGTTCCGTCGGTCCCGCTTGGCGCGCTGGGATGAGGATGTTTTTTCGGCATGTCTGGCGGACCCCCATCGATAGAAATTTCCTAGGAACGGGAGGTTAAACAGTGAGAGCACCTCCCGTTTTCTCTTCATACCATCAGAATTTGTGGAAAGAACCAAAGACCCTAGTAGGAGTGTATCCAGAAGGTGCCTTGAATCGGAATTATAAGAGGCGCCAGGTATTGGCAATCAAGAATGATCTCATTCTCTGAATCCATATTATTTAACGAGGAAAGGAATCTGGGACTATTTTTCCAAATAATCTAAATCGTCGCCATACGTTTCTCTAATAGACCCAATCGCCCAAAAGGAAAGGCTAAAGCAAATGGCTCCCACTATCTGAGCGGCGGGTAATGTTCCAAAGAGAGTTTTGAGAGACGTAAATCCAAGGGTGAGGAGTACTACCGAGCCTCGAACGAAATTGGGGACGGTCGTCGTAACGGTAGCTCTAAGATTGGTGCCAAATTGCTCCGTGGCGATCATCATAAAGACAGCCCAGTATCCCATGCCTAATCCCATAGCGAAGATAATTCCATATACGAGGCTTGGGGAAGCCCCATGGGCAACGCTGAGGAGAAGGGAACAAATCAGTGCAAAGAACATGAAAATCCCTGCAGCTTTTTTTCTTGATTTCAGTTTTTGGGAAAGGAGCCCACTTGCTAAATCGCCAATGGCGAGTCCACCATACATCGCCATCACGGCGCTTCCTGCGCTGATGGGGCCAGTAACACCCAATTGGGCAGCAATTTCTGGCGAGAACGTGACAAGAATGCCGACTCCAAACCAAAGGGGTACGCCTATCAATATAGCCTTTATATACCTCGAAAAGCGCTCTCTCTTTGCAAAAAGACTTAAAAACTGCCCCATCGGTACCTGAGCAGACTGGGCTGACTTTTCAAACATTTTCGACTCAAAGGTCTTCATTCTTAAAACAAGTAAAGAAAGTCCAAGGAGGCCGCCTACCGCATACGCCATGCGCCAACTTAGGAGATTGGCGACGAGTCCGGCAAAAACAGCTCCTGAAACTCCAATGGCAGCGACTATGGTGGCTCCATGACCTCTACCTTTTACAGAAAGGCTTTCACTAACCAAGGTGATAGCGGCTCCAAGTTCGCCAGCTAGGCCTATGCCAGCAACAAACCGCAAGAGGGCATATTGATCCACAGTCGTGACAAAGGCGTTGAGCAAATTCGCTATAGAATAAAGAAGAATAGAGCCAAATAAGACTTTTACCCGTCCCAGTTTGTCTCCCATGATGCCCCAAATGATGCCCCCTAAAAGCATGCCAAACATTTGAGAGTTAAGAAGTACGACGCCTTTTTCCAAAAGAGCATCTCCCGACAGACCCAGTTCCGTTAGGCTTTTAACCCGTACTATGGAAAATAGGATCAAGTCATAGATGTCGACAAAGTAGCCAAGGGCTGAAACAATGACAGCACCGCTTAAAATTTCTTTCCAAGGAGATAGGTCATTTTTTGTAACAGGTGAGGTCATATTAGGTTCCAATTTGCGTAAAAGTGTTCCTTAAAGGGAGGAAGTGTCTAATCTAAAGTCTGTGTCACGATCTGCTCACGAAATTTTAGAAATAAGATGGAGGTCTCTTAGGACCACAAAGCCACATCCAAAAAATGGAAAAAGAAAGATGCCATGAGATTTCCTTTACTTTAAAAGGCGACGGAAATGTTTTAGTTCTTCTGGTAGGTGTCCCCTTCGGCAATACTCAGAAGCTCTGCGGGATTAAGAATGTTGTTTCCAAGCTTTAAAAGCTTGTTGGAACCGAGGGTCATAAGACTCCAAGAAGATTCTTCTCCCGTTCGCTTAAATTGGATAAGAAAGCTATTGGCGCCTATCTTGGAGCGCAGAGCCGTAGGGATTTCGTCCTCACGACTCAAAAGTATGGCGTCTTTAAACGGTAGGTCGGTTGGTATTTGCCGGCAACTTGTGGGCTCGCCACGGAAATAGCGGTAGGCAAGGTTTGAAGCTGCTGCTTTAAATTCTAGGTTTAAGCAGCTTCCATCCTGATTCCTAAAGGTCCAAATGCCAGGTAAGGCGTTTCGTAAGGTTTCGGGAGAAACACCTAGGTGCTTGGTGCCTTCTAGAGGTAGGGCGTCTTTTTTAAGAACCGCAGACACCATGGACTGCCCACCCCAACTGAAGTTGAATGTGGGAAGGACCTGGGTGGCGAATGCACTTTGACCGACATTTCCGGTGACCGTGCAGTTCGTCAGAGCGGAGGTCGTGGAACCTAAATTCGAGGCCTCGACTTCAAACTCGACCAGTGAGGCTTGGGCTCTAGTCTTCGGTACAAATGTAGCAAACTCGTTACACTTAAGTCTTGCCTCTGTTGGCAGGCCATTTAACTCTGATAGAGAGACTAAGATTCTTGCTGGCGCTCTGCCTTTTCCCTCAATGAGCTTCCACATTTCTATGGACATGGGGTCTGGCTGCATTTTGATATGTCTGGATTCATAATAGAGGGGAAGTTGGCCAGACTTCTTGGCTGATAGAAACTTTAATTCTGGATCAGGTTTTCCAAAGATTAAGATTTTACAAAATCCATTTGCAAGCATCGGTCTCTGGGTTTGAATCACCACGTTTTTATCAGAAATAGTGGCTTGATTTAAAACGGGCCCCATATCGTCTTCACAAAGGGCTGAAGGCTGCAAGTCATTGAAGGTGCTCATATTCTTCGGTTGAAGAACAAAAGGCCTATGGGCCTCGCCGCTTCGCATAGGGGTTTTGCACGAAGCTGTGCTTAAGATAAGACTTAATGGAAATGCGAGGTGCTTAATTTGTATTTTCTCTTTCATAAACTTCATCTGCAGGTAAGTTTTGTTTTTTTGTTTCTGCGACAGCCAAAACATCGCAGCGGTCGTTTTCCGTATGACCGCTATGCCCTTTGATCCACTGAAACTTAATTTTATGGTCCTTGGTATACCCTTTGATTTTAGCCCAAAGTTCCGCATTTTTCACCTTCGTTTTGTCAGATTTTATCCAACGGTTTGCCATCCAGCTGTCTATCCAGCGCTTTTCAAAGGCGTCAACAATTAATCTTGAATCTGTTACCACAGTAACGTTGGACGGACGATTGAGCAATTGCAAACCTTCAATGATGGCCATCATTTCCATGCGGTTATTTGTGGTCAAACGAAAACCGCCAGAAATTTCACGCCGATGGACGCCCCAAACAAGAATGGCAGCCCAACCGCCGGGCCCAGGATTACCCGAGCAGGCCCCGTCTGTATAAAGAAGGACTTCACTCATGTGCCAACCTCATATAACAATAGATTTTAGATGCCGAGCATCACATGGTAAGATGCGATTTGCAAGAAACAATCGCTGGTTTTTTCTCACCCAATTTTTTTAAGCTAGGCTCTTTAAGCAAGACTCTTTGGGTTTTGAAATTTCTCCCCGAAACGCTTATTTTGCAAGATATAGCATGCACTCACGGCATGCCCCCCTAAACTTCATGGTTGGCTTTCCGTAGGGCAGAGACGAGCGCATTTAAAGCTAGCGCCTGGGAGCAACACTTTTTTTAAGGCTTGGTCTTTAAGTACGTGGCGAGAGCAAGTGACGTGCCGACTTTAAGTTAAAGACTTGGAAAGTCCTCAAGTGCGGGACGGTGGAAATTACATCTCATTTTTGTGAATCTCTGTCGGATGTTATTTTAATTCACTATAAGTCACATTTTCCGGTGCTTCCAAATAGATTTGGGCATTGGCTTGTTCGCTGGAAACCACATTGATGCGGCCATTGGCTTTAACTCGAACACCTTTTTTTGCGGAAAAATTCCGAATGACCAAAGTGGGAAAGGCAGACTCTGTCCAGGCAACTTTAGCTTTGGCACTTACAGCGCGAAAAACACGAACAAATTCCTCTTGATCGGTACTGGAAGGAAAGAGGGTGAAGTTTCTGGCGATGCCGTTAAGGTCCTCAACCCGAATCGCATAGATATCGGTTCGAATAGCTGGACTCTGATCAAATTTTACAAGATAACCTTCCACAACTCGCTCCTGGCCGTGGCATTGTCGCATGGAATCTACCACCTTCAAGGGTTGTTTGGCGCTATCATCTAACGTGAAGTGTTTGGTGGAGTGGGGCGAGGTTACTACTTTGACCGAAATTTTGATAATATCGCCTCGAATCAAGTCTTTGGTGTCTGAAGAAAGGCTGGTGGGTACCGCAATGGGTATCAAAAGGTCTTTCCAGTCTAAGATGAGTGCCCGGCCTAACCCTTCGGAAGAAACATTGGCATGCACTTGTCCTAAAATTTCAAAAGATCCTCTCTCAATAAATGGGGAAGGGTCAAATTTGTATTCGTTTTTGAGAGCTGAGGGGTATTTTTCAAGGATCTCAAGGCGGTCTAATTTAAGATGGACTAGGGGGCTCCCGTTCTCGAGAATAGCGCCATGGAGGCTGACTTTATCATGGCGATTCAGGGCTTTAAGAGCTTCTTTCACTTCTGGGGTTCCAGCTATAAGTGAAAACTGCTCCGACTTAAAGAAAGCCATTTCATCTTTAGGATCTTCAGATCTGTAAGTAAATGTATAACTGCTGTATGAGTTTGCTGCGCCATGGATCCAGCCCTTAAGCCCACCCTCACGAAGTTTTTCTGAGATGAGTTCCTTGGCAAATCGAAATGGCGGCGTCGGGTCATAGGGGCGGTTAGCAGAGCCTTCCTTTAATTCACAGAATTTGGAATTCTCTAATAAAAATTCTTCTTTGGGTTCTCTAGCTTCATTCTTATGGGGTTCTTTCTTACTGCAAGCGCTAAGAATCAAAACGATGCTAGCAATTAGAAAACGTGCCCTTGATCTCGTAAAAATAGCATTGCTATGGAGATGGAAGGGAAAGAAAGGAATCATTCGAGGCATATAAAGTCTCCTGATTTTAAGGACGCTAGAATCATAAGGGCTCCGAACTCTAGAGTTCAGCGTTTTTATACCGATGTCTCTGGGTTTGACTATCTGTATTTGATAGTGCGTGCGTATTTTGCCGAATCTTTCGAACGAGCCTGCCGTAGGAGAACAAAAGGCATCGGCCTTCTTGGAACCTGCAGAGATGAAGGTCCAGGTGATTTTGAGAAGTACCAGGGACCTAGGGATGGGATAGAGTATTTTTTCAGCATATAACTTAGGCAGGTCCTGAAAAAGGATGTTACCGAGGATAAAGCGAAAGCTACCTGTCATACGTGAAGAGACATGAGTGCCCAGGTTTGTTTGTAGACGGCATCTCTGAATAAAGAGGCGCCTTCGAGTGGAATCTTACAATTAAGTTGCACTCATGCCACAAATGAATATAATTTTTCTTTCAAATTATTGGGGATTTAAACATGCGTAACGTGAGCTATTTGCCTTTTTTGTTATCATCGATTCTTGTGCTTAACTTGAGCTGTGTCACGCAAGATGCTGCTACCGACGAAAAAGAAGTGTCATCTACAGCTATTGGTGCGGCAGCTGGTGCTGTTGTAGGCGTGATTGCTGGCAATCAAGTGAAGGGCGACAAGGACGCCAAACGCAGAGCACAGGCCACGGGCGCGCTTTTGGGTGCTGCTATCGGTGGTGGAATTGGTAACTATATGGACCGTCAGGAAGAGAAGCTTCGCCAAAAGCTTCGTAGCAGCGGTGTAAGTGTAACTAGAAAAGGCGATGAGATTTTTTTAAATATGCCGGGCAATATTACTTTTGATCAGGGCAAGTCTACCATTAAGGATGATTTTCACGGTGTCTTAGGCAGCGTTGGCGATGTTTTAAAAGAGTTTGATAAGTCTGATGTAAAAGTTACAGGCCATACAGATAATCGCGGTAACGCCCAGGCCAATCAAGCACTGTCAGAAAATAGAGCTTCCGCTGTTAGCCTTTACCTTCAATCCAAAGGTGTGGCAAGCAAGCGTCTTTCAACGGCTGGATTTGGCTCAAGCCAGCCAGTGGGAGATAACAAGACTGAGGAGGGTCGATCACAGAATCGAAGAGTTGAGATTGTTTTAACTCCTAAAGGAAAATAAATCCCACCCTAGGTTCGCAAACGATCTCATCAGAGTACTTTCAAGAAGACTATAAAATTCTGGAAACCGGAAAGTAGACAAACAAATTTGAAACTGCCATGGGCATGAAGCAAGGCCCATGGCAGCTTTTCTTTTTTGCGTTTTTGCGTTTTTGCACAATGAGTCATTGCCGTCAGTTTGGGGGCGATTTTGTCGGAAGTCGAGAAAAGATTCACTGGCGGTAGGTTCATGGGAAAATCTAAGAACCGGTCAAAATCCGAGATTTTAACGAGTTCGCCTCCCATCCTAAACCGTTCGACAGGATTTGCCTTGGCCTAAGCCGCTTATTCCAAGAAAGTGGCAGGAAAGGAGAGCTATCTATTTTCTGGATAGTGTGGGGCTGGGCTTTGAAGTGTCGCTTATTTCCGCAAAGCGGGAACATTTTGTCATCTGGAGAATCAATATGTCAGTATAGTTTTGTTTGGGGCAGAGAGCCTTAGGTTTATGCAAGCTGGTGAAATTAAGACCATATTTATTGGTAATAAGAATTCAGTGCTCAGGTGACATCCCCCTCTCATAGAATTCAAACCTAAAGCTAAGACTTCCTAATTATTGATGTCTTCTCACCGTAATCTAGGTTTGTAGGAAGGATCTGGGGGGGAATCTCCCAGATGAGGTTCTTTTTTTTGTCTTTATTTCCTGCGGATGGATGCCTGAAGTTTTTGGACTTCCCGAGAGGATTGGGCCGTTGGTCTATCCCTTGCATAGATAAGGGAAATCACCAGCCTGGTGATAAATAAGGCGGGTAGGGAAATGCACATAAAGATTGTTAAAGATAACTTTAGGCATGTAGGCGCACCATCTTCGAAGTGGGAAAAAAAGCCATCCCGCTGCTTTCCATGGACTATGTCCTTGCTCCAGATGGGCTCTTCGACTTCTGGTTCAGACTGCAAAGGATCTTTTCTAAGTTTAAGAACCGTGAGATTTGAGTTTTTTCAACAGGTAATTTCTAACTTTATGACGACGGACCTGGCGCGAGGTCGATCATGATCCATCAAAATGCGGAATTTAGGTCGCAGTTAACGTTTAGGCGCCCTTTAACTCGGCGTCCCACGAATTCATCAAGGTCCGAATTTCTCAAAAATCTAGGGAAATCGGTCCATGAACATCGAGAAGAAGTCTTTCTAAGCGATGATCACGTCCAAATATCGGGCTTTAGAGCAAGCAAGATCATGGAAAAAATTACAAAAACTTTGGAAAAAGTTTGTCCCGAGCAGACCTATGTGGTGGTCTCACTTCCGCATTCTGCTGCCCAAGCTGCGACCGTACTCGCTGTTATCCTATCTAAGCGTATTCCCATTGTCATCCATCCAAGCGCCTTAAATCGAGTTTTGGCTGATCTCAGTGCTATCGGTACTATAAGAGAGCCGAGTGCGGTCATCACCGATAAAGATGGAATGGCCACTGACCTAAGTGCGACTAAAATCATCGTGAATTCAGAAGCTGAGGTGCTAAACGATTTTTCACACCACCTCTATTCCAAAAATTCTGTTTCCCATGGGGCTGAGGAATCTGCTCCTGCGCTTGTAATCTATACATCAGGGTCGTCGGGTACGCCCAAAGGTGTAGCTATATCTTTTCCTTCTATTTCTTACATTGCCTCTACACTTAAAGAAACTTTAAGTTTAAGTCACGAGACGATCGCCGCAATTTCCATGCCTCTTTTTCACACTTTGGCATTAAATACACAGTTTATACCGACCATTATGGCAGGTGGAAAGTGTGTGTTTACTCCTGCCGAGTTGCAGCTTAATTCTCTCTATAGAAACTATTTAAAAACTAAAGGGAACTACTTGGCATTGATTCCGGAAGTTTTACTTCAATGCTACCAGGAGTTTAGAACTAAAGAACTTGAGCCCCATCCGTTTGTGAAGACGGTTGTGATGGCAGGGTCAAACATTTCCCGAGAACATTTAAGAATTGCAGAGTTGATATTTCCCAAAGCTGAAATTTTCAAGGGTTATGGGCTGACTGAGGCCATTCGCGTTTCTATGATCTCTAATCGAGATCCCGAATTCTACAGTGACGTTGCAGGACGTCCTCTTTCCGAACAGTCCCTTTCCATTCGCTCAAAAAGCGGTGACCAAGTTCCCAAGGGAGCTGTCGGCGAAATCTTTGTCAAAGGTCCTAACACTACAAATTTCTATTTGAACCCTAGTACGCCCATGCTGGGACCAGATGGCTATCTGGCTACGGGAGATCAGGGATATATAAATCCTAAAGGATTGCTTGTGGTTTCAGGACGCTCAGACCGGGTTTTTAAAAGCCAAGGTCGAAAAATAGCTCCTTTAGAAGTGGAAAAAGTAGCCATGGCTGATGCCTTAATCGGGCAGGCGGTTTGTGTCCCGCAAATTTGCCGTCATAAAGGGCTCCGGTCCGCTTTGTTTTTGAGGCTTCATTCTGAAATTAATGAAGGCGAAATGGCGCGACTCGCATCTGTGCTTCACGGAGCCGTCGCTCAGGGATTAGAGCCTTACAAGAGGCCCAAGGAAGTTTATTTGTCGGTGAGCCTACCAAAACTTGCTAATGGCAAGCCGGATGTCAAATCTTTAAAAAATGATTTGGATTCGGGGAAGTTCCTCCCCCAAAAAACCCTAAACTTTAAGGGAATCAGCTTCCATTGGTATGAGCTGAGCAGCAGAGATTTGCCGCAGACAGAGAGCCATTTCGGGGAACGTGCTTAAGTGTTGGTGACTCATTTGAGAGACTTTAAGAGATAAACTTTAAGGGAGATTTCCTAATGCGCTGGTACTTTATAGATAGAATTATGTCATGCCAACCTGGTGAAAAAATTCATGGAATAAAGTCGTTTACAAGATCTGAAATGTTCTTTATGGATCATTTTCATGGGCATCCCGTAGTCCCAGGGGTTTTGCAAATTGAGATGATCGCTACTACTGGCGGAAAATGTCTCAAAATCCATAATCCCCATACTCTTCCTATGTTAGTTAAGGTTGAAAACGCTAAATTTCATCGTTCTGTGAAACCTGGTGATCAATGCCATATATATGTGGAAATAACTACGATTCGTGAAACCTATGCCAAAGCCTCTGGTCGAGTGGAAGTTGATGGTGTAAAAGTTTGTGAAGCTCAGATTATGTTCACCATTCAGCCTGCTACTATTGGCGATACTGCTTGGAAAGATCCAGTTATTGCAGAGTGGCAAGCGATTCAAGACTCTGGCCCGACTGGTGCCAAAGGAATTCTTTCTCCGCAAACTCCCGTTCAAGGGGAAAGAAAGTCATGAAAACTTCCTTAAGACTGCCCGATAGGAACGTGTCTTTGCCAAAAAATGATTCCTTTGAAACAGAAGCTGGAACCCATGTGTTGAGCAACGTAAGGATGTTTCCAGGACAAGAAAAAGAGCTTGTAGTGTTGAGCGATCCGCGAGCGTATCGCTCCATGAGTCGCGCCTCTCTTTTAGTGTCGGGCGTGGGTTTAGATCTTGCAGATGCGATCAAACCCTTGATCGCCGCAGATCCTTTTTCGGTAGGGATCTACTGCGCCATTAACAATGGTCCTGAAGAGTATACTTCGGCGAGTGAGCTTAGAAACGGCAATCCGGATGACTTTGCCGTTCAATATAAACGCATGAGAAACCCCAAGCACTATCTCAAGCAGCTTCCTAATCTAGCTCCCGCTCAGCTTGGAATATTTCTGGGAGCTTTTGGTCCCACCAACACCTACAGCCATTCGCGGTTTGGGGTTCGTCATGCCCTGAAGCATGCGATGCAAGATCTGCGATCTGGCAAGGTCAAGGGGGCGCTCGTGTGTTCTGCTTTCGCCCATGAAGACATTCTTTTAAGTTTCAGGTCTCGCATGGGGCTAGACTCTTCCAGAGTGCTCTCGGAGGGTGCTGCCGCCTTATTTATGGAGACAACTGATCTGGATCGGGAATTCAATGTCATTCCCAAAGACGACCAGACCTCATTCACAAGCGATTTTTTCGGAATAGCCGATGATCTCATAAAACTCATTCAGCAAGGAGAATTCAAATGAAGAGTCAAACAGAAATTTTAGCAGCAGTTCAAAAGTCAATCGCTACCGTTCTTAACCGAGATGTCTCTGAAATTGGTGTCGATGCTAATCTGGTTGACGATTTAGGTGCAGAGTCTATTGATTTTTTAGATATCAGTAGCGAACTAGAAAAAATGATAAATGTGGAAATTAACTTTAATGACATTGCTGGTGGAAAATCTTCAAATCTAACTGTAATGAGAATCGTCGATCACATAGCAGCACTTTCCTAAGCTGAGATGTAAAAGGGGAGCCATAAATGAGCGCAGATCGTTCCGAACATGACATCGTGGTTACAGGGATGGGAATCGTATCTCCCCTTGGTATGACCGTTAAGTCCTTTTCAGATGCGATGTTTCAAGGTGTGTCAGGAATTCATTCGATTCGAGGAACTCTCGTTTCCGAAACGTTTCCCATTCCTTATGCGGGCTATTTGGATCGGAGTAAGATCCATGCTAGCACCGAGTTTGCTGGCCCGATGTCAGATTCTTCTAGGATGGCTCTGATGGCAACTAGGGAAGCGGCTAGGGATTTAGATGAATCTCTTCCTGTCGATGCGCTCGTTTATGGATCCGCCGAAGGGATCGCCTTCGACTTTGTGCAGAAATCGCTATCTTCTGGTGTTTCCGAAGAGATGCTGAGCCAGTCTTTGGCTGAAGCTCCCTTAATAGCCATGCAAAAGTGGCTTTGGGACGCAAAAAAAATCACTATAGCAGACGACCAACTTATCTGCATTAACAGTGCTTGTGCGAGTGGCAATCAGGCGATTGGTGATGCGATGCAGAGGATTCGGTCCGGGGAATGGACCAGAGCCATAGTGGGTGGAGTCGATTCTCGCTGCACTCCGTCAAATCTCATGAATTTTCATATGCTGGGTGCGCTTTGTAGCGAAGGAGTCTCTCCTGAAAAAGCCAGCCGACCGTTTTCTAAAGATCGTGCAGGCTTTGTCCGCAGCGAAGGAGCTGCCACCTTAGTTTTAGAAACACGTGCCGCCGCCCATGCGCGCGGAGCCAAAATATACGGCGTGATTTCCGGTTATTCCATGACCAGTGACGCCTATCGACTGACCGATGGCAGAGATGATGTGCTTTGCGTAAAGCAGGCGATGAGAGATGCTATCACGGATGCTGGTCTCATTCCTTCGGATATCGACGGAATTTCAGCTCATGGTACGTCTACCCCCTTGAATGACAAATTGGAGACACGGGCTATAAAAGCAGTCTTTCCTGATGAAGGGCGCTCGATTCCCATTACTTCCTTAAAGTCTCAAATGGGTCATTCCACTGTAGCGGCTGGAGCGATCGAAGCTGTAGCTTGTCTCTTGATGTTGGAAGCGCAAATCTTAGCTCCCACCATAAATTTCACGCCAGGCGATGGGGAATGTGATCTGGACTATGTGCCGGACCATGCTCGTCCCCACAGTATGAAACATATGCTTTCTAATAATTTCGGATTCGGAGGACAAAATACATGTCTAGTCATCAGTCACCGCTAGACTCTAAGAGTCCCACGGAAGGGAGGAAGCTCGCCCTCATCACAGGCGGCACTTCAGGAATTGGGTTCGGTATGGCTGAAGCCTTGGCGCCAAGTTATGATTTGGCACTGTCCTTCGCAACTCAAAAAGAAAAAGCTCAAAAAGCCGTAAGCGAGCTGAGGGAGAAATTTCCTGAGGCACGCATTGAGTGCTACGGGGTGCCACTTTCTGGGGAAAAAGACTGTAGCGAACTCCTTGAAAAAGTATCAGCGGACTTCCAAACAGATATTTCTGTCCTCGTAAATTCTGCCGGGCGTTTGCGAGATGGTCTCTTTATGTCTCAGAATATCAGCGAACATGTGGCCCTGATGGAAGAGCATCTCTTGGTCCCCATGATTCTTTGTCACCGCGTTCTGAAAGGCATGTACCGAAATCAGTTCGGTCGGATCATCAATTTAAGCTCCATAACGGCTCGACGCTTTAAAATGGGCCAGGTCAACTACAGCTCTGCGAAATCAGGTATCGAAGGCTTTACAAAGTCTATTGCTCGCGAGGTCGCCCATCGCGGGATCACGGTCAATGCCATAGCTCCAGGACTTATTCGGACTCCCATGACAGAAGCCATGGTGAGCAAGTTAGAAGAAGACCGAAAAGGACTTCGTTCGCGCATCCCAGCGGGATTTGTGGGTGAGCCTAAGGACATCGGCTCTCTAGCTGCTTTTCTTTGCACGCCTGAAGCACGCTATATCACGGGGCAGGTCATTGATGTGTGTGGTGGACGTTCACTGGTGGGGGATTGATCATGAAAAAAGTTGCTATAGTGACAGGTGGAACCCGAGGAATTGGGCGAGCTATATCATTAGATTTAGCAAGACAGGGATATGCCGTTAAAGCCTTGTTTGCAAGAGATCGTGAATCCGCGAAAGATCTAGAAGAGACTTCTTCTAAAGAAGGTCTAGATATTGTGACTTTAAAGAGTGATCTTTCTAAAAAAGAAGGAGTTGAGGAAGTCATTTCTCTCATCAAAGCTCAAACCTCAAGCGTGGACGTCTTGGTTCACTGCGCGGCAAGTGGAGTCCATAGACCCGCCAGAGAAATCACAACGAAGCACTTAAGGTGGACTTTTGAAATCAATGTTTTAGCCATTCAGCAAATCTTGATGGACCTTGTTCCTATGATGTCAAGCGGGAGCCGCATCATAGGACTGACCTCAAACGGCGGGACTCGCACCATTCCCTTCTATACAGCAGTCGGGAGCAGCAAAGGAGCTTTGGATTCTTTGTTTCGTCATTGGGCTGTTGAGCTAGCGCCTTCAGGTATAGCGGTGAATTTGGTCTGTCCAGGAATGGTGATGACCGATGCCGTGGAAGCCTTTCCCGACAAAGAAGGACGCATTCAAGCGTGTATCAGACAAACCCCTACTGGAAAAATGACGACTCCCGAGGATGTGGGCGAGTTTGTCTCGTTTCTATGCACAAGCCGCATGGCGAGTCAGTTTGTAGGCCAAACTTTTACCATTGATGGTGGCAAATGTATACTCGCCTAGAAGATCAATTCCATTCCTTTGGAAACCCTGACGGTCCCCTGGTGATTTGTGTTCACGGGATCATGGGAAAAGTAGAAGATTTCCGTCCCTTTATGGAAGCTTGGGGAAAAGACTTCCAACTTAAAATTCCTGATTTGATTCCAGGAAATGCCTTAAAAGTAGGTTATTCGGAAGCAGATCAAGAAGAGGGAGAAGTCCTTAAATATCAATTAGCTCCGGCCATGATCATCGATTATTTAGAGAAGTTTCATGCCGGCAAGAAAGTCTTCCTCGTGGGCATTAGTTTTGGTGGCAAGATTTGTTTTGAAGTGGCTCAAAAGATTCCAGCCCTTGTTTCTGGTCTATGCGTGACCGATGTAGGTCTAGGACCCCTGTGCGAGAATTCCAGTTTGTTCCAATTAGCATTTGGGAGCATTCCTAAGTTAAATTTAAAGCAAGATTGGCCCTCCCTTCGCAAAGAGATTGAGGGAATGATTCCCGATCGAATGCTTAGAATTCTTATTTACAATCACATCGAATATTTTGAAGGGAAACCTGAAGAAGGGCATTGGAAGTCAGGAGCCAATAACTTCTATAAGCTTCTTCTAAATAATGAATTAGAAAATCAATGGGCAAACCAGGAAGCACTCATCGCCCCATGCAAAATTCTTAAAGCTACCATTAACAGCGCGATCGACGATGCTGATTTTGAAAGAATGAAGTCAAAGTCAAATATCTATCTCGATGTTATTGATGGGGCCAATCATTTTCTACATGTACACATGCCACAAGTCTTTCTTGATAAAACTCTCGAAATGCTTAGGACATATCATCAAAAAAAGGAGTCTTAGTATGAACAGATGTTTAAAGGTTTTTTTAGGGGCTTGGGCCATAAACGTATCCAGCAGTGTCTTTGCTGCCGGTTATTCGAATCTTTGGATTTTTGGGGACAGTTTTTCAGATAACGGATCGACGGTTGACATAATGCCTCTTTTGAAATCAGCCGGAGCTCCTCCCCTGCCCAGTAACGGCAAACTCAGTGACGGAAAGCTTTGGATTGAGTACTTTGCAGAATCCCTTGGTATGCCTGAGAGAGCCGAAACGGTTTGGGTTAAAGGTGGCCGAAATCCTGGGAATTACTCGATGATTGCAGCTTCTTCGAGGCTTTCAAGTATTTTGATTCAAGACTTCCCCGATCAAGTAGACTTATTAGAACGCCAGCAACAGAGATTTGGCTCCAATGACCTCGTCGTGATTCAAATGGGTATCAATGACGGTCTATCTGCCATGAAAACCTTTGGTCAGATGCTAAAGTCTGGCAAAACCAGAGATGAAGCCATGAAGGCAGCAGATCAAGACCTCGCGAAAGCGATAGTTTCTTACAAAGCTCAGTTTCATAGACTTATTTCTTTCGGAGCCAGAAAGTTTATGGTGATGAACGCGCCAGATCTAGGTCTGGCTCCTTTTGCTCGTCAGAGGAATGCGGTGGACTTAGCTCGTTTGTACTCCATGAGGCTCAATGGGATGATCGCGGTTGCGCTGAATGAAGTAAAAGCCTCTCATAAAGCCGCTTCGGGACTATCCATTAAGACGTTTGATTTGCTTGCGAATCTTCATAAGTTGATGGCGGATCCCTCTGCTTATGGTTTGTCTACGAGCTTGATTCGCGACTCAGCGTGCGGAGAGCGTGGAGCCAACAATAGAGTTTGCACCCAGCCTGAAAAGTACTTCTACTATGATTTGAATCATCCCACGAGCCAAGTGAATCAAGTCATATCAAAAGAAGCCTTAAGAGTTTTGGAGTAAATTAAGAAGAAACTCTTAGTCATATCCCCAAAAAGGTTCAAGCCCTCGGTCTTGAACCTTTTTTCTAGGGGAAGCTTTTCTGATTGCAAAAATGAGTTTCTAGGCCGATCTGAATGGGTTCTGTGATGAGAATTGTTGCGAAAGATTTTGTTGGAACGAGGCGTACCATTTAAATAACTCTTTATTAAATCGGCTCGAAAACCAAAGCCCCTCGGGCGCGAATTGGTAATAAAGTATGACTGCTGACGATGTTTCTTCAATTTTTCAGGGCGACGGCAAGGCGATAGATATGCGAGCCGTCTCTAAGGAAAGTGTTCCTTGCTACTCATGAATTCTGCAGTATGCCAAGAAGTCCAGAAGGAAGTGTTTCCTTCAGAATTCTTCGGAATATTATTGTCAAATCAATAGGGTTTTAGCTGAACACATCGCGTCCTACAGCGTTTTCCGGATTTTTCCATCAAGGCCTCATAGCCCCACATAGCCTTGCCCTCAGGGCACAGCATTTGATATACCTTTGCACATTGACTAAAATTATTGCCATAAATGTCCTCATAATTCGACATATCTGGGAACCTAGAAATGAGGCTATTATTGTACTCTACGTCCCTAAGAATTTTATCCGCTTTATTATAGAAATTTTGGACCACAGTGGACATACTTACGTCGGTTGTATATTTATCTTGATTATAGGTATAGGTCATCAGACTCGAATTACAAACATATTTATTTGACCCCGTATCAAAGACTAGATTGTCCGGATAGCTACAACTAGGGATAGATTCACAAGTGGCTTGTTTATTTTTAAAATCAATTTTTCGAGTAAATCCATTACACGTAGCGTTAGTAGAAGGGGTAGTAAACCAATCATGACATAGGCCTTGTGGGTTGTTGGGCTGCGAAACCTTTAACATCGGATGCGCCCAGCTATAAGGCTGTGCTGTAAGTTCATCTGAGCGATAGTGAGAGGGATTTTCCGGTGCGGTTTTACCAACCCATTGTTTATCCGCTAAATTTCCATAAAAGCTCGGGAGCAGGGAAACGAATCTAATCTCGATTCCACCAGAAGTGCAATAGGCCAACCCATTCCATTTTCCAAATCGACTCGTGCCGGCTGAGTTAAGAATAATGCCCGCTTTAGAGCGTATATCAATGTATCCAGAAGAACATGGGGATCCTTTTGGTCCAAATCCTAGGCTTGGGGAAAATGTGGCCGCACAGTCCACGTTGCCGTAGATATTACTTTTAAATCCTAAAATATCATTTTTTTGTGCCGTTTTTTTTGCAGATTTAGCGATAGATGCAGATTTTTGCGAGACGATTCCGATGACAATGGAACCGACTGCAAGAACCAAAAGTGCTTGTAACAATCCAAATCCTTGATTTTTTTTGCTCGTCATAGAAGAACCTCCTTTCAGACTCGAAATTTAAGGGGCAACCTTTCGACAATTCAAACTACAAGTTTGAGAAGAGCCCGTGTCATATCTAAACTCATAGGAAGTCATTATCCAGCCGCTTGGGCATTTCATTGTCTCTATTTGTGCGCATTCATCTCGGGTGTTTTTGGACAAAATAAAATCATTCGCTGGGTTGAAAACCTGAAACAGAGTGTTGTAGATTAACTGAGATTTAGCTTGAAGGTTATTTATTGTGTCATTTGCATAACTGTCGAAGGGGCCGATTTTTGAATTTTTATAATTGTTAATGTCCGTTGTTATCTGATTGTAAAGTTCTGCAGAGCAGAATAGCTCTTTCTTACCGCTAAGGGGATTGTCACCAAATTTGAGCGCCTCAGGAGACGAACATTTAGGAATGTTATTGCAAAGAAAAGTTCCGTCAATCAGATTGATCTCTTTTAGATATTCGCCAGGATTGCACCCTATGACAGTATTTGCAGTGGTGGAAAAGTATTCATTGCAAAGTCCCAAGAGACCAGGGGTTGAGATTTTTGTGAGAGGATGATCCCAGGAATAGCGGCTATTGGCACTGTCACGGGCATAATCCTTAGTATACTTTTTAGAATCTTCTGTAGATGGGCTGGAAGTATTACGCCAGTCTGTGAGCGCGTTGGTCTCGCTTTCGAAATCCTTGAGAATCATCGAAGCCCGAATGTCGAGTCCAGAGCTTGTGCAAAGGGCTCGAACGGTCCATTCTCCATATTTAGATCCCCCCGCCTTAATGATAGGTCTTCCTGCAGGGTTGGCTGCATCGGGTCTTCCGAATACATCGATATAGGTGCCTGGGTCGGAACAAGCCGGTCTACCCGGGCGGCTTGCGAACGTTGTTTGACAGCTTGTAAATCCCCAAACTATGGATTTGAGGTCGTTGATTCCACTGATAGCATCTATTTTTTTGCTCCCCGCATTGAGCTGATTCATAGCTCTCCCAAGGACATAGAGCGCGCCAGATCCAATTGCCACAGAAACCATAAGTTCTATCAAAGAGAAGCCATTTTTTTTAAGTTTTACTCGCCGCATACTGTTACCTTCCCTTCGTCAAAACCCAGGAAATCTTTCTGAAAGATCTTTTAGATGTGTCTGCTTTAAGGTGGAGCGATCTTTACGCAGGATGCCCTACAGCCTCCATTGCCTTGCTGTCTCGCTTCATAGCCATACATGAGGTAGCCATCAGGGCAGGAACCGTTATCCAATTTCGCGCATTCCGTGTCATTCGATCCTCCAACCGATGTCGTGGTTCCATTGGACCAAGAGGCGAGTTGAGAAAATCGGTTATAAACATAGTCTTCATAGTTATTTATCTTGTCTCGGTAATTGTTTACGGAGGTATAGCCTCCCGGTACTACTGAGTCGGTGTAATTGTTAAGGTTGTTTACCATGTTCCAGTAGGCTTGGCTGGAGCAATAGAAGTCTGTGCCTGAAAACTCAAGAGATTCGTAGCTACCGCAAAAAGGCATTTGCTTACAAATTGGTAGTTTGGCGTCAAAATCGATGGATTGAACATATTCATTTGGGTTCGAACAGACGGTCGTTGCTGGAGCTGTCTGGAAGCTTGCTGCGCAAAGTCCACTGATGCCAGGTGTAGACAATATAGAATTGGGATGATTCCAATCATAGTTTAGTACCGAACTTCTCGATTCATCAGGCATATAATGGGTAGGGTTAGTCGGACTGCTGAGGCCAATCCAGCTGATGTCTTGGACATTCGAAAGGAAAGCTGGCTTTAGTTTCACAGCCCGAACATCTAGACCTCTATTAGCACCGTCGCTGCAATAGGCCCTAACAGCATAATTCCCTGAAATGGTCCCATTGGCCGAGACCACGGTTTGACCATCCGCATTGCGTAAGTCAATGTATCTCGACGAACCGCTGCAGGGGTTGCCAATCGTGAGTCCACTAAAAGTTTTGTCACAGTTCACTGTTGCGTATATAGTTCTCTTTAAAGAAGAGATGTCGACGGTAGACAGAGATTTCTTGGTAAGCTTATTTGCTGAGGTTAGCACTCCGGTAAAGGCTAGAAATGCGATTAAGCCTATGGAGAGAGCCACCAAAGTCTCAAGGACTGTAAAGCCACGGCTATATTTAAAGGGAACTCTAACCATCTTCTATCCTCCTACTAGGCCCCATCGGCTGGGGAGGCCAATTTCTTTAATAGAAACCTGCCAAGGCAACGGGCAATGGTCGGGTGGAAGGCGGTCTGTCGGAGCCATTTTGGGGCTGCCGCAAGCTAACTTTCCGTTTGTATTGGGCAAAGTCTGAAATCACTGGTTGCTACACATATCTGTTCTGCTCACTCTCGAGAGGTTAATCCTGTAGTGGAATGGATTATCAAGCTCTTAGGTCTTAGAGAGACAATTTTGTAGCAACTATTTCTGTTCCACAAGCAGTCCGACACACTCTCTGGCTGGACTCGTTACTCCGGGACAGGAGGCAAAGAAAGGAGGCAAAGATAGTTAGCCAAAGATAGTTAGCCTGGAAATCTACATGGGTCTTGCGATGAGCGGGAGCTATTTTAGGTCTCACTTTCTTGAAGTGCGAACATTTGCGGATGACTTTTATAAAGGTTCCGAGACGACACGTCATCTCGGATTCAAGCAGCCAGGAATACAAAGACTAAAACTAGCTTGCCTCCGACAGAAGCAATCAGGTGCTACAGACGAGCTAAGAAAAAGATTTTTCTGCTATAGATAGAAGGATTCCGACTCTCTAGGGGAGTTTTTTTTCGAGATAAGAATTTAGTCTGTCGAGGGCGCGTGCTAGATTTTCTTCAGAAGAGGGCTTTTCAGAAATCGTTGGTGGGGCCAAAGTTTCGTCACGACTTTGCTTGAGACGGGCTATGGTGGATATGACAAAAAAGAGGACTAAGGCAACGACCGTAAAGTCGACCAAAGTTCCCGCAAAGGCCCCAATTTTAATTCCCTGACCTACCGTAGCTTCTCGCCAGTCACCGCCAGGGATCAGCGGATTGATGAGAGGCATGACAATATCAGAAACCAGTGAGGTTACGATTTTACTAAAGGCGCCCCCGACCACAACAGCAACTGCGAGATCTACTATATTTCCTTTTAGAGCAAACTCTTTAAAGGACTTTAAAATGCCAGTGGGTGCTAGGGGCATAAAAACTCCTTCTTAATCTGTTACGGCGAGGCCAGAGGCCTGGTCAAATAGATAGTTATGGGAAGACGTAAAGGCGAGGGAAAGCATCTCACCTTTTTTCGGGCGGTGAGGCTCCGGTATACTTACCATAACCTCATCGTTCCCAATTTTAATCAAGGTATTCGTTAAGGCGCCCAGTGGTTCTGTTAAAAGGACCTTAGCTTCAAAAACGAGTTTGTCATTTGGGGTGGCCATGGTGAGATTTTCTGCACGAATGCCCCACTGCACGGACTGGCCTTCCGTGCCACGTTCCCGCACAACATTGTGATATCTAGGTAGAAGAGGCATCCGCACGCCGGAATCAGAAACAAACTCGGGACTTCCCGAAAGGCGCAGTTTGCCTTCAATCAAGGTCATCGAGGGAGAGCCAATAAACTGAGCTACAAATCGATTGGCAGGGTGGTAGTAGAGTTGTAAAGGGGTTCCAATTTGCTGAACTTTACCGCCTTCCAGCACAATAATCCGCGTAGCTAGAGTCATCGCTTCCACTTGGTCGTGTGTCACATAGACAGCTGTAGCGCCGAGTTCCGAATGCAATTGAGAAATAGTAGCTCGCATGGTCGTTCTAAGTTTGGCATCCAAATTAGAGAGAGGCTCATCAAATAGAAATATCTTTGGTTTTCGGACGATGGCTCTACCTATGGCGACCCTCTGTCTTTGCCCACCAGATAATTCTGCCGGCTTGCGGCTCAAAAAGGGAGTTAAGTTGAGTTTCTCGGCAGCGTCTCTTACCAAGCGATCAATTTCAGATTCTTGCATCTTTCTGATTCTGAGACCGAAGGCAATATTTTCGTAAACCGACTTATGGGGATAAAGGGCGTAATCTTGGAATACCATCGCGATGTCGCGGTCCTTGGGAGGAAGCTTGGAAACATCTCTGCCATCGATAATAATCGACCCCGAGGAAATATCTTCTAGTCCCGCAATGCTTCGAAGCATCGTGGATTTCCCGCATCCGGAAGGACCTACTAATACGATAAATTCGCCAGGCTCAGCTTTAAATGAAAGGTGGTTGATCACAGCTTTACCGCCATAACTTTTCACCACATCTTTAACTTCTAGGGATGCTGTCATCCTATATTCCTTAATTTGATAAAGATGCCACCCTACGGATTTTAAAATATGAGGTCAACCACGAAGATGGTGATCGCCTAAATGTATAATGTGGAGGCAGTCTTCCCACCGAGATCTAACGCCAAAAAGTCCATACGATTCGAATGGGACCTTAGAAAGGGCTGGGGAAGTGAAGATATTCAGATTTTGTGGCAGGGAAATCTCGATTTTGGTAGAATTTTTGCCTGTGGAATCGACTTGTGCCTTTGGCCCTTTCGCCTGAAAATATTACCGGCATGTGCCGGTGGAACCCGCTTTTTACTTCGAAACAGGATGGATCTTTATGAAACAGAAAATCGTGTCTTTGCCCACTGTCCGTTTTTCAAATGACCTTCCTTTGGCGATCATAGCAGGGATCAATGTTATGGAAGGCCGAGATTTAGCATTCTCTGTCGCCACAACACTTAAGGAAATGACCTCGAAACTCGGCCTACCTTTTGTTTTTAAGGCATCTTTTGATAAGGCAAATCGCAGTTCCTTTAAAAGTTATCGGGGTATCGGCATGGAAGAAACCTTAGAGATTTTTTCTGAAATTAAGTCTCAGCTGGGTGTGCCGGTTATTACGGATATTCACGATCCGTCTCAAGCAAAACCGTTATCAGAAGTGGTCGATATCATTCAAATTCCCGCTTTTTTGTGCCGACAGACAGACCTTATTTTAGCGGCAGCCAATACCGGCAAAGTGATCAATGTCAAGAAAATGCAAATGATGGCTCCTTGGGATGTTACTAATATTTTTAAAAAATTTGAAGAAGCAGGAAACACCAATGTGCTGATTTGCGAGCGCGGCACCACATTTGGCTATAATAACTTGGTGGTCGATCCCCTTGGGTTTCCTCATTTAAAGGAATATGGGTATCCAGTGATCTTTGATGTGACACACTCCCTTCAGCAGCCGGGAGGCCTCGGAGAAGCCACTGCTGGTCGCGGGCGTCTGGCGGAAGGCCTTGCCCTTGCCGGAGTCGTGCAGGGAATCGCAGGTGTTTTCTTAGAAACCCACCCTGAGCCAGAAAATGCACGGTGTGATGGTCCTTGTGCCACCCCTTTACGGGATATGCAGGCCATGCTTTCTCATCTGAAAGATGCGGATCAAATGGTTAAAGGTTGGAAAAAATGAGTCTTGCCGAGTATTCGGCAGGAGGGCTTGCGAAACTTGTCCGCGATCGGGCGTTAAAACCTTCTGAAGTCGTGAATTATTTTGTAGGACGGGTGAATCAACACAATCCCAAGCTCAACAGTCTGATTCATTTTAATCCTGAAAATCTTCTTATAGAAGCTCAAAGGCTTGATGCAAGTCCAGAGCGCAAGCAAGCTTTTTTCGGCATTCCTCTTCCCATTAAAGAGCTGACAGAAATAAAGGGGAGTCTCACGACCTATGGGTCGCGTGCTTTTTCAAGCTTTAAAGCTCCCTTTACCAGAACAGCCGTGAAGCAACTTATGGATGCTGGTTTTATGCCCTTTGGCTCTAGCACAAGCTCAGAGTTTGGGGCTAGTTGCTTTTCAGAGTCTTTGCTAAACGGGATTACGAGAAATCCTTGGGATTTGAATCTGACCCCAGGCGGCTCGAGTGGGGGAGGGGCCTCGGCTCTTGCAGCAGGTATGGTTCCCATAGCCCATGGGAGTGATGGGGGCGGATCGCTGCGCATTCCAGCCGCTTGGTGCGGTGTCGTAGGCTTTAAGCCTAGCCGTGGAGTGGTTACTTCAGGTCCTCGGTACTCATGGTCGATGCTTTCCACACAAGGAGTTATGACAAGAAACATAGAAGATCAGGCGCTCGTTTATGATATTTGGAATCAGCCCGACTTGTTATCTTGGTCACCTTTCAAAGAGATGAACTTTAGGCGGAATCTCGAATCATTAGCATCGGCAGCCCAGGCAAGCACGCGTGGCAAGTTGCGTGTGGGAATCTTAAGAGAGACTCGCTCTTCGGGGGCCATCGATCAAGAATCTCTCAAGGTTTTAGATGAAGTAGCAGTGCACTTAAAAGTTCTAGGCTACCAAGTTTTGGATTATGATCTGGATAGGGGAGACACAGAGACTTTTATCGATTTCTTTCAAACCCTTTGGGCGTCCCTCATCGGAGCTGTGTCCGATGACCCTTCCCTCTTTGAGCCCACCAACCAATGGATGTGGGAAATGGCAAGGCGCCAGTCAGCTATGGATCTATGCAAGGCTCAAAATGAAGCTCAATTTTTTTCAAGGCGGATCGTCTCGCAATTTGCCTCAGATATTGATTTTCTGGTGACCTTAACGGTCCCCTCTTCTCCCCCTAAGGCTGGACTTTCCCTCGAGATTTCTCAAATCTCTCCCAAAAGTCTCATCGATAAGAATTGGGAGCTGAGTCCCATGACCCCTTGGGTGAACGTTACCGGACAGCCTGCCATATCCTTACCTTTAGGTCGAACTTCGACGGGGCTTCCCGTTGGGATTCAGGTGGTGGGTGCTCCTTTTCAAGATGTATCCCTGCTCCAACTGGCCTATCATCTTGAAGAGACATTAGGCTATCCAGACGCCACAGGAAAACGTTTCCCTATCGCTCCTCTAGCACTCCTCTAGTGCTCCTCTAGTGCTCCTCTAGCAAACCTATCATCAGCGGATTGAAGGTTTCCTTTCATGGCGGCTTCAGTCTCGCCCAAACAATTTCCGAAAGCTTTTAAGATACCTAGAGATATCAATCATTTTCGAGGACTTCGACCAGCAGAGGTCTTCAACGAAACTGCAGTTATTCCTAGGGCTGAAGTTCGTGGCTAGATCTAGTTTTTTTTAAAATCTCTGGGTATCATGAAGGAGGAGCAAAATATGGAAAAAGCTAAATTTCTAGTTCCCTTCTCAGCCGTGGTCCTGGGGTATTCTTGGGCGTTATGGGTGAAGGTAGGTTTAAGTTTGCAGGCTTTACCCCTACTCGGCCTATGGATCAGTTTAGTCACTATGGCTTTTTTCCCCCTCTTTAAAGAAAATCCGCTAGCCCAACTTATCGGCAAGCCTATAGAAGGTGGCTGGACTTTTCTATGGCTGAGTCTACCTATCCTCGTAAACGGCTTTTGGGGGGTACAAACCCATACTTTGAGTTTAAACCATCTTGCCAAGACAGCTCTTATTTTATGGGTGCCGTATCTTTTATGGCACCTAGGAAATGTTATCAAAGACCGTAGTCTCATGGATATCTTGCTTCTCTTAAGTCTGCTATTGCCATGGAAATTTGGTTTTCTCGACGGTGCCTGGCCTTTAGGGAAGGGGCAAGGGGGATTTCACGCCATTAACGGCATTTTAAGCATTCATGTAGGCGTTTGTTTACTTAGTCGAAAATTTGCAATATTAGGGCTTCCCTTGCAGCAGACGAAAAGAGACTGGCTAAAGGTGGGTGTTTTTTGTCTCGTTTTAGCAGGTTCCTACTTTTTTCTTCATCGCCACAACTTGAAACTGCCAGAGGTTTCTTTTCGGGCCTCTTTTGTCTTAGAAATCCTAACGCTCGTTGTCGTCTACGGCTTTATTGAAGAAATACTGTTTAGAGGCTTTATCTTAAACTGGACTAAGTCCGTTACAGCTTCTTCCATCTTAAGTATCATCTTATCTGCGGGCCTTGGTGCGGTATTTTCATTGATGCCAAGCTGGGCAGGAGCGGCAGCTGTCGGAGCAGCCTCAGGAGTCATTTATATTTGGACCTCATCGCTTTTAGTGAGTGTGATTTTTGGGAGTGTATTACGAGCTTTAGTGATAATGGCTTTTTTCTAAAAAGGATAGAGTGCTCAAATCCTATAAGTGCTTTTTCGGATAGGTTGAATTGCCATGTCTCATATAGAGTGACTTGATATAAGACCTAGGTAAGAACTTAATTCCAGAAAAAACAAGCAGCATGCATAAAAAATCAGAGCCTCAAAAAGCTCTGATTTTTTGTGAAAGATAACGATCTGTTTTCAGGTTCCATCTTTCAAAGCTTTAAGACAGCCTAGGGCATCTTCTTTGGTGGCTGTGACTCCAGTTACAGAATGACCTTGGGCTACTTTTGAGAGGCAATCAGCAACAAGACCATTGTCTCCGCCGTCTTTTTTGCCGCCTGGTACAAATCCAGAGGAATTGCATTCTTGTACTACTTTAGCACATGCGGGGCCGGATAGAATCGCTTTTCGAGTCTCTTTTTTCTCGGTTTTTTCGGCTTTCTTCTCTGCCTTAGCTTCTGTCACTTTAGCCTTAGCCTCTGACATCTTGCTCTTAGCTCCTTGCAACATGCTTTTGCCGTGTTCGTATTTTTTTTCGACGGCACTTTGCTCTTCTGCGTGAACTAAAGAGGAAAATGCAAGGGCGGAAAGCAAAATCATCGACTTCATAGAAACTCCAAAGATAAAAGTTTATTCCCGCAATTATGGCACGGTTTGGGAAATGGGCCAACTCTAAATGTACTCTAGCAATTGACAATCTACTTTTTTGGGGAGCCAGTCTTTTCATAGTTTCACATGAAGAATCCTTAAGAGTTTATGTGTCCAACGATCTCATACTCATTTTTTAAAGACATTTGATGGGGAGACGGAGGAACATGCGAAGCTAAAATGTATCTCAAGCGTGGCCGTGAATGGGGGCCTCAAGGCAGGGCACCGAAGACTCAGCAATGCGCGCGAACTTTTTAAGAACGGATGTTTTGGGCTAACGTCGCTCAGGGAGCGATATAGCGGATCTAGCGTTATAGTCATTCACAAATTCATTTAGGTCAGGGATCTTGTCATAGAGAATCTTAATGAGACTTAAAGGGGAGCTCGGTGCGGTCCTTCCGGCAAGGCTGCGTTCAGGTTCCTGAAGTAGGGACGTAATCGGTCGTTGAAGGCGCCCCAGAGATTCATCAAGGGCTGAGCCGATCATGATGCGAATCATTTGTGTCAGGAAACCACCCCCGCTGACCCAAATGTTGATGAGGCCTCCTTGTTCTTCTATCTTGATATCGAAGATACGGCGAATCGTATTTCTTTCCATGGATCCTAGGTTTGCAAAGGCCTTGAAATCATGAGTTCCTACAAATGACGACAAACTTTTCGCTAACTGAGTGGCATCATGGATGCGTCTTTGTTCCCAGACATAAGGCCAAGCAAAGGGGTTAAGACACTCACCTTTCCATATTCGGTAGCGATAGATCTTCCCCAGTGCGGAATATGCGGGGTGAAAACTTTGGTGGGCTATTTGAGCGCTTTTAACCCGAATTTCCGAAGGCAGCAAAGACCTTAAACGAGATTCTAAAAGTGCCAAGTCTAAAGGGGATTCCTCCCACCTAAAGGTAACCACTTGATGCTCTGCAGACACACCTGTATCCGTTCTCGACGCTGACGTCAGACGAAGGGGGCGCTGCAGGACTTGCTCTAAAGCTTTTTCCAAAATATCCTGAACCGTATTTCCATGCGCTTGGCTTTGAAATCCGAAGTACTGTCGCCCATCGTAAGCTAAATCAAGTCTAATATGATTCAAAGTGAGGCCTCTCTATGTAGAAACATTAGGGAAGGCAACTTCATAGCTCGGGACGAAACCTAAGCTTTAGTCAAGGAACGTGCATGAGAAGCCTTACCTACATGGGAATTATACTAGCTGTGCTGCAGAAAATCCTAGGTTTCGGTAATGGCATCTATGAGCCTTCTGCGAGCTGACCCTTGCTCTGAAATAATCCGTGGATATACTTTTTGTGGTGAGGAGGACTTTCTTGGCGTAAATCCTTTGTAGCTAAAAAAATTATCGTTTGCCATTCATGACAAGTATATCCGTACGGCTGTCTGGCTAGCATCAAAATTTCAATTTATACACAGTAGCAACCAAAACTAAACATTTTTTTTGGACAAGTCTTTCATCATTTGCCAGTAAGGGGATATATCTAACTTCACTTCTAAACTTTTCAAGATCGAATAAACTCCTGCTAACTTGCGATGGAGGAACACTATGGAGTATGGTGGGGGGCTGTAGACTAACTCTCGTGATAGAGATTTCATAGCTGTCTGTGACTCTTTAGTATGGTTTCTGTCTGAAAAATCAAAAAAGGTGCCACCTGAGGCTTGCTTAAAGAATGGCTTGATGGCAGTTTTAAGCATTTCTTCGAAAGCGAGAAATGCGGTTTCAGACTCCCGAGAATCGATAAATGCCATGTCTATAGCCAGCTCTCTAAATGCCTTAGGGCTTCTTTGGGAAGCTAAGTCTAGAAGTGCAATATATCTTTTTACAAACTCGGGAGTATATCGTCTCGTCGCGCCGAAATCCAAGAGAGTGATGCCCGTTTCAGAATTCTTCGTATTGATTAAAAAGTTGCCCCAATTGGGATCGGTTTGAACCATTCCCCATTCAAAGAACTCATGAAAGTAAAGATCCAGAATCGCTAAGGCTACTTGGTCCTTATCTCGTTTGCTGGGGCTCTGGCTCAGCCAATGCCTAAAAGTCAATCCAGGCTCAAAACTCATGGCGAGCACTTTTCTACCGGAAAGCTCTCCAAAGACCTCAGGTACCCTAAACTGGCAAGCTGAGGTTTGATTTAGATTTGTTACTTTTTCTGCGAACTCCCTTTGAAACCCGGCCTCAAGCCTATAGTCTAACTCTTGGTCTAGGATGAATTTAAACTCTTTAAAGAGATCATCTAAATTCATTTTACGTCCGGATATTTGACAAAAAGAAGAGGCCAATGTTTTCAAGATCTTCAAATCAGCGTCAATGGACTCTGCTACCTTGGGGTACTGCACTTTTAGAACTATATCGCGATGGGACATTCTGGCCTTATGAACCTGCCCAATACTGGCCACTCCAATGGGACTTCTAGAAATATCTGTTATCAGGTTTCTGTGAGGTCCCTTGATTTCTGAATTGATAACTCTCTCAATCTCCTCAAAAGGTCGGCTTGTGGCGGCATTCTGAAGCTGACTCAGGATTTCCACGGCTTCGGGTGGGAAATAGTCATCGAGATCTAAGCTCAAGAGCTGGCCAACTTTCATGGCAGCGCCCTTTAATTGAGAGAGAGATTTTGCGATAAGCACAGCCTGCTCAATTCGGGAGTTTAAATCCCCCGACTGCAGCTCTTTAATGCCAACGTGTGCTGCTAGTTTCAGGAGCTCATAGGTTCTGCCTATTCCCTTGGACTTCATTGGTTCCTCCTACGATGAAAGGACCCTTGCCTCTAAAATAAATCACATCACTATATAGTAGCTACGGTCTAAAACTAAAGTTAAAACTGCTATATGAAACTTATGCAATATTGAGCATGCAAGCGCTGTTCCTTTCCCACTTCAGTGATGCCGGTGGGATCTTTGGGAAGTCTCCAATGATTGAAAGTCGTCATCTACTAGCTCTCCTATAGGGAGCTAGAAAGGTAGCTTCGTCAATTCTTTTTGATCTAGCATAACTTCTAGCATAACGTTAGCGGAAAAGATCATTTCTTCAAGACTATCTAAGCGGTCTGAGCTCACTTCACTAATGTCTGTATCTTTTTGCTTCAGTTCGGAGAAATCTCTGGCTATTTGCTTAAGAATTTTTAGCTCTCTAGTTTTTAAGATCTGTCTAATTACCTCATTTACGTCTTTTTCTGCCGAATAGACCCTGACTTTTTCATTGGGCGCCGGCGCTTCGAAAATCAATTTGTACTGGCAAAGTTCGTCAAGGGCTGGGCTGATCAAAGCTTTTGATAGCCCTAGATTGGCGGTCAAGTCAGTGCAGCTTAAGGGAGATTTTGAAAGGTAAAGTTGAGTCCAGATCGCCCCATGAATGCGACGAAATCCCCAATAACGAATGAAATCTCCAATGGAAAGGGATAGGCGTTTCCACTGGTTAGATGCTTTTTTGTTTTTTAGTTTACTTTTCATATTGTTCATATTACTATGAACAATATGGAGATGCAACTTAATCTTTCTTTCGGATGCAAAATGATTACTGTCTACTACGATGGCCTATGCAAAGTCTGCAGTAAGGAGATTTCTCTATACCGAAATCAGCTTGGATCCGATTCCCTTAAGTTTGTTGATATTTGCTCTCAGGAGTTTGACGCTAAAGCCGAAGGTCTAGATCCCGTTCGCGTGCATCAAGTGATGCACGTTCGGCGGCAAGATGGAACTCTGGCCCTAAAAGTCGAGTCATTTATAGAAATATGGTCGGTACTTCCTAGGTTTCAATGGCTTGCCAAGGCGGCACGATGGGCTCCGGTAAATGTCGGCCTTCATTTGGGATACGCAGGATTTACTATGATAAGACCATTTCTGCCGCGTAATACGAGCCCAGCAGACTGTAGCGAAAGCCCCTATTGTGACTTGAAAAGTGAAGTCAATAATGATTTGAAAAATGATTTGAAAAGTGAGGATAAGAAAGATGCCTAGTTATCCAGTTGAATTTGTTTCCGAGGCCAAGGCGGATCAAGTGTTTGAACTCCCCTGGGTGATTTCCTCAGGGGAAATGAATTCTTTTTGCAGTGTTCCCAAAGATTTTGGCGGCGCTGGCGGAGGTTTTTCACCTGAAGATCTCTTCTTGCAATCTGTAATGAACTGCTTTATAGGCACCTTTAAAGTAATGGCGAAGCTTTCTAAAATCACATTCACAAATATGCAAGTGGGCGGGAAGCTTTATGTCGATAAAAACCACGAAGGAAAAGTTTGCATGAAAGCCATACACCTTGCCATAGGAATATCCGGGGCTGAGCGCCCGGAGCGTCTGGGGAATCTGGTGTCTAAAGCACTCCGTGAAGGATTTATCATCAACTCGGTAAAGAGCGAGATCCTTTACTCGCTCAATGAAGGTGCATTAGGGCCTATTTGTTAAATATTCTTGATCCATGCTACAGAGATAGGAAGGTTCACATGAGTCACACAGTTAGCTCGGTTCCACGAGGTTCAAAATTAGAGACGAATATACCTAAGCTTGCTGAAAGTATTTTCCTAGAAATAGGTGAAGACCCCAAGCGAGAGGGCTTGCTTAAGACTCCAGAAAGATTCTACAAAGCGATTCAGCATCTGACATCCGGGTATGGAAAAACGGCAAGCGAAGTCATTGGGGAAGGTATATTTAATAGCGAGTCTAGTGGCTTAGTATGCGTTAAAGATATAGAATTCTACAGCCTTTGTGAACACCATATGCTGCCTTTTTGGGGGAAAGCTTCGATTGCCTACTATCCGAATCAAAAGATACTGGGCCTCTCTAAGTTGGCTAGGATCGTTGATTTATTCTCTAAACGCCTGCAAGTCCAAGAGCGTTTTACAAAAGAAGTCGCTGAGACTGTTTATAGTTTAGTGGATGCCAGAGCGGCAGCGGTAGTTGTAGAAGCTCAACACATGTGCATGATGATGCGTGGCGTTCAAAAACAATCTTCTATGACTCGAACGGAATTTTCCCTAGGCGTCGAATCGATTTCTGCGCTAGAGCTTGAAAGAATTTGGAAGCAATTTGAAAAATAGTAATCCAACGTTAAAAATTCTGGTGACGGGAGCTACAGGACTTATTGGCAGAAAGCTGATTCACAGCCTCATGAGACAGGGGCATGAAGTTTCTGCACTTGCCCGCTCTCCCCAAAAGCTTCCTGAAATCCCTTCTGATCGAGTTTTCTCTTGGTCAGATCAAGAAGTTCCCTCTCCGGAGGTTTTCAGCAAGATGGATATTGTGGTCCATTTAGCAGGGGAAGGGATTGCGGACAAACTTTGGACTGCCCCTCGAAAGAAGAGGCTTCGTGACTCAAGAGTGGAAGGCACCAAAAACATAGTTCGGGCTATTTCCATGCTTTCTGAAGATTCAAGGCCAAAGGTCTTTATTTCAGCGTCTGCCATAGGGTTTTACGGAAATTCTAGTTCGCCTCACCATGAGAATGGCCGTGCCGGCTCCGGATTCTTGCCTGAACTTTGTCGGGACTGGGAATCAGCCGCGAACCAGGCTCGAGCATTGGGACTTAGAACCGTATTGCTGAGAATAGGACTCGTTTTAGCTAAAGAATCTGGTTTTCTTTCTAAAGCGCCTCCGTTTATCCTGGGTAGCGGCAGCCAGTGGATGAGTTGGATTCATATAGACGATGCTGTTCGATTGATTGACTTTGCTATTAAAGAAAGTGCCATAGAGGGTGAACTCCACCTCACGGCGCCGACCCCTGTCACAAATCGAGATTTTATGAAAACTTACTCTGCTGTAAAGGGAGTTCCTTTTCTCCTGACGGCTCCTAAATGGGTTATAAAGCTCCTGACAGGAGAGTTGTCACAGATAGTACTGTCAAGTCATCGAGTTCAGCCTTTAAAGGCTTTACAACTGGGATTTAGGTTTCAGTTTGAGAATCTAGGAGAGGCCTTAGAAAATTTGGTAGGCAAAGCTAGATTTACCGAAAACTTTTTTTCATCAAGACAGTTTATTCCTTTGCCTAGGGATTTGGTCTATGCTTTTTTTTCCAAGGCTGAGAATCTCGAAATTTTAACTCCCCCATGGCTTAAATTTAAGATTCTTAACCAGTCGACACCAGAGATTAGAAAAGGGACACTCATCAACTATAGATTGAGGATTCATGGATTTCCTGTTTGGTGGAGAACTTTGATCGCTGAGTGGAATCCCAACGAATCCTTTGTGGATACGCAACTAAGAGGACCTTATAAAAAATGGTACCATCTACATACGTTTGAAGAGGTGCCCGGTGGCACCCTTATATCTGATGATGTAACTTATGAGGTCCCTGGGTGGATTTTTGGGAAATGGATTCTACCCTTGATAAAGAGGGATGTATCTGCGATTTTTGCGTATAGGCGAGGGAAGATTCAGGAGCTTGCTGCTAAGGGGTATTTAAAGTGACGCTTGAAAGTCAAGACTGGGGCATACATTGGTTTAGGCGAGATTTACGCATACCAGGAAACGAAGCCTTAAAGTTTAATTGGAAGAGGAATAAGGGCTGCACTTTAGGCGTTTTTTGCTTCGATTCCAAGTTTCTGAGCCGGCCTGACTTTTCACACGATCGTTTCGGATTCTTCCTTAAGACCTTAAAAGCCCTTAAGGAAGATTTGAAAGCTCAGGGAGGTGACCTCTTAGTCATTGATAGGCAGCCTTCTGATTTTTTTTCCTGTCTGGTGGATTTTTTAAAGCGAAGTGGAAAAACGCCTCCGTCGCTTGTGACATGGAGTCGAGATTATGAGCCTTTCGCTAGAGCCAGGGATGCAGCCGTTGAGGCTCTATTTTCGAAATTAGCCATCGAGGTTTACAACGCCCGAGACCATTTGCTTTTTGAACCCCATGAAATTTTGAAAGGAGATCGCCCAGGCGACTTCTATCAAGTCTACTCCCCTTATGCCAGGCGTTGGTTTGAAGCCTTGAATGGGCCTACGGGAGAGGAAAGACTCAAAGCTCAAAGTAACGTTGGGGATTATTTTTCTAGAACCCAACGATCCTCAGACTTGTTTAAAATGAAATGGAGTGAGTTTACTAGGCTAGTGGATTTCCCATTTAGGGATGCCTTGGAGCATTTTGAAGCTGAAAATGAAAAAAAGGTTTCGGTGCCCTTACCCGAAGCAGGATTCTTCAGTGCCTACCAAGCACTCCTGGATTTCAAAGATAAAATATCTAACTATAAAGTCCAACGAGACTTTCCTTCAAGGCCGGCGACTTCAAAGCTTTCTATTTACTTGAAAAATGGAAGCTTAACCGTTCCCCAAATTCTTTCAGCTTTGGATCTAGGCGAGATTAGTTGGAAGGACACAGCTGGACCAGCGCATTTTGTAAAAGAATTGGCTTGGCGAGAATTCTACTATTCCATTCTCTATCACCGACCTCAAGTGGAGTCTTCTAGCTTTTTGAAACACTATGAGAATATACCATGGGAGAATGATGATACCCTATTCCAGCATTGGAAAGCAGGCACAACAGGTTTTCCCATCGTGGATGCGGGAATGCGCGAACTTGCTCAAACTGGCTGGATGCATAACCGAGTTCGAATGATTGTTGCTTCTTTTCTTACAAAAGATTTGCTGATTGATTGGAAATGGGGGGAACGTCATTTCATGAAGACACTCTTAGATGGAGATATGGCTCCCAACAACGGCGGTTGGCAGTGGGCTGCTTCAACGGGCTGTGACCCCCAGCCCTATTTCAGAATCTTTAATCCGTGGCTGCAAAGCGCAAAGTTTGATCCGGAAGGCTTATATATTAAAACGTTTATTCCGGAGCTTGCAACTGCCCCTTCAAAACTGCTTCATGATTCTGACGCGGATCGCAGCCCTTGGGGATACCCCAACCCGATCGTAGAGCACTCAAGTCGGAGAATTCTCGCTCTTCAACTCTATAAACGCTAAAAACCATATATTTCTAGAGAATCACCTGAAATTTTGAAGATAGGAGAATCTTGCTTCTTGCTCTTTATTCCGACTTTGAAGTGATCGAATAGGCGCCTAAAGTTTGACTTCAAAGCGCCAGCCTTCTAATATTAGGGGTCCTATTTTTTCTGGAGAGTCTATGAGCTGTTTTCAATCGATGCTAGGTGCTGCTAAGGTTTTGATGGTATTTGCAACTTTGGGTCTAGCGGGATGTGCCACATCTCTAACGCCCATTTCTAATAATACGGATATTTCCAAAGTTGATTTTAGCAAGGTTTCGTCGATGAAGTCAGGCAAGTCTTGCGCGAAGTGGTACTTCATCTTTGGACCTTTCGGAACCCAAAGTTTAGTGAATGCCGCAGTGGATGGTAAGTTGACTAAAGTGGAACTTGTGGACACCAGCATTGAAAGCGGATTTATGACCCATTCGCGATGCACGATAGCCTACGGGCAGTAATGGATTTTTCTAGTTAGGCAATGGTTAGCGGAGGCTCAGGGTCATTTTCTGGAGCTCAGAGTCAAAAAATGAGACTTGAAAAGAGATATTCAGCGTCCGCATAGATACCAAGGATCGAAGCTTTCCTAGATAGTGCTTACGACAGACAGTTATAAAGAGAGTTACAATTAAAAAAGAGCGAACCCTAGAGTTCGCTCTTTTAGATTCTTGGTAGTTTCTGATCCTTAGTCGGCATAACCGAACTTACGGATTTGCTTGGCTCTGCGTTTGCGAGCAGCAACACTTTTCTTTTTTAAGCGAACAGAAGGTTTTTCATATTCCTGCTTCTTTTTAAGATCACCGATAATACCGGCTTTCTCAACTTGCTTCTTAAAAATGCGAAGAGCCTTCTCAACTGGCTCACCATCTCTTACTCTAACTCCTGGCATAAAAAAATCACCTCCCAACTTGGCTAATAGCCGACCTCTTTGATGAAGACTTTGTCTTCGAGGGACTTGATGTCTTATCAAGCACTGCTTTAGTTAAACACAATTTGCGGGAGAATTAAAGGTAAATGAGATGAATGTTCCGCAAAAATAACGGCTTTTTTGGGCGTGAAGCTGGTATAATTTTCAGGACTTTGCTTCCTTGAGTCTAAGGGCAAGGAGGAACAGCCTGCGCTAAAATGTGCAATATTTAGGCATCTATTTCTTTTAAGGTGGACTTATGCTTGAACTTCGAAATTCCCAATTGTCCTTGTGGGTTGACCCTGACTACGGGGCCTGCACCTTGGGTCTTTTTTGGCATGGAAGAGCGATGATGCCAGACTGCCGCACGTCCCTGAGGCCGGCTTCCAGATTGATTTCTCAGCGGGGAGAGCTGCCCGAAGCCAGCTTCAACATGGTGCCATGGTCAGGGCGAGTTTTTGAGGGCAAGATGTGGCATGGGGGGCAAACCCTGTTTCTCGGGCGCAGTGAGGAACATGCTCTGCACGGTGAGGTTTGGGACAAAGCTTGGCAGGTAGAAAGTCAGACGGAAGACTATCTTCGCTGCAGTATAGAGCGCCCTTCGGGGAGTCCTTTTCCTGCCGACTATGCCGCTGCCTATGAAGTCCATGTGGAGGGAAATAGGGCCTGTTTTTCGCTTACCATAACCAACAGATCTTCTACTCCTATTTTTATGGGCGGCGGATTTCATCCCTATTTCTGTCGCTTAAGAGGAGCTATGATTTCGTTCGAGGCACTGGCCGAATACCCCACAGCAGAGCACGTAGGGATCCCAAGCGGGCCTGCGATTCCTACACTGTGGTCAAAAAGATTCACTGAAGGGGTTAGTCTCTCCCAAAATGCCTCTGTCGACGCCTCATTTTTGCTGGGAAAGAAAAGCGCTCAGCTGATTTGGCCCGAGGATGGGGTTGAAGCTTTCTTAGAGTTTTCGGACTCCCTAGATCACTTAGTGGTCTACAATCCTGATAAACCTTGGTTTGCAGTGGAACCAGTAAGTCACGCCAATAATATTTTGGGAGAAAGGCAAAATTCTTTAAGGACAACTTTGAAACCAGGGGGGGCTTTGAAGTTAGAGTACTCCATTTCCTTTTTCGAACGCGCTTCTGTCTAGTCATTTCTGATGGGAAGATAGAATTCCAAGATTCTATGCGTTAAAGATATCATCAGATTCTTCCGAATCCTTAAAGTGGAGGAATCATGAAATCCATTCGGCTCATAGGGCTTATTTGCCTTACATCATGTACTAACATTCAGGGCTTTTTTAAACCTAAAGAAGAGCTTGTGATTGAAGAAGGCTGCGCCATTGTCGTGCCCAATAAACTTCGAGTTTGTGAAACTCCGGAATTTGTTTCCATAGAGCGGGGGCGAAAGTCCATCTCTTGGAGTCGGGGTGCTTTTGTAGAATTGCTGTCCCAAAAAATTGAGTTAGGTCTTAAAAAATCGGGTATACTGCTAGGTTATCCCCATCAATTCAGGCTATCGGTGTTTTCCGAAGCTCTCATGACAGAACGCATTCTATGGTTGGTCCAAGTGGAAAGTGGGGACTCCATCTTGGGTTTTTGCTTCCCGGAATCACCTTCCGAGTGGGGAGACGCTAAGCCGCTTTGGATGCAGTCGAAATCCGGAAATGACGCGTCAAAGTTCACCGGAAGACTGCTTGTACAATGGGACGATAAGGGGCGAGGCATTTCAAAAGAACTTTTTAAAGAACTCTTTCCTGAATACAGAGTCAACAAGGCGCAAGGGCTCGTTTGGGAGCTAGGAATACCTTTGCAAGACTGGCGCGAGTTTGGGGAAAAAGTATCAACAGACCCTTGGATATCAAAAGGAATCAAAGCCATGCAAGTAGTTCCGTATAGTGCCACCTTAGGCCGAGAGCGGGAGATTACAAGCTGGACTTGGCAGAAAGGAGTTGCCCGATGAGAATGCAAAGGATGAAACAGGGGATTCCCTTCGTTTTAGTCTCGCTGGCCATAATTTTCAGCGGAAGTTGTTCCACTCTCGTTACGACTACCTATTATTTTCGTCTGAGAATGCAAGGTACTTACGAAAGCACTCAGGAAGCTGATCCAGATTATACTGCCGAGCCTAGCCAAGCTAAATTTACCTTTTTGGGGGTCAAATTGCTTCGGGGGACAGATACGAGCTTGAATCTCTACAATGGGGATCCCATTGAATTAACCATTGTGGACCGCGGTCAGCGGGTCTATGAAAAGGCCATCACAGACAGTCTCAGAAAGGCCAGCGATGGTTCCAGTCAAACCTTTACGGGGGTGGAGGTTACTTTTGATACACCTTGGACATGTATAACGCCTGAAAAAGAGATAGCCAAAACCTTAGCCACATCTGTTGTAACTTTAACCAGTGATTTTACGATCGGCAAGGCTCAAGATAAGACCTTTACAGTCAATGTAAAATGGAAAGACACCGTGAACTCTGACGGAAGTGATTGTAAAGAACCCGAGTTAGAAATAGTATCAACGACATCATATGATTAGCTAGAGGTGCATCTTGAGTTTTGTCCAAGAAGAACATGGATTCTTTCGTCGTCTCTTAAAAAAATTAGGAACCCTTTTAAAAGTCTACCTTATAGGTGTGGGGATATTTTGGACCGCAGTTCCCCTACTGATTGTGTTTCTCATATCTGGCTCCGTACGAAAGGCCTACCAGGAGCATCAGATTGCTGAGACCCCCAAAGTCAAATCCTCACCCTCGATTTTAAATATAGAATTTGATGGGGAGGTTTCCGACAGCATAGCCAGCTCGAAAGAAGGCTATCTGAGCTTTCTTTTTTCATCGGATAAGACTTATTATTTACTAGATCTGGAGGGAAGGCTTAAAGAAGCGGCAGCCGATCCTTTTATTGAGGGCCTTTTTTTAGATTTTAAAAATCTGTCAGGGTCTAAGAATCAGCTTCGAGAAATTCGAGAAAGCATTGCTGATTTTAAAGCAAAAGGTAAAAAAGTGTGGTGCTGGGTGCCTAGTTTAGACTCCGACTTGTTCATTGTTGCAAGCGTTTGCGATCAGCTAGATATGTCCCCTGCAGGAAATATTGAGCTTTTGGGTCCCTATTTTTCCTTGATGTACTTTGGCGAGGCACTTAAAAAATTAGGAGTCGGTATTGAAGTGATTCGATCCGGCCCATTTAAGAATGCCTTTGAACCTCTCGTTTCGAATGAACCCAGCCCAGAGACACTTCAAATGTATCGTTGGCTCGAAGGTGACCTGCGGTCAACTCTCGTTGAAGAGATAGCAAAGTCTGCCCGCGAAGGACTCGATGAGGCAAAGGTTAAATCATGGTTTAAAAAATCACTCTATACGGGAATTGAAGCTAAGACGTTAGGAATTGTGAGTGACTTGCGTCAAAAGGCAGAAACTAAGAAGTTATTTGAAGAGCAACTGGCTAAAAAAGAATTGAACTGGCTAGATTATCAAGACTACCGCTCCCGTGATACGTCTTGGAACGTTTTGGATTCCAGGAAGAAGGAGATTGCTTATCTTCACTTAAGTGGAGAAATCGATTATTCAGAAGGGAATTCTAGAGACCATAAAATAGTGCCCGACTGGGTGGCCGAGGATCTCAACTGGGCCGTAGAACGGGATAGCGTGGCAGCTATTGTCATCAGGATGGACTCGCCAGGCGGTTCAGCACTTGCCAGTGAGATGATTTGGGGTATGGTTCACGAGGCGGGTCTCAAGAAACCGGTGGTGGTGAGTATCGGTGGTGTGGGAGCCTCTGGGGGATACTATATAGCATCAGCTGCTAAGAAAATTGTAGCGGACCCTTTTTCTATCACGGGTTCCATCGGTGTTATAGGCATGGTACCAAACTTTGCCCAATTCCAAGAAAAATATGGCGTAAGCTTTTTTGAAGTCACATCCAGCGATCGCAAGACCATTGGAAACCGAGGAAAGCTGCTTTCAGAAGAGGACCGAAAGCTCATTTCGCAAGGCATTGATGAAACTTATGAGCTCTTTTTAAAGCGCGTTTCTGAAGGTCGTTCCTTAACCCGAAATGCCGTGCATGAAATCGCGCAGGGTAAAGTATGGACAGGACGACAAGCTTTAGATCTGAAACTGGTGGATCGTCTTGGTGGAATCAAAGAAGCTATTAAAGAAGCCAAGGGATTGGCAGGGTTAGATCAAGACAAGCCCCTACCGGTAGTTTCCCCTAATTCTGAATTTAGTCTTACAGAGTGTCTTTTAGACAAAGAAGACCTTAGAGAGTGCTTTGCTAAAAACTCTCGAGCCTCTTTGGGGTTTAAAGCTAAAATTTCTGAAATCTTTTTACCTAGCGAGCTTCAAACAGCATTGTCTTCGCATAAGGCGAGGGAACTGAGTAGCCTGTCGTCCCGATTCATCTCAAAGTCTAGTTTAAATGGACCTAGCAAGAGCCCTTTGATCGAAACCCAGCTTTACGGAGTGGAATTAAAGTAGGGTGGGACTTAGTTCGCTACGGTCTTTCATATTTTTATGAAGGACCGTTTTTTAATCCAAGTTTTGCTAATTTGACGGGATTTAAGATATAATTACGGAATCGAAATTTAAATAGAGGTGATATGAGAAATATCTATTTATTCCCGCTGGCTTTGGCGGCACTTAGTGCTTGTAATCAGGTAAAGAACGAAGAACCCACATCTGAGGAAGCAGCAAGCGGGAATCAACCCTTTTTTACTGTTGGCGCCGGTGTTGATACTTTCCTTAAGATTAAAATCGAAGATTCCAGTAAGTTGATGCCAGGCACCGGAAAGTGCGAGCTGAGTTCTAAGGGCAAATATTTCCTGAAAGACCTTTCAGGCCCTGAAGAGGGTTATTATAAAGTGACCTTAGCCAAAGCGATTCCAGGTTGCAAATTTGCAACAGGATTTGTTTTTGCGGAGCATATAGCTCCTTCTCAACCCCCATCAGGTTATTGTCAAAAAAGCTGGGAAGAAGCTCAAGTCATGGACTATACTACATTCGATGCCTATAATAACAGGTCCTACGCGACTTCTGCCCATCCCGAATCTAAGACTCTGATGGGCAGCGCAGAACATAAAGACCGCACCATGTGTGAGCGAGCCCGTGTTTTAAAGCAGTGTTTTGAGAAGGCTGTGGGGTCCAACGAATCCGCCGCCATCAAATTTCGAAATTGGGCTAAAGCACGTCGCATAAGCCCCGTATTAGCGCTAATGGCAAAAACCCAGCAAGAAACGAAGCTAGGCATACTTCCTGATTCTTGCAGCAACGGGAATTGTAACGGAATCGGGATAGGGCAAATCATTACCGCTATAGATTCCAACGGAAATAAAATCGATGATAGCAATCCCGCATGGCGCGGCATCACTCACAATATTTTAACAAATCTTAAGTATTCTGTGCGTGTGATTGCTGCAAAAACAGACATGTCAAATAGTCTTTGGGACTTAGCCTACTACTATAATGGAAGTCCCGAACATCAAAACGCCTATGCGTCCAATGTGGTGAGCTTTTATGGCCAATTACAGAAGTGCCCTTTATAAAAAGCGATCTTAGAAGCCAAGGTGATACCTTTTTAAACAAAAAAATGAAGTGAATCATTCACTTCATTTGTGCGTCCGGTATGAACAGTAACTAATCATGAACAAGTGATCTTGGCCTAGAAAG
>JBAXBA010000021.1:0-46925 GCA_037142195.1 Pseudomonadota bacterium
TGCCTGATACGCAATACAGAGAGCTGCTCCTCCCACAAGGCAAATCTCGCCGCGAGAATTTCTTTTTTCAAGCTCTTGGCTCAACTCATTTAGAGCCTTATGTATGGTGTCGACAGATAGCAAAGGGAGCTCCTCAAGGAATTAACAGCGGTCAAAAAGATCCCGTAAAATGAAGATGTCGTTTCGCCGAAATTCCAGGGGACTTTCGGCGATAGCCATGGCTCGCATTGATTTCAATCCAGCGGGAAACCAAGCGTGTTCCAGTGAATAGGCTGAAGAAATCCACACTGGAATCTCTTCAATTCCCTGCTCATGTGCCAGGTAATGAAGGGTGGCAGCAAGAAGTGCGATAAGCTCGGGTCTTTCCAATTTTCCTAGAGGTTTTTGTTCAAATCCAGCCAAACTTTTAACACGCCTAACATGGAGAATGATTTCGCCCAGGGCCAGCTTCCAATCACGATGGAAGAACTCTTCAATCACATCGGTTTCGATTTGTTTCTTGTAGCTCAAAGTAATCATTCCTCTGCTAAATCCCCGCTGAAACCTCATTCTGTTAACATGGATAGTTTCAGATTTGGTAACTATATCATAGCAGCATGAATGGCATCAATTTAAAGATTTGTGAAGATGTTCTCGGCGACTGACCGACATTTGGCCACCCACTTGAGTTACTTCGTGATTCCATAGATGCAGAGCCGCTGAAAATAGGTCGTGTTGTACATTGAAAGTCAAAAAATCAAAAATAAGCGAGACACTTGTGAGGAGTTACAGAGTTCAGTTCGAAAGTGTTACCCAATCCATATTCGGCAGCTGTGGGACATTATCACAGCAAAAAAAAATGACAGATTTTTTCTGATCTCAGGCACAGTGCGTAAATGTAGAGGCCGTTCAAAATTACTTAAATTTTTGCAGGATGTGCATCTAAATTGGGTGCGGCTGATTTAGAACGACGCTATTTTCTATAAATTTCAGTAAGTTGGATGTTTTCGGTTCTACAAGTTCAGTTGCCTCCTGATCCCAGGATTTTAACCTGAACTCCTAAAAGTATTCGAAGCCACTCTATACCCTAATTTTTGAGCCATTTTTATAGGTCCGTATTCTTCAAAGCCTTAAAATGCTGCCCTTTAAAGGCCTTTGGCAATTGCTCAAACAATATTTCAGCATTAACAAATTATACGGTCAAACTTGCAGCTATCAGTGCCGATGCCTTACTCATAAAATGCTTCCTCGGCGTAAAAATAATAATGAGATAACTATTCCCGAGGGAGTTAGGCTAGATAGAAACTGGGTTTTTAAAAAGCAAAAAGTCTCCAACTTGCTGAAATTTATACAAAATAACGTCGTCTGAAATCAGCCGCACCCATCTAAATTACAAGTGTTCTCGATTTGACATCAATGGCATACGGCATCTAGAGCTTTACGAGAAATACTACGCCACTGATTTAGGAGTTCGTCACAGCATTCTGGGATATTGTAAAAACTTGATCTCCGGCATTTTGGATGACATCGGATTTCAGGAGCTGATAAGAGGGGGGTGTCGACTCTGCATAGGGGAGGTCGAACAACTTGAAGCAGATTTTGTAGCCGAGAAGGATTCCGAGCAACTCTACATTCAAGTTTGCCTTTGTGAGGTATCTCTAGGAACGGAAGACCGAGAGTTTGTGTTCTCAGAAGAATCGATGATAATGGGTCGTTGGCGCGAAACCCCAATTTGTTTAGAACACTTAACTTACAGCCATGAAAGCCACTGGTTTCACCAGTGGACACCTTAAGGCATGGCCCTTGGATTAGTGAATCATCAAAGAAAAATGGCCTAGGTCTTTTTGCCAGACTAGTATAAAATCCCATGGGCTTGGCGGTCCGAGGGCTTGCTCCAATCCGTTAAGCTCGCCGAGGGAGCGTTCTTACTGGATTTGGAGTGTTGGCAGCTTCCATAGCCTAGAAGTGTGTCAAACAGGACCATCACGATAGAAATGACAAAATACCGCTGGGCAAACGGTGAAATGACCGGGAGTTGCTGAGGTATATGGAATCAGAGAACTGAAGGTGTTATTTCGGTCAACTCGCATTATGGCCTGAAATTAACAGCATCGCTTTAAAGTGCTGAGCTTCTTTAAGAAGATTGGACCAGAACGCTGCTCTGAAATGAACTCCGAAAGCTTCGGGTACTTTTGGTTTTCCATATTATTTCCCAGTCGGTACCACAAGTCTTTAAGTCAGGTTCATTGGTCAGCAGGCTGCGGACTCATTTTGAAATAGGTCCTCAAGATGTCGGCAAATGTTTCGGGGGTGTAGGCTTTGATTGCTCGACGCGTCTTGATATCGGGATGTCGGCCCAAAGCGAATCACGAATGCGTTGCGGGAGAAAGTAGTCTTCCGGTGTTATGATGAGTTTTTCCAGAAAAGTCCAAATTTCAGGCAGAACTGCGAGTTCGTCACCCTCTCTCAGAATGTGGATGAGTCTGATAATATCGCTGATGTGCTTTCGATGTTTGGCCTTCTCAATTGGATTTGGATGTTGAAGAAGATTATCGCACGCAATGGCTTTAAGAATGATTAAGCTGGAAACTGAGGCGAAGGAAACCGGTTTGCCTAAAATTTCTCTTGTGATTTTGTGTTGAGCGATAAGTTGTATAGCGGCTTTGGGCAAAACAATGGCAGAGAGTTCGGCATCGGGGATGCGGTGGACCCAGCTCTCCGAATTGGGAACGATTTCTTCAGAAAAAATCTCGATAACCGACGGGAGATCTCGGCGTGATTCGGGAGCCTTGAAGCGAAAGGATTGGCTTTTGCCGCTTTGGAGACATTGGCTCTGATAGTTGTTCGCGGTGAAAAATTCCCGAAGAACGCTCCAAACTCCAACTCTGGTTTGGCGCGGTTGTGATTTCAAGAATGGCCATGTCGAGATCAATGGTTGCTCGTTGGCTTTGCGCATTGCGATCTTCGAGATGAAACACGGTAGCTGTGCCGTCAATGACGGCATAGTTTTCTTGAAATGCAGAAAGGGCGGCAAAAAACTTCCAAGCATTGGGTGGAATGTTGCTCATGCTTCCTCCAGGAAGGAGGCGGGATTCAGTTGATGCTGTCGAAGCAAGTCTGCAATCACCTCTCGTTCTCGCGGATCGACGGTGGAACGCTTAGAAAGTGCGATGTCAATGATGTTGAGACAGCGTTCACCGTTTTTTTCGATGAGCAGTGCAGGGCGATTGCGCCAAATTTGAATGATAATTTGCGCATCTTCGGACTTTTCTTTGTTATGAGGGCCAGAGGCAAAATCTTTCTGAGACAATGCAATTTCTGTGGGCTCGTTCTGTCCAAGACGCAGTTGGGTTGTGCGGGCAAGAGCGTGGTTTCCAGCGTAGACAACATCTTTAGCAACGTATTTGATGCGTACTCGCTGAATAACGGTTTCGGTTTCCACTCGGAGAAGTTGTTGCCATAGAACATCGCGTTCATGAAAATGAAATCGTTTGTATGGCCCCGCTCCTTCAAAATATCCGAAGTCGAGATCCCTGAGTTCGGAGAGAACCCTTGTGAGGCTCGCGGGCGAAAGGCTGGCGTCGGGGAGAAGCTTTTGAAGGGTAACTCGCAGGTCCTTGGGTTTCAATGCATCGGTCCAGGGGGTGCTCGGCACAAGAATGGCGCAACTCACTACTTGCCGGCCAGTGGCTGAGAGCTGGTTTGCCTGGTGGGTGCTGATTTGCTCCTTTTGCGCGGCGACCTGCTTGTAGACGAGTCCAAGTGCTGGTGCAAATATGCGGTGGCCCGGAATAATATGCGCAACTCTATGAGCCACAAGAAGGCCGGCGGTTTCCTTGTCCGCTGACTCGAATACAAAAATCAGCGGCTGCGCGAGGTCTTGGAGTTGGTGGGCGAGCGCGAGAATTTGAGTTGCGTTGGTGGACCCTTTAATGGCCACCAAGGTTCCTGGGTGCTCGTGAAAATGGAAGCGCCTAACCTCAAGGTTCGAACGAAGGTGAAGCGATAGCTTGGGCAAAGCGATGCTTTCCTCATCGAGGCTGAAGGATCCCTCGCCAAAGGCTTTCTTCACAAAAGAAAGAGCTTTTTTCACAAGTATTGTCATGGGTTAGGCCAAATGATTCATCTTTCATTTATTATATTTCATAAATACGAAATATGCAAGATGATGAGTGAAATATGTGAGTTGGGTTTTCGTAGGCTCAATGCAACTCGATAACTGCAGATTTCATTTCGTAACTGCCGACAACCTACTTTCAAAAACTCGATGGTCGAATTTCGTGAAAGCGGCAGAAGCTATGTGAAGCTACCTGATTTAACGGACACGACTCAGAGTTATAATTGAAACAATCAATTTAAGGAGTCCAATTATGTCACAATCAAGTTTAAAGCAGAACTCTAGATTTTTAATCTGCGACATCACCTAAAAGCTTCCAAGAAGTTAGATAACAGCTGTTACAATTTGCAGTTTGTAATTTGCAGATCGATCAAAAATTTTTACATGCAGTAAGCCTATCCCAGGATTTCGATCAAACGACATCAGCTCTTTGAGTTAGCTTTAATATAGATTCTTTGATGTCATCTGTAGCAATCAAAACAGCTTCTTTTGGTAAAGATCGCTTCACCATACCTGAAAGAACTTTGCCTGGGCCTACTTCAATGAAACGTTGGGCTCCCTGTTGCAAAGCCGTCTCAATGGTCTGAGTCCACTTGACGGGGCCATCAATTTGCTGGATCAAAAAATCAGAAGTGTAGTTTGGCTCTACATTTCCTGTGATGTTGGCGATGATTTGTCCCTCGGTTTCAGGGAGCTTGAGATCTTTTAAGCTTGCTTCCATCGCGAGGCGCGCTGGGGCCATGAGCGAACTATGAAAAGGAGCACTTACAGTCAAAAGTTTTGTTTTGAATTTGAGAGCCTCTAAGGCAAGGGCTGCGGCATCAATGGCTTTTGCTCCTCCAGAAAGAATCACTTGGGAGGGAGAGTTATAGTTAGCGATTTGAACGCTAGAACTTAAAGAATCCAGCCCTGAGGTCTTGAGCTCTGAACTTACACGACGGCAGACTTCTTCAAGTACCGGAAGATCCATGGTGCCTAGAACGGCGAGCATGGCTCCTTTGCCTAGGGGGACGGCGAGTTGCATTTCTTTGCCACGCTGCCTGACGAGTTTCGCTGCTGTTGTTAAAGAAAGTTTACCAGCAGCAACTAAGGCTGAGTATTCCCCGAGAGAGTGTCCCGCAAAGTATTTTGCGTTGAATCCAGCCTCATCTTGCAAGACGACCCAGGTTGCTACAGACGCTGTAAGAATCACCGGTTGAGTGTGTTCGGTGAGGACAAGTTCTGACTCGGGGCCGTCAAGACAAAGGCTTCTTAGAGAAAGACGGCAAGCATCTTCAGCTTCTTCAAAAACGTGTTTAGCTTTCGGGAAGTTTTCCAAAAGAAAACGGGCCATGCCCACATATTGTGAACCCTGACCCGGAAACATAGAAAGAGTTTGAGACGACATAAGGTTCTCCTTTGAACATTTGTTTGTCAAAATGATGCTCAAAGCAATATGGCGAAACAAATGAAGAAATAAAGGGAGAAGTCAGAGACTTCCCCACCGCGATTTCATTTACTCGACGCTGAAGTCTGTAGAAGCAGCTGCAGTTGCTCTAGGTTCAATGGCCTGTCTTCCATCATAAAAACCACAAGAAGGGCAAGCATGATGAGGCAAGTGAATCTCACCACAGTTTTTACATGTGGAAAGACCTTGGGGCTTCAACGCGTGATGAGAGCGACGTTTACGTGTCTTTGATTTGGATGTTTTCCATTTAGGGTTGGCCATTCTTCTATCTCCTCAAAGGACAGCTCGGATTGTTCCGGGTCCTAGTTTTCCAAAATTAGGAAGGTAATCGTATAGCGCCCAAAAAGTCTGAGGTCAATAGTTTTCCACAGGAAACGTAACCAATCTTAATAGGTTCTCTTCAAGATCACTTTTTGCTTTCCGGCAGTTAAAAAACCTACAATGGAGACCCTGCTGCCTTTAGAAAATAAGCTATTACGGTGACTTGCCCCATCAAAGACTACTTGTATCGCTGCTCCTGACGAATCGATAAATATGACTTCGCACATGCCGCGGCAATTTCTTACGGCGGCCCGGTCAAATTCTAGTCCGGCAATAGTGACCTCAGCGCCGTCATTTTTACCCATTAAGGCTTGAGCAATGGCCGAAGTACCTTCCACTTTGATCATGTTGGGGTAGCTCTTAGCAGACATTCTTGAGGAGCCTGTAGATCTTGGATTGACAGTTAGGCGGTTTTGTTTCCGATGGTTATCGACGTTTCTATAGACCGGTTCCATAGGTCTTGCCGGTGTGTTTGATGTTAAGGTTGGAATTGTCGTGCTCGCTTCTTTTGAAGCGCGGATGGGCCGTTCGGTTTGGGTGACTTCTTGAGTTTCGGGGCGTATTTTCGCAAGCAAATTCGGGACCTTTCTAGGGCTTCTACCGTAGGGAAGCGCGTATAAGACAGCAATCAATACCATAGCTGATGACAAAAAGATGGCTGTGAGGCGAGAGGGGGTTAGCCATTTGAGGCTAGATTCAGCTGGAAAGAAGTTTGTTTTTTTACCTGATTGGTAGACTTCTACAAAGCGCTCTATAGACACGGTTTTTGCAAGTGAGCCCTTTCCCACTAGCGCGCCTGGTTTTAGGTGACCGTTTTTATAATGTTCGTACACTTCAAAAGAGGTGAAGGGCCCATACCTTCGGCCTGCTTGCTGAACGAGGTAAACACACTTTCTTTTTCTCCTCACAGTACCTTCCTGGGCATTAATGAGTTCTGCTTGCGAGGCAGACATACCCTTCAAAGGGAGAGCTGGAATGTGGTTTTTAACATTTACTGCCGTCGCTTGTGGCGCATTATTTTGAGGTTTTCCATTGGCGGAAGGATCTTGGAATCGGGCTTTATCATTTCTTTCAGGGGTCTTACCCGGAAGAGCTTTCCCAGGGGATTGAGCTTTTCTCGAGTCGGATAGAGAGATATTTTCCGTATCGGAAAGCTGATCGATAGAGAAATTAAGGGTATTGAAGGTTTGATTGATCAAGTTGTCTGATTTGCGTAGTCCATTTTTTTCGCTTTGCTCCGTGGAACCCAGCACTTTCAGGATCTTTTTTGAGGACTCTTTTAATCTGGCCTCAGCGGATCCATTTGGGTCTTGGTGTGCGTTTGACGAATTTGACGAATTGGACAAAGAAGAGGTCGCATCAAAAATCTCATCCCACTCCAAAAGCGGCTTGACGAGATCAGGGTTTGAAGCATGAAAGACGTCGCAAAAAGGATCGACTTCGCCCAATCGCAAAGCTTCCCTCAACCCTGCAGAAGAGAAGGGTCCTTTTCTTTGCGCTCCGATTTGTAAATACCAGACTTCCAAGACAGCTCCGCCATCAACGAAAAAACCTACCCTTACCTATAAGAGACCCCAAGGTCTCAATTTGATTATCGGAACCTCGTGGGAGATCTTTCGAATCCCGAAATTAAAAGATTTAACCTGTTGTTTTTGTTCAAAAATATTCGACTTTAGTGGGGCTTCAGTCAATAAAAACGTCCCTTTCGTAGACTCGGGCGAGCAATTTAAGGGGCAATGATGCTTTTAACTTTACAGGGTGTGCAGGGGGTAGTATTGGGATGTCGTCTCGAAAAGGAGTCCTACATGATCATCGATGTGTCTAAAATGAAATCCATTGAGACTTTTAAAATTGAAGGTACTGAAGACTGGCTATCTAAAATATACGCTGAATTTAAGACTCCCAAAGACGCTCAAAAGCCTCTTTTGAAAGCTTTAGTTTCCGTTGATGCCCGTGACCCAGCATGTGTCACTGTAAGGGGAAGCGTCGACTATACGCCATTTGTGGATTGTTCTCGGTGTGGTCTTGCGATTTCATGGGCTATTTCTGAAAGCATAGAAACTCGGTTTTTACGGGATATTTCTGAACTTTCTGACGATTTAGAGCTAGATGAAACTTCCATTGAAGACTTCACTTTAACCAATGGCAAGACCTTTGATCTGGAAGAACTCATCAACGATGCCGTTCAGCTTGCTCTGCCGACACGTCTTATTCGAGTCGGCGCCAATGACGAATGTCTCGTCTGTGATGAAAAAATCTCGGATCCGATTCAAAACTCAGCGGATTCAGAAAGCGGACTCAATCCTTTTAAAGCTCTTAAGAATCTCAAACTAGATTCCTGAATAGACCGAGGCCTCCTCAGTTAAACCCGCCCTCCAGAAATAGGATTATGAATGGGAAAATTTGACCTTTAACAGCGGGATATACTGCATTTCGTCAGCCAAAATCCTGCCGTATTTGGCAAAAAAGTCTCGTTCCCATGAAGCTAACGTTCAAGGGAGCGCAAGACAGAACCGCCTAAAGCCCGATAATAGCCCCGCCGTCCTGTCCTGCCAAGGTTTAGAGCCAAGTGCAATTCTAGCAGAACCCGCAAAAAATCCTTTGCCTCGAAGGCTACTTGAACTATAGTCAGCGCCTCAAAGACCAAGGTGGGCTTTGAAATAAACAGACTGCTGACTCGAAGGTGCAATTTTTTGCTTGCAGCAGTTGACGACAAACCTTCGTAAAAAGGAAGACCATGAGCGTTACAGTAAACATGAAAGATCTTTTAGAGGCAGGAGTTCACTATGGCCACCAGTGTCGTAGATGGAACCCAAAAATGTCAAAATACATCTTTGGCAGCAGAAACGGCATCCATATTATTGACCTTCAACAAACAGTAACGGCATTTAAGAAAGCCTGTGACTTTTTGGAATCTGTTACAGCAACAGGTGGTCATGTTCTTTTTGTTGGTACTAAGCGTCAATCTCAAGAAATTCTTGCAACAGAAGCTTTACGCTCTAAGCAATTCTTTGTAAATCACCGCTGGTTAGGTGGAACACTTACAAACTTCCAAACAGTAAAAGCTTCTATTCACTTACTTAAAAAATATGAAAAAGCGACTGTTGATGGAACGGTTTCAAAGCTTACGAAGAAAGAAGCTTTAAATCTATCCAGAGAGCGCGATAAGCTAGACAGAAACCTAGGCGGTATTAAAGACATGCCAGGTAGACCAAGAGCCGTATTCATTGCCGATGCTCACAAAGAGAGAATCGCCATTGAAGAAGCCCGTCGCCTTAAGATTCCTATTGTAGCGATTACTGATACCAATGCGGATCCAGATGGCATTGATTACCCAATTCCAGGAAACGATGACTCCATAAAGGCGATTCAATATTTCCTACAAACTGCTGCTGATGCTTGTCTTGCAGGTTCTACTCGCGGAAGAGACAAGTCTGAAATGGACCAAGGCACAACGTCACGTGCGACTAAGCCAGGCACCATTTATGACAAAGAAGGTCATGCGGTTAAGGTAGAAAAGAAGGAAGTTAAGAAGTAGTTGGACGGATTTTATTGGACGGATTTTAATAGCACAGGTTTCTCAACGCCTGAATTTAAATTGGAGATGTAATCCATGGCTCAAGTTACAGCAGATCTAGTAAAACAATTACGGGAACAAACCGGCGTTGGAATGATGGAGTGCAAAAAAGCACTTACTGAAAATGAAGGCAGCATTGAAAAAGCAGTGCTTTGGCTAAGAGAAAGAGGGCTTTCAAGAGCCGCTTCAAAGTCAGGCCGTACTACGGCTGAAGGCTCCGTCGGAGTTTTAGTCTCCGCAAATGGCAAGGAAGCGGTATTGGTCGAAATGAACTGCGAAACGGATTTTTCAGCAAAGAATGCCGACTTCGTAAACTTTGTTTCTGAAATTACCAAGCTTGCATTAAGTTCCAAGGCAACTTCTGTTGAAAAATTAGCAGCAATGTCTTTAAACGGAACGCCTGTAAGTGAAGTTTTGACTACACTTATTCAAAAAGTCGGCGAAAATATGCAACTTCGTCGCGTGAAGTATCTTTCCGTTCCTAACGGCTTGATCGCCGGTTACAGCCATATGGGTGGAAAAATTGGTACTCTAGCTGTATTTGAAGGTGAAGCTTCAGAAAAAGTTGCAGAAGTAGCCAAAGATGTCGCCATGCATATTGCAGCCGTAGCGCCTAAATATCTTAAGCGTGAAGACGTACCCAGCGTGGAAGTCGAAATGGAAAAAGAGCTTTCTCGCAAGAAGCTTTTAGAAGAAGGCAAAGCTGCCGACAAGTTAGAGATGATTTTGACTGGCCAAGTTAACAAGTATTTCCAAGAGATCTGCTTGGTGGACCAGCCGTTTGTCAAAGAACAGAAGTTAAGCGTTCTCAAGTATGTTCAAAGTACTGGCATCAAGGCGGATCTGACAGCATTTGCTCGCTTCCAACTCGGTGAAGGAATTGAACGCAACCAAGTTGACTTTGCGGCAGAAGTAGCGGCTCAGCTTAAGAATTAATCTGAAAGTTCTTGAGACTCTCAATTTTTATGAATAACCTCGTTTCCGACGAGGTTATTTATTATCTGGCCTTGTCTGGGGGTGGGGTAAAGTATTAGAGTGAGAGTCGATGTTATGTAAAGATTTAAAAAAGGATGGACCATGCCCATAAAAAATCGCCGCGTCATGCTTAAACTTTCAGGAGAAATGCTTGGAGGGCCCAAAGCCAATGGAATAGACGAAGATGCGATTTTCATGGTGGCTCAAGAAATTGCGAGCTTGAAGAAAGCGAAATATGAAGTTTCTTGTGTAATTGGAGGAGGAAACTTCTGGAGAGGTTCCTTAGCAGAAAACTTTGGTATGGATCGCCCCAGTGCTGACTACATGGGAATGTTGGCCACATGTATCAATGCCCTTGCCTTGCAAGCGGTCCTTGAGAATCGCTTTAGTTTACACACACGAGTTTTAACGGCTATAAAGATGATGGAGTTGGCTGAGCCTTATGTCAGACGCAAAGCTATGCGCCATCTTGAAAAAGATCGAATTGTTATTTTTGCGGGTGGAACAGGCAATCCCTTATTTACTACCGATACAGCTGCGGCATTAAGAGCTCAAGAAATTGAGGCCAGCCTTATTCTAAAGGCCACCAAAGTCGATGGCATTTATGATTCTGATCCCATGAAAAATCCAAGCGCCAAAAAGTTTAACCGCTTAACCTATCTTGAAGTTATCGCAAAGCAATTGAAGGTTATGGATGCTACCGCGATTACGATGTGCATGGAAGCGGAGCTTCCCATTAAGGTCTTTAAACTTGATGAGCCAGGGTGTGTGTTAAGAGCCCTAGAAGACGATAGCGTGGGAACCCTAGTTCAGTAATCCCTCGTTTCTATAATTTTAATTGAGCTGTTGTTTAGGAGATAAAGATGACTGACTTTAATAAACTTTGTAAAGCAGAAATGGATAAGAAGCTTGTTGCTCTAGACCAGGACTTGGCCAGGGTAAGAACGGGACGAGCCTCAGTAACCCTTTTAGATGGCATTAAAGTCGACTTTTATGGAACTCCCACCCCCATCAATCAAGTCGCATCCATTTCTACGCCTGACGCCAGAACGATTGTGATTTCCCCGTTTGATAAAAAGTCGATTCAAAACATTGAACGAGCGATTCAGGTGGCTGATGTAGGCATACAGCCAAACAATGATGGAAATGTCATTCGCCTTCCCGTCCCTCCCCTTAATGAGCAACGTCGTAAAGACATCGCCAAACAAATCCACAAAATGGGCGAAGACGTTAAGGTTGCGGTTCGAAAAGTACGACAGGATTTAAATACGTCTGTAAAAAAAGAAGAAAAAGACAAGATTCTTTCCGAAGATGATTCTAAAAAAGCCCAAGAGCTGATTCAAAAAAATACCGACGCCTATTGCAAGCAGATTGATGAAAAGGTCGCAAAAAAAGAAAAAGAAATTTTAACGATGTAATCGTGTTTCCTATGGGCTCTGCTTCTCTTTTCCTTTTCGAGGGCCAGAGAAGTAGGGCGAAACCTATTTCTTTGGGTTTCATGCTCCTCAAAACTCACGATCGCTGTCGGATTCAAACCGAGTCGCTTGATGCATTCGATATTGGTGTATATCAATGACTTCACTGATGTAAGACAAAGTGAACGGGGAGCTATGATTTTGAATCAAAAATGAAAATGTCAAATTGTTTTGGTGGTAGGATGGCTCAGACTTTTAGCTAGAAGATAATGGATGACTTACAATGGTAAGTTTTACTAGTCGCATAAAGAAAGGCTCTACTTTATCCGGGAAACCCCAATTTGAGCTGAAAAGGCTGTAGGGTTTTCATTTGGAGTTCGTGAAAAGATCCATGAAAAGTTTGTGAGAGTGGAAGAATTTTTTGCCAGCTTGCCTTGCACTCATAAAAGTAGGAATTGGGCAACCACTTCTGGGAGTTAATAGGTCTTTGGATGTGCGACTTTAAAAAGCGCGACCTTAAAAAGTGCGATAAAGCAAAACTCAGCCGTCACATGGAAACCTTGATTTACCAGTCACTTTCTTCGTCCCTTCCATTCTTTGCTAATCCGGGCAAGTTTGGTCCTTACCCAGAGTTTAAGAGGTTCAGGGCTTGGTGAAAAATGACTTAAGAGCTTATGTGCCGCCTTTGTAATTGGCGGATCCATTCATAAGCTCTTTTACTTTGTGTTTTGGCAATTCTGAATAGCAGCGTGTCTTAGACTTTAGGTGGGCTGCCTTTTAAAATCAGCCATCGTTCCATTCACGAAGCCTATTTTTCTTTTTTTGAGGCGCTCTACCAAGGTAGTACGGTTTAGGCCTAAAAGTTTAGCGGCTTGATTTTTATTGTTTCCGGTACGCTCTAATGCCTGGATGATCAAAGTGTTTTCAATCATCTCCATCAAAACTTGTAAATCGACCCCTTCAGTGGGAAGGGAAACTTTGCCCTCACTTGAAGTGATGACCATGAGCGAGGTGGCGTCGAAGGTTTCAAAGAGAGGTGTGGGCATATTGTTGGTGGTCTGAGAGGAACTTTCTATGACTGAAAATTCAGCTGTAGGACTTTGTTGGGCCGGTTGATGGGAGTCCAAAATCTCTCTAGGTAGCTCGGATGCTCCGATCATTCCACCGCCAGACAATACGACTGCTCTTTCGACGACGTTTTGAAGTTCCCTGACATTTCCTGGCCATCGGTAGTTATGTAGAATTTTGAGGGCATCATTTGTAAATTGGCAAGGTTCGTCCATGCCATGGTCTATGCTTGCTTTGACAAGGAAATGGCTCAGAAGGGCCATGATATCCCCGCCTCGTTCTCGAAGCGGCGCCATAAAGACAGGAAGGACGTTGAGGCGATAGAAGAGATCTTCCCTAAACTTGCCATTTTGAACAGCTCTTACGAGGTCCACATTGGTGGCGGCAATAATACGAACATCAGCTTCCAGCGGGTGATTTCCCCCCAAAGGAGAATATCTTTTTTCTTGAAGGACTCTTAATAGCTTTACTTGGAGTCGAAGGGGCATATCTCCAATTTCGTCAAGAAAAATGGTCCCTCGATGTGCTTCGCCAAAGTAGCCCAGGCGTTTTCGATCGGCACCAGTAAAGGCACCTTTTTCGTAACCGAAAAGTTCTGCTTCTAAGAGATCTTCAGGAATGGCACCGCAGTTGATAGCGATGTAACGGTTTACAGCCCTTTGGGAGAGGCGGTGGATTGCCGAAGCAATCAATTCTTTGCCGGTTCCCGATTCCCCTAACAAAAGCACGGCCCCATTGGACTTAGCAATTTTCAATACAGCTTCCAGGGTGTCAACCATTACTGGACTTCTGCCTATAATTTCTGGAAATGCCTCAAAAACTGAAGTGCGTGTGGGAGCAGCCGCATCCTCAAGAAGCATCGCTCTGGCATCAAAGCCTTGCATCCCGGGTACTCTTGCACTTAGTTCATTCATCGAAGACGATTCCTCCAGCAGGCTAGGTCATAAAGGTGAAAGAGTTAAAGCATGATCGGCGGGTTTAAAGCAGGCAAGGGCCAAAACCTCGTCCCCAGAAGTGGTCGGGCGAGAGTCGCTGCATTTTGATGTCTCTAGGTAATTGTTTCATATTTAAAGTATAGCTGACTCGTGCCATAGCCACCAAAAAGTAGATCAATATAAGTGGAATAACGGATAGGAAAGAGACTTCTAACCTAGATTCACTATTGAGAAATGTGGTACGAATTCAAACATGTGAAACACGTAATTATCAAACTCGATAAAATGGAAGGCATTTTTTTTTAGGACTGCTAAACTGTGCACGAAAAGGGAAACATTAATGAATGTTAAGACGGCTCTAGTTCACGATTGGTTGGTCACTTGGCGAGGCGGCGAAAAGGTTCTTCTCGAACTTGCCCGACTTTATCCAGAGGCGCCCATTTATACGCTTTTTTTAGATCGAGAGTGTCTTCCTGACGAGCTTAAGGTGCGTGATATTAGGGTGTTAAAACAACTTAGTAGGTGGACTCGCTTTAGAAAAGCATTGCTTCCCATTTTGCCCTTGGCCATAGAGTCTTTTGATTTTTCTGAATATGATCTCCTCATTTCCACGTCTTCCTGTGTCGCGAAAGGGGCTAAAAAGCCTGCTCACGGGAGGCATCTGTGTTATATCCACTCACCCATGCGCTACGCCTGGGACCAAAAAAGAGAGTATTTTGGGCGTTTCCTTGATTTTCCCGTAGTTGGCTGGTTGATAGAGTGGGGCCTTTCCCGCTTGCGAAAGTGGGATGTGGCTTCGGCTGAGAGAGTCGATGTTTTTGTAGCAAACTCCGGGTTTGTAGCGGGGCGCGTGAAAGCTTATTACGGTCGCGATGCGGTAGTGGTTCATCCTCCCATTGATCTCCAGGGGTTTCCTAAAAAGGATCAAATCGGCGACTATTTCTTGGTTGCCGGAGCTTTGGTGCCTTATAAAAGATTTGATCTTGCTATAAAAGCAGCTGAGACTTTGGGAGTCAGGTTGATTGTGGCTGGATCTGGGCCCGAGGAGCTCAAGCTTCGAGCGCTTGCTGGGCCCTCGACAGAGTTTCGGATGGGTCCGAATCAGGCGGAATGGGTATCACTGCTTCAAAATGCCCGAGCCTTGCTTTTCCCAGGGGTCGAGGATTTTGGAATGATTGCAATCGAAGCCATGTCGTGTGGCACACCCGTCATAGCTTCAAAGGCTGGTGGGGCCCTAGATTTTATTGTGGAAGGGGTAACCGGCGTTTTTTTTGAGCCTGGCAATCAAAGCTCACTCGAAGCCGTCCTACAGCAATTTGATGAAAGGCGTTTTAATACTGAGAAAATCTCGGAGTATGCCTTGGGTTATTCTTTGAATGGCTTTAAAGTTAAGATGCAGGATCAGATAAAAAAGTTGATGGAGTAGGTCTTGAATCGAGAAGCAAAAAATACTTTGATAACGTTTCGCATTCTTATGGATCTCGCGGCCGTGACTGTCGCTTGGCTAGGAAGCTTCTTTGTTCGCTTTACTCCTATTTTTCCGGCCCCTAAGGGCATTCCAGATCTAGAACTCTATGCGAAGCTCATTCCCTTTTTATGGGTATTAACGGTGCTGTCTTTTACTCTGACTGGGCACTACCAAAGAACGGGAAAACATCGAACTCCTTTACTGGAATCCGTTGATCTTATTCCCGCTTCTATCCTCCTTTCTGTGAGTTTTGTGGCATTTTCTTATTTTTATGAAGAGTATCGCTACTCAAGGGGAGTGACCTTAGTTTTTATGGCCCTCTCGCCCATTCTCTTGGTGACCGGGAGAAGTTTGATTCGCAAGTTCTTTAGAGCTTGGCAAAAATCCAAAGACCCGGTTAGGGTCCTCGTCATTACGGATCAGGATCTTGTGGCATCAGCCTTGTCTATTATGGAAACTTCTGATTTGAGATCTTATCGAGTTGCTAAAGTCATCTCCACGGGCGAACCCTTTACAAGTGGAGCAGTAAAGTCCGAGTCGATTCCTGAGTCGTGGATTGATTATCTTGCGCTTCATCGCATTGAGTCCGTGATTGTGGCGGTTCCCAATGCCGGCTTTGAAAAATTAAGTCAAGGCCTTGGGGTCATGGCAAATCAGGTCGGAAGTTTGAGGATTATTCCAGATGTTCTCAAGTACACGAAGTTTACTCCTGGTATCGACTTGATTAAAGGATATCCGGTCGTATCCCTTCATGAAAGCCCACTTTCTGGCTCGGGGTATGTGGCTAAGAGACTTTTTGATATTTTCGGCGCCATTGTGGCACTCACGCTGTTTTCTCCCATTATGATTTTTCTTTCCTTTTTAGTTCCCCTGAGCTCTCGCGGCCCCATTCTCTATCGGCAGCAGCGTATGGGATTAGATGGAAAGCCGTTTGATATTTTAAAGTTTAGATCCATGCCTTTAGACGCTGAAAAGAAGACAGGGGCTGTCTGGGCTCAGCCTACTGATAATCGAGCCACCAAGTTAGGAAGTTTTATGAGAAAAACCTCCCTTGATGAACTCCCCCAATTGCTGAATGTCTTAAAGGGCGAGATGAGTCTGGTAGGACCTCGACCTGAAAGACCTGTTTTTGTCGATCAATTTCGCAGAGAAATTCCAGGTTACATGCTACGCCATAAAGTCAAAGCAGGCATCACCGGTTGGGCCCAGGTCAACGGCTGGCGCGGTGACACAAGCTTGGAAAAGCGCATAGAATTTGATTTATACTATATTCAAAATTGGTCGATCCTTCTGGATGCAAAAATCATTTTGATGACATTCATCAGTGGTTTTATAAATAAAAATGCCTATTAACTTATCATTTTTCTGATCTAGTCCTTTTCTCGGGATTTATCCGTATCTATCAGAGTCCCATTCCAGGGACATGACGGTTTCTAAAACTCTGCGGTGAGTGGAGACGAGTAAGCCTGGCTGCCGACTGCAGGCATGAAGCTGCCTTTGACTTAGCAGTGGTCCTCGCCACGGAGTCACTGACTGACGATTTCCGTGAGTGCGTAGCTAGTCTATGACAACATCAGTCTTTAGGTCGAGGTTTGAGGCGAGGGTTGGATTTAAGAGTCTCAGAGAGTTAGTTTGAACTTTTTTTTCTCTTGCCAACAACATGGCAATGAGATCTTCTTCCGTCTTTTTGCTTTTGGGGGCAAGTAAGCGGGCGAGGCCAGCGTAAATCAAGGCCAGTAAACATGCAAAAGCTGCGATAAGACTCGCTGTTGCAAACCAGTTTAGATGTTCATTCCACTTAAATGAGGACAAATTTTGAATCCAAGGTTTTAGAAAATTCATATCTCGTACCCCCAAAAAACCAAAGTTTCCACTTCTTGGTGGAACCTCACTATTTTAAACCGACTTGAGCTGATTTATAAGTGTGGATTCAGGGAAGCTACTTTGATAGGTTTCCCTGGCAAAGTGACATGAGGTTTAAATTGAACGTAAAGCGCATTCTAGGTGAATTAGCCGGAGCCTCCTTAAGAGTTCTTCCTGCCGAAATGGCCCATGACCTCGGGATGTTGATTTTAAAACATCGACTGGCGCGATTCCTCCCGAGACCCGCGGACACCCTGGCGGTTCCCCATGATCTAGATCTCCATATAAAGATTCCAGGATGGGGAGACCTGGCTCACCCCATTGGTCTTGCGGCCGGTTTTGACAAGAATGCGATTGCCCTTAAGGGGTTTGAGGATCTTGGGTTTTCTTTTCTAGAGGTGGGAACCGTTACCCCCATAGCTCAGCCTGGAAATCCCAAACCACGCATGTTTCGGTCTAAGTCTGAGTACTCCCTGATCAATCGCATGGGATTTAATAACGACGGTCATCGAGCGGTCTATGACCGTGTCGAAGGTTCTCCATTAACAATTCCGGTGGGAGTCAACCTCGGAAAAAATAAGCAAACGCTTACCGAGCATGCGATTTCAGACTATTTGAAAGGTTTGATTCACTTTAAGAACTTAGGGTCCTATATTGTGATCAATATCAGCTCCCCGAATACTCCAGGGCTTAGAGAGCTAGCGAACCCCGAGTTTATCCGTAGGCTTAAGAGTGAAATTGAGATGCAAGTTCCCGAGCTTCTTAAAAAAATATGGATCAAGTTAGATCCCGATCTACCCAGGAAAGAATTTATATCCCTGATCGAAACCATCACCGAGGAACGCTTTGCGGGGCTTATTTTAAGCAATACGCACCGCGTTACATGGCCAGAAGCCGGCGGGATGAGCGGGCATGTCCTGTCTCACTTGTCTTCAGAGCGCATGACTTGGGCCTATGAGGTTCATCGGGGGGCACTGCCCATGATCGGGTCTGGGGGGGTTATGTCGGGAATTGATGTTTTTCATAAGCTCGCGCGAGGGGCCAGTGCGGTGCAAATCTATACAGCCCTTGTCTATCGGGGGCCTTGGGCCGTTTTACATATGCTGGAAGAGTTCAAGGCAGAAATGCTCCTTCATGGATATACGAGAGCGTCCGATGTCATAGGGTGCCATTATAGGGATTAGGGGGAGTGAGTCATGAGTATCAATCACGTCAGGAGAATTCGAGGCAGTATTTCTGGCTCCATCGACGTAACGCCTTTAGAAGACTTGGTCATTGCTCACCCTTGGTTTCAGCGACTGAGAAGGGTGAGACAAACGGCTTTTTTAAATTTAGTTTTCCCGGGAGCCAGTCACTCCCGTTTTGAACATAGCATCGGGGTCATGCATCTGGCCGGAGTTGCTTGGGAGAAAATCAGGCAAAATCAGTACCGACTCGAGCTAGCTACAAAAAAATATAAGGATTTCTCCCATCGCGAAGAAACCACTTCGGCTGGGCAAGGGCTTCACGGAGTTTTGTATCCGACATTTGAACTCTCAAAGAAGATTTTCCATTCCGAATACGTTTATGAGGCCCTTCGTCTAGCAGCTCTCATGCACGATATGGGGCATGCCCCATTTTCCCACTCCGCAGAGCGATTCTTACCTTCAGCGGGAGCCATTCTAGAGCAAAATCCATCCCTTCCAGAATATCTCAAAACCTGGTTGGAGAAAAAGTCGAAACGAAATGGCGATAAGCCAGTAAGTCATGAAGTCTTTACAATTTTAATCATCGACCAGGTTTTGAGGGAAATATACGAAACCCATAAAAATCTTCCTTTAATCGTGGATCCTCAGGATGTGATCTCGATTATTAGTACCTCGATTCCCCCTAAATCACACTCACCCCTGGTTGCTTTAAAAGCTCAGAAACTCTGCCATGAGATAGTTTCTGGTGAAGTGGATATCGACCGCATGGACTACTTGGCCCGCGACTCTAAAGAAGCAGGTGTCGTATATGGCATTTTTGATGGGGACCGCATCCTGGATTCTTTGTGTATCTATTATGATACGGAAGAAGAAAATCTTCACTTAGCGATTCAGTTTTCTGGCCTTGCCGCCTTTGAAGACTATCTGCGTGCGAGACAGTCCATGTATCTGCAGCTTTACTTCCATAAGACTTCAGTCGCTGCCGAAGCCATGCTTCAGTACATGATTGAATCCTTGAATGATTGGCGGCTGCCGGGAGATTTAGCAAAATACTGTGCGGTGGACGAATGGAATATTGTCCCCCTATTGGAAGAACAATCCAAAACCATCATTGCCGATCCTAAGCGGCGCGCCCATTTTAAGAAGACTATGGAAGATTTAGTTCTAAACCGCCGCTTATGGAAACGGGTCTATGAGATTTCAGGAACTTCTAATGCAGTTGCCTTTGATCCGTCTTTGGAACGAGCTAAGAAAATTCTACAGGATCTAGGTTTTGAATTTCAGCAGATTTCTAGTGCCAGCTACTTGACCAAATTTCGGGAGCGAAAGCCCCACGAAATGAGTGCCAACTACCTAAGGTTGATTAAAAAGGACTCGAGGCTCTTTCCAAGGGTGGTGCCCATTGAGGATTTTTCTTCCATCGTGTCCCAAAAGTCGACTGTGCACATAAGCCGCCTCTATGTGGAACAGATGGAGACTCCCAACGGAAACTCCGTCGCTTTAGCCAGATCTGCCCTCATTGATGGCTTAGACAACGAGTAAATCATTCAACTTTGGGTCTTGTTCCTGTTTTGTACGATCATAAATTTGATGCTTGCTTGGGCATTTTCAAAGCTATAGCCAAATTGATTCTCTAGATTTTTATACGCATCCCGAGCTTTATTGAGATCTGATTCCGAGAAGTCTTTCTGTTCGGGAGTGTCGAGGGACATCATGGCTTTTAAAGCATGATCTATTTTGTCTTTTCGTTCTTTATAGTAGTGGGCTTTGATGGCATCTAGGAGATCCACAAAGATCTCGGATATGACGATATCTTTGTCGGGGTTTTCAATTTTTCTAGCCGCGATTCGAGAAAGTAAGCTCTTTCGGTATGCGAGTTTGTCGCCACCTGGCACCTTAAGAAGTTTTTCGACGTCTTCCATAATAGCTTCGCTGGGCTGGGAATACTCACCCGTAGCAGCATCTTTAATGCGCTGGTTTTTAATTTGCGCGACGAGGTGATCCACATAGCGTTTTAAAAGGCTGTCGTACTGGGTTTCATCGATAAGGGAAAGGGACGAAAGGAGTTCTTTTTCAAAGAGAGCCGTATACTCTTCTTCGATGATCTTTATAAACCCAGCTGCATCATGATACCCGCCTCTTGGCTCAAACTGGAGAAATTCATAGACTGTCTTATCGCGAGTGAGGTCTCGTAACTCGTTAAAGATATCCATGGCCGAAAGCGTCTTTTTGATGTCGATTTGACTCGCTCGGTAAAGCAGGGCGCGGATTTCTCTAGGGCTTGCCCCAAAGCGTCCCTCATAGACGATCATACCTCTTGATTCCGCCAAAATAGTCGGATGAAGTTCTTTGAGGAGTTGCTTTTGATCCATCCTAAACTTGGAATCCAGTACCATGCCGCTATAAAGCTTGGCTTTAGAGAGGGGGTCGAGTTTTGCTATAGAAGCTCTGTGCTCGCGGTCGTAGATTTCTCCGTCAGGTTGCTTTAAGCGGGTCATGACCGCCCAAGTTGCCAACATTTGCAGGGCATAGGGGCCCACTTTGACGCTTTTCTTAAGAACTTCGATGTCCTTTTTATAGATGGCCATTTCATCTTGAATCTTTAAAAGGTAAGGGACTGCCACGAGCTCCATGCGGCCTTTGAAAGACGAAAAATCAGGCATCTGTTTAAAAGCATCTAAATGCTTTTCATTAGAAGTCGCGATATAAACCACATCCAGATGGGCTGACCCGGAGCCTAAATTGATCAAGCCCTTTTCGATTGTCGAGATGAGATACTTAAAAGTCTCGACCGGACGTTTAAGTAGATCGGAAAATTCCAAAAGTCCCCGATTGGACTCGACCAACTCGCCACCGGCTTCGAAAAAGCTGATGGTTTGAAGGACGGAGGGTATATTAGAAATGTTGCGGTCCATGGTGAGCTGCTTTTCCTGGGCATCAATGCGCAGTTGAGGCTCTACGGTGGATATTCCAATTCGGTATTGTTTTGAAAAATAAAATCTTTCGACTTGAATATGTCTAAAGACTCGTTCCAAATTGCCTTGGTAGGCGTTAAGTAGATTTTCCATGATTTGCTGATTACGTTTAGACAGAGAGTTTCTTAGGATATGGGGTGGAAGCTCTACGGATTCGAGCTTGAGGCCTTCTTTGTCTGCAATCGCCTGACGCAAGAACTCTTCACGAAACGGCATGGGGAGGAGAAATAGGGGATTCTCTTTATACTCAGAAGCTATTTTTGAAGCGATTTTGGAATCATCAAGATGGGCATAGGACTTGGAACTCTCACCACTCGAGATTTTGCCCGAGTCAAAACCAATGGGAGAGAACTCACCTTTCATGGAAGGAGTTGCGGATCTGTCCGTAGGGAAAATCCAATTGAAACGATAGACGGCTCCTTCGCTTGTCTCTGAGTATCTTTGCATGGAGTAGGCCACCGCATCGACGGTGGAAGATTTGGAACTGCCATTCGGGCCATGAAGCAAGATGAGTTTGGAATACTGACCTTGTTTGACATAAGACTGAAGAGTCTTATAAATCTCGCTTTGGACAGTTTCTCCACCAATAATCGGATCACCCTTCTCCGTGCCGATATCAAAAATCTTATATCGTGTCGTCTTGATATTTCCGGAAGTAGTCTCTTTAGAGCCGAAGTAATCAAAGGCATCGATGATGTATTTACATGCATCACGAATATGCTGACGGGGGGATGCCCTAACTCCTTCAAGAAACTCTTGAAACGTCAAAGTGACATCTTGTTTTCGGTGGCGATCTTCTAACTGCGCGCTCACCTGATGCAAATAATCTTGAGCGTTGTTCATAGCTACCCCCTAGGCCAAGTCCAAATATTACATTTACCCTATGATACCATTGACTCCTCCAAAATGCTCTTAGAGCCCAGAAGTTATTTGGAACTATGGGAGTTTCCCGCATGGATGTCGATTCCGAGTTCTTGGGCCAAGTGCTGATGCAGGTCCTAGGTGTTTTTAGAATTTAGGTGTAAATGGAAAGACTGGCATTGTTAACAGGAATAGGGAGTGCCTGCCTTCTAAAAAGAATAGGCTCTCTTTGTGATCGTGGTCAGTAAGGTTATTAAATTGCCAAACCAGTATTGCCTGTTTATTGACCAAAGACTCAAAACAAGAAGATGGAATTTTTTTACGACAACTTGAAATCTTTATGATGATTAGTTTTCTATTATGGGATATCGTTCTTGAAACTTAACCATTTCTATAAGTGAGACACGGCATGAAAAAGATTTTCATCCTGGATACCAATATACTTTTGAGTGATCCAAGAAGCATTTTTCAGTTCGATGACAATGATGTCGTGGTTCCCATAAGTGTCATTGAGGAAATTGATACCTTTAAAAAGGACTCTTCGGAGAATGGACGTAATGCCCGGGAAGTCTCTAGGATTCTAGACCGTCTTCGCGCTAAAGGCACACTCTCCCATGGGGTTCAGCTTTTCGAGGATCGAGAAGATTCAGGGAAGCTTTTTGTCTATTTAGGGCAGTCCATGACGATTCTGCCAGAGCTGTTAGCAGACTCTACAGATAATCATATTTTAGCCATCGCTCTTACTATGCAAAAGCAAGTAGGAGACCCGAACAAGGTTAGGATTGTAACAAAAGACTCCAATCTCAGAATCAAAGCAGATGCCTTTGGCATTGGCGCTGAAGACTTCGAGGCCGATAAGGTTTCCGTAGATGAGTTCTATACAGGAGTACTCCGACTTAGCGTCCCAGCAGCTTTAATCAGTGAAATGTATGCTAAACGTGAAGTGATCATTAAAGGTCAAGCCTTTGCCCCGAATCAGTTTGTGGTCCTTTCTGATGATAAAGACCCCGCACAGACCGTGCTTGGTATCTATAATGGTGACTTAGAGCGGGTAGTGATGCTTGACATTCCACGGGAAAGCGTCTGGGGTATCTATCCCAGAAACCTGGAACAGTCTTGTGCACTAGCAGCCCTTCTGGATGACAATATCAAATTGGTAACTCTTTCAGGTGGGGCTGGTACGGGAAAAACCTTGATGGCTATAGCTGCTGGGCTTGCTAAATCCACCGATGAAGACGTCTATCAAAAGTTGTTAGTAGCAAGACCTATATTTCCTCTAGGAAAAGATCTTGGCTTTTTACCAGGCGACTTAGATGAAAAACTCAATCCTTGGATGCAGCCCATTTTTGACAGTCTCGACTTTTTGCTTTCGGGAGGGGCTCCTTCCAAACAGAAGCGTTTAAATAGAAGCTATCAAGAGCTCATAACTCAAGGCATGTTGGCGGTGGAGCCATTGACCTACATTAGAGGCCGCTCTCTACCTAATCAGTATTTTGTAGTGGATGAGTCTCAAAACCTTACCCCCCATGAAATCAAGACCATTTTAACCAGGGCGGGTGAAGGCACTAAAATCGTATTAACGGGTGATCCCTATCAAATTGATAACCCTTATATCGATTCCACGAACAACGGGTTGACCTATGTGATTGAGCGATTCAAGCATACTAAAATCGCAGCTCACGTCACGCTTCAGCATGGCGAGCGAAGCGACCTAGCGACCCTAGCCGCGGAACTGATGTAGACAAAAATACTCACGATCAAGAATCAGAATAAAAATGAATCGAGGAGCTTTGAGCTCCTCGTTTCCATTTCACCATCGGTGTAAATTCCCTTCCCAGGGATTATTTTTTTGCTATGTATTTATTTTTAGCACGTTAAGGTGGCCTACCCGTAATATGAAGCTCTAGATGCAACTTACTTGAAGTCTTGTGATGTATCATGTGTTTTTCCCCCCTTTTTCGATTTGTCCCAAGCTTGAAGCCTAAGGCCGTTTATGGTTCCCTACACACTTCATAAATGTCTCTTCGGGCGAAATGCCCCTGGTTTGAGTTTAAATTTTTTCTTTATAACGTCCGGCAGGTTACCTAGGATGATTTCAAAACGCACTTTTGGCGCTCTCCAAGGGCGGATTCTTTTTGCCATAAGATTAGCTAGTTAGCTCAAGATCTCAAAAAACCAAACAAAAATATATTTGCAAGGTTGGCTCCCACTCGGGATTAGTGTATTAATTAGGCCTACATACTAGGTGAGAGGAACCTTTTTTGGAAATATTGACCCGCGGAAAAGCAAGAGCGTATACCAGCGTAAGACTCGTTGGTGGAGAAAATCCAGAGATTTTATCGATCGACGAGGTATTTGGAAGAGCAGATCAAGAAGGGCTTGACGTGATCCTAGTTAGTGATCAGTCCAATCCTCCCGTGCTTCGAATTGCCGACTTTAAAAAGCTTGAGTACGAAAAGAATAAAGCAAAGAAAGCCAACAAAACAGTGGCGGGCCAGCTTAAGGAAGTTCAATTTAAAGTAAATATTTCTGACCACGATTTAGAAACCAAAGTAAAAGCGATCAAAAGATTCGTGGAACAAATGGATAAAGTAAAGATTTCTGTACGTCTCAAAGGCCGCGAGCGCGAGCAGCCCCAGAGAGCTTGGGAACTTTTAGATAGAGTAGTTGCTGCTGTTCCTGAAGCAAGAGCCAGTAAAGTAGATGGTCCGATTGCCATCGCGATTTTAGAGCCTAAGTCCCAAAAATCCAAATAATCATCCCTCCATTTTGACATATCCGCCCCATTTGGGGGGCGGATAAAACTATTTGAAAAAAAAAAGCGTCGATTTATTGACGAAAGCCAAAAATTTGTTTCTAATATAAACATAACAAATTCTCAAAAATGAATTTTTAACTGCCAGGCAGGAAGCTTGGCAGTGGTGGGAAAATGGTAGTTTTGTGGTGTTTACTTTGGAGGCAGGGGCTTTTATGAAAAAAATGGCTGAAAATCGATATCCTCACTCGGCAACATTGTTTAGATTTTGCAAGGAAGCCTTGCAGATCCGCTACACTGGTGGGGTCAAGGTGATAGATCAAGACGTGGGAGCGATTCTTGGGTATGATCCTGCTGATTGCAGCCATTGGAAAAAAGGTAAAAAGAATATCCGCTCTTACAGCACGATTCGAACCATCGCGGATCACCTCAATGTCGACGATCGACTGTTGGTAGAAATCACTGCTGGAAAAGTGGGACTTGAAGAAGCCCTATTTGAATACCGCGGATACGGAAACTTCTCTCTCACGGGCAAAAGTTTAGAGAATGTCAGAAAAGAATACTTCACGAACCCACAAAGGTGGCAGCAGACGGATTCCGTTCAACGAACAAGTTTTGAAGATGTGTTTCGAGTAGATCGACCAGCTATTGAAGCCATCGTGGAAAAAATAGTAGCTATGGGCAATTTTATTGAAGCACCTATTTATGTTCCCGAAGTCTTTCAGCTTTTCTCAAATATCAAGATTGAACGTGATGAGTCTATGGGTGAAGCGGTAAGAGTCATCAATGATGGGCAAGGAGTCAATCTCAGAACGGTTGTTCGCTACAAAGGAATGGAAGGCCGTCCTTACGTTCGTTTTCTTATGGCTAAAGAACTGTTTTTATTTTTAGTTCGTTCTGGCAATCAAATGGTCCGCCATCTCCAACAAGCTTCTTCAGAAATCATAGAGATCCAAGCTAATATTTTTGTGGAAAATCTTTTGGTTCCTAGTCGCATGCTAGGCGCTGCGATTCAGGCGGCTGATCCCACCAAAGACTTGGTACAGCAGTTATCAGAAACATTCTGGGTTTCAAAAACGTTTATGAATCAAAGACTCCGTGACTACCTCGAAAACATATAGATAGAATGAAAAGGCTCCTTTCGAGGGGCCTTTTTTTATGACGCAAAACTTCAGACCCCACCGATTCTCACAACAATGACTAATTGGAATCAAAAGCTTTTAGATACGAGGCGACAACACCGGGATTTCTATTTAAAGAAATTGATATGCCGCTTGAATGTTCATTTTCTCACAAAAATACACCCTAGCTTCGGCTGTGTAGTGACTTGCATTCCTTTTTGAATATCAAAGCTTTGTAGGAGGCTTTCCATTCAGCTCCATGATTTAGCACTTTCCTCTAGAAATTTTAAAAAGATTCTCACCCTTAAGGTCATGAGGCGGCGACCGGGAATCACAACGTAGATAGATTGCGGGTTTACGATCTGGTACTTTTGTAAAACCTGCTTAAGCTCACCCTTAGCAAGATAGTCGCGTACGTCCCATTTAGACCTAACCGCAATGCCACCGCCGCAAAGCGCAAACTCTGTCAAAAAAGTTCCGCTATTTGCTTCTATTCGTCTCGACTGTGAGAGATTCTTCAACTTTAAATGGCAACCTTTGATAGCGCAGTTTTCATAGACGCCGAACATGATCAGGGGGTGAAGGCTAAGGTCTTCAATGTGCTTTAGAGGAAGTTTGGTGCGGCTTAAATAGCTAGGGGATGCGCAAAATATCAAATCATTAGGACCGAGCGGTTTATAGATGAGTTCAGAATTGTCTGGAGGGGGCTGTATCCGAATGGCAAGATCCATCTGGGACTCAATTAAATTGACCATTTTATCGGAGGCGTCTATCTCAAATTTAATTTTGGGATATAGCTCGCAAAACTCAAGAATCAGGCGCGGCAAAATTCGATTTGCTAAGCCATTGGTGCAAGTTAGACGAATCGTACCTGAAATTTCACTTTCGGATTGAAACCGATCTTCAAAGCTACGGTAATCTTCTAAAAAACTTTCTACTTGTGAAAGAATTGATTTTCCTTCGCCCGTGAGGCCTACCGCGCGAGTCGAGCGAAGAAACAATCGCAAGCCGAGACTTTCCTCTAGCTTGGCGATTTTCTTGCTCAGAAAAGGCGTTCCGATTCTGAGCCTAGAAGCTGCTTTAGTGAAGCTTTCATCCTTGGCCACCCAATAAAAAGCTTCCCAAAGGGATAAATCCTGAATTTTCATAATTTCCTTTATGGAAATAGTCTACTTCCATAATCGTATATTATCTCTTATAGGAAATAAAGATATACCCCCTCCAACCAGAGAAAGGGTTTAGAAAATGAATTTCAAAAATGTATTTGCACTCACAGTAAGTCTAATAGGAGGTTTCTCAAAAAGCTTTGTGGCCTTTGCTGAAATTCGAGAAGTGAAGGCTATGTATGAGGTGTCCACCAGCATACCATCAGGAGGTGTCGTAGTGTTTGATCTTGATAACACTGTTTTGGAAGCGAAGCAGACGCTGGGAACTGATCAGTTTTTTACCTACTTAGTGAAGAAAGCAGAAGAGGCAGGTCTCCGTGGACAGGAGGCTAAAGACTTAGCATTGATTCAGTCGGCGGATATTCAGCCAATCTCACCAGTAAGATTAGTGGAAAGGTCTACGCTGGGGTTTTTGAGAAGTCTTCAAGAACGAAATGTAACGGTTTTTGCGCTCACTGCAAGGCCCTTTGCTTGGGCCAAGGGGACTTTAAATCAACTTGCCAGTCTTCAGGTTGATTTTTCCAAAACAGCTCCTCGAATCCCAAAGGACACCAATAGATCTCTTAAAGAATGGAGCTATCAAGGTGGTGTGATCTTCTTACAGCCAGGACAAGACAAAGGAAATGCACTTGTCAACTTTTTAAATTCTAGTGATCAAAAACCCAAAAAAATTGTCTTTATCGACGATAAGCCACACAACGTTAAAAGCGTGGAAACAGCTTTAAATGATGCTGGAATTGAAAATGTAGAATTCCGATACGGCGCAGCAGACGAAAGAGTCAAAAATTTTGACTCTCAACTCGCCAACTTTGAGTTCCACTATTTTCTCCTTCATAAGGTTTTTCTAGACGATGAAAAGGCAAAGGAATTACTTTCAAACAAATAAAGAGGCCATTCTTGGGTAAAAGCGTCATGACTATGTTAGATATCAAGTGATCCATAAAGCTTACCTTTGGCTTTAAGTCTTTTCAAAGCGGAGCCGAAGGATTAAAAATCGGCTGAAAATGGTTCAGATGGGAATATTTGAATGAAGATTATTTGCAAACTATTGAGGAACAATCGGAAGAGAAGGTTGAAAGGAATGTCGGGTCGACGCCATCCCTAGTGAGAACTTCTAGCCATTGAAGACGGAGATTTCGGGCAGGAGTATGGGCGACGAGATTGCAAAGGGCCTCCTGGCCATGCGTCAAGTCTGTGCCCATACCTTTGTCCTAGATGAATCGTCGGGCCTAGTCTTTGGTATGCCAGGAGTATCGATCAAAACGGGTGCCGCGGGGACCAAATCGATGGGAATTGTCCATTAGCTATCGGTACAAGCCAATGAGAAAACCCAAAACGATTCAATTCCCAAATGAATTGGGTTGGCAGATTAGCGAAGGATGCCTAAGTGAGTGCACTCCATGCTGGCAGCGCCGCCCCACGGTGTGGTCAAATCCGTTTTAAGAACTGCAGTTTTGAGCCAATCTGCTTGCACGCCATGAAAAGTAGTCGGTTCCCAACGGCCTGTTGGATCTTCGAAAGGATTTTTCTTTATCTGTTCATCAACGCAAGTCTTTTGAGCCGATTCGTCATCACGTCTCATCTCAATAGCGGAGCACTGCCACTGGGCAGCATCCGTCGCCAAACCCATGGCTCCGATGTCCAATGCGTGTCGATAGATGAAGCGAGCATTGATTCGCGTTGTTCCTAATTCGAGTGTTACCGGAATTTCTCCCTGAAACGCTAAAACGTTATGGCCACGGATAGCAGGGTAGTTAAAAAAGGCTCGAGGAGATGTTATATTCTGTGTAATTGCATTTACTTCACCTGTAGCCGAATCTTGCCACTGAAGACGGCAGGTAAATTGATCTAGGATGGTACCAGCCCACGCAGAATTACTGAGAGCCAAACTAAAAAACGCCAAAGCAAAAGATTTCATCGGTTTCTCCTTGTATCAAGATTTTGGAAATTTTCTCTCTTATAGCGAATTTTGTCCATATCTTTATCCTTAGAAACTATTTTAAACGCCATGTTCATTTCTCTCTAAGGACGGATCTTTCCAAGTTAGCCACCAAATTGGTGACATCCTATGGAAATTGACGAGCGGCCACTCTTAATGCAGAATCGATTCATTAACCTAGAAGGGAGTCCAAGAATGAGACATATTCTGTTAGCTATATTCTTCCTAGCCACCTCATGCCTTCCACCCATGGCCAGCCATGAAACCGCTCGGACGCTTGGTCCAGGCAATCAGGAAATTATAGGCGGCTTTGGGGTTTGCGGCCATGTTTTGAAGTGGAATGTGGGCATCACCCAAGATCTTGATGTAGGAGTTCAGTGGGAAACCTTCAACTTGGGCCTTAGGGCGAAATATGCATTTATAAATAACAGTCAGAGCGGCTTTTCTCTTGCGACAGCCCTGGGAGGTGGCAATGTAAATAGTGGAACTTACTACTACGGCGATCTCATGGGTAGCTACTTGGCTGGGGATTGGGAGCCTTATGGAACCATTCGGGCGAGTCATACCACTTGTGATTCTGTACAGGATGACACTAAAAAAGGTAAGGAATTAGATAATCTTTTTAAATGTGAACGAAAAACGTACGACCGCATTCAGTTAGTTTTAGGCACGAAGTACTGGTTGAACGAAAAATGGTTTCTATCACTTGAAGGTGGGAGAGTCTTCGCTGCTGCAGAGGAATTTCCGACAATTATTGAAACCTCCGTAGGGCGCAAATTTTAGGTAAACTTTCTCATTGTCTAAAAGAGGAAACTAGTTTTGCTAGTCGCTGAACTCGATTCGATACCGGGTCAGGATTCTATTTGAAGTGAACAGAATTCAAAAACAGAGAAACGTTTAAGCTTCGTCTCATTACTTTCATCTTTACTGTAATTTTTCTTATTTTTCCCACTTGGAATCTGTTCCGATCTCAGTTCCTCAGTTCCTCAGTTGCTTGTAATCAATACAAGATTTCCATATCCCCCAGGCCCGAAAGAAATCGCTTGAAATGTCGACAGTTGCGCTGTCTATAGGCTGGCATGGAATGCGACAAAACAGAGATCTAGCGCCGTAACATTCTGGATTTATTGGCATCTGTAGTTGGATCCTTACTTGCTAGGTCTAAGCTATGGCCAGTCTATGGTAATTAGGTTGGCCTAGGGATACTCTAGGAATGATTTCGGGGGATGCGGTGATTTTTAGTTTTAGAAATAGCTTTTGGGTTTTAGCAGCATTGATATTCTTTACGGGCTGCACGAGGTCGGAATCAAGTATAAAAAACACGGATCCAGAATTTTGGGCTAAGCGAGCTTGGTTGGAAAAGGCTTCTAGAGCTTTACGTTTTGGGGATGGTGTGAGTCCATCGGAAGATGTTGACTCTCTTATGTCCAAATCTAAAGAGCAAATCATTGACATATTTATGCAAGACAAACGGTTTATGGACACTGTGGTGGACTTTAATCTCTTTTTTCTGGGTCTTAAAGATAAGTCTTTTTTCTATACTATGCCGGATGGTGCGCGGACTTATATTGGAGTCGATCTCTCCCCCCATGCGTTCACAGCTGCTCGCGCTGTTTGGGAAGGGAAAGACTACTTCTCACTTTTTGATTTAAATCAGCCGCTGTATCTTCAATCAGGAATGAATTCAATTAATGCAGGAGAAAATACAACAAATAAACCAGAGCGTGAATTTCGTATAGATGCTTTAAATCAGTCGTTACTTGAAACTGATTCCCTATTGGATTTTATTAAAGCAACCAAAGATAAACAAGGCGCTGATATAAAAGCTTTTTGCGAAGAAGCCGGTAAGAAACAACAGCTCGTATCTGATGGAATTGAAAAAGCAGGCATTCCTTATCAAATCAGAGATGAAATCTTTAAGTTTGGTGGAATTTCGCGAGAGTTGGTGTTTGGATGCTTCTTGGATCCGTTGTCTCTTCAATTTGATACTATCTTAACGGAAACTCTTGTCTCTAAAGCAAGCCTTTTAAAGCTCAAAGATATTTTGGACTTTCCAGGGGTTGTATCGCCGCCCAAAGTTCAAAGTCCTTTAGATATCGTGGCACTTAAAGATGGGGACTTTGGTATTCAGAGATCCGAGGTCTTTTTTAGCGATCAAACTTGGAATGTTCTTCCAAACTCATCAACCAACTACAATCGAAAACGGGCAGCCTACATACTTAAGAATTATTTTTGTGACGATTTAACACCTATCAATATCGCACTACCTAGCATGCATGCAGGCAATAAACATGCATCTGACCCTTCCTGCGCGTCTTGCCATTACAAAATGGATCCTATGGCTGGATTTTTCAGAAATATTGGTGTCTTAGGAAATGATTTCGAAAATACAAAGGCTCTCGTCTTTGATGACGGTGCCATTGTTAAAAATGAAGCCTTTAGCAACTATTTGAGTGCTTGGCTCGCTCCTGCAGAAGCGGGAAGAAAGTGGAATGTGGGCTACATTCGGTCAGCAACGGATTCGTCCCGTAATACTTATGGGGAGTCCCTGCAAGATCTGGTGAGCATAATTAAAAATTCTTCCGAAGTTAAGCAGTGCATAACAAAAAGAATGACCGAATATTATTTAGGAAAAGATCAAGTCTATGATACAGAATGGGTGAATAGTCTTGCTCAGAGATTTGAACAGGCTAAAGATAACCCCAATACAGGGGACAGCAGCCAGGCCTTTAAAGACATCACGAAAGGCCTCTTGCTAAGCAATACCTTTGTTAAGGCAGATCCTGAGAAAAATCAATGTTATGACTTTGCTCCCGGTCACGAAAACTCAACTCTCCCTTGTGAGATCTCTTACTTAATTAAAAAGAACTGTGTCCAATGCCATAGTAGCAACGGCGCGGCAGGAGGACTGGATTTGTCTTCTTGGAAGACTCAGGGCAATGGAGAGACTAACTTTAACCATCTCCATAAGGCTGGCCTTCAACAATCAAAAAAGATTACGTTTGAGAGGCTTTTAGAAGGGCTATCCACGGCAGATGAAGCCAAATTGATGCCTTTAAATAAGTTCATGAGCCCAACTGAACGTGCCCAAATCTATAAGTGGGTGAGTCGAGAAGCTTCATCCGTTTCAGGAGGACGACCATAATGCGCTATTGGAATAAGTTCTGTGCTTCTCGAGTCTCAAAATTTTGGAGTTACGGCTTAGCGGTTGCACTGTTGCTCAGCTCTTCCGGATGCAGTCGGAGGAAAGACTCTTTTGAGATTAAAGCAGCCGGAAATCGAGTAGGTGAGTTTAAGGGTATCCTTGCGACGAATAAAATCATCGCAACACGTCTCTTTAAGGCAGGAGAATTGCAGTTTGCATTGTCTCAATATTTGGGAAGTGAAACATCTGTCATGGAACTGTTGGGGATATACTCCAATGTCGGCCCCCTCAACGATTTTCGAAATGGCACGCCCAATTCTTTAAACATGCTTCTTTGGAATATTGCACTTTCCGGGCTGTCCTCAGATATAGCGGAGTCCTGTGGCTCCCCGCAAATTGTAATCGAAGGATCTTTAAAAATTGACTACAACCCCCAATTTGCCGAACGACTGGGAGCCTTGTGTAAGGGGCCGGCTCTAGACTTTAAAAATGAAGAGAGCCTTCTGAACTTTTGGTGGGCTGTAGAAGGATTTGATGCGCCTAGAGAAGAGTACCTCGCTTGGCGCGACTTCTTTATGAGTCCGCAGTCTCCTTATGCAAAGGCTGCAAGTAAAGAAGTGATCCATGCGATGCTCAAAATAATGTTCTTAAATCCTTACTTCCTTTTAGAAAATTAGACAAAAAGAAAACTAATCAGAACTTTTTTTGAAAGCAATATTTATGACACTTTATTCTAGACGCAAAGTTTTAAAATCAGGAGCAGCAATCACTGGCGGTCTATGCCTCGCGCAGAATCGATTTGCTCTAGGAGAGCCTACTAAAGAGCCTCACTTTTATCTTCAGCTCTATTATAGTGGTGGATTTGATTCTTCGTATTTGTTTGATGCGCGTCCGCTAAGCTTCACAGCTGCGGGTAAGATTCAAAATTACCTTGGACAAGATCCAACACCTTGGGTTGGTTCTAATGGGCAGTCCTGTCTGGCTAGCTCGTTGGTAGCTCCGCTAGTGCCCTTTAGAGAACATTTCTCTGTTATAAATGGCGTTTTAGCTCCTAGCCGTGATGACGGACACGACCAGAATAGAAATGTTCTCTTTACTGGAAATTCTTTCGGCGGTGAAAGCTACTTTCCCTTTTTGAATGAAGTCTTGACCCCAAGGGGCTCCCTTGATTTCTTTATTTCTGGAGATCTTTCCGTGCCATTTTCTAATGGGATGTCCTCCATTTCCTTGAAAGCGGAAGGAGTTTCCTCCTTTTCCAAATTAGTCGCAAATAGTAAGGGCCTGTCATCTCAAGAACCAGCCGTAGATTTTGTCCGTAGCAGGCTGCAACTGGGGTCCAATGGGCCAGGCAGATTTTCCGAGGGTATTCGAAACATGCTCACGGGTTTAAATGAGTCGTATAGTGTGGCCAATAAGTTTAGAAATATAGACACTCAGTTGGGGCAAAGTGACAGCCGCATTTTAAAAGAGTTAAAGTCCGCTCATAAGCTTTTTGTTAGTGGAATTACAAATACCTTTGTTATTTCTGATGTCTCTAACCGTAACAACCTTATTGATTTAGATACTCATGATGGGGAGTCCGCTTCACAACAACCAGCTACTTATGCGGCCATCGTGGCAGAAATTGCTGAAACATTTTCCTTTTTGAAGTCTACCGTATTTGATGAATCGAAAGGATTAAGCCTACTCGACGTAACGACCGTTCTCATCTCTTCTGAGTTTAATCGTACGAATTATCAAGAAGGTATGTCGATGGATAAGACGGGCACAGACCATAACTCCCTTTCAAATATGATGCTTATTGGCGGTAAAGGCATTAAAGGCGGACAGGTCATAGGTGCAACGGATCTAGATGTCTTAGATGATAAAGGTTTATATCAGAACTTGTCTAAGGCTCACTTAGAGTTTGATCCAGAACTCATCAAGCGAATGGGAAAGCCGTTTGACTTTGATACGATGCGTCCTGCTTCAGAAAGCCAAGAAGATTTCAACGCAGATCAATATTTAACTATGGCTTCCATTGCCAATACAATTTTAAAAATGTATGGCTGTGATGAGTCTAAGTACTGGTCCAACACTCGAAATTCCGGTAAGGCTAAAATACTATCTGGTCTTTTAACTTAATTGGCGCTTCATGAAGCCAAAGTCTATTCACGGGAATTGTTAAAAGTCGTTCGTGATAACATGAGCCTATTTTGGTAGAGACTCCCATTCGATTTGTAACATCCTATAATTATTGCTCTAGATGTCCGGAGTAAGTTTTGCCGCCCTTCATTCTTAAAGGTCATAGGTGGTCTGACCGATTACCCTAGAGCTAGTAAATAGAGATGCGGGGTGTGAGATGTTATCTGGATTTGCATTAAAGAACGGAGCATTGCTTCTCTCGACTGAGGCACCCGGTGGTATTTATAATGCCGAGCAGCTCCGAAAAATAGCTCAGATCAGTGAAGACACTTCGATGATTGTTAAAGTTACTGAAGATCAACGTTTAGCTATAGTGGTTAGTAAAGACCAAGTCTCCAAAATAACGCAAGATCTTTCTGAAGTGGGATTAGAGGTTCGTAATTATCAAGAAGGGCTCCATCAAGCAACTTCCTGCTTAGGAAAGCTGTGCTCTGAGCATGAGCAAGATGCACTTAAGAGCGCTGTACAAATTACAGAAGCGATGAAGGGAGTCACCACAAGCACACCCCTCAAAATTGGTCTTAACGGATGCAGCCGGTGCTGTAATCCAACTCATACATTAGATATTTCCATTGTCGGCGATGCGTCTGGATACCGTATTGCCCTTGGTGGAAAGTCAGCGATGATTCCTGAATTTGGTCAATTTGTTGCGGAATCAGTTCCTTCGGAAAAACTTCCTCTTCTTATGAGATCTGTAGTCGAAATGTATTCCAAGCTTGGAAGCTCTGATGGCTCCATGCAAGATCTCATTGAGCGTGTAGGCCTCGGTCCATTTGCAAAGATTCTAGCGCCGTGGAGCCAGGATGCTGGCGTTGGAGAGAGTTTTTCAACAAGTTCTTCTTCTGAAGAAGAATTGAGCAGCCTCTCTTCGGAAGAGGATGCGCTGGAACTGCCCACAGACTCTTCAGTTGTAGGCGATGAATTGTCGGATCTAGACCTTCAGCTTGATCTTCAGGTCGACGATCAGGAATTGAATTTTGAGGAAAACTTGGAGGTCGAAGAGACAGCTCAAGAAACCACAGAGGAGTTGGGTGCGGATTTAGGTGCGGATTTAGGCGCGGTTTTAGGCGCGGATTTAGGCGCGGATTTAGGCGCGGATTTAGGAAGTCTCGAAGAGATTTCTGACTTGGAGTCTGATGCATTAGATAGTATTGAGCTGGACATGGATGACTTAGAAAGCGCCGTTGGGGAAAGCTCTAATACCCCGGCATCTCATCACTCAGCCTCTGTTAGCTCCGAGCCTCAGTTAGATGGCCTCGATGACATTGATCTCTCAGGTTTTGAAGACGCCCAGCTAGATTCGGAAATCTCAGCGGATATGGCCATAGAATCGAGTGCCTCTCATTCTGCTTCCGGTATGAAAATGACTCTAGATGAATCTGAAGATGTGGCGATTGGCTTAGATGGACTTGAGTCCATGGACTCTTTAGACGTTCCTATTCATGAAATGCCAGAGCTTGATCTAGATGAAGGCATAGAGTCAAAAATTGATAAGATTGCAGATAGCAGTGACCATGAATCTCTTCCAGAAAGCATTCAAGCGCTAGAATGTGAGCTTTCTGAAGATGATCAAGATTTAGAGTCAATTGTCGGAGATGTTTCTTTTGAGGCAGAAGATGCGTTGGGAGATTCTCTTGGTGAGGTTTCAGAGCAGGACCAAGAATTAGAGCAGATCAATTCCGATTTTGATGATGTCGCCCTTTTGGAATCTGAAGAACCGGTGAGTGCTGCTCCAGAGACGTCACCGGCGGTTCCAGCAGAACTGGAAAATGACGATTTGAGCGAATTTGGAAATCTTGTTGGAAAAGAAGCTACTGAGGAAGATGCGGATGAACTAGAGAAGAAACTTGATTCTGAGGTTGACGAACAATTGAGTTTTCAACATCTATCTGAAGATGACAACGAAGCCAATCGATTAGAAACCTTGAGTCTTCTTGAAGATGATAGTTTGGATAACGTTAGCGCAGAGGTCCTATCGGCCGATGAATCGGATCTTTTGGATAGAGACTCAACCGCTTTAGAAGATCTTTCGTTTCAATCCGACGAACAAACGGCTACAGTAGGTTCTGAATTACATCAAAGTGATGTCTCAAGCGAATCATCTGGTTCTCAAGACTCGAATGTAAAACCGTTTAAATCGGCACCTCAATCCAAAGTTTCATTACAGGATATGGATATCTCCTCCACTGGAGGCATTTACCTCCGTTTTACAAATGGACTGGAGTTAGAACTGGGAAGCGAGATTTTTGATGGCACGAAAAAAGCTATGAAATTTGCGGGAATGACTCTTAAAATAGATTCGACGGGCGGCAATCGTTTGGTAGAATTAGATGGGCTTAAATTTTCTGTTCCTTCCCATGCGGCCTAGAATGGGCCGTCGACACAAAACTTATTTTAGGTGCCTAGGTGTTATCGCCTTGGTTCCCTTGTAAGCGTCAAATAAACGCTTTTTGACCACATGGTTGTGGCGGACTCAGATTCCATGAAGTTACTAGTCTCATCTAAGATATTTCCATTGTGCAAGCAATCCCTAACCTTGACGCACTAGGGTCCCGATGTTGTGATGGCAAGGGGAATGTAAAAACAGCTAGACTTTATTTTTAACAATCGTTCCCGTTGAAGTAACGCCCAACATTAAGCCAGAATTGTCTTCAAAGAAGCTGCGAAGGCCTGGATAGCGCGATCTGCTTTGAAAGGCCCAAAAAAGTTGGCGTCTGGGGTGACGGTGTAGAATCAAAATTTGAAGGATGTTTTTCTCTTCTTCTTCAAGATTCCCGGTTTCTAGCAAGTGCTCGCATCGTTCTTTTAAAAGAGAATCTAATTCGAGGTGCTTTTGTCTGGCTCCCATCATGTCGATGCTCTGGGTCTCGTCGATAAAAAGTTCCGTGAAGTGCTGCCAGTTACTCGCAAGTAGACTAAGAGTGGGAATGCGAGTACCAAAATGTCTAATGAGCAGAAGGATTTGATCCACAGGGTGGCTGTCGATAAGCTGTCGAGCTGATGCATTCGTTTCAGAAATTTCATTTTCATCGAGAGTTCGACTGGCGGTGAAAAGCCTAAATATTCTTTCACACGTTTCTTGGTCTTCTGATTCTTCGTGCTTAGGTTGGGCTCCGCCTTTTATAGAGTGAAATCGGCCTCGGCGAAAAGGGTAGATCCGAGCGTCATTTTGGACTTCCATAGCTCTAGGCAGAAACCATTTGGTCGTGTCAAAGTTAAACGAAATCATCATGGAGGGTTTTTCTTGTTTTGAAGTAGCCTTCTCGCTAAAGCGCATCTTTATAATTTCGCGACTGGAAAGTGATTCAAGGGCGTGAAAGACATCTTTTTCTGATCTTCCCAGGAAAATAGATAGTTCTTCTTCATTGGTAATGATGTGAGAAAAATCTGACACCGCCGTATTGAGAATATAAAGTACGAGCGAATACTCGCACGAAGACAATTGGGACTCGGCAAGTTTTTTAAAGCCAGATGATTTCAGGAAACGGTTAAGCATAGGACCCTCTCGTTGATCACATCCTATGATATCAGCTAACGCTTCCAATGCCACTAGGCGTCATTACTAAGTAGGAACTCTAGAAAGATGTGCCTTAAAACTGCACATCTAAAGCTTTCGAGGCTTCTTTCGAGTAAACGAGCAAAGTCTTTATATCTCTTTATGAAACCCTGGGTTTTTGTGGTTTCATAAAGAGTTTCTTTAAAGTCTGGCAAGACGAAGTTTCACATTTGCCATGAGGAAAGAGAGCCTTAACTCTAATCCCAATGGGCAAGAGTTTGGCCTGAAAGTACTTGGTCCCCTGCTTTTACAGAAACCTCCTTGATGGTTCCGGACTTGGCAGCTTTCACTTCAAATTCCATTTTCATGGATTCCAGAATGAAAAGAGTCTGATTTCTGGGAATGGAATCGCCCACTTTAGCCATGACCTTTACAACCTTGCCCGGGACGGGAGCTGTGAGGCCTTGCTCTGACTGAACCGAGTGGGAAGTGGCATTTTCATTTCGTAAATCTCTCGAGGAAGTCCAAGTATGGCCATTTTTAAACACGCTGTAGGTGACGGAATCAAGGTCTTTGTGAACCGCAAAAGCTAAATCCTGGCCCTCTACGAGAATATCCCCATAAATGAGTTCCTGGCCAAATTTGCGCAAAGAAACGTGCTTTGTCTCCCACTTAACTAGGGATGAGCCCAAGATCTGCCTTTGATTCGAAAAGGCGTATCCGGCCAGCTGGTCGTGGTTGGGCTTACCCAAGAAGCGAACTTCTACCTCAGCACTTTCTTTTTCTTCGAGGCGTTTAAGGGCTAAGCGATAAAGCTGATCTTTTTCTTGAATAGAGGCTACTTGTGGCACTAATGCATCATGGTGAAGGGATATAAAATTTGTGGCTTGGGCGGAGACGGCAAAGGGCGTCTTTTCAAGAATTTGAATCAAATAGGCTTGATTGGTGGCAGGTCCCACAAATTTAGTTTCTTTGAGTGCGCGCGCCAGCAAAGCTAAGCTGTTTTCCCTGGTGTCTGCCGTGGCAATCACTTTAGCGATCATAGGATCAAACTTAGTAGAAATTTCATCTAGGCAGTCTAAACCTACCTCCCAACGCACCCCTTTGATTTGGGCAGGAAGAAAGCATTTTACCGGTCCCGGGCTAGGGAAAAAATGGGCATTGCAGTCTTCTGCGTAAAGCCTCGCTTCTATGGAGTGGCCTCTGGCCTCAGCCTTTAGAAAGCTGGCAGACAGGGCTTCGCCTTGTGCTACCCTAAACTGCCACTCCACGAGATCTACACCGTGAACTTCTTCAGTTACCGGATGCTCTACTTGGAGACGGGTATTCATTTCTAGAAAATAAAACGGTTGATCGCTTTTCTTTTGTGTCGCTTCAGTCCAATCCACTAAAAACTCAACGGTTCCTGCATTTTGATAGGATACGGATTTCGCGAGTCGCACTGCGGCCTGATGGAGTTTCTTTCTAGTTTCCTGTCCCAGTTGAAAGGCTGGCGACTCTTCGAGGATCTTTTGATGGCGTCTTTGGATCGAGCAATCGCGGTCCCCAAGGGCCACGACATTGCCGTGGCTGTCAGCCATAATTTGCACTTCGATATGTCTTGAGACCTCAAGATATCTTTCACAAATCAAAGTGCCATCGCCAAAAGAAGCAAGGCCTTCCGAATAAGCTCTAAGAGCAGATGTCTTTAGTTCGTCATAGCTTCGAACAAGACGCATTCCTTTGCCGCCTCCGCCCATGGCTGCTTTGAGCAAAAGGGGATATCCAGTTTTTTGAGCAAAGGCCTCTAACTCGGAAAAATCGCCTTTCTCATCTGCCGGCACAGGAAAACCCTTGAGCCCTGGAGTGACGGGGACTTGATGCTCTTCCGCTATCGTTCGAGCCTTGGCTTTTGAGGCCATGGCTTCGATGGAGGCCGAGCTCGGTCCAATCCAAGCCATTCCCGATTTCGTAACCTGATTTGCAAAAATAGCACTTTCGGATAGGAATCCAAAACCAGGATGTAAAGCGTCGCACCCCGCCTTCAAGGCAAGATCTATAAGGCGATTTCCATCAAGATAGAGGTGAGTGTCTTCTACGGCAACCCGAACAAAGGTCGTAACTTCAGATTCTAAAAAAAGGGGAGGTCTCTCTTGATCGGTTAAGACTACCGATTCTATTCCCATCTTTTTGGCGCTTTGCGCAATTCGTCTCGCAATTTCGCCACGATTGGCAATGAACACACGTTTTATTTTTTTCATGGCAGGTCCCATTCCTCAGGTAATTTAATGGCCCAAGGGGATTGTTGTTTAGTAAAGAAACTAGCGAGTCCTGCTTGTCCCTCAGAAGAGGTCCGTGCTTGGGAGATGGCTTTCGCGGTCTCATCACATTGCATAAAGTTATTTTTCTCTAAAGTCTGATGCAGAGTTTTCAGCAAAGTTACAGCCTGAGGTCCAGCCGCTAAGATGAGGTTGAGCTCCTCTATAAGAAAACGAGCCCGGGTTTCAGAGTCAAAAACTCGATCCACAAGTCCGAAGCTAAGGGCTTCCTCAGCGGAAAAAACTTTCGCAGTAACACTGAGGCGCCTCAGCGCGCCCCTGTGAATGCGGTGAGCGAGGTAGGGATAGATGACTGCTGGCAAAAGTCCTAGTTTTACCTCAGAAAGACAGAATTTCGTAGGGGTTTCCGCTAAAACGATATCACAGCATGCAGCTAAGCCGACGGCTCCACCAAAAACGCTACCATGAAGCAAAGCAATGGTTGGAATCTTCAGTCGGTAAAGAGCTTCAAACATTTGGGTCAAATTTCCGGCATCAGTGAGGTTTTCTTCATAGGAAAGCTTCGCCGCATCCTTCATCCAGCTAAGGTCTGCTCCAGCAGAAAAATGTTTTCCCTTGCCTTTTAAAACGAGGGCTCTGACCTGTGGGGTCTGGGCAACCTCTAAAAAGGCTTTGGTAAGACCTAAAATCACGTCTCCGTTAAAACTATTGGCGGCCTCTTCGCGGGAAATGGCGACAACGGCTACCACATCCGGACGGGAAGAATCTATTTGGCAATAGAGCAGTTCGACAGACTTCACCGTGGCCTCACCTTTGGGATTCATAACGTTTCACATCTTCTAAGACATTATTAGGAATGGCAACTCTCTGCCTAAGGAGCGCTTGAGAAAATGTTTTCCCTTGGGCATCTGTTCTTAAGGTCATGGTCCCACCGCCCCCTAAGGCTTCATCTAAAAGAAAGTTGAGCCCTTGAAGCTTATCAAGACGATATCTTGTGACTTTCCCTTTGCAAAGCTCTTGAAACCAGTTCTTGACGGTTTGTGCGCTCAGAGTCTCACATATAAATTTATAAGCTAACGGGCTGCGCGCTAATACACCGATATTGGCCATATCCCCTTTGTCGCCGCTTCTTGCGAGAGCAATGGCATATAGAGGCGCATATGTGGATTTTGTGTTTTCGGCAATCACCGCAGCTACTGAGGCATTCGGGCTGCTCGCCGTTTGGACGTCATCAGCAGGTGGCGTGAAATTTCCAACCGGTGAGGACGTCACTGTCTTGGATTCGACGACCTTTTGATTTTGCCAAAGACTGATTTTGGGGTGAACCAAATCTTTATTCATAAGTGCCGGCCAATAGCTGACAACTTCTTGGGGCTTGGGTACGCCACCAATAACGGCGACTCCAGGGGGACCTGAAAGGATAAGAGAAGGGATCATCTTTCCAAAGGCCTGGAGAGAGGACTCATCGACTGCGCGCGCACTTAAGCGCAGAAGGATTTCATTGCCTTCTTCTTGATGACCAAGAGATCTATGGCACGAGTTCCAGCCGATGAACTCAGTAGAGGTTTCTAGGAAATTGGGGCTGAGGCGCTTCCAAAAGATTTGCGAAAAGGTTTCCGCTTTGGCGCGGGCGTTAGGACCAGAAATCATGATGGAGCCGGTGGCTTTATAGCCATCCCGATAGGCCATAGAGACTTTGTAAAAAGGCGTGGGTTCATGCCCTTGGACATGGCTGACTTTGACTCGATGGGGACCGTCTGGGGCAATTTCTATGGATGAGAAGTCTACCACAACGTCTGGGGTTATATAGGCTTTAGGGTTTCCCATTTCGTAAAAGAGCTGCTCTCTCACGGTATCGAGGGAAACGAGACCGCCTGTGCCTTCATGTTTTGTCAAAACGAAACTTCCGTCTGGATAGACTTCAGCAATTGGATAACCGATTTCATGAAAGTTTGTGACTTTGGTCCAGTCGGAAAAGTTTCCACCGGTAATCTGACAGCCGCACTCAAGCATGTGACCAGCCACCATACCCGAGGCTACTTTATTCCAATCCTTGGCATCCCAGCCAAACTCAAAAATCATGGGAGCTACAGTGATACCGGTGTCTGTAACGCGACCTGTAATGATAATGTCCGGATTCCACTTTAAGGCTTCCACAACTGCTGTTGCGCCAAAATAGATGTTAGCGGATTCAATGCGACCGTCGACTAAATCGAAAGTGGAATTGTTTTCCATGTTTCTAAATGCGGCCCCTTTTTTTTGCAATTCAGGGATGTCACTTAAAATATCATCCCCATGTACGACTGCGATTTTAGGAGTGACCCCTAACTTGACTCCTAGGGCTTCGATAGCACCTGCTAGGGCTAGGGGGTTAACGCCCCCGGCATTCGTGATGATTTTTGTTTTTTGCTTTAAGACTTGTACGAGCACGGGTTCGAGCATGACCAAAAAATCTCTGGCATACCCTGTACTTGGGTTCTTAGAACGTTGCTTCTGCATGATCGACATCGTCACTTCGGCCAGGAAGTCCATCGTGATGTAGTCGAGATGTCCGCCCTCGACTTGCCTTTTTAAGGCATGAGGATCATCTCCCCAGTATCCACCAGCATTCCCAATTCGAATCGGTTTTGTGCGCTCCATGTTTACCCTCTATATGTTGACGTCAGTTGTTTGTTTTTCTGTTTCAGCGATTCTGTTTCAGCGATTCTGTTTCAGCGGTTCTGTTTCAGCGATTCTGTTTCAGCGATTCTGTTTCAGCGGTTCTGTGAGTTCAAGATCACCGCTACATTCTAAAAGCACCAAATTTAGTGTCCTTCCAAGGGCGGTGCAGTGTGGATGCAAAAGCAGCCCCCAGAACTTTCCTGGTTTCTCTTGGATCCAGGATGCCATCATCCCAAAGTCGGGCTGTGGAATAGTAGGCGGAACCCTCGCGCTCGTATTTTTCAAGGATTGGCCGCCTAAGATCTTGTCTCTCGGCCTCGGATAGTGCGGCACCTTTAGCGGAGAGCTGTTGCTCTTTTACGGTTGCTAAAACATTTGCCGCCTGCTCTCCCCCCATCACACTAATGCGCGCTTCTGGCCACATAAATAGAAAGTCAGGATCATAGGCTCGACCACACATGCCGTAATTTCCAGCACCAAAGGAGCCACCGACAATGAGAGTGATTTTAGGCACGTTAGCATTGGCGACTGCATGGACCAATTTAGCACCATCTTTAGCGATGCCGCCATGCTCATATTTCTTACCAACCATAAATCCCGTAATGTTTTGCAAGAACAAAAGAGGAATATTTTCCTGACAACACAATTCAATAAAGTGAGTTCCCTTCAAGGCGCTTTCCGAGAATAGTACGCCGTTGTTGGCGATAATCCCCACCGGAATCCCTTCTATATGAGCAAATCCACAGACCAATGTCGTTCCGTAGTTTTTCTTAAATTCAAAAAGTTCCGAACGATCCACAAGTCTTGCTATGATCTCTCTGATGTCGATAAATTTTTTAATATCGGTCGGTAAAAGTCCGATAATATCTTCTTCAGGGTAAGCAGGAATTTCTGGGGATTTAAGCTTCACCGGTGCCCTATCAGGCTCGCCCAAATAGCTGATAATTTCCCTTACTATGCCGATGGCATGCGCGTCATTTTCAGCCAAATGATCAGCAACCCCTGAAATCGAGGTATGCACCATGGCACCACCGAGTTCTTCCGCGGAAACCTCTTCGCCTGTAGCGGCTTTGACCAGGGGAGGACCAGCCAAGAAAATGGTTCCGGTTCCTTTGACAATCACCGACTGATCTGACATTGCTGGTATGTAAGCGCCACCTGCGGTGCAAAAGCCGTGGACTGAGGAAATTTGCGGAATGCCTAAACTCGACATTTTAGCTTGATTAAAGAAGATTCTTCCAAAATGGTCCCGGTCCGGAAACACCTCGTCTTGTCGCGGTAAAAAGGCGCCTCCAGAATCTACTAAGTAGATGCATGGAAGGTGATTTTTCTGAGCGATCTCTTGGGCTCTTAAATGCTTTTTAACCGTAATGGGATAATAGGTCCCTCCCTTTACGGTTTGATCATTGGCGACTATCATACAAGTGCGGTTGCTGACACGACCTAAACCGGTGACAATCCCTCCGCTAGGAACTTGGTCTTCATAAAGTTCATGGCCGGCGAGTGCAGAAAGCTCTAAAAAAAAGCTTCCCGGGTCGATCAGCTTAGCAATACGCTCTCGCGCTGTAAGCTTACCCTTGGCGTGCTGGGCTTCTTTCGCCTTGAGACCACCGCCGTCTCGGGAGGTGTCCAAGGCCTGACTTAATTGGTGAATCGAATGCAAATGAAAATTTTGATTAGAAAGGAAATCATCGGACTCTTTGGATATTAAACTTGCTATTTTCATGCAATGACCTATTGAGATTTAAAGGGTTGAAAATCTTTCCATGTTCGAAGCGTCGAGCCTTCATTTTCTAACATTTGGTTTAATACGGCTAAAGTCACTTTGGCATCTCCAATAGATCTGTGGCGAGCTTCAAAGGTCAGGCCATAGTGCTCCGCCAAAGTGTCTAAGTTCTTGCGTTCCAGATCTGGAAGAAGTTCTCTAGCGAGCTTTAAGGTACAAATACAAGGCCATTCAAAATCAACACCCATCCGGTTGCAGGCGGACTTTAAAAAGCCGATATCGAAGTCCGCATTGTGGGCCACCAAAACGCTGTTTTCGATAAAACTTAAAAAGCCTGGCAGCTCTTCATGGAAATCAGGTTTGCCTTCGATCATTTCAGGGGTAATGCCTGTGAGTTTTTGAATTTGTTCTGATAGAATGATATTAGACGAGCAAAGACTCCAATGTTCTCCGACGATCTCCCCGCCGCGAACTCTTAAGGCAGCGAATTCAATAATACGGTCACGTTCATAATCCAATCCGGTGGTTTCAAAGTCGAAAATAACTAAGTCCTGGTCTTCTAGGATTTTTTGGTCAGGGCGAAGACTGTATCGCAGGGAACGTCTGAGATTGAGCTCTTCGATTTCGGTTCGCTCTTCCGGCGGTGGAAAGAGAACCCTCGAAAACATCGAAGTAGCTAGACTTCCTTGCATAATGAAATTCCCTCTTTAGATCAGAGGGTTTTACCGAAAAATCAGGCCACTTGCCACAGCATTTAGCCACGCCTCTCAAGAAAAGACCACCGCCGTCTCAAAGGTATAAAAACCTTGCAGCCTTTTCATTCCTTCGTCTGTCTAAAGAACGGCCTTTTTAAACCGGCCCCTTTGGGCCAACCCCATCAAAACTGCGAGGCCTCCAAGCAAGAACCAAAGAGGCCAGAGTCCTAGGGTCTTTAAAACATAAGCTACCCCAATGATGGGCAGTAGAAGAAGTCGAACGGCGGTTTTAAGAACACTGTGGGCACCCACAAATGTGGCCATGCTCTCGCCATTTTTGTAGTACCAAGCCACGAAAGTTTTTCCGACTCTGGACTTCAAAAGATAAGCATCCCTGAGCCACCTTAAATGATCAATATAAGGATGGATCCTGGAACCATAGGCAACTGAAGCGACAAAACATGTGGGTGTTCCGTAGCCCGCTGGTTTTTCGCCGCTTTTGTCAGCGAAAGTAGTATCCAATATAGGCTCACCCGTCGTGCACAAGCTTCGCTTAAGGCCCCGTTCATACTGCAAAAAGGCTATGTACGTGGAATCCGGTTTGAGGTCATTGATCAGAGCTTCCCCAGCGCTTGGACTGGCTGCAGCAAACCTAATAGTGCCACCAGAAGCCGCGGCTTTGGCAACCATCCCATCGACCCCTAAAAAACTACCCGAATCGCAGGTCATGCAATTCGAAGCGTTAGGATCGAGAGTACAGTTTCCCCCTGCAGCGTCTGTGGAAGTGCCATCAAGGTTGGCAATCAAGGACTCATTGGCAAAGTCAATGTTTTGCCCGCCCTCTTTAAGGACCAGCGTGATATAAACTTTAGGAGCTGTTCGTGTAACACTATCCGTATAAGTCACCTCAGAAGCCGGCGCCCACGTGATTTTTAACCCGCGATTAAAGCCTGTAATGGAGGTGATTTCAGGCACCCCATTGGGAGCCGCAAAGACTCGAGTGGCTTGGAATGCCGTAGAGTTTTCTTTTTTGTCAGCATAGGGATCTGTGGGTTTTGAAGCATTAAATTTGTAAAAAGCTGCGACAAATTTCTTCGCCGTTACTGCCTGCTCTAGTGTGTCTCCGCCTGTAACATCTGGATTTTTATAAATGGTTACTCTGTACTCAATATCAAAACTCGTAGAGGTCTCGTTAGACTTGGCTGGGGTCATATTGATCGAGTCCCAATAGAAATATTGATTGATACTTGAACTTTCGCCTGCCCCTCGAGTCATTCGGATGGGATTCGCATCATTTTCAAAAAAGATTTTGAGATTGTTTTTTAATTCACTGATATCAGCGGAAGGTTTTACATCGCCCACTGAAACCCCAGTAACAGTAATGACGAGTGAAACTGACGAATAATCCCTGGTAACTTCCCCGCCGGTAATCGTAGTTGTGGCCATGGCTCGGCTGGAAAGGAACAAAACCAGGAAAAGTTTTAAGATATGAGTCACGTGGTGAGGCCCCCTAAGGATCGTGTATTTGAGTGGAAATCCGCTACATGAAACTTACGCAAACTTGTGCATAACAAGTTGACTGTTCATTTCC
>JBAXBA010000022.1:0-46693 GCA_037142195.1 Pseudomonadota bacterium
TTATTTAGCATGGTCGGGGTGATAGGACTCGAACCTACGACCTCATGCTCCCAAAGCACGCGCGCTACCAACTGCGCTACACCCCGACTTAGGGGGCAGATGATAGATTATCAAATCTTAACTGTCAACTACGATGTCGAAAAGTAGAGATCACCAAGAAGAAAAAGCTTTCCAGCTACTTCTGCTGAGGCTACGGCTGAGTTTTGCCTGATCCTCAAGAGTTCAACCAACTCAATGGTTTTGGATGCTTAGGAAGAATCGCAGTCATATACATCTAGCACTGTCGTTTCAGAATCTACTTGTATTTAGAGGGAACGGCGAATAAGAAACATCGATTATTTTCCTGGCTTGGAGTCGGTATGCGTTTCGAAGACATCGTTGAGACACAAGACGGAAGTTTGACTATTCGTGATCCAGCCTCTGGTGAGTGCTACCATAGCACAGAAGGCGCATTGTTGGAGTCTCGCGAGCTTTATATAAATCGATCTGGCATTAAAGAAAGACTTCAAGAGAGCTCTCAGATCTGCGTTCTAGATATCGGCCTGGGACTGGCCTATAACGCTCTTTCCACGATTTCAGAATGGTACGTCCATGGGGCCTGTGATTTGATCATCATGAGTTTAGAAAAAGAGCCTGAACTCGTTTCGCAAATGGCGCGCGGTTTAGCCTCTTGGCAATCCAAGTGGCCTCGACTTTGGATGGAATGGAGTTTATCTCTTAAGCCCGCAACTATACCGCCTGAAACTGACTTAGACCCCTCTTACATAGCAAAGCTCATTCATCCGCAAAGCAAAAAAGTATGTGAGTGGAAAATTCTTATAGGCGATGCCGCACAATTGAATGCACTTCCGATGGCCTTTGATTTTTTTTGGCAAGATCCTTTTTCCCCAGAGAAAAACCCAGAGCTTTGGAGTTCGAAGTGGTTTGCCTTGTTAATCCGACACTCTAATCCTCAGGCCGTTCTAATGTCCTATTCTGTCGCTAGAAAAACAAAAGATGCCCTCACACAAGGAGGATTTCAAGTGCAGCGCATGGAAACACCTACGCGAAAAAAACATTGGTTAAAAGCTACCGCGTTAGGCGCGAGGCAGATGAAGGCCTAGGCGAAAAATCACTTTAAATTCCTGTCTAATACCATTTAAAGAGTCTTGAAGCCCCAGCTGCGCAGATAACTGTCATCGATAGAAGCTTTCTTGCCATAGCCCAGGCGTCACCAAAAGACGCACCTTCCAGGGCTATCAATCTCAAAGAGTCCACAAGCATAGTCAGGGGAAAATAGTCTGAGAGATGAACCAGCCATTCTGGGAAATTAGATCTTGAAAACCAGACACCGCCCATCAAGGCCATCGGCATTACTATTGCGTTTACGATTCCAGCATAGGCCGAAGAGTTAGAAGTTCTACTCGCAGCAACAAGGGCAAGTGAGGTAAAGGCAGCAGCACCTAGCACGGAAAAAAATATAAAGGTGAGCAGAGAACCTTGGACTTTAAAGCCAAAGATCAGCCATCCACTTATCAAAACCACAGAAATTTCCATGGCAAGAATCAAGAGTCTTCCGACAATGTGAGAGACCATATAACTTAATGGCTTCATGGGAGTTACAAAATAGCGCTTTAATAGGTTGTCTCGCCGATTAGCTACAATCAGTTGCCCGGTTCCAAACAAACTCGTTGAAACAATACTAAAAGCAAGGAGTCCGGGAATCAAAAAGTCTACATAACGGAGGCCTGCTGCTGATACCGGAGTATCCACCGGCATAAACTTAGGACTTTGCCCTGCAGATTTTTCGAGGGCCGCACTTACAGCCAGTCTTGCCGTGTAAGCATCGTTATTATGCGGATCATAAACAAAATAAGCTTCCTTGTCTGTAAGCCGCACAATGAGTTGGATATGTCCTCGCTTTAAATCCGTCTCCAAGGAATCTTGACTTCCATCTATAACCTTGAATTGCTCATCACCACGAAGTTCATAAAGCGAACTATTAAACTGAGAGCTTGAATCCACGCCAATGGAAAAAGGTTTTCTGTGGGGGGAGTTAAAAATAAAGCCTAATCCAACGATCGATATAATGGGAAATAGGATTACATAATAAAAAGCAGAAGGTTCCCGTCTAAACTCCAGCCAGCGGCATTTAATCATTACAAATAGGCTATACATTTTCCAACTCTTTTCCCGTAAGATTAAGGAAGACATCTTCCAAAGTTCCATGTCTAACGGTTACTTTTTCTCCGCCAGAAAACTTCTCAATAAGTTCTTTTGAAGTGCCCTGAGCAATGATTTTGCCGCTGTCTAGAATCACAATACGGCTTGCAAGATGCTCTGCCTCTTCCATATGATGGGTCGACAATAAAATCCCAGCCCCTTCTTTTTTCAAGTTTTCAATGATGTTCCAAACCCCTCGGCGTGCCAATGGGTCTAAACCGGTAGTAGGTTCATCTAAAAAAATAAGCTCGGGATCATTGATTAGGGCCGCGGCAATATAGACGCGCTGCTTTTGGCCGCCGGACAATTTCCTAAGTTCTACGTCCATTTTGTCACTAAGCTCGACCAACTCTAAGAGTTCATTAATCGGCTTTCTTTGTTTATAAAAGCTACCAAACAGCTCTAAGGTCTCTCGCACTGTAAATCGTTTATAGAGGCTGGTTTCCTGAAGCTGAACTCCAATTCTTGAAAGAATCTCAGAGCGATCCCGATCCCAAGTTTTTCCAAATAATAGAATCTCACCTGAATCAGGCCTAAGAAGCCCTTCCAGCATTTCAAATGTAGTGGTTTTTCCTGCGCCATTGGGACCTAAAATGGCCAGGCACTCACCTTGCTTAACATGTAAGCTCAAATCTTTTACGGCTTCAAAAGATTGAAACGACTTTGACAGATTTTTGACCTCTATGAGGTAAGTCATAAGCACTCCCATAAGGCGAAGGACTATAAAACGGCTTGATTCAATCTCAAACCTGCCATTTGATGAAATAAATTTGTTTCAACGAAGGAGAGATCTGCTAAACTCGGCAGATAAGTAATGAGGAGACTTCTATGCAAACTTTTGATGTAGTCATCGCAGGCGGCGGCATGTCGGGAGTCTTGGCGGCAGTCCAGCTCATCAACTCCAAGCAGAACTTGAAGATCCATGTCTTAGAAGCAGAAAAGACTTGCGGCGGGCGCCTAAGATCAAGCCGGCGTGATCACAATCGGTGGGGATTCGGACTTAACTCCCTATCGCCTGATCTATGTGACTTTTTGACGACATCTGTGAGTAAAATTTATCCTGAATGGTCCATGCAAGATTATCTTGTGGAAAGACATAATCAAGCCGGCTATTGCTCGGGCGGTAAAGTGAGCCGTTTTGAGCTTTCCGATATGTTCCGTGTTAGCGGCGTCAAAGCCATGGGCGGAAGAAATGCCGGAAAAGAGTGGGAAGATACCGAGCCCCTTTTATTTGCAGATTCTAAAAAAGATCCCTTTGAGTCCGTTTCCAAAGCACTTGATTTGAAACGTTCAGGGGCTAGCGGAACGATTTTAACTGAAATCGCTAAAGCCTCTGGTATCCCAGACGTTTGGAATGCTCCCCTAGAGCTCTTGAGGAATAAAGCTTCTAATCCATGCCGAACTTACGGTTATTTTGATGATTTGCTCGAGGACACCATGGATCTTCTGGCTAATGATCAATGGATTTCTTTGGCCCGCCACTGTCGATTGGTCGATCTTAAAAAAGAAGGTGATTTATGGATCCTTCAGACCGAACAGGGCCCCATTGCGACCAAAGAAGTCGTGATTGCCCACAATCCTTGGGCTGCGACATCCACGATTGCTAGAGACATCACACCAGTTGCTGTTTCTAATATTGCCTTAAAAGCAAAGCCTGTGAGTATAGTGGCTCTATCGACCCAAATCATTGGTGGAACTCTTGACTTAGACTTTATCATGATCGCTTCCGAAGAAGCTCGAGCCATTAAACATGGCGACGTTTTAACCTTACAAGCCACCATCGATTACGAAATGAGCCTTGACGCACCTGAGGTTGTTAAGGCCGTAAAAAGACTCAAGCGTGCTGCTAAAAAGCTTGCGCAATATTTTGAGGGACTTGAGTTGGCAGGGGAATTTATCGGTCTTATACCAGAAGCTTGGACTCAGCCCACGAATACCTCAGATCATAAATTCATCCAAAGAATGAAAAACGGTCACGGATCTGGATTGTCTTTTGTGGGAGATGCTTATGGCACCTCCTACGATGGCGATTTGAATATTATCAGCTCCGTCGAGCAACTTTCTGAGTACATAAAAGTGGGGCCGATAGATACAAAAACCTCTTCCCTTCATTTTGTGCCTAACACTGCTTTAGAAGTCGCCAACAGACCGGCTCCAGAATTGGAATAGATTCGCCGTGCATTTCCTTCCATGAAGATAGAAATCCATGCTAAAAACCTTTGATTTGCCATGGAAAATCTCGAGAATTCATGACACATTCTCACCCATGGAAGAGCTCGAAGGAAAATTTAGGCCCATTCCCATCATAGAAATGGCTTTAAAATAGAAATAAATTTATCCCCAAAGGACATTTATGATCATAAATGGCACGGAATCCGCAAAAAAAATAAAAGACCATTTAAAAACGACAGTACATGAGCATCTAAAAAACGGGCACCGAGCACCCTGCCTAGCGGTGGTTTTAGTAGGAGAAGATCCGGCTAGCAAAGTCTACGTGGGCCATAAAGAAAAAGCCTGTTTGGAAGCCGGCATCACCAGCAAAGCATACAAATTGCCTGAGTCCTCCTCCGAATCAGACATCATAGCTTTAGTTGCCAATCTTAATGCCGACCAAGGTGTTGACGGCATTTTAGTTCAACTCCCCCTTCCCAAACACATCTCTTCGGAAGCTGTCATTGATGCCATTCATCCGAGCAAAGATGTAGATGGTCTTACCGCATTTAATCAAGGCTGCCTTTCTCTTGGAAGAAAGGCCCTTAGACCCTGCACGCCAGCCGGCTGCATGGAGCTGATTAAATCCCAACTTCCCTCGTTGCGCGGCAAAACCGCTGTAGTGGTGGGACGGTCCATCCTAGTTGGATCTCCGATAGCAAAAATGCTCCTTTTAGAAGATGCCACTGTCATCCAAGTACATTCTAAAACTCCTAATCCTGAAAACTTTACTCGAATGGCAGACATTTTGATTGTCGCCGCAGGAAAAAGACATTTAGTAAATGCGTCATGGATTAAAAAGGATGCCCTTGTCATCGATGTTGGCATTCATCGAGGAAGTGACGGCAAGCTAACTGGCGATGTAGATTTTGAATCAGCAGTAAGCGTCGCTTCAGCCATAACTCCGGTTCCCGGAGGAGTTGGTCCCATGACTATTGCCATGCTTTTAAAGAATTGCCTGGAAGCCTACGAAGCGAGAGTTTAAGAAGCTTCCTTTTAGGTTTTTGCAAATTTTATGTGTTCAAAGAATGAAACAGAAAATAAAAAGGAACGATCCGCCTTCGACCTAAAGGGACACGAAACATGAACTTAAGTATTCCTGAGAACTAAGTTTTTGAAGTTTCCACAGGGGGCGGAACTTTTTTTGTTTTTCTAGGGTCTTTAAAAGCAGTTAGCACTTCAAGAAACTCCTTCGGATCCGAAAAATCCCTATAAACGGAAGCAAAACGAATGTACGCAACATGATCTAACGTTTCTAGGCCCTCTAAAATCATTTGCCCTAACGCTTTAGATTCCACGACCTTAACGCCTTGATCTTCGAGCGTACGTTCGATCGAGGTCAACATACTTTCTAGTTTTTCAATAGAAACAGGTCGTTTCTGACAGGCAATTTGCACAGAACGAATGGCTTTCACGCGATGGTAAGGCTCAATTTGACCACTACGCTTTCTCACTTGAAGCACAAATTCTTCTAAATTTTCATAGGTTGTAAATCGATAGTCACACTCGCGGCATTCCCGCCTACGGCGAATGCTTTGCCCATCCTGAGCCACTCGACTCTCAAGGACTTTGGTGTCTTCATATTTACATTTTGGACAACGCAAGTTACCCCTCCCAAGCTGGGTAAAGAGGATACTTGTTGGCCAGCAATTTCACTCTGGTTTTGAGGGGCGCTAATGCAGTCGAGCGATCAGAAATAGGCATTTCCGGAAATTGATCCAGGCTTGTAAAGACCTCTTTAATTATACGGGCAATTTCTCGCATATTTTCAGCATTAAATCCGCGAGTGGTTAGGGCGGGAGTTCCAAAACGCACCCCTGAAGTCACAAAGGGACTTCTTGTTTCATTGGGTACTGTATTCTTATTGACGGTAATCTCAACAGCACCGAGGGCCTCTTCTAGAGCTTTGCCGCTCACGGGAGTATTGGATAAGTCTAAAAGCACGAGATGGTTATCCGTGCCTCCAGAAACCAATTTAAATCCAAGGGACATGAGTTCCGAAGCAAAGCTTTGTGCATTTAAAATCACTTCTTTTTGATAAGCTTTAAAACTTGGTAAAAGGGCTTCTTTGAAGCAAACCGCTTTGGCCGCAATTACATGCATTAAAGGACCACCTTGAGTCCCTGGAAACACACCTTTATTAAGTGCGGCCGTATGGGCTTCATTGTTCCATAAAATAAGGCCACCACGAGGGCCACGTAGGGTTTTATGAGTCGTGGTGGTAACCACATCCGCATAAGGAACAGGATTGGGATGTAAATCTGCCGCAACCAATCCTGCGATATGGGCCATATCCACCATAAGAAGGGCTCCGACTTCGTCAGCAATCCTTCTGAAGGAAGCAAAATCTAGCTGCCTAGCATAGGCACTAGCTCCAGCTATAATCATCTTGGGCTTAATTTCTAAAGCTTTAGCTCGAACAGCATCCATATTGATGCGCTGAGATTCAGGATCTAATCCATAAAAATGGGATTCATAGTTGGCGCCAGAAAAATTTACTTTTGATCCATGAGTTAAATGCCCACCATGGGACAAATCGAGACCTAAAATACGATCTCCTGGCTTTAAAAAGGCTTGAAAAACAGCTTGATTGGCAGAGGCACCTGAGTGGGGCTGAACGTTAGCAAACTTCGCCCCAAACACTTGACATGCGCGCTCAATGGCTATTTTTTCGATTTTATCTACTTCCGAACATCCACCATAATATCTTTTTGCAGGAAGTCCTTCAGCATACTTATTTGTACAAATATTTCCCATGGCTGCAATCACTGCCATCGATGCAAAATTCTCAGAAGCGATCATCTCGAGTCCCTCTTTTTGGCGCTTCAACTCTGATTCGATGAGATTAAATATTTCAGAATCTGCTTCTTTAACTTGCTGCCACGGCTTTTGCATTTCAACTCCCAGGAAGGACTGCACGTTATAAATGAATTTTAGGTTGTTTTTATAAAAAAAAGCCGCACTGACTAATGCGGCTTAAAGTTCTTTTTTTCAATTTCCCGGATTTTATCAAGACGATTTTGATGTCTTTCACCTAAGAATCTGGTTTCAAGCCAGATCTTTACCAAATCAATGGCTCGATGGTGATTTAATGTTCTTGCGCCTAAGCACAGTATATTGGAATTATTATGCTCTCGAGACATCCTAGCAGAATAATCATCCCACACAACTGTGGCACGAACCCCAGGAAACTTATTGCAGGCAATGGACATTCCTATCCCTGTGCCGCAAACGGCAATACCAGCTTCAAGCTTTCCGTCGGAAACCTCTCGAGCTACTGCCGCCGCATAATCAGGATAATCAACCGACTTATTGGTATCGGAACCGATACCAAAATCAACCACCCGAATATCATGGAGCTTCACATAATCCACTATAAGAGCCTTAAGATCTCTAGCAGCATGATCTGAAGCAATGCCAATGGATTTAAAGTTCATAAGTCTCTCAATAAAGAGCGTTTCATCATTCAAATTAAAGTTTTTTTTGGCGTGTATGAGCCGTGAGCCAAATCGAGGCTCATTACACCAGACAATTCCCTTAGGGGCCTCGCCGCTAAAAACTAAATTCAAAAAACAGGTCTAAACTAGGCCTGCTCAGCTTTACGCACGAAATTCACTGCATCTTCAACTGTACGAATCGTTTCTGCTTCATCGTCTGGAATATCTACGCCAAAAGCGTCTTCAATCGCCATTACCAATTCCACGATATCAAGAGAGTCTGCACCTAAATCTTCGATAAATTTAGCTTTAGATACAACCGCACCTTCTTCAACGCCAAGCTGGTTTACGATAAGTGACTTTACGCGATCTTCAACAGTAGCAGTCATGGCTCCTCCAAAAAAAATATAGCCGGGTACACCTAATCAGATAATCGCTGTTTTGGCAAGACCTTTCGTATCTTTCTATGGCGGATTTGGGGGAAATATGTAATAAAATTAGAAGACTAGTCGTCGAACACTCTCATCTGGAAGGATACATGGAGACCTTGGAATCTCTAAAAAAGGCCGAATTAATCTTTATTTCTGATGTCCACATGGCGTCAGGGAAAGATACCCGCGGTCAACTTTTAAGTGAGCTTCTTGAGTCTTTAGCTCAACTTGAAGTTGAATCCATAGTCCTTGGCGGTGATATTTTTGAATTTTGCTTTGGCAGAAAAGATTTTTATAGGAAAAAGTTTTCCATACTCAATAAACCTCTAGAGAATCTGCACGCGGCCCAATCATCTGTTCATTTTATTCATGGAAATCATGAATTCTTTGTGGACTACCTGAACTGGCCCCATGTGCGTATGGTGCGAGAGAAAGACATTCATCTCACTATTAACAGCGGGCGAACGAAAGTGGTTATTGCACACGGAGACCTCATCAATCCTCCAAAAACGTATTTAAAATATATTTCGTTAGTGAAATCGCGCTTTTTTTATAGGGTTCTCTGCCTCATTCCGGCTCGATTTATTGACTTTGTCGCCCTAAAATTTGCGACTAAGTCTCGCTCCATGGATGCTGAACGCGAGCTGAATCACCAAAAAATCGTTGACGACGGCTTCCGATGGGTCAAACAGCACCAGGCTTCCGTGGGCATTTTCGGCCATTTTCACTACCCTTATGAGTCTCAAAAAAACGGCGTTTCAGTACTTTGTGGCTGGAGTTGGAAGCATCCTAATTTTATAGCCTATGTAAATGGGGCATGGATGCGAGGGGTATGGAGAAGCTCAAAATGGGAGATCCATCCCATTACTTTTGAGCCCCATATGGGACCTCGCGGTGATGCCAGCCTCTGGTCGCAGGTCATTCCTGGCGGATAATATTTATTTCAAAGTCATGCGGCCGACAGCTTCTAAACTAAATCGATGAGAAACGGTTTCTTTGCCTGATTCATCTAACATATTGTAATTGGAGTAGTGGAATCCCCCACCCCAATTTATATTTCTCACTACGATGCCTGACAAAACTTGTCCTGACATCTCGCTACCAAAAGCCGAGCGCACACTTTTAAATCCGCCGCTGTATCCTACTCGACCTATCGAAAGCGGCATCAAGGAGTATTCGAACTCATAATTGAGTTTCTTGACGGCGACTACAGAACCACTCATTCCTAGAAAAACTCCACCCTGAATCAAGTCAAATCCACCGTAAACTTCATCTTCAACACTTTTACCTCGCAAATCAGCTCTAATCCCAGCTGCCCAGGAGTCCACAAAGGGAACGCCATTCACTTTAGACGTCCAAAAGCTCCTGCCACCTAATCCATAGCCCTTAAAGCTTCCTTTTGAAGTGGACCCAAACCCGAGTTCAACATCTGCTCCTACTCCGAGGTTTGCCCCAAAAAGCATATTGCCCTTAGCTCCAAAAGTATTTAAAGGAGGAAACAAAGCAAACTTTGACTCGGTATTTCCTCGCCCCTTAAAGCTCCACATGTCGTGTCCCGCACGCAAATCTAAAGCGCTTAAAAAGCCTGGCATGGAAGCGTCAGCAAAAAAGGGTTTTGAGGGCGAAACATCGTCATTTTCTCTATTTGAAGCCGCTACGGGTTCACCTCCCCCTGATTCCGTCGGCTTTATCTCCCGCGAAGATCCTGGAAACGACTGCACCGGATTTAAAACCGGCTTCAAGGAAGAGGGATCTAAAGGCTTCGTTGCATTAGAGTCCAAATCCTTAACCGTCTCAGGAAGCGGCGATTCACTCTGTAGCGGCATCACAAGAACGCCCGGCTTATCAAAAACTTCCGCCTTCTTAGCTTCTTCAGCAAAGAGACGGCGACTTAAAATGCCCGAGATTCTGACGCCATCGCCCACCGAAATGCTACTAGATCTCACTTCAGAAGTGAGTCGAGCGACCGAGACGTTATTTCGTGACTCAATAATGCGGGCCTCACCGACAGGCGCCACTTGAAACGTCTCCCATGTGCCAAGAATCGGATGAAGAGACTTCACTGAAACCCTAGCTAATTGCACTTGATCCCCTACATGGATGGCCTGTTCAATCCCTCCAGAAAGGGTAATAAACTTATCTTGGACCGAGGTAATACTCACATCCATGGGAATGCGGTTAAAAAAACGATAGATCAGCTGCTTCAACTGCGCTTTAATCTCATCTCGACTGCGAGACTCCACGAGTTTCAAAGGCCAATTTTCAGATTCTTGAAGATACATTTTCATTTCTGGCGACAAAAGCCTTGCCGTGATTTGCCCATGATCTTGCATCATAACGAAAGAGACATTGAGCAAGACATCCAAGCGGTAGCTTGCTTTTAACTCGTCCCGCCCATCTGGAGTCGACCACAATTCTTTTACAAGTTCAGGCTCTAAGACCTGAAATCTCTTAGATTCTTCAATGAGTTCCTTAAGCATGGTGTCAGTATCTTCGAAGGGAGCCAATTTAGCCCATTGATCTCCCACAAACTGACTGGGTACTACACCCATATGACTTAAGATAGGCATCGTTTCGGCCTGGGACCGAGAGCCTAGAAATAAGCCGAAAATCAAGACAAATTTAATAATAGATTCCGCCATAGTCATCCCTAAGCCTTATCAATGGAACTAGTCTGACCGTCCCAAGAAATCCTCTTTTTTGAGTCCTCAGACCAAGTTTCGATATGAACCGGTCGATTCCAAATTCGGTGTAAACATTTTAAAGTTTCAATCGCATAATCATGCTTGATCTCTACACCTGAAAACTGATGCGACAGCAACAACTCGCCCCGATTTTTGAAATTAGCGTCGACAATATCGATAAGCGGCTGTCCGAAATTTGTAATTTGTGACAAAAGCTGCTGCTTTATCTTACCAAAATCTCGACTTGAAATGACCTGTCGCCCGGTTTTTGGATCTACATCATAAATAAACATCTTCGTTTGATGACAAAAATCTTCATCGAGAAACTCATCTATAAACGTAATATCATTATGAAACTTTCGAACTTCAAATATTTTCTGTCGCCCAAGACCTGCATGGGTATTCCACTCACGTCTCACCTTGGGATCATCGCAATTTATATAATCAATGCCAAATTTTCCTTCGTCCCATCTTTTTTCCACATGCCTCAGAAGTTCTACGCCCAGTTTATAGGGATTAAGTCTGCCGCCGTGGGTTGCCACGACTCCCGCATAATGATCGCAATAGTCAACAATCTCAGACTCATTTAGAGGAGCCAACTGAGTCATCATTTTTGAGTGCCAGTAGGTCGCCCAACCTTCATTGATGATCTTTGTCTGTCCTTGGGGCGCAAAATAGTAAGCTTCATCTCTTATGATTTCCAAAACTCTTTTCTGCCAAGTGGAAATAGGGGCATAGTCGATTAAAAACTTCAAAACATCGCGTTCAGCTTTCTCAGGAAAATTTTTCTGCTGATCAGCCTCATTTTGAATTTTTACCTTTTGGGCTTCCAAGAAATCCGCAGGGTTGACATATTGATCCATATATTTTTTAGACTGAAGCTTGCCTGGAATTCTTTTAGCTTCTGACTCCATTTCCTCTAACGACTTCTTTTTAACAGGTGATTTAAACTGACCATGAATATCAATAAGGTTATCCAAAGCTAAGCAAGTATCGATAAAGGCTTCGACCTCATCATGACCGACATCATTCATAATCTTCCGAATTGTAGAACTATGATTTGCCATTTGATCGAGCATTTTTCGATTGGTCTTTGAAAACCAATAGTTATTTTTGAAAAAATCGCAATGCCCGTACACATGTGCCATAACTGTCTTTTGATAAACCATTGAGTTCGCTCTCAATAGGTAGGCGTAACAAGGATTCGTGTTGATCACCATTTCATAGATAAGGGATAGTCCATAGGTGTAGCTCTTGGAAAGACGCTCATACTCCATACCCCAACGCCAATGGGGATATCTCGTGGGAAATCCGCCGTAGGCTGCAATCTCATTTAACTGCTGATAGTCTACGACTTCGAAAATGGTCGGAAAACAATCCAGTCCCGCGTTTTTGGCGGCTTCAGCCAGTCTTTCGGCCTCTTCGCGAAGCTCAGGGGTAAGGGAAGTGTCTCTTTGAGTCATAACAACCTCACTTTCCTGTGCCTAAGAATATTTTTAGAGACTCCATAATCGCATCACGATCTTTGATTTGAGCCAAGGTGACTTTGTCGTGATTTTCACCAAAATGCTTGACAAGATCTCTAAGAAACTGACCTGATCCGTATCGACTCTCCACTTGCCCATAGCAAAACAAGTTAGAAATTGGCAGAATTTTCTCTTCTAATATCTTCATGCATTCTGTCGTGTCGTTTCCTGACCAGTTGTCGCCGTCTGAAAAATGAAAGAGATAGATATTCCATTCTGCTGGCTTAAATTCATCTTCAATCATTTTCACGGCCGTACGATAAGCACTAGATATCAGGGTACCACCTGACTCTTTAGTCCTATAGAATGTGTCTTGATCAACAACTTTGGCTGTGGCATCATGTATAATGTATCGGCGTTCTATTCCTTTGTATTGAGTAGAAAGCCAGGTGTCTAGCCAAAAACTTGTGAGGCGGACAATTTCCTTTTGTTCATCGCCCATGGACCCTGACACGTCCATCATGTAAATAATAACTGCATTCGCAACCGGCTTATTGATGACTGTGTAGGAACGATAACGTTTGTCTTCTTTTATGGGGATAATTATCGGATTTTTAGGATCGTAATTCCCCATTGCTATAGAGCGCTTAAGAGCTTCTTTATAGGTTCTTCTAAAATGATGGAGTGACTCTGGCCCTTGCTTCAAGACACCGGAGTATTTATATTCTTTATCTTCTAAGTTCTCTCTACCTTTGTCTTCGATATTAGGCAAAGCTAACTCTTCGCCAAGTATCTTAGCCAATTCTTCCATGGAAACTTCAACCTCAAGGTCATGATTTCCCTCTTGGTCTCCAACTTCTCCTTCACCCGGCTGCGGTTGCCCTTCGCTAGTGTCTTCTCCTACCTCGCCCTTACCTTGGCCCACGCCTTGTTGCTGATTGTCACCAAATGTGAACCGCGGGAGATCGATGCGAGGTATCGGAATCGTAACTTGCTTATTTCCCTGGCGACCGATGAGATCGCCAGAAGAAATAAACTTGCGTAGACTAGACTTTATCTTGCCTCGCACAATTTTGCGAAATCGATTTAAATCGGATTCCATTTTGGTATACATTTTTGCCCCCGAGAGCCCAATTACTTGACTGCATTACCGCGTGCAAAAATACTGGCCACAAAACTAAGTGCGTCACTCGCGCAAATTTCACAATAACCATAATTTTTAATCAGGCGATTCTTAACGACATCAATTTTGGCTTGCGTCTCTTTGTCAACAATGTTTGAAACAAGGGTCGTTAATTTAATCGTGTCTTTTTGGTCTTCAAAAAGTTTAAGCTCGAGAGCTTTGTGAAGTCTTTCGTTTGTTTTGTAATCGAAATGCTTCCCTTCAATCGCCAAAGCGCCTATGTAGTTCATGATTTCTCGTCTAAAATCGTCTTTGCGACTTTCGGCAATTTCGATTTTTTCCTCTATGGACCTCATGAGGCGTTCATCAGGTTCTTCATCTGAGCCGGTGTATAGGTTTTTGATTTTTTCCTTTTGAACATAGGCTTTAACATTGTCAATATAGTTGCCGCACAGTTTATTTATCACGCTCTCATCAGCAGAAATAGCTCTTTGCACTTCATGTTTGACGATGTCTTCATATTCACGTTTGACATCAGAAAGAAGTTCCTTGTAATGCTTTCTGATTTCCTCATCGTTGATGAGTGAATGAGCTTTAAGACCACCTTCAAGCTCATTCAATAGAATAAATGGATTGAGGCATCCTTCCCCTTTGTCCACGATGAGTGCGTTTGATATCTTGTCTTGGATATAGCGAGCTGATATCCCATCAAGTCCTTCTCGCATGGCTTCTTTGCGCAGTTCCTTAATATTGTCTTCCGTGAAATTCTGGGTAGTTTTTCCGTTATACAATTTCAGTTTCTGCATCAAGGTGAGGTTTGCTTTTTTAGGCTCTTCAAGACGTGTAAGAATGGCCCACATTGCTGCCATTTCAATGGTGTGGGGTGCAATATGGATATGAGGAACGGTCTTAGAATTGTAGCTTTTCTCGTAAATTTTTACTTCTTGGTCCAGTCGTGTGATATAAGGAATGTCAATTTTTACAGTTCTATCTCTCAGGGCTTCCATGAATTCATTGCTTTGTAGTTTTCTAAATTCAGGTTCGTTTGTATGGCCAAGAATTAACAGGTCAATGTCGGTTTGAGCAAACTTTTTAGGCTTAACTTTGTGCTCTTGACTGGCTGTCAATAAGTCATAAAGAAAGGCAACATCTAGCTTTAGTACTTCAATAAATTCAATGACGCCTCGGTTCGCGATATTGAATTCACCGTCAAAATTGAAGGCTCTTGGGTCGGAATCCGAGCCATAGATAGCAATTTTGCGGTAATTAATGTCGCCTGTTAATTCGGTGGAGTCTTGATTTTTCTCATCCTTTGGTTGGAAAGTACCTATACCTATTCGGTCTTGTTCGGAAAGAACGAGTCTCTTCACTTTGATATGATTTGTAACTAACTTCTCCCAGTCACCTTTATAGTGCTCCATGAGCTTTTTAAATATGAATCGACTTGGGGGACAAAGCTCACCCTCTATTTGAATCTTGGCGCCTTGTTTGCGGGTTTCATTAATGGCACTCATTAATTTAGCGCGATGTTCAGTAGGGACTAAAAGAAGGGGCTCTTCATTCATGGGAGAAGGAAACACATCTTCCATCTCGATAATGTCTGCTAGATTAATCCAATCAAAAGCATACAAGGCACCTTCAGGAGACCTAGAGTATCTTTCCAAGCCCTTCTTTATAAGGCGAGCGATCGTTGACTTTGAGGAACCTACTGGACCATGCAGCAAGATCACCCGCTTCTCAGTTCCGTATCGATAGGCCCCGGCTTTAATGACATTAACGAGCTTCATTAAATGAACATCTAAACCAAAGATTGCGTCTTTTCCATTGTCCATAGGGTCGTCGAAAAAGTTCCAGTGGGTAATTGCTTTCTTATACTCGGAATAAGTCTTTGAGCCATAGGACTCAATCATGTCATAAACCCGTTGAAAAGATGTCCTGGCCACTTCAGGATTTTTCATGACGAGGTTTAAGTACTCTTTATAAGTACCACTCCAATGCAATTCAGCGTGTTCCTTCTTAAACTCTGAAGTTCGAATCAACTCAAATGCTTTATCTGCGTTCATGATTTCCCCCTTCTGGCCGTTCATATCCCGTGTTCTTCAGGAATAGGTTCGGGGTCCAGCTATTTCATCAATTTTACTGCGGGGATTGGTAAGATGTCAAAATTCTAGATAAAGCTTAGCCCCGAAGGGCCATCAAGCTTAAAAAAGTGGCAGATATTACGTTTTTTGGATTTTGGCCACCAGGGTCTGTTTTATAAAGAGATCTATATCACCATCGAGAACTTCGTCAGGCTGAAATGACTCAAAGTCAGTTCTGTGGTCTTTTACTAACTTGTAGGGATGGAGAACATACGATCGAATCTGACTCCCGAAGGCGATATCGCTTTTGGTGGCTTCGACTTCCCGTTGCTTTTCACGCCGTTTTTCCATTTCCCGTTCAAACAACCGAGCTCGAAGCACCTTCATAGCCGCATCTTTATTTTGATGCTGGGATCTCTGGTTCTGACAGGCTGCAATGATACCTGTGGGTAAGTGGGTAATGCGAACGGCAGAATCGGTTCTGTTCACATGTTGTCCACCTGCTCCGGAAGCTCTGTAGGTGTCAATTTTAAGGTCTGCAGGATTCAAATCGATTTCCACGGTTTCGTCGATCATTGCCGTCGCAAAAACCGAGGCAAAACTCGTATGACGACGAGCATTAGAGTCAAAAGGACTGATTCTCACCAGCCGGTGAACTCCAGACTCTGCCTTCAATAAGCCAAACGCCATGGCTCCCGATACCTGGATTGTCGCGCTCTTAATGCCAGCTTCATCTCCCTCTTGGATATCAATGATTTCCGTTTGCCAGCCTTTTCTTTCACAATATCGAAGATACATTCGCATCAGCATCGAGCACCAGTCACAAGACTCTGTGCCTCCTGCTCCCGCATTGAATGTTAAAATAGCATCATTGGTATCTAATTCCCCACTCAGCAAACTTTGCACTTCTAAATCACTTAAAAGCTTTTCAAATTCTGATAAAAGATCGATGGCTTCACTCATAAAATCAGAACCTTCGCCGGCCAGCTCCAAGGCTGCAGAGGTGTCATCTTTTAAAGCAGCTAGTTTTTGGGTACTGCCTAAAAGATTCTCAAGAGCTTTCTTCTCTTTTAGGAGCACTCCGGACTCTTTGGGCTTATTCCAAAACTCAGGGTCAGCTAAAATGGTGTCTTCAATGTCCTGCAATCGTTGTTTCTTGCTGGAGACGTCAAAGATACCCCCAAACTTGGGAAAATTTCTGGCCGGCTTCGTTAGTCTTTGCGATGAGTGTTCCAATATCCATGTTTAAGCCCTTATACTAATAATGGTGTTAAGCAGCCTGAAACAATACAGACACTCGCAAGTGAGGACAAGCTATGTTCCACAAGGTCCTAATATGTTTTGTACTAATAGGCTATACTTCTCTTAGTAGGGCAGCAAGCAGCGATGAAGACATGCGCTCCTGGTACCAAAAGCTCGCCAAGGCCGATTTTAAAACCATTCTCAAAAACTACTCTTTTGTGGGAGACTTTTCGAGCAAAGCTGAAGAAAGAGACTCCTATCCAGAAGTTTTCTGGAAGTACCCGCTTCGTCTCCCGGAACCTCAATTTGCTCTCACCACAGATTTCGGCAACCCAACCGACTATATGCCCGTTCTCAAGGGGTCGTCTCGACTTGTAGAGCATATCAATAGTGGACGCGTCGCCTATTTAAATGGCGACTATGATAGGGCCAGAAAAATCTGGCTCACCGCGCGTGAAGAGTTTAAAAACAAAAACCCAAATTCAAAACGTCTTAGTTATTTCATTGGCCTCACCTATCTAAAAATTGCAAAACTCAGTGAAAAAAATCCTGGAGGCTACCCCCCTGATGTCCTAGAAAAAATAGAAGAAGGATTTTACGCCAATGCGGCGACTTTCCTCAGTCAAGCCTTCATCAAGGAAAGAGACTTCTCAGATCCTGAAATTGACCAAATGGGGCCAATCATACGTTACAATATTGCGGCGATCTATCACAAGTTTAGCCGATTCCCAAGTGCCTATTCCACCGCGACAGAAGCCTTAAACCTACTTCGAGATCAAGGGCAAAATAAATATCGTTACGAGCTCCACAGAATCGTAAGCGAATCACTGATTATAAATGGCAACTATCTGGACGCAGTTCGAGAGCTTGATGTAGCTATCAGGCAAGATCCCACTGAGAATAATGCTCGAGAGGCTTTTAGCCGCATGGGTGATGTCTACTTTGGACTGAACAACTATGAAACTGCAGACTATGCTTACTCCCTTGCGATCGCCCTAGATCGCGGGCAAAAGAAAATTAGCGCGACACAAGCGCTCCTTCAAGGCGAATCCCTATTTTGGGTTGGTAAAATCGACCAAGCGCAGGAGATGCTGCTCTATGGAATTGACGGCGCCAAGTCTGCAAAGAATCCCGTAGATCCCAACACCCTGGCCTGGGCAAAATTGCGGTTCGCCGACACATGGCTCGCCAAAGCGTCCCTAACGAAAGGCGAAGAACGAAAAAAATACCTAGAGCACGCTAAATTGGAATATTTCCGTCTGATGAACGACCTACGAGGAAATGAAGTCGCGGTTACAGCAAGTCTGCGTTTCTACTGTGGCGAACTTCCAGCCTACAATGGCAATAATATCCAACACGCAAGAAGCTACTTAGAGGGTCTTAAAAAAGACAACGTTCTTCCAAGACAGGGGGTAGAGCTTGCTTGGGCATGCTATGCCAATTCCTTTTCCGAACGCGAACGAAATGAAGAAATGATCGCTAAAGTTACCGAATTCGCAAATCGTTACCCGCGTTCAAAGTTTTTAGAATCGATGACAAGAGCTGTCAAAGACGTCAAATCTAACTATCTTGGTGAATACCTCAAGGCTGGGGAAAAAGACAAAGCTATTGCCTTCTATCAGAAATACGGCAATCGACTTTATGGAAAAAAGATTCCACCAGATTGGGCATCTCAACTCTTTACCATTTACTATGATCGCCTAGAGTTCGAAAATGCCGCGAATTTCTGGAATGTGGCAGACAGTCAAAAAGTATCAGGAACAGCAGACTTGATTCGGCGAATCTCATGGCTTGAAGAAAAAACAGCCGCCAAGAAAAATGAGACTTTAAACAAGAAGTTGAACGTATATCTCAAGGAAGCTAAAAAAATAGACTGGACCAAAGAGGACACCACCTCATTTGACAAATACATTCCTCGGATTCGTGCCGTAGACACTGATTTTTCTTCAGGCACTTGGATGACCGAAAAACTACTCGCAAAGAAACCCAATTCAGATCAAGTCTGCTCCGAAGTGGTTCCCATCCTCTCCAATGCAAGCCAGAAAGAAAAGGATAAAAAAATTCTTTTGAAATGGCGACAGTTTGTCACCCAATTGCTAAATGACCCAAGTTCAAATATCGAAAATTTAGACGAGTCTTGCCGTACAGTACTCTTTGACTTAGAAGCGGCTATGATTGAAAAAAACGAATCCACTACAGTCCTTGCTGACCTATGGCTGAGCCGCCTTTCTATGCCTCTAAATACGGCTACCGCTGGCTATCTTTGGGAAGCTTCTGAGCTTTTAGAAAAGGCCCAGCGGAGAGACGATGCCACAAAAATATGGAAACTCTTGTCTGAATCCAAAGCCCCTTCCCTTGAAGAGTCAAAATGGGCAACATTGAAACTAGATGGCGAAAAGACCCAATATGAAGATCTTTGGAAGAATAAATAGAAAATATCCAATAACTGAAAAAAGTCTATTGATACTAGAAAGTTAGCTAAATATTTTCGGACTCTTCAAGCACAATTTCTTGGAAAAAACTAAGTTGCATTCTAGATGGAGACGAAAATCCTGGAGAACCTTTACGTATTGAATCTTTAGGGGACACCGATGGAAAGTAAATCTCCCGTACCTATGAGCCTATTCATTTTGGGTGCATGTGTATTCATACCGCTTGGCTTTGTTAGCGGAGTACAAGAATGGGTCAAACCCACTTGGGCAGTGCTCGGGTGGTTTGGATACTCAGCCCTACTTTATTGGACATTAGCTCGCCGAAACGCATCGGCACTCATGCACATAGAAAATGAACTTGAGTCCGTAAGGTCCAGCAAGTTTTCCGCAAACTCTAGCAGTGCACCAAGCGAGTTGGCCAAAAAAACTATGGAACATGAGTACGAGCGTCTCCGCTTAAGTCTTGAATCTCAGCTTCAAACCGCTCAGCAAGAACTAAAGAACCGAGATGACGAACTTGTTAAGGCGCTTGAAAAAAACAAGTCCATAAATAACCAACTTGCCGAAGCTAGAGAAGAATTTGAAAAAGCAAAGGCACACGCAAAAGTAAATGTTTCCCATAAAGGGGAATCTCTGCAATATCTTAGAGAGCAAAATTTGGAATCACGGCTTGCCGATAGGGAAGAACGGATCATTTCTCAAGAATCCATGATGAGAAGAGTCCTTGAGCTTGTGCCGGCTATTGAAAAACAGCTTAAAGACGTTATTGACCACACGGAAAGCTCGGCTATTGAAATCGGCGAAAAAGTTCGATCTATCTATGAAAAAGCTCAGCAACATTTGGCGGAATCAAATGAGATCTCAAAGCAATTTGGAGCCTCAAATAGCGCCGAAGAGCAGTCTCTATCCAGCGTACTAAACAATGCTCTTACACTTTTAAAAGAGATGACGGACATGTTAGATGACAATAGTCGCCTAAACGTCGAGTATTCAAGATCTATTGAAATGATTCTAGAGAGCACTACAACCATTAACAAAATTACAGAAGATATTCAGTACATATCTGATCAGACCAACCTTCTTGCTCTTAATGCTGCGATTGAAGCTGCTAGAGCAGGAGAACACGGTCGAGGTTTCTCGGTGGTTGCAGAAGAAGTAAGAAAGCTTTCCGACAGAACCAATCAAGCTTCTAACGATATTACTCTTATCGTGGGTAAGGTCAATGCATCCATGAAAGACATTTCTAGTTCCTTGACAGAAAATTTGACCAAGACTAAGTCCAAAAAAGAATTTGTCGACCAGGCCGTAGAATCCCTTCTGGATTCCGCTCGCGACTCTACGGAAGTTTTCTCCAAGCTCGTTGGAAACGCTGTCCTAAGCTCTGAGGCAGTAGCTAACAATATCGACGACATCATTCTTAGCCTTCAGTTTCAAGACATTACAAGACAAGAAATTGAAGCCGCCGTCTCACCACTCGCTCGAATCGGGGACCTCACGTTCGACATGCTAAGAAAAAGCACGAACCCTAACGCGGCATCATCGAACGAGAAACCATCTTCCCCTGTAAAGAATAGCGCCAGCCCTTCTGAAAGTAAGAGCAGTACGGCTAATGAAGTCAAAGCTGGGGATATGATGCTGTTTGATGTTGAGGCCAAAAAAGAAACCCCTGAACCTGCCAAGGAAGAAACAAAAGCCGCCTCGGGAGACGTTTTGTTTTTCTAAGAAAATGGAAAGACATCTCACCTAAAATCCTCCTTCTCGGGGGATTTTTTTATAATGTCTGGGCCTTAAGCAACCAATTATTTCTCTCATAGGAATCTGGCAGTACTCGATGATATCCCCTTGTAAAACTCTAGGAGGATCTATGAAGAACGCTATTTTATTAAGTCACAACATTTTAGACCAGGAGGAATTTAAAGCGAGTATACCCAAAGTCCTAATGACAGGAACTCATCTTAACTTTGAAGGGATGACAATAGACCTAGGAAAACAAACTCTTATGATCAAACTATTTCAGGCTTTCATTGAAAACGATGACTGCCGTGTCTCACGACTGAATTTAATGCAAAAAATCTATGGACATACTGACTTTAGTGGAGCGAACCCCCAACTTCTATGTGATTTTCACAATATCGTAAAGCTAATAAGTCGTGCCCGCAAAATCTGTGAAACCGGTCTCTATGATGGCATCAATCGACACTGGATGTGGTTTGACTATGACCCATTTACTAGCGAGTGGGTTTTAGTTAAGCCGCGGTACGTCCGAATGACCGTGGCTGGGTAGTTACAAGTCGCCTTAGAACTTCAAGATCAATTTGAGATCCCGGCTCTCCGAAAGACTTAAGCGTCTGACGGAGACTATTCCGATATACGGCAGATGCCAAATAGTTAACATACATACGAATGCCAATAGACTTTCCAATCATCTTGGCAACGTCACCATAGGTAACTCGATCCGCTAAAATTAAGAATTCAGGTATTTTTAAACTATTACCTAATATCAATTCATTAAACCGAAGAGCTGACTTTGAGGCGATCCTCTTTCTCTTAATTAAGCTTGATTTGGTGTAGTACTGGTTCCTACTCAAAAATTTGATGTGATCCTCATCTGTCATAACAATTCTTGAAGGAGCATAAATTTTACTAGAAAAAGCCGCAAACGCATACCTCAGTATTTTAACTAGAAAATCTCGCGGATTATGATTCCTAGATGCAATCGAAAAGATATGCTGACCGGCGAGTTCTGCCAGATGATGAGGATTATCATCGCAGATTACTAAACTTCGGCTTTCTGGAACATAGAAATATCCGTCTTTTCTGAGCGACTCAAAAATCGTTTCCTGCTCGTCGGACTGAGATCCCTCAAAATCAATCTTAGTTAAAGAAATTTCCTCGATTTCGGCAGTCTTAGTTAAATTGAAATTTTCAATATGACGAAATTCAATATCTGCTTTCAGAAAACCTGAAAGCTCAGAAGCCATAGTCAAAAAAAAGTGATCCGAATCGAATTCGAGCTCGTAAAAATCATCGTCACCTGGAGATTTCTTAGAGGACTCCACCCAAATTGAAAGTGATTTCCACTTAACCCAAGGTGCCGTATTAATAACACAAAAAGTGCTGGAGTCCACCTTCATTACTTCAGGATGAACTTCCGATCTGATTTTTTGAAGTTGGAAGTAGTATGTGTCAATATTGTTAAATACGCGCATGATTTTATCAGGGCTTCTTCCGAGCTTGGAAAGCGCCCTAGGAAGGTGGCTGGAAGCCAAATGATGCTCTCCCACAATAATGATCTGCACTAGCTCTTGATCACCATTTCTCGCATCTAGGCATCTTTTTGCTATTTTTTCGTCCCGCGATTTCATACTTGCCGTCTTCGCACGTCGCTCATTGAATGCAAAAACATCAATGGATAGCTCTTTCGCGCACTGGAGGATTTGTTGGTAGTTTTTCCAAGGAAACCCCCAATTTTTAGAATACTCCGTCAATATAAGAAGATCGCGGTCACCGATTTCTCCGGACTGATAGTCTTTCAGAATTTCAGAATGCTCAGATCTGAAAAACTCAACGCCGACTTGTAGCTTAATCTGTGGTTTGTAGGCTCTGATAAGATTGATGAGGCGAAGCGCCGCCCGCTGACTTGATGCTAAAGTATGAAAATCCCCAAACAAAAGAGTCGCCCCAGGGACTATAGCTCTCAACAATTCATCCACTGAACAAGGAAAGGCTCTTGACGGGAGTGTTTCATTAAACTCTTTTTGATAGTTTAGGATCGCCTTAGGCTGCCTACTCAAATAAATCGATACTTCAGCCAAAGTCTCTTCATAGAGCCTTTTCTGAAAGCTGAATAGGTCTTTTTGAGACATCTCACCCCCTAAACCTATTTTAGGGGAGTTGAAATAGAACCCGATGGGCTTTGTCTGCCCAGATCTTTGAAACAAGTCCAAATCGATCAAATAAATCTATTTATTTAGGGTAGTTCGGTCAAAATAGATACTGCCTAAATGCCCATCCTTGTCCTGAGGCTCTCGAGGCATCACATACCCACATCGAAGCCCTGACAACGGCCCAAACCACGGCTGAGCGATCATGGTGCGAAGACTCTTTTTACAATGCTCCTTGATGTCGACCGCTGATAGTTCTTTATCAATCGAAAACCGCATCATAAGACCCACTCCCTCTGTAGTCAGTGCACTGGCCAAATGCACAATTTTTTCAGCGGGAAAAATCTTAAGAACTTCAGATTCCAGGGAAATACTAGGCGCAAAGTTCTTTTGGTGATCTGAAATCAACGTCTCCCCAGCGTGCAAAAAGTAAGTCTTACCATTCAGAAGTTTTCTTGCTAAATCGTAATAGACCCATGCTGCTAGAAAATTTTTGCTTTTAAAGAGCCCATCAGCTTCCTCTGTCCAATTTCTGTAGTCTTTCGATTTATGAGTCCATTGATGCCAATGAAAATTGCCTATGTACCATGACTTCTCTTTAGGAACGAGGGTAACAAAGAATCGCCCTGCCTCTAAATCTCCCGTAGACTGAATCCATGTAGAAATTTGATGATCATAACCATAAAGCGGAGAAATTTGCAGAACATCGTCGTCGCATTTGATGCGAGCAACAGTTCTGTCTTTACTGTAGATGGCCCAAACTTGTTCGATGTTCGTGGAGTATTTCTTTCCAATAATCGCCCTTTGTTTGGCTAATACCTCATTTATCGCCGCAGTAGTTACTTTCAACTGTGGGTGAAACAACGGCTTCAGCAAATCAACATTCTCAGTCTGAATGCCTACTTTTAAATCTTGAAGAACCTTATTTAGGGCCGCATTTGCCCAAGCATAATCTGGAGCAGCGGAACCTCCTCCGTTTAAAGCTTTTGCTGGAAGCTTGACGCAGGAGCGCTCGACGCCTTCTTTTTTAAAGACCCCTGACATTCCAACCAATTCCTGTGATTGAGCTTTTTCAGCGACAAGCCAAATAGATAAAAAAGATAACAATAAAGAAGAAAACAAAGTAGAAACCAAGGTCAAACGTAAGATCGCCACTAGACCCTCCCCTCATTCTATCAAAAATGCGCATCATTTATTTTGCTGCACAAGACCCACAGCCTTTTTCAGGCTCAAAGTCTATTTTATCCCAAGTTGCAAATTCTTCGTTAATCAACTCTAAGGCATCATCAAGAAATTCAAACTCAACGCTCATAAGTTCTTTTAAAACTTTAGTTTCTAAACAGTAGGCATTATAGAAATATTTTCGTTCCTCGGGACAATATACTATATTGACTCCTGCTTGACGCTCGCCGAATCGAAGAAAAGATGAAGAGTAGTTTTCCGTTGTCAGTTTCAAAATTAAAACTCTCTATTTAGTAGTAAATCCAAGTAACCCATCAGTTCACTTACCATACCTAAATCTTTTAAAATAGCCTTACCCTCGTTGGTCCAGTGATTTGCGAGGTGTATTGCCTGTTCACGGGAGTAAAAGCTTAAATAGGTGAGCTTATTTTGAGCCTTATCCTTTCCGGCAGATTTTCCGGTTCCCTTGGAGTCATCTAGGAGGTCATCCATGATTTGGAAGGCAAGGCCTATAGTTGACCCGGCCGTTCGCATCTTGTGAGAAAGTTCAGGTCGACCGGCGCATATTGCGGCCATGGCAAGTGACGCACCTAGAAGAGCTCCCGTTTTAAGGGAGTGCATTCTGTCGAGGTCTTCGCTAGTTTTAAGCTCCAAAGGCCTGGGAGCATCCATATCTAAGCCCTGACCTAAAACCATACCTTGGCTGCCTGCTGCTTTTGCGAGCTCAGCCATGAGGGCGACCTTTAGGGAATCGACGAGGAAGGTGTCCCGTGCGATGACTAAAAAGGAGTCTGTAAGAAGTGCGTCACCGGCAAGAATGGCCGTAGCCTCAGAATAAACCTTATGTGTGGTCAGCCGGCCTCGGCGAAAATCATCATCATCCATGCTGGGGAGATCGTCGTGCACCAAACTATAGCAATGAATCATCTCCAAGGCGATGGCAGCCGACGTACAGGATTCCAGTCGAGCCCCTAATGAGCGGGCTGCAAGGAGAAGTAGGAGGGGCCGCACCCTCTTTCCTGGTCCGTCGCAGCTGTAATGGGCCGCCTGCAGGAGACTTTCTGGCCCTTTATAAAGCTCCTCCATCATCTTGCGCCAAGCACTTTCAAAGTGCAATTTTAAATCTCTGTTCAAATCGCTGTTCAAATCGCTGTTCAAATCTCTAGTAGTGTCGCCCATCTCATCCCTGTTTCCTTCATTTTGCATCGTCTAGAGTCCCAGCCAAAATCTTCTCTATGACTTTAGGCAAAAGCTGCTTCTCAATCTCAAATACCTTCCTTGCAATATCTGCCGGGGTGTCTGATGACTCCAAAGGAACACGTGCTTGAGCTACGATACGCCCCTCATCGTATTTATCGTTTACAATGTGGATGGTGGCTCCAGAATAGCTTTCTTTTGCCGCCCAAACAGCTTCATGAACCTTCATTCCATAAAATCCGGGGCCACCATATTTAGGTAAAAGGGAGGGATGAATATTTATGGTCAAAGCATCTCCTCCTAGCCCCACTGGAAACTTCTTTAAAAAACCAGCTAAGACAACCAGACCAGGAGAACAGGCCTGAAGAAATATTTTTTGTTTTTCCACAGTATCAGCCCAACCGTTCTCGGAATAATCTCCGAAAAAGATGGGAACCTTATGTGACTTGGCGACTTCAATTGCGTTGCAGTGCTCATTGGAAACAATGACTCCGGAAATGACGTATTTAAATCGCGAACTTGATTCAAACAGGCTTTCTAAAAGCCTTCCTTTTCCTGAAACAGCTACCACTATCTTTTGATTATAATTGTGTGGGATGGTCAAATTGACTTACTCCCTTCGCTTGACAGCCATTAAAGAAAGCCGCAGCATCCATTTCGTTCTTACCCGCTGGTTTTACTTTAGAAATCTCAAGACATCCCAACTTGGTACCGACTCTTAATTGTTTAGATCCTTTATCGTACATAAAAACACCTGGAGCCAAATTCATCGGATGAGAGAATACTTTCATGTCCGTAATCACGATTCTTTGCCCCTGAATAGAAGCAACCGATCCCGGCCATCCTGCGTAAGCACGAAATTGATGGGCTAACGTTTTGGCATCTAAATTCCAATCGACAGTGCCGTCGACTTTGTTGATTTTTCGACAGCTGACAACTTGACCTTCATCTTGGGGGGTGCCTGCAAACTTAGGGTCACGGAGTAAGTCTAAAGATTCCAAAAGGAGCGTGGTGCTTTCTTGAAACATGCGCGCCGTCAATTCTGGCGAAGTTTCATGGGGCAATATGGGAAACTCTTTTTGAGTGATAATCGCTCCTGCATCCATTTTTTTAATCGTAAATAGAATGCTCACTCCCGTCACTTGATCACCAGCTAAAAGGGCAGCTGGAACGGGAGTCGCTCCTCTATATTTAGGCAATAGCGAGGGATGGATATTAATGGTGGCACGCTTCGGAATGCTGAAGAATTCATCGGAAAGCATTTGCCCGTAGGCAGCAGTGATAATCACGTCGGGAGCTAAATCTCTTAGCTCGTCCAAAAACAGTGGGTCAGATGCTTTATTTGGCAATAGAAGCCTTATATTTTGAGCTCGTGCAAACCTTGCAACCGCTGTGTCCTGAAGGTTCTTCCCCCTGCCTTGCTCTTTAGGCGGTTGAGATACTACAGCAACTAGTTGAACATGAGAGGCCTTCTGCAATGCCTCAAGCGGCCCCAACACTTCTTCGGGTGAGCCCATAAACACTACTTTCATAAAGCCTAATCCCTTCTTAGGGTTGATACAGGAGAAATAAGGTCCCCCATTAAAAACTGAACATATCCAGCAATATCCCAAAGTTACGCGGGGTTGTCACGGCCATTAAGGAAAAGGTCAAATTTTCGGGTACTTGACCGATAAGAGTGTACAGGCGGGAGGGCGAAATTGAAAATATCACGATCCATTGCTTTTTTCACATTAGGTCTCGTCATAGCTGCGGTAGCACGTAGTGAAGGCATGGGGCCCCGCGATTTGAGTGTAGGCATTAAAATATCTAAGCCCCTAACTAGAGAAGATGTTAGATACCGAAGCCACCTGGAACTGCAAGGTTCAACCTCTATTTTTCAATTGGCCTCCTCAGATGATCAAATTCTTAAAACCAAGGTTTTTGAATATCTATCTGGCTTTCAGATGGATCCTGAAATGGAAATAAGAAAATTAAGTGAAATGAGTTTGCCTACCGGCAGGCATTCTCTTCGTTACAACTTCTTTTGGCGAGGAATCCCCCTATACAACATTATATTATCTACCCACTTAATTCGAGGGGAACTCTATTTTGTCGGTGAAGTACCGGTCGGAACGCTCGGCTTATCTTCGGAAGATTTGAAAAATACACCTTCGATGAACCAGGTCGCCATGCAACTTGATCAGGTCTTTTCTGGAGAAGACTTCCTCTATCAGCCCACAGACAAAAATCAATTAAAAATATTTCCCTGTATCGTCGACGATCAGGAATACCAATTCGCCAGCTGTTTTAGTGTGGAACTGAAGGGAGTCAATTATACCGGAGCTTCCAATTCAGAAAGAATCGTCGATCTAGAACGTTCCTCATTTTCTGCAACGGGATCGATCTCATACTATCCGAAAAATCCAAATAGCCCAGCAGCCACGGAAAGTTTTGAACTAGCTGAAAGCGACAAGCTAGAAAATAAGTATTTTACTACGGCACCTTATGGAGCTGAAAGATCTGTCTCTGTGAGTAAAAAATTCGAATTCGCTACGAACAGTCCAAGCTTTCCAGAAGCTAACATTTTTGCTCAAGCCAATAAAATGTTAGAGTGGTATAGATCCATTGGCTACAACTGGGACAACAAAGCCATCAAACTTGTAATGAATTCAACAGACGCCGCAAATATAAACAATGCCGGTTACTATCCAAAAGGCACTGACGGAGCATCGGGGCCGCTCGTGATTACTGGCAAAGGGGACGGGTATGTACTTCAAAATTTGTCCTTGGATTCTGATGTCGTAGCACATGAAATTGGCCACCATATGATCTTTAGAACGATTACCAGCACAAAATATGACGATACTTCTGCCATAAAAAATCATTCCGGGGCTATCCATGAAGGAATGGCTGATTTTTTCGCTTATGCTCGCTCTGGAGACTCCTGTTTAGGCGAATCTATTTGTCCATCAGGAAGTTCAATATGCATTATTCCTACCTGCTTAAGGACTGCAGCTCTCTCTACAACGGATTGGAATTATGAAAGCTCCTTTTATAAAAGCCAACCTGAGGCAGGAGTCCACATCAAAGGAATGCTAGTGGCAGCAACCCTCTGGGACGCTATGAAAGCTGGAGGAAACAACCTGGAATTTGCAAAACTAACTCTCAATTCTATCGACTACTTAAAAAGCCCGGCGAGTTCCTATTCAGACCTATTTATTGCCCTAGTAAGCTCAGACAAAGAACTCTTTGCTGGTAAGTATTGTCCTGCTATATTAGCCAGTGCTAAGGCCCGAGGCCTTGGAACTTTAGCCGCTGCAGCCGGCAGCTGTGAAACCCCTAAAGTGATTGCTAGATCAAATTCATCTGTTCCTATAGTTGGAGGTGCGGGCGCTACCTCAGGTTCCACTTCCGCCGAGACTTCGAAAGCTACCCTTAAAAAGAGGTCTAGCTCGGGATGTTCCGCCGGAACTACGAATTGGTCGAATATCTTTCATTTCATTCTCTTGGCTCCTTTGCTCTATTCCAGAAAACGAAAGTGATTTTTACTTTATAAAAAAGTACAATACCTCCTCAACTTATCGAGGTGACTATAATCATGTCAAAAAAAAATCCTTCAAGGAAAGTAATCACCATTGACCAGGGCACCACAGGATCCACGGTTTTGATAATCGATTTTGAAGATAAAAAAGAACCTAAAATTCTCGGAAAATCAACTTTTGACTTTCCCCAACATTTCCCTAAAGCTGGCTGGGTGGAACATGATTTAGAAGAGATTTGGACTTCCATTTCAAAAGCCTTTCTATCTGCCTTAAATCAGGCGGAATTGACGTTAGATGCGAGTCATTTTGCTTCTATTGGCATCACCAATCAAAGAGAAACTCTCTGTGTTTTTGAAAGAGGAACGGGACGCCCCTTGTGCAAAGCTATCGTTTGGCAATGTAAGCGTTCTCTAGCCTTATGTGACGAACTTAAGGCTCGCGGACTGGAGCCTATTTTTAGGGAGAAAACAGGACTATTTCTTGATCCTTATTTTTCTGGCACAAAGCTGTCTTGGCTGCTTCGGGAAAATAAAGAAGTTTCTGACGCACTCAGAAATGGTTCCGCTCTTGTAGGTACCATTGATAGCTGGCTGCTCTATAAACTCACCGGTTGTAGAGTTCACGCAACGGAAGCCTCCAATGCCTCACGAACTCTAATGTTCAATATTAAGACGGGACAATGGGATAAAGAACTCCTCAAAATTCTTGAAATTCCACCGCAAATCTTGCCCCAAGTTTTCGATTCCGCTTATAGATTCGGAGAAACCTATTTAAATGGCCTCCTCCCGGATGGGATACCCATCTCTGGAATTCTTGGCGATCAACAGGCCGCACTGGTGGGACAAACTTGCTTTTCTGAAGGTGAAGCCAAATGTACCTATGGCACGGGCGCCTTCGCTTTGACAAACATTGGGTCGATACCAAAAGCCTCTAAATTCGGCCTCCTGACCACGGTAGCCTGGTCCCTCAACGGCAAGATGACCTATGCCCTTGAGGGTTCGGCATTTATTGCAGGTGCCGCCGTACAGTTCATACGCGACCAACTCCATTTTATAGACGAATCCAGCCAAACTTCAAAAATTCCTGCTTCCACCAAAGCTTCTCCAGAAGTCTATTTTGTGCCAAGCCTCGCAGGTCTCGGAGCTCCTTGGTGGGACCCCAAAGCCCAAGGGGCTCTATTCGGACTCACCCGAGGTACGAGCAAGGATCAAATCATCAGAGCCACACTTGAAGGCATTGCCTTTCAAGTTGCGGACCTTATGACTGCAATGGCCTCCGATTTAGACAGCGAAATTATTACGATCAAGGTGGATGGTGGTGCAAGCTCCAACAATATTCTCATGAAGTTTCAAGCTGATATTTTAGGAATCACGATAGACCGTCCTCAAAATATTGAAACCACCGCTTTTGGTGCAGCAATGATTGCCGCTCTAGGTATAGGTATCTTTAAGAACTTAGATGACATGAAAACTGCATGGAAAAGAGATACTTTATTTGAAAGTACGATTGACGCAGACGAAAGAAAAAGCCACCAAAAAGGCTGGAAACGTGCCGTTAAAGCTGTAAAGTGCTTTGCAGATGCTGACTAAAGTCACCTCAATAGCTACTTTGATTGAGAGCGATCCCAGCCTTCACGGATTAGAAAAAACCAACCCAATATAAGGAGCCCTCCACCTATTGGGGTGATGGCTCCGAGCACTCTCACCTGGGTTGCGATTAATGCGAAAAGAGAACCCGAAAAAATCAATATCCCGATAGAAAATAAGAGGGCAGCTTTTTTTAAATGCTTGCTTAGGGATGGCTGAGCTAAAGCCGCAACGAACCCGAGAGCTAAAGCATGGTACATTTGATACTTCACTCCCACATCGAAAATTTGCAAGCTGGATGGATCCAAAATATTCTTCAAAGAATGAGTCCCGAAAGCTCCCAAAACGACGGCTAGAAAACCATAAATCCCAGCTGCTATCAAAATCTTTCCTTGATTCATTTCTGTCGCCCTTTTCACTGAAGAATCAACTAGTCCAATATTCTCTATAGTAAAACAGATGACAAAAAAAGATATGAGTTTCTATGCAGTAGAAAAATCTAGGCATACTGCTCTTTTTAGTTGAAATAGTTGGAATAGTAGGGATAGTAGGAAAAAAGGTAATCCCGAGAAAAAAAAATTCAGCGCGGAAAAACCTCGTCTCTCGAAAGGTAAAAATCTTTCCTATACTGCCTTGAACAGACTCATTTTCGAACACAGAGAACGTCTTTAGGCCGGTGCCGCAGGATACCTCCCTAGAAAATACACCTTTTCTTTGTAACATTTCTGCCGGTTAGAACGAGTGCAGTCCCGTCCCAGGTAGGTTTTCCCTGTCAACATAGAGTTGGTTCTTGAACTGAAGAGTCAGCTGAACTATTAAGATAGCTACAAAAAATTACAAAAAAAGGGGAAGCTAGTCATGGCAGGATTATTTGAAGGCAAGTGCGGCGTCATCATGGGCATAGCAAACCAGCACTCCATTGCTTCAGGCATTGCTCGGTTTCTCGTGGACCAAGGGGCCGAAATCGCCTTTAGTTTTTTGCCCGATGACTCAGGCAAAATGGAAGGCAGAATCAGAAAAGTTGTGGATGAATGGAACCCAAAACTTGTACTGCCTTGTAATGTTGGTAAAGATGAAGACATCGCCCGCTTTTTCGGGGATGTAGCAAAGCACTATGGCAAGATAGATTTTTTAGTACACTCTATCGCATTCGCACCTCTTCAAGATTTAAAGTGTCCTACCATTGAAGCTAGCCGCGAAGGATTTCTTAACGCCATGGATGTGAGCGTATATAGTTTCTTGGCCATCTGTCGTGAAGGCTCCAAAGTCATGAACTCTGGCGGTAGTATCGCCACACTTACGTACTTTGGGGGAGAAAAAGTTATTGCTGGCTACAACATGATGGGTCTCGCAAAAGCTGCCTTAGACATGTCTGTTCGTTATGCTGCTTATGACTTGGGACCGAAAAATATCAGAGTGAACGGAATCAGTGCAGGTCCCATCAAGACCTTAGCTTCTTCCGCAGTTGGCGCTGGTAAAATGCTGGACATGTACAAATCAATTGCTCCTCTAGAGCGCAATGTAACTCAAGACGAAGTGGGCAAGTCAGCGGGATACCTCCTAAGTGACTTGGCCTCAGGTGTTACTGGAGAAATTCTTCATGTGGATGCAGGATACCATGTCATGGGTTCACCAGGTCGTGCTTTTGACAAAGCCTCTGAATGATAGAATCCGCGTAAAATACATCAGATTGAGGTTAAAAAAATCAGTCTGATGTATTTAGCCGGCAGATAGAAAGCGCTTTGAAAAGTTAATGACTAAAAAATCTCTTTTCCGATAGCAATGCTAGTATAAAAACCGAATGCCCTAAATAGATCAATGGGCTGGAAGAGAGTCTCCTTTACATTCCTTAAAAGCATCGCGAAGGGAAGAATTCATTTCCTTGAGAAGGTCATATTCGGCCCCGGACTTCATGCGACTAAAATATTCCGTTAATTTAGAGGCTTTATCAGGCGCCATCTTCTCAAGAATAGCCGTAAGTTGCTTTTGTTTTAAAGACTTGAGGAGTGATACTGAGAGATCGGGGCTCAAGCTCTCAAACAATGTTGCGGCTTTTTTGGGTTCCATCTTGTCATAAAGCTCAATGAGTCGCGTCAATCTCTCTTTTTTAAGTTCCGTCTCTTTTTGAATCGATGCCGCAAAGAACTTTCGTTCCTCGTCTAGTTGAGTGAGCTTCCTATCTATGGTCCCCTCAATTTGTTTAAGCGAAGCTTCTCTCTTTTCTAAAAATTCCATCCGACGAAGCACATCTTGTCGCTTTCTATCGGCCACATCCAAATACCTAGACAGGGTTTCTCGGGAGCTGGGAGCATCCTCACCCAGCTTCGGTATAGCCAACAAATCATGGATTTCGCCGTCCTTTGGCTGTTGCTCTTCAGGGGCCTTGGTGCCCTCCGCAAATCCCACCAACTCACCAATTCGAATTTGATCAGTCTGCACTAATACGAATACCACTAGAGCAAACAATTTCAAGGCTAGTAAAATTTTAAGTGACTTAGGCATAGTTACCCCTTACTTAGAACGGCCAAAAAACCTATTTTGAGAAAAATCATCCATCGATGCTTGATCTTTGACAGACAAGTCTTTTCTAAAGACTTCTTCAAATTTTTCATGAAGATTCTCTACTGTCTTAAGCTCAGTTTCGAGAGACATCACCATTTTAATCTGAACTTTTTCTCTGCGCTCCAACAATCTTGCCTCAGCGAGAAGCGCTGCCCAACGATTTCTAAATCCATCGATACCAAGTTCTAGACTTAATGCTTCCTGGTTCATTCCCTTGCTGCGCATTAAATTCAATTGATCTACAGAGCTCATATAAGCCTTTTGGCTTTGGCGCATTCTTTCAACGACCTCTATTTTGGATTGACGAATGGCATGAAGTTCTGCTGATTCTAAATCTAAGCTGTGTTTCTTAATTTTTATAATGGGAGCCAATTGCTTCATTTTTCTGTGGGGTAGCATATTTCATTCCTACTTGTTTTTTTGAGATCCTAAAGCCAGCGACGCCTGATTGATCCGCAAAAGTCCTGAAATGGCATCCTTCATCGTAGAAAGCTCATCCGTATCTTGCTTTAAAAAGCTTTCCAATTGAGGCATAATCGCGATAGCTCGGTCTAATAGAGGATTAGCCCCAGACTGATAGGCTCCAATCTGAATCAAGTCATGATTTTGTTGAAATACAGCCAATAACGATTTAATAGAAATAGATAAATTCCAATGGTCTTTAGAAACTATATCCCGCATCACCCGACTTGCAGACGTAGTAATTTCTATTGCCGGAAAATGCCCCTTTGCAGCTAGGTCTCGAGACAAATTGATATGGCCATCTAAAATCCCCCTTGCGGCGTCAGGAATAGGGTCATTAAAATCATCACCGTCCACTAGCACAGTATAAAGACCCGAAATGGAACCACGGCCTTGGGCCTGCGGGCCGCAACGTTCTAAAAGTCTTGGCAGAAGGGAATACACAGAAGGCGGATAACCTTTAGAAGTCGGCGGCTCACCCACTGCGAGACCAATCTCTCTTTGAGCTTGGGCAACACGAGTCAGAGAGTCCATCATTAAAATTACTCTTTTTCCCTTGTGAGAGAAATGCTCTGCAATAGCGGTTACCATCTTCGCTGCCCGGATACGCATGAGTGGTGATTTATCTGAAGTCACACAAACAACCACCGACCTAGCGAGCCCTTCTGGACCGAGATCTCGTTCGATAAATTCACGAACCTCTCTCCCCCGCTCCCCTATGAGCCCAATGACGTTAACATCGGTATCGCCACCCTTTGCAATCATACCAAGCAAAACGCTCTTTCCCACCCCAGATCCAGCAAAAATTCCTATCCTTTGGCCTTCCCCAAATGTGAGAAGAGAATCCATCGCCTTGATACCTAAAGTCATAGGTCTCTCTATGCGATCTCTCTCCATGGGGTTCGGGGCCACAGCATCTAACGAAACCTTATGGGCCCCCTCGGGAACAAATATAGTCTCATTCTTATCACTCTTTAAATTTCTAAAAAAGGGATCTATAACTTTTCCCAGTAAAAAATCGCCAACCGGTACTTCATCAAACATTCTCTGGCCCTTGACAATCGCACCAGAAGAAATTCCAGTTAATGAGGAGTAAGGTAAAAGAAGACTCCTATCGCCTTTAAATCCTACCACCTCAGCCAAAAGATCCTCATTCTGACCTGGATAGCAGATTTCCACTACCATCCCCATCCGACTTTGTGGAAGCTTCGCTTCCACAATAGTTCCAACTACGTCAATAACTTTGCCTTGCGGATTCCAAATGGGATTTCCCATAGAGTTTTTAAGTGTCTGGCGATCTAATTTCTTAACAGATGGTATTTGCGTAAAAAAGCTCATTAACTGGCCTTCACTTCAAAAAGATTGACATCAGCTTTTTTAACAAGATCCGAGATCATTTGACGAATATTCCCCGAAAGCGCTGTCAAATCGGAATCAATTTTGAATTCATCTTTGGCAAGTGTATTATCAGGCTTCAATTTCTCAATGAAACCAGGAATAGAAACACCTTTCATGGATTCAAATTTCTCTGGGTGAACATGGACGACAAAATGGTCTGTTTGAATACCAGACTTGACGGCCTGAAGGACAACCTTAGCAAAGGATTCCGGATCCACGGCAAAGTATTGGTCTAATAGAGCTTCACAAATGGCTTGAACGAGCTCGACAAAGTTCTCTTGTGCATTTTCCATGATATTAAACTTAAGTTTTTCAAACTCACTAAGAAGTCCTTGGATATTAAGCGCGACAGCTTCTTTCTTCTGATCCGCTGAAATCACTCCTTTTGCTTCACCTTCTTTAAATCCTGCTTCATAGCCAATCGATCTAGCTTCGGCAGAAATTTTAGCAAGATCTAAGTTCGATTTAGCATCTTCATAGGCCTCATGATAGGCATTCTTTCGAATTTCATCAAGTTCCTTTTGCGCTAAGTACTTCATTCGCGCACTTTCTTCAAAATCCCCAACTTGGCCAGGCACACCAGACAACGGAATAAATGAGGAATTGTTCTCACTAGATGGGGCTTCGGCTTCAAGGGCACTGCCTTGAGATTCCTTTTTTCCTGACTTCATTTCAGAAATCACTTTTGACATCATATCAATAGAGGCCATTTCTGAATTTCTAGGGGTGGAATCAGTTCTGTCTTCTGATTCATCCTCCCGGGAAGAAGACTCGGAAGACCCCACAGTCGACTTGGCATCGTGCTCACTTTGGACCTGCTGGCGTCTATCAAAAATCTGTTGAAGACGAAGCGCCTCAAGAGGGTCAAGTTCTTCCTCGTCCAAAAAACTGTTTTTTCTCGAACTGTTTTGCCCATTTTTGGTCCAGTCCTTCGTGAAGTCTTGCGCCATAATCACCGGAGACTGTTGATCCTCAGGAAGTAGATTTGAGCTGAAGAATGTCGGTTCCTTCAAATCGGCAGTTTCCTCTGCACTATGGAGATTAGCAAATACAATATTTCCCGAGAGATTATCGGTTTGGGTGGTTTTGGCTTTTGTGATATCTTGAAAGCTATAGTCTACTACTGAAATCTTCTTCATTACTGAAGATTTTCGGCTAAGATATTTGCCTACTTTTTTGTCTTGATCATCATATTGCATCTTTTATCACCCGTTAGGCTGATGAGGATTCATCATCATGCGAATGGCTTCGGTCGTCCGTTTTGGCTCATGTTTTGCTAAATAATGCACTTGCTCCGTCGGAGATAGCTTCTCGAATGGTACATCCTCTTGAATTTGGATATTTTGATGTTGACCCACTTCCAAATCCGCATTGAATTCTTCGATAAACTTTTCATCATGTTTCTTCTGAGGATCATAAGATAGCCAGCGGATGTAGGGACGGACTATAAACATAAAGAACAGAGCCGTCGACAAAGCAATAGCAAAAGCCATAGCAATCGTCGTAGTATATTCTCTTTCTTCTTTCTTTATAACTTTAATTTCTTCTAACTGCTCATGGTCAATCTGAAACAACATATTCTGCACGGTTATGGAATCTCGACCCTCTTTAAAACCAACAGCATTTCTAATAAGAGAATCAATTTGCTTCATCTCTTCTTCTGTTCTCGCTTGAAACTTAGGAATCGATCCATCTGGAGGATAAATTTGCTTGCCATCAACCAGCACAGAAACCGTTAGACGCTTGAGATTTCCAACGGGAAGAGTCTTTTCGCTGACAGTTTTAGATAGCTCGAAATTGACCAATTCCGTATCTCGCTTAGATCCAGTCTTTGACTGAGATCCGGAAACGTCTTCCTGCTCGCCAGGAACATTAGATTTGGACCCAGGAATCCCTGTTGGATTTAGCCCAGTTCCATCCATTGCAAATCCCGTAGTGCTCCTGGATAGAACTCCAGCCTTATCAGGATCGACGTCAGATATGGTTTGTTTTTCTTGAGTAAAGTCGACCTCTGCATCTACTTTGGCTTCGATCCTTCCTGCTCCAACGACTCGTCCCACAATCATTTGAATACGCTGCTCAAGGGAATTCTCTACTTCTTTTTTGTAAGCCACCATCTCTTTTGTTAATTTGGAAGTGGCATCACTAGACTCCTGCTCACTTATCATGTTTCCTTCTTGGTCGATAATAGAAACATCATTTTTATCTAGACCCTCAACGGAAGAGGAAACAATATGCTGGATCCCTTTGATTTGACTTTTAGAAAGAGATGCATTTTTCTTAGTTTTAATAAATATTGCCGCAGTTGTCTTCTTTTGGTCCCTTACGAATAGACTATTTCTGGGCTGAACAATATGCACTCTGGCGCTAGTAACACCTTCTATGGCCGTAATGGTTCTAGAAAGCTCGCCTTGTATGGCCCTGAGCTTTTGTATATCTTGTTCAAATTCCGTTCTAGTAAAGTGCTCTTCATCAAATTTTTCCCAGCCCACTACACCCTTTGTGGGCAGACCTGCTTGTGCGACTTGCATCCTAAGGCGTGCGACATCAGCCCGATTTACTTTGATGCCTTTTTTGTCAATAATGAAGTCTGTATATCCTGAAGATTTGATATTATTTGCAATTTCTATGCTATCTTCGGATGATATATCGACAAAAAGATATTCTTGATCTTTTCTTGTGGCTAGGGAGGCCAGAGCCAACAATGCGACAACACTGCCTATTGCGACAGCGCCAAATAGGACCCTCTTCCCCCCAGAGAGACCCTTCCAAAAGCTGGAAAATTGAGTAGACAGATTTCTTAAAAATGCCTGAAATGAATCCACAAATCTACTCCAATAGAAGTTCTAAGAACTTAAACCTGCATCCGCATGACTTCGTTGTAAGCTTCTAGCGCTTTATTACGAACTTGGACCACAAAATTAAAGCCAAGTTGTGCTTGAGACATGGCCAACATCGCTTCATGAAGGTTCCCTGACTTTCCGGTCGCTACGTCTACGGAAAGTTTATCCGCGTCAACTTGCATTTTATTCACATCACCGACTGTTTCTTTGAGATGATCTATAAAGGAGGACTTCGGTGAGGACTCATCATTGGACTTTAGATTTTGCATCAACTCTTTAGAGTCTGCAATTTTTGACAGGCTATCCTTTAGAAAGCTAGTTTCAATGCGTGACATAAATTACCTTCCTATCTCTAGTGATTTCATCGCCATATTCTTTGCTTCACTCAGGGCAGTAGCATTGGCTTCATAAGCTCGCGTAGCAGCGATCATATTCACCATCTCGGTCATCACTTGAACGTTTGGCATCTTGACGTTTCCATTTTTGTCCGCATCAGGATGAGTCGGATCAAAGACGTTCCTAGGCTCCTTGGTGTCCTGATGAATGCCTACAACTCGCGGCTCAGACAGCTGAGAGTTCATGGTGTCATCAAGAAAGTCTTCAAAGGGACCCCCTATAGGAGTGGCAGAAAAAATCACATCTTTCCTGCGGTAAGGACCACCTTCTGCCGTCCTTGTCGTTTGAGCATTCGCTAGGTTGGAGCTCAGAACGTTCATTCTGACTCTTTGAGCACCTAGCGCGGCAGAACTGATTTGCATCGACTTAAAGAAGCTCATAATTACCCTCCTTGTATCGCATACTTAAGTATCGCGATTTTTCGGTTTATGGACTCTATGGCGGTACGATATTGAATCTGGTTTTTGGACAACTCGGCCATCTCTACATCGACATCAACTGTATTACCGTCTTCGCCAATGCTTTCGGTTGGCCGCACATAGACATCGGGCCTTAAATCGCCTCCCTCAGAAACGAACTCATTTAGCAGATGTCTGGAGTTTGTTGTTCTCAAGCGTTTTGAATCAGAAGCATCAACAATTTCTTGAAGCTGCTTTTCAAAGTCATATCCCATGGCCCGATACCCAGGAGTTTCAGCATTGGCAATATTAGAATTGATGATATCGGATCGACGCATACGGTGGTCTAAAGAAACCATCTGCGTTCGATCAGCTTGATTAAACAATCCAGAAATTCTGCTACTCATGGGATCTTCCTGACTGGGGATCCATAACTTCGTATCCTTCAGCCGTAAATTCATTAATTTTGTTTCTTAAGGTTCTAAGACTAATTCCTAAAGTCTTGGCAGCATGAGTTCTATTTCCGCTATGTGCCTTCAGCGTCTCAAGAATGAAGTGAGTTTCCACAAGCGCAAGTTGCTGTCCAATGGGTAGCGCTGAAATCCATTCTGCCAGTTGAGAAACCTGAACCGCCTGATGTAGAGGAAGGTCCTTTGCCGTCAAGAAATCTGACGGTGCTGTGGCAACTGCTCTTTGAAGCAAATTCTGAAGTTCTCTGACGTTTCCTGGCCAATTGTGATCCAAAAGGGCTCCTAGTGCCTCATCAGACAATTTTACATTGCGCCCGCTCTCACGAGAAAACTTTTCGACAAAGAAGTTCGAGAGCACTTGAATGTCTTTCGGACGTTCTCTAAGAGGTGGAATCTCAATGTGAATGACATAGAGTCTGTAATAGAGGTCTTGTCTGAAGTGCCCCTTCGATACGAGAGAGAGGATATCGCGGTTGGTGGTGGCGATGATTCTTGCGGTAAGAGGGTAGGATTGAGTGGACCCAACGCGAGAAAGTTCTTTGTCTTGTAGCGCCTTTAGAATTTTTCCTTGCAGGCTCAAATCCATTTCCGTGATATTGTCTAAAACAATCGTTCCACCAGCGGCAAGTTCAAATTTACCAGCTGTCAATTGGTGTGCACCGGGAAAGGCACCTTTTTCAAAACCAAATAGTTCTGCTTCGAGGAGTGCCGGAGTTGACCCTGAGCAATTGACCGTTAAAAAAGGTCGGTCTTTTTGTGCAGCAGCGCGATGAATCGACTGTGAAATAATGTCTTTACCAGTTCCGGCCTCTCCAGTAATAAGTACCGGTACGCTCGTATCGGCGATTTGCCATACGATATCTTGAATACGACGCATTTTTTCGTCAGACGTTAAAAAGAGATCTGGTCTTTCACCTTCGGTGCGCTTAGCACCTCGCGCTCTTTGAATGAAGTCCAAGTAAGTACTAGCACCAGTTGTTCCTTGGTCACGTGGGGTGGCAACATGTGACGTTGCAAACCTAGATCTCTGCATAGTATTCTCCCTATTTTTCAAGTTGATTTAGCCGCTCTTTCGCTAGATTGGCATAAAAGAAGTTGTTGGTATCCTCAGCCGCCTGCGTCAATGCCTTTACAGCCTCATCCTTCTGACCAGCCCTGTAGAGCAGCAACCCTCCCTTATAGAGTGCTTCTGCTTTCTTATCCCACTGTTCAGAGTTACGTGCTGCATCTGCAAAAAGCCTGCCGGCGTCAAGGTAACGATTTGCCTTCCTGTGTTCCTCGGCTAAGTCGATCAACTGATTCAGCCAAATGTTCTTGGCGTTCGGATCGTCTTTAAGCAGGTCAGGCTTAAGTCTTGTGATGAGTTCATTGGTAGCTTGTTTTTGATCTGGAAGGCCAAGAAACTCAAAATCATCTGCCAACTGTTTTAAGAAAATTACAGTGCTCGCAGCCGGCCTCCAAACCTTAGTCCATTCTTCAGGAGATGACGACAAGTCTGCTTTTGTATTCAGGGCTTTCGTCCAGAGCTCAAGACTAATTTTTGCTAAGCTCGGAGTTTTTAGTTTGCGAGATACCGCCGAATCCATCTGAGTTTTGTATGCCACGGCAATTTGGGATTTTTCATCTTCCCGAAGCCGCTTCCAAACCTCAAATAGTTTGCCGTCTGATTCACGAACTGATTTTTCAATTTTTTCCTGGTTACTTTGAGAGCCTTTATCCTCAGAAGCAAGTTCTGCGTGCAGCACTGCAGTCCAAAAGGTGGCCTTAAATTGGCTCAAGGGCTGAGTTGCTTTAGAGGCTTTTGCATAGAACGGAAGAGCTTCTTTTGGCTTTCCAAGATTTCGATACGCTTCGGCCACGGCCCAAGAGGTTGCCGGAGCTTCGGTGATGCTGCTAATGCTTTTGGGCATCGACTCAAAGCTTTCGATCAGCTTTAAATAGTCCCCTTTAACCATGGTTTTTTGAAGGTAGTCTGCAATCTTAACTTCAAAGGCCTTTTTAAAATCTGCCACCCAAGTGGCGGAAGGCGAATCTTTATATTTTTCTAGGTAAGCACCCAAGAACTCAGAATTATTTTTATCCCAGTCAGACAGTCTTATTTGATTTATGATGATACTTGCGGAGATATAGCCCGTTTTAGGATTCTCGAGAGTAGGCCACCATGATGAGAGTTCAGATTGGAGGTTTTTATCAATGGATGGGATTTCATCGATACTTAAAGCAGAAGTCTTCTTTTGACCCCAAAAGATTTTTCTGATGGCGATCTGCGCCTTAACTTCATTATTACCACGGTCGTTTATCTCGCTGAGCTTTTTAACGAGACCAGGAAGGTCTGCTGTCTTTAGAGAAGTAGAGAGCTTGAGTGCCTCGATATCCAAGTCTCTTATAAGTGACAATGTCGCAAGGGGAGAGTCCGGGTGTTTCTCACGCAAGGCTTGCTGATAGGACCTTGCTAAGTTGAGCTCACCTTTACCGAGATAGATTTCGGCAACGGCCCATAGGTGAAGCGGGTCGGTATCAAAAACCTGCGGTTCTTTCCTCATGACGCTTTTGTAGGCTTCGAGTGCTTTTAGCTCATGCCCAAAGTTGTAGAGTTTGAGGCCGTACTCCGCAAGCGACTCGCCGCTGGACAGTTCTTTTTTGCCTTTGATTCCGCTTCGGGCATGATATAGTGCAGATTGAATGGGATAGATATAAATCGGAAATTTAGACCACTCAGGCCCTCGCCCTTCCTGGACTCCATCTAACTGAAGCGCAGCGGAATCTGTGCCCCTCTTTACGTTTATGGAATCGACAAGTTTTAGAGACTTGCTGGCTCCTGCTTCCACCGGCTCAAGGCTCGCCACAGGAGTGCTTACAGTTGACTCCAGCTGCGCATTGAGAGAGCCTGATACAGCGCTGCCTCCTTGGATTAGGTCGTTCCCGGTAGCCACCGGCAAAGATGTCCGGGGATCTCTTTCTAGTTTAAAGCTGTCCTCAAAGAGATCGATCGAAACTCTAAAAGGTTCCGTAAAGGTCGAAACATTAGCTTTCGTCCTAAAATTTTTCAAAACAAGCTTAAGTTTTGAACCCGCCGGGCCCAGATCAGTAATAAGAGCGCGATGCACGAGAGCTTCATCGTAAAAGTTGATACTTGACAGCTCCTCAACGGAAGTCTTATCAAAATGGATCTCAATGGATGGTTCCGAAGGATTATCGCTCACAGTGATCGTTCGTTTGTCAGGAAAGTTAAAGACCATCTGGGAAAAACGACCTGCACCTTTGGAGGCCATAGGAAAAGTGCCCAGGGCGATCAAAACTACAAAATTTGCTAAACGTCTCGTCAAAGGGACCCCAGAAATGATCGACTAAATTGAGTTCTTTAGATTCTAGGAATATGTTAAGCAAGAGGTGTGCCAACGAGTTATTTCAGGATTAAGGGGTGGGAAACCTTTGCTGTCGTCAAATGTTCGCCGGTTCTGTGATAGAATTCTGTCAAAGCCCTGACGAGGGGTGCCAAAAATCTGCTGTTTTTAAAAGTGCGCACATGCGCTGAGTCCTTAACCCATCAAGAGAGTTTTGAGATCATGACAATGGAAACCACTAATGTGAATCTCCCCTGGGCCTTACAACGCGATCAAGGCACACCTGTTACTGTTGCCGTCATCGGAGATTTGATACTCGATGAATATTTAGATGGAAGCGTCGACCGTATTTCACCGGAAGCACCTGTACCCGTCCACTTAGTAAAGTCCATCTCTCAAACGGCCGGTGGAGCTGCAAACGCAGCTCGCAATATCCAGCTAGCGGGAGGTCGGGCTCTCCTTTTTTCCATGGGTGGGGATGACGAAGCCTATAGAACCTTATGTGGAATTTTAGAAAATGACAGAATGTCAACCCATGGCATCATTTCGATTCCCGATCGAACCACAACCAGAAAAACTCGAGTAACCGCGAACAGTCAGCAATTGGTAAGAATCGACTGGGAGAAAGTCGTAGCCATTACCCATGAACAACAAGACATGCTCCTGGAAAAAATGAAGTCAACTACCTTTGACGCACTCCTCGTGAGCGACTATGGAAAGGGTGCACTCCCTGACCGATTTATCCGAGCGGCGATTGCTCTGGCCAATGAAAGAGGAGTTCCCGTAGTTGTGGACCCTAAAGGCAGGGATTTCTCTAAATACAAAGGCGCCAGAGTCGTAACCCCCAATCTTAAAGAAGCCAGTGAAGCGCTTGATGTCCCCTATGGACAATCTGGCGAGGCGCTCGGCAGAGCCTTACAGGACAAGTTTGGACTAAGTCAGGTATTAGTTACCATGAGTGCTAAAGGCATGGTACTCGTGAGAGGCGAGCAAGATGCAAGTATTTTTCGCCAACCCGAAGCTAGGGAAGTCTTTGATGTATCGGGGGCCGGCGACGCCGTGGCGGCTATTGTAGCACTAGGGCTAGCTTCCGGAGCTTCCGATGAAGTCACAATCGACTTAGCCAACCTTGCCGCTGGAAGAGTTGTTGAAAAATGGGGAACCCAACCGATCTATGAACACGAGCTCCTCGAAGCCTACCTCCATCGATCCCAGCCCGTTAGATTTGCCCAAACCGACAAAAAAGTAACTGATTTAGATCACTTACTGAAACAACTCAAGTCTCCGAATTTTAGATCTAAAGAAATTGTTTTCACCAATGGGTGTTTTGACATCTTGCATGTCGGACATTTAACCTACCTTGAAAAGGCCCGATCCAAGGGTGACATTCTCGTCATCGGACTCAACTCAGATCAGTCGATTTCTCGTATCAAAGGCCCGACGCGCCCGATTATCGAAGAAAAACTGCGAGCTCGACTTTTAGCAGGGCTGTCTTGCGTGGATTTCGTCGTCCAGTTCGATGATGACACCCCTTTGGAACTCATCAAAGCCATTCGCCCTCATATTCTTATCAAAGGCGCCGACTGGGCAGTAGATAAAATTGTAGGTGGTGACTTTGTATTAGAACACGGAGGCCGGGTAGAAACGATTGATCTCGTCGAGGGCCTGTCTACATCTAAAATCATTCAAAAGTCTCAACAAAAGAAATAGGACATCACAATGACATCTAAACGCATATTTTTAATCTCTATTCTGAGTCTTGTTTCTCTTTCTTGCGGGACTTCTAAGTCCACTTCATCTGTTGACCCCATAATAGGGACGTGGAAACATAGCGACTGTCAGCCTTCCGTCTTGTCTTTAATGAGCACCTACTATAGCAAGTCCACTGTAGTTTTCACCGCTACGGAGGTTAAGTATACGGAACTACTTTATTCCGATAGTGCATGTCTTACAGATATGCAAACCATCGTCAACGCGGCTGGAACCTACTCCAAAAGCACCTCAAACAGCAAAGATATCGATTTTGAATGGAAGACGATTTCGCTCACCCCTAAGTCCACTGAGTCCGCAAAAAACTTCTCTGACTTTAGCTTGTGCGGCGTAAGTACCTGGTCTATGGACACTTCGGAATCTGTGAAAGCTAAGTCCTGCGAAAGCTGGGGACGGCCTTTTGCCTCAGAGGAGAAGGTTCTTCAAATCTATGAAATCGATGCGGGAAAAATTTGGTTTGGAAGTACTATTTATCTTCAGTCAGAAACCAGACCCACATCGCTTCCTAATCGAGCCTTTGAAAAATCCTAACGAATTTTGCTCAAGAAGCATCAACGACATGGGCCTGCAAGATTTATTTAATGAGGTAGGAAAGGCCAATTTGATAGCCAAAATCTCTTTGGGGCATAAGGTTATTCTTGATGCTATAAGCGTTCATGTTGTCAAAGTTTCGATTGATTAAACCTAAGTTCGTTTCCCAGTTTTGGTATGTGGTATACCAGCCAAGAGACAAATCGCTTTCCCCAATAGAATTTGTTTTAGTTTTTTCAAACTCTTTATTCTTATATTTTTGCGACTCCACTCTGACGGCACCAAAACCAAACTGCACTTTAAGGCCCGAGGTATGTTCTTCTTTCGCAACTAAATCATGCTTTAAGCTGACAGAAAATAGAACTTCGTGTCCAAGAACACTTTCCCACTGATCGTCGCCTAAATAAGGAAAGTCGATTAAGCCATAGATCATTCCCAACTGGATATCTCTATCGAAGAGACAAGGCGACATAACACTAGCTCTATACCCATTATAGTCCGATCCAACCAATTGCAAACCTAACTCGGCCTTCAAATTTTCACAAGATTTTGCTGTGGGCACTACGTCAGCAAAACTCCTAGTCGTCATTAAACCCATAACAACCGATCCAAAAACGAATACAAATTTATACATGAAAACTCCTAAAATAAGTTGTTAGTACTATCACGTCATTCCAGCCTCTAAAAGTAAATTACCTAAACGCCGAACAACTATTGAAAACTGCGGCAGAACATAAAAGATATTTGATTCCAAGCCCCTTCGTGACCTCGGAATAGCACGTAGCAAGTAGAGAACGAGTCCTACCTATCCTCATTTAAAATCAGAAATCGCGATGATTTCAGACTCTTAAATCCCATTCCTAAGAGAGAAAGCGAAATCCATTTGAGCCTCTTGGCGGGCCCATGCTCCAAGTTTTAAGAATCCTCGAAAAGTCTTAAACTAAGATGAAAGGCCCCTTAACCGGCCCCAAAAGTCCATCGAGAATATCTCAGCCGCTTAAGCCATTCACATAGTTTTTCGCCTCAAGGCTCGATGGACTTCCAAAGAAGTCCTTAGTTCGAGAGACCTCAACCATTTTACCAACCCCGTTCTCAGGCCAAAATAAAGCCGTTTGATCCGAAATCCTTTTTGCTTGGGCTAGATTGTGCGTGACGATGAGCATGGTGGTCTGACAGCGTAAATCGAGGAGCAGCTGTTCCATAGTCGCTGTAGACATAGGATCTAAAGAGCTGCAAGGCTCATCAAGCAACATTAAAGTCGGCTTGAGGGACATGGCACGCGCGATACAAAGTCTTTGTTGCTGGCCGCCCGACAGAGAAAGTGCTGAAGAATGCAATTTGTCTTTTACCTCTTCCCAAAGTCCTACTGATGACAAATTAAGTTCGACGGCTATGTCTAAATCTGCCCTAGACATAGGACTCTCGTCACAAAGTGGAATCGCTATATTTTTGAATATGCTCACGGGAAAGGGTGTCGGTTTTTGAAAGACCATTCCCACCTTCCGCCTAAGGCGGCGTAGATCTGTATTCTTATCAAAAATAGAAATGCCCTCTATTTTTATGTCGCCTAAAAAATGAGTCGCAGCTTCTGTTTCAAGAATTCGATTCATTGATTTTAAAAAGGTAGATTTCCCTACTCCACTTGGTCCAACAATAGCCGTAATGGTACCAGGCAAGGTTTTAAAGCTAACATCCTCAATAATTTTTTTTGAGCCTCTAAGAACCGTTAAGTTTTCAACAGCCAAAAAAGAATTCCTACTGCTGTTAAAATCCAATTTATGCTTAGGAGTTGCACAACAATAACCTACCGAATTTAGTCTTTTATCTTGGATGAATT
>JBAXBA010000023.1:0-46115 GCA_037142195.1 Pseudomonadota bacterium
GTCCTTATTGTATTTGGCTTTCAGCCCCACAGAGGCCTTCCAGTTTGCTATTGAAGATGCGATAGGGCCGAGTGAATCTAAAAGAGTTCCAGTCCTCCAAAGCTTTGAAGTACCTAAAGGAGCTACCTATGCGGTAGTAGCAACTGAGGAATTTATAGCTCGCATCAAAACCCTGTTGAGTCGCTTTCCAGATTGCAAGCCCATACCTTTTGAAAGGTTAGAGCCCACAAAGTTTTCTGGCCCCCTCGGCCTTAAAATCATTCAAGGGATTTTCCGCTCCTGTCCAGATTTTAGAACTGCTCTCTTGACGGATGAATCTGGTAAGCAAGCAACGTTTGCTGTATTTCCGGAAGTTACAACCTTTGCCTATGAAACTGGAACCTACAATGACGTTTTACCCCAAAGTCGCGTCGACCATGAATTCCCCACTCAATCCAAACCGAGATGGGCTGTTTTAACGAACACAGCGCCCATAGATAAAGAAAGTATTGTTCTCTACTATCCTGGGCGAGACAAGGCTGGAACCGAAATCAAAGGAAAACAATCCCAGTCCATCTCAAATTTAGGAATCCTGCGTTGCGCCTTCAAAGAAGGCTCAGTAACTCACGGCAGACCAGATTCTAGAATGGTAAAATCCTTTTTAGAACAAGGTGATAAGATGTCAAAGACGGCCTATGCGCTTGGCTACTCCGAAGAAGAACTGAGTAGTGCGTGGAGTCAATATCGATCCCAACCTGAATTAACTACTTTTTCGGACAATTTCTATGACGCAACTTATTCCGAATCTATTTTTTGGAGCGAAGCGCGCTCAGGTTCCCATAAATGCTTGAGCCTGTACGAACTTGCCCATGGAGATTCTCAACAAAGAAGCACTGCTGCTTCTTATCTTTCCCGCATAGGCTCTAAACAACAAGACGACGGAGCCACACCAAACTGCCCAGGACTAGCTCCTACTATTGCCCTATTCACCTCAGAAGCTAAGCAGCTTCTGCCATTCAGCCCGCACGCACTGCCTCCCTACCTTGAAAAAGGAAATCTTTGTCCTGAGAAGTATGAAGAATTCACAGTCCATTTAGCGCCCCAAATTAAAAAAGCCTTTGACTCTTGCCGTAGTCGCTGGAACACTGGAAAAAGCCCCTTGACTGCCCTATCCCTTCCAGGATGCGATCAAAACTCCATGCAGCAACTTCGTGATTTCTCTTTTTTGTCAAAACAAAAACTATCATCAGATTTTCTGGGAACAAGCGAACTAGGAGACAATGCAAATTTTCTGCTAAATTAGTCAGCTATTCGACTGTCTTCTTGAGAGCTAAAACATGAGACGATAGTTCTTTAGAATCATTAAATATAATAACTCCCAGTTCATTTAGCTAAAATGAAAACTACGATGTAAACTCTTTAGCACTGATCACTTTATAAAGAAATTTGTTTGAGGTCATTCCTCCATTAAAAAGAGCCCATGCGCTTATGTGGCCTCTTAGAGCAAGACGCCTGGCATAGACGTTTCCTTCTTCAGGAATATAATCAGCGACTTAAACCCATCGTTACGGGACCATTCTCATAAAGACTTGTTCGCTAAAATGTATAAAATCATCATCAAAGAGATTCACAGCCACTCCAAAAAAAACTCCTTGCCGCTTAAGGCTTGAGGTTATATTCGAACGCATAGTTACTATTGGCATATATCAAAATGGGCGTCGATTGGCATTCCAACTGTGGTTTTTGTTTCAAAGTTCGGCCTGAACTTGCGACGTGACCTCCGCCTTTTGTTGCGGCGATGGCAGAGCCTCATCGCATTGCGATGTGATCATGAAATTTCCGACTACCTTTCCCGTTTCGGGCCGCATTGCAAAAATATTGGCAAAATTGCCTCTACTGTGGCTCGACTTTCCTTCAAGACGCACAAGCGCAACTTCACTTGTTTGAGCTGCGTAAGGGGAATTCTTCAGCGAAAGGTCCATGCTCTTTTCACCGGTTGACAAAAGAACGTTAGCGCTTACGCGAATAGTGCAGGCATGAAACTCCGGCCCGTTGTTCGTAACGCCAACGGAGTACGTCGAGTTGTCGACCTTGCCAATAAGATAGGAAAGACTCTGGATGGGATCAGGGCGAAAATTAGGGTCTCGAATCTTAGCAACCGAAACTTGCAGCCAAGAACGATAGAATCCAAGATTGGTATAAACGTTGTGCCCATTAAATCTATTTTCTGGCCCGGAAGTACCCTGAGTTGAGAGCACACCTGCTAACTGGAGATTGTCACCGTTGCGCAGATAGGCAGGGCCTCCTGAGTCACCGGGCATGCCTCCTTGTGGGTCGGAATCTACGCTTTGAAACTCCAATATTCTCTTTGCCTCATCGCTGCCGCTCAATAATGCCGTCATGGTTTTGAGAATGCCGGAGCTTGAGGGATCGCCGTCTTTTTGTTGGCCGAATCCGGCTATTTCAAATGTCGCCGGAAGAGGTTTAGGAAGATCGGCGATAGAGACAGGGCTGAATCCGGCCGGCGTCTCGCCGTTAAAAGCGGTGAGAGCAATATCATTTGAAGGAACGAGCGCATTTTGCACTCCAATTACCGCATTGAACTGCTCATGGGGCAGAACACGTTGCACTTTGCGGATGTTCTCAGGTTTTGCTCCGGCTACGTTCGTCGAAAAAACGAAATTGATTTTTGATTTGTCGATATCCAAAAAACAGTGCGCTGCGGTCAGAACCACATTGGTGTCAATAAGAGTTCCGGAGCAGTGGGTTTTTCCAGAAGCCAGATTTTCATCAAGCACAAGCGCCACAGTGCTGCGCGCAATGGGATCGGACTGGTCTGAAACAGAGCGACCGCCTTTTAAGAGCAATGAAGATTCAGAGATATGAAAATTTCTCATGCATCCAGTTTGAAATAATATGGCGATTAGTGTTGTGGCAATAGAGACGGCATTTTGGGTATGGTTTCTTTTCATGAATATCCCCGAGATTTGCAGTTTATCATATTGTTTCAGTATACAGAATTTTTGCTTCGTTCCAAAGTATCCCCTACAAGGAGCAGGAAATTATTTCAGACATGGAAGAAGCATTCCTCCCTCTTGTAACTAAACATATATCCCCTCGTGAAACAGATATTGATATCTGTTTCACGACTATGTGGCACTCTTACTTTAAGGTAATCAAAATGAGGCGGCATCCAACCTGGTAGATCACTTACTCCCGTCATGGGACCCCTTTCAAAACCATTACCTTGAATTCCATGAATATTCGCGCTACTGGAAGTTGAAAGTTAAATAATTCCTGCATGTTGCAAGGACATCGTAAGAATTTCAAGCAATTCGCTAAATTTGAATTCTATGATTTTACAATACCTTTGAGTAAACGCTAACGATGCGGCAATATTATCAAATATTACAACATGTTAATAAATAATTTAATTTTCCTTTAAGAATTCTCCCAAATGAGACGATCCCCTTAATAATACCAATGCCTAAAGGCATGTCGGCGAATCTCACATCAGAGGCAGGAAAGGAGTCTTTTTGAATTCTAAATTAAAAAACTTCTTACTCCTTTGGTCCGTTCTCGGCGTCATGATGGGGTGCGAGCCAAAAGGACTTACAACAACCATCAAAAGCAAAACTGCGGTGGGAGCCTTTGAGAATAAAACGGATCCTTCAACAGATCCTAGCAACAAGCAAACCATTGCGTGGACTACCTCGGAAGACACGTCCTCAACAATTCCGTTTTCGATTTCATCCCAGTTGGTTCCATCAGGTTCTTGTAACGCTACTTATTTAGCTTATAGTTCTTCCGATGCTTCCCTAATTGCTGCACAAGATGCCGTGACTTGGGGTGGTATTTGGCCTAAATGCACTGCCGAATTCTCGCCAGAACCGAATTCCAGTGGCTCCACCAATATTGAGATCACCGCCCATGATAAGAGCACTTCCTATATAGTCAAATCTATTAAATTCGTCGTTGAATCGATTAACGACGCTCCCACTATCTCCTACATCAGTTCTCCACAAATCACAAACGAAGACAAAGCTTTAACCGTAGCCTTTACAGCAGACGATGTGGATGGGGCTCTGACTTGTACATCAGCAAATCTTCTTTATTACTCCGACGCCCCATCCATAGTGGCCGCGTCAGGAGCAGTTTCTTGGGGCGGGACTTGGCCTAACTGCACCGGTACTATAAATCCTGTCGCTAATGCGAGCGGATCCGCCAATATCATCTTTACGATGAGTGACGGTGCTTTAGCGACATCACGGTCTTTTACATTTATGGCAACAGCCGTAAACGACGCTCCTGTGATTTCTCATGTGGCCAATCAATCTACCAATGAAGATATCGCTATAAATAATCTAACTGTGAGCATTTCTGATGTCGATAACTCACTTACGTGTGCCACAGCTCTTTCTGCTGCTTCCAGCAACACTGCTCTACTTCCAAGCGCATACATGATCATCGGAGGTACCGCACCTAACTGTACCCTGAGCTTAAATCCAGTGTTCAATAAAAATGGCACAACTACCGTGACCTTAACGGCTACTGACGGATTGATTTCTTCTCAAGATACTTTTGTCTTAACTGTAAATGCAGTTAACGATGCTCCGACTGTTTCCAACGTAGCGAGTCAAAGCACTAATGAGGATATGCCTTTAAATGTATCCGTGACGATTAATGATGTAGAAAGCTCTCTGGTCTGTACCACAGCACTTTCTGCAACTTCCAGCAACACGACTGTTCTGCCAAACGCAAACATCACCATTGGGGGTACAGGCACCACCTGCACAGTGAGCTTAAATCCAGCTTCATTTCAAAATGGAACTTCGACAATCACTTTAACGGTCACTGACGGACTGCTTTCTTCTCAAAAAACTTTTGTGCTGACGGTGAATGCGGTGAACAATGGCCCGAGCATTTCAGACGTCATGAACCAAAGCACGAGTCAAGACACGGTTCTAAACGGTGTGCCGGTGACCATTACAGATATAGATTCCGCCCTTACCTGCTCAAATATAACGGCAACTTCGTCCGATCCGACATTGATCCCTTCGGCCAGCGTCACATTCACAGGAACACCTCCCCTCTGCTATGCGAGCTTGTCACCAGCTTCTGGTCAATTGGGCAATTCCACGATTATACTCACCGTCAGTGATGGTGCTTTGGCGGCAAGTGACTCCTTCTTATTCACTGTCACTAAGGCGGGCTGGAACCAGGAAGCGTATCTGAAGGCATCAAACGCTGAAATTAATGATGCCTTTGGGTATTCAGTCGGCCTTTCAGGCGGAACGGCAATTGTAGGGGCTCGCTGGGAAGACTCCTACCAGATTACGATAACTAACGGAACGACCTCAAGCGCTGATAATTCCACAGTTGACGCAGGAGCTAGCTACATCTACCGAAGAATTGGTTCCACATGGGCGCAGCAGGCTTTTCTGAAAGCCTCCAATACAAAGGCTTCTGATAGCTATGGCATTGCAGTTGCCATATCAGGAGATACGGCCGTTGTAGGAAATATGGGGGACTCTTCAAATCAGACCACGATCACTAATGGAACAACCTCAAACTTTGACATTTCGGTAAGCTCTTCTGGGGCTAGCTACATCTACAAAAGAACAGGTACCACATGGGCCCAGGAGGCTTATCTGAAAGCCTCCAATGCAAATGCGAGTGACTACTTTGGCAATTCCCTTGCCCTATCAGGAGACACGGCAGTTATTGGAGCCTATGACGAAGATTCAAGTCAGACCACAATAACGAGCGGACAGACTTTAAGCACTGACAATTCGGCAGGTGGCGCAGGTGCTGCCTACATCTACAGAAGAACGGGTTCCCTATGGGCCCAGGAAGCTTATCTGAAGGCATCAAACACTGATAGCTCTGACTATTTTAGCTCAAACGCCCTGGCTATTTCAGGAGACACCATAATTGTAGGAGCTTACTTGGAAGACTCCAATCAGACCACAATCTCCAACGGAACAACCTCAAGCATGAATAATTCGGCAGGTAATTCTGGTGCTAGCTACATCTACAAAAGAACTGGCTCCCTATGGGCCCAGGAAGCTTACATAAAAGCTTCCAATGCAAATGCAAATGATTACTTTGGTTATTCAGCCGCCATCTCAGGAGATACGGCAATTATAGGAGCTCAAGGGGAGGCTTCCTCTCAGATCACCATCACGAATGGAACCACTTCAAGTTCTGACAATTCCGCAGGCTCCGCAGGAGCTAGCTACGTCTATAGAAGAAGTGCCTCCACTTGGGTCCAGGAAGCCTATCTTAAAGCCTCCAATGCCAATGCAAATGATAGCTTTGGTTTTTCCGTTGCCATCTCAGGAGATACGGCAATTATAGGAGCTCAAGGGGAGGCTTCCTCTCAGATCACCATCACGAATGGAACCACTTCAAGTCCTGACAATTCCGCAACTCAAGCAGGAGCTAGCTACATTTACAAAAGAACAGGATCCACATGGGCCCAGGAAGCCTATCTTAAAGCCTCAAATAGCAGTGCTTCAGACTATTTTGGCTCTTCAGTGGCCATCTCAGGAGACACAGTAGTTGTAGGATCATACGGAGAAGACTCCAATCAGGTCACCATTACGAATGGAACCACCTCCAGCGCCGATAATACGGTAAGTTATTCAGGAGCGGTTTACGTTTACAGGAATCTTTCCAGGATGTTTGAAGCCCATGAGATTCAGTCTGCAGTCTCGAGTTCTTCCTTTACCGTAAGCTGGAATGGATCCAATCTGGGTAGCGGGCTTGGAATCTTTAAAGTGGTTTATTCCACAACGACGCCTGGAGCGAACTGTAGCTCGGGTACTGTAGCTTATACGGGAACCTTAACTTCGGTTACAGTCTCCTCAGGTCTTACACCGGGCCAGAGTTATATCGTTCGTATCTGTAATTTCAATGGAATCAGCTACTCCGAAGGGGCTATCACGGAAGTCACCGTTAAAGGGGATGACCTTGGCCCCAATGTATTAAGTATCAACAGAGGTTCCACTTCCAATCCTGTCTCAGGGACATCTCTTATAGACTATATCGTGACTTTTAATGAGCCTGTCTTTGGGGTGAGTCCAGATAATTTTTCCTTAAATGAAGTCGTGACCTCAACTGGCGCTACGGGGCAAGTTAATAGCATTTCCTGTACAGGAGCCATTTGCACAGTCTGGGTTAACTCTGGCAAGGTGGGCCAGCTACGGCTTGACCTCACAAGCGTTACAGGGATTGGCGACACTTGGGGTAACTCTCTCACGGCGGGGAAGACAGGCGATCAAACCTATACTCTTCAGGGGGGAGGATGGTCCCAAGTCGCTTATATAAAAGCCTCTAATGCAGAAGCTTCAGACACTTTTGGCGCTTCCCTCGCCCTCTCAGGGGACACGGCGATTATCGCCGCTTACAACGAAGACTCCAACCAGACTACGATCACCAATTTAACGACTTCTAGCACTGATAATACAGCAATGAGTGCAGGAGCCAGTTATATCTATAAAAGAACAGGCTCCACATGGGCCCAGCAAGCTTATCTTAAAGCTTCAAACGCAGAAGTGAATGACTATTATGGCAGTGCCGTCGCCATCTCAGGCGACACGGCAGTTGTAGGAGCCTTTGGGGAAGATTCAAGTCAGACCACAATCACTAATGGACTGACTTCAAGCACGGACAATACAGCACCTAACTCAGGGGCCAGCTACATCTACAAAAGAACAGGATCCACATGGGTTCAAGAAGCTTATCTGAAAGCCACAAACGCAGGTGCTTTTGACTATTTTGGGGGTACCGTCGCCCTGTCTGGGGATACTGTGATTATAGGAGCCTATTATGAAGATTCAAGTCAGACCACCATCACCAATGGGACCACTTCAAGCACGGAGGATACCGCAAATGCTGCGGGAGCTAGCTACATTTATAGAAGAACAAGTTCCACATGGAGCCAGGAGGCTTATCTGAAAGCCTCCAATGCAAATGCTTATATCTATTTTGGCACTTCCCTTGCCCTATCAGGAGACACTGCTGTTGTAGGAGCCTATGGGGAAGCTTCCTCTCAGACCACGATCACTAATGGACCGACTTCAAGCACTGACATTTTGGCAAGTTACGCGGGAGCTAGCTACATCTATAAAAGAACAGGTTCCGCCTGGGCCCAGGAGGCTTATCTGAAGGCATCCAACGCTGATAGCTATGACTATTTTGGTGTTAAAGTGGCCCTTTCTGGAGATACAGCAGTGGTTGGTGCTTATCGTGAAAGCTCAAACCAGACCACGATTACGAATGGAACCACTTCAAGCGCTGATAATTCGGCGTATCAGGCAGGAGCAGCCTACATCTTCCGAAGAACGGGTTCTGTATGGGCCCAGGAGGCTTATCTGAAAGCCTCCAATTCAGCTGCTTATGACAATTTTGGGGGCTCTGTCGGCATTTCCGGAGATACAGCCGTTATGGGAGCTAATGGGGAAGATTCCAACCAAACCTTTATTACCTATGGAACAGCCTCAAGCGCCAATAATTCTGCATCGAACTCAGGAGCTACCTACATCTACAAACGAACTGGCTCCACATGGGTACAGAAAGCTTATCTGAAAGACTCCAATCTAGATGCTGGAGACTATTTTGGCTCTTCAGTATCCATCTCAGGAGACACAACTGTTATTGGAGTCAGCGGGGAAGCCTCCAACCAGACCACGATTACGAATGGATCCACTGCTAGCACTAATAATTCTGCAGGTAGTGCTGGAGCTGCTTACGTTTACAGGAATCTATCAAGATTGTTTGATCCTGAGGTAAGGGTGTCCGCTAAGTCTACGACATCGATCACTCTAAGTTGGGGTAGCAACCTTGGCAACACCACTCAAGTCAAGATCGCTCCGGCCGTATTGGGTAGCACCAGCCCGCTGCCTTGTACAGATGGTGGAGCCATAACATTAACAGCGGGTGTTACTAGCTATACGTATTCAGGATTAACAACAGCAACTGCTTATGGATTTAGAGTTTGTGCATTTGACGGTACAAACGTGAGCGATGGAGCCATCATTCGAGATAACACCAATTAAGTTCTGGAAATAGACATGGTGCGTCTTGGGAGCTTTTTAATTAAAAAAAGCTCTCTTTTTTCGCTCGAAGCTAGCTCCGGTGGCGATTCAAGCACAACAAATAAAGAAAAACTGTTTCGAAATGATGGATAAAACCCGACACCGCTATATTTAATGATAAATGTCTTATACCACCAGAGCGCAAAGATCTTCAAATCCCAGGAATACTAATTAAGGGTAAACTACTTCCAATGTAGTGACATTGACAGCCGCATGGGTCATAAAAAAAAGAAATGAGGCGCTCTCACCGCTCTGCCTTTATGGGCTGCTTACTTCTGGGCTCAGCTGGAGAGAGCACTTTAGGCTCATGACCCGCCGATTCCAAAGCCAGAAATAGATGCGGGAGCTTGTTGGAAAGCTATCGGATCAAATTTTGCATGGGCTTTGGCAGGAGGACTTGCCCATGAGCGATGAGGAACCGATGTCGACAAAAAATGAGTCTATAAAACCTGGGGGCTCCGCAACTACAAAACTAGAACGCCTCAAAACGGATGCCAGCCTGTTGATGGAACGAAAGAAAGCAGATCTTTCCATCGGCGAGTCTCGGAAAGAAAAGGAACGTAAGTTAGATGAGGAGATTGCGAAAGATCGTTTAAGGTCCGACAAACAGCTTGCCACAGAGCGGGCTGGCGCTGTTGGTACCCCTGAAGCTGCGGACCTTCACGCGGAGGAGAGGCGGATTGCCGACCAAGAAAGAGCCGCAAATCGGCTCCAAGAGGATGAGGCGCTCCTTAGAAAGCGCCAGACACACACAGCGATGGAAAGCACTATTATTTCCGAAGAGAGAATGCAAACCGACATATCCTTGCGCTCAGAACGCCTTCTGACTGATGATGCTTACGCGTATGCTGAGCTGCTCCTTGCTGGAGAGCGGAAGACTCTAGAAATAGCAAAAAATGCGGTGGCAACCCGAGATGAGTTTTTGGCGATCGTTAGCCACGACCTGCGAAGCCCCCTAAGTGTCATTTTGATGTGTGCAAACGAGCTTACCAAGGCCTGTACCGAAAAACGGCTCACGGAGCTAGAGGCGCAGTGGGTAGACACGATTCTCCGCTATGCAGCAAACATGGGGCGTTTGATTTCAGATTTGCTCGATGAGGAACGCATGGCGACGGGAAGACTCGAGTTAGCTCGAATGCCCCTTGACTTGCGCGATCTCATCAAGGAGTCTGTGAAATCCTTTCAGATTTGGGCCTTAAAGCTCGAAATCAAGCTTTCTGTGGATATAGCACCCAATTCCCATCTTGTCGCCAATATCGATAGTGAAAGAATAAGGCAAGTTCTTGACAATCTCATTAGCAATGCCATGAAGTTCACTCCAAGAGGTGGAAGCGTATCAGTCCGAGCTGAGAGCAGTGAGAGTGAAGTGCGAGTCTCCGTCACAGATACCGGATCAGGCATAGCCGAGGATCAACTTGCGAATATTTTTGACCGCTTCCATCAAATCAAGCATGGAGATCCAGGAGGGGTTGGCATGGGGCTGTTTATTGCCAAGTGGATTGTCGAATCTCATAATGGGAAGATCTGGGTGGAGAGTAAGCCAAAATCTGGAAGCACATTCTCTTTTTCCCTCCCACATTCCCATCGATGAGAGTCGCCATGGACCTGAATTATAAATACATATGCCCTTCAACTGCCCAATCCCTAAAGGTTTTAGTCTCCGGCTCTTTTAGAAAAATTGACGTCTAAACAATAGGATTCCTGGAGAATGAGAGAAAGGGAAAGAGGGAAAGAGGGAAAGAGGGAAAGAGGGAAAGAGGGAAAGAGGGAAAGAGCTTGAATCCTTTTACTTACCCAAGGGACAGATGCAAAGACGCCTTGGCTCATCATTCCTTAGAAAAATGAGCCCCCCCCCATTCAGCTTGTGAGAATTGGGTTTAACAACTCGAGTTTATTCTGGATTCAGGCGCATCCATGCCGCGACATCCTTACTTTGCAAGGCTGTCCAAAATCCCTACGCTGTTAAGACCAAGCAGTCTTCCTACAATTTTTAGACCTTACAGGAAACGTAACCCATAGAAATAGGAAAGCGCCAAATGGCGCTAGTCGTCGGATATCGTCTCTAATCCTGGCCCTCATGACGCAGATTAAAAATAGGAGTTCCAGAGACTAAAATCCGCTATCCAAAGCCTTTGCTCAAAGTTCATGAAAAAAAGATGGTGAGAGTTGGGGGGGGTATCTACGTAAAACCATATCATTCAGAGAAAAAATAGTGACCTTCCGCGGATGTGTAAAAAAACCAGGAATCATCTCGTATTTTTTAAGGCTAGGCAAATGGAACGCCCCATCCAGCGCCAATCCCATTAATAAAGAGCTATTTCCTGAATATCCACCAATCTTGAACTAAATGACAGTTTCAAATATCTTAATGAAGTCGGAGTTGTAAAACTCGTATTCATAAATCTTTTCTCTTCAAATTTTTCTATTTCTGAATAAGTCAGCCCATCAGAAGATCCGCTCGCTGTTAGCGTTCCAGAAGTCTGAAGCTGTAAATTATAAAGTCTCATTTTAGAAACTGTCTTTTGGCTGCCCAAATCAAGGACAAATTCTCGTGAGTCAAAAGCTTCAAAAAAGGGATTGTCATGAAACTTCCCATTGGTTAAAGAATTAACTTTGAACTTGATATTTGTAGCATTTACAAGGCTTCCATTTGCTAAGGAGGTGAGAGGCGATATAAGGCTAAAATCCTTAGGTGCTGTAAGACAAGAAATCTTTTTATCCACATCAAAGGTATAGAAAGCTTCAATAGCAAGTCTCACAGTTTGGTTTAAAAAAAGTGAACGAGGCAGTGTTAATGAGGTAGATCCCCCTTCCACAACTTGGGTCCAGATCACTGCGCCGCTTGCAGGATCTCCAAAGCGCAGGACATATCGACTGACTGAGACCTGAGGAGCAGACCAAGAGAAAGTAGCCGTATCTGCGGCTGAATCTTCGGCCAATCCAATTCCACCTAATGTGCAGAGCCCAATGGTACCTAAATTGCTATCAATATTTTTTACAACAAATGAAAACTTGCCAAATAACGTGGAATTGGAACTTTCATTGACGATAGATATATTAACTCCACCATCCGCATCTCTTAGTAAGTCTTCTGTCCGAAGTTTGAAGGAAAAAGATCCGGTTCCATCAGTCCTCACCCGTTTAAGATTGTAGTTAGGGCTTTGAAGATACTTATTGCGATCGACGGTCAGCGAATCCGTATTGAATATGACGTCGTAGAAACCAAAAAAAGGAAAGGCTAACAAGCGACCAAAGGATTCCACAGCGACTCCTGTTTCATCTATATAGCCGAACTTGCGTAGATTTTGAAAAAGCAGCTGCTGATCAGAAAATTCTTTTCCCTTCTCATCAAGATACTTTCCAGTTACAACTAAAATGGAACCAGGAAGAAACTGGGGTGATTTAGAAGCACTACTTCCACAGGCCGTCAATAGAAACACAATAAATATGTTTAAATTTTGTCTCGCAAATTCAAAAATATTCATTTCAAGGCTCCACAGTATCAGATTGAGAAAATGTCAAAATTGAAGATGGACGCACACCTGAATCATTATTATTTGACATTGAGAAATTCATGGCATTTTTAGAATTTAAATCACTTTTCTTGACCCGGACTTGAAACCCATAGTTGGTCGTACCTTCAAGAATCATTCTCTTTACAAGCGCGGTAATATCAAATGCGATTTCTCGCGACGTTGGCTGACTGGTATTTAGCCTAAAGGAAGGCGTAATAGCGGGAGTGCTTAAGTCTACATCTCCTCCTGCATTTGCCCAATCATCACCCATTAAGCGATCTATCGAAGTCCAAGTTGCATAGGGCCCCCAAGGCTTAGTCATAGGCAGTAGCTCTATATTTTCTGGATTTACGGTGATATCAGTGCAGTTTAAAATCAATTCCACAATCGAAATGGAACTTACAATGACATCACTAGCCCAAAGGTCTAGGAGCTTAGGAAAGTAAATGAGAAGTCTTGACTCTAGACCATTCTCATCAAAGCCAATCAGTGAAGAGCTCTCTTTATTGAGACTCTCTTTTCCATTACCTTCAAAAATTCTTACATCTAACACGTCGGTTTCGCGTCTAATTACAGAATCAGTCGTTTTTGTAACGCCACACCCGATCCAAAAAAATAATGCTAAAAATAGTCCCCCATAACGACAAAACTTCATATCAAAGACTCCCTGTAAATGATAATGAGTAGGAGTTTGTTAGTTCCGAAATCGCCCGCCTCCCGGTTGCATACTCAACTCCTCGGTCATCGGCATTGCCAAAAACTCGGTTGCTCTTGATTTTTATGGACAAAAGATTACCAAGAGGCCTAACTGCAAGTCCTGCACTTAAATAGCTAACAGACGCCTTGTTAAAGTTTTTTTCTGAAAAAGGACCTACTAACTTTGCCCCACTTAGATGAAAGGTCCCATAGGTCAACTCCGGGTAGAGCAGGTCCATCAAACTAAAGCGTGACTCCACCGAAAAATGCGCATATTCCTGAGGCTGCAAAGAGGTTGACGTACTATCTACTTTTATTTTTCCTTCTTTTTTCAACGGCCAAAAATAATCATATTTGCCTTCAATTTCAATTATAGAGACATTTAAGCCAAGACTTGCCCCTAGGTCAAATCGAGGGATTTGATAAAAACTAGAAAACTCTGGGGACCATTCCATAGGATAATAACCACCTCCAAAAACGCCTAAGGAAAGGGCGTTTCCATTAACGTCGCGGCGGCGATAGAATCCTGCTAGAAACCCGGCGGAATCAAACTTATACTCGGTCAATTTCGCATCTTCAGGTTGCCAGCTGCCTGCTGTACCAAAAATGCTCAGGTAGGATCCGTCATGAACGCTCGTCAATCCAAGATCCAATATATGGCTTATCGTACCCGAATCCAAATAGACAGCCTTAGTACTTCGTAACTTTGACTGGGTGGCTTGAAATTGAAAGCTGCCATTTTGTTTGCCCTCATTCTTGCTTGCAACTTCGGCAGCATAGGACTGGCAACAAATGCAGAGAAGCGACATATGAAAAACTATCCCTTTTAATCTCATCATTTTTTCCTAGTGAATGAACTTTATGAATTTGCGTCTAGTGCAGTTATCTAAAGGGGATGGAAGAATGAATGCTTTGCAAAATAAAAAAATCCCGCTCTAGACTGGAAACTAACGTCATGACAATTTTCAAATTGTTGCTGGATTTGAGTATAGCTCGATAAGATCAAACCCGTCTAATATTTATTTCTATTCGGCCGTAAAGCGGTAAATTAAAAAATACTGCAGTGCGCAATTCCCGTAGATTTCCCAATATTTCCCAGGCGTATATCACTAACTCTTGTTTGTTAACTCGTGCATTGCATAGGGACTGCCTAGAACTTTAGGGCCTTCAGCCCAATTTCGAGAACAAGGAGGCCCATTCCCGGGTGTATTTCCGTCCTAAGGCTTCTCAGTGATGGCTATGACGCTCGGCGAAGCTCCGCGACCTTGCACCATTTCTCAAATTTGGCCTTCAATTAGCCAGCAAAAGCCGCTAAACTTAAAGACCACGGAGGCAGCTACATGAGGAAAATTTCTTTAGGGCTTACAGAAGACCAGCAACTTATTCCGGACGCTATGTTGGTATGTATTCCCGGACCTCCCTCGGAGCGCCCTTATGGAGTGATCGGCAATGCTGTTGTATTGTCACCGCTGGCTATTAAATTACCATTTGACCAGAAGCTACGCCATGAGCTGATAGTTATCAGTTGGTTTAGAGGCAACAATAGCTATCCCTCTCAAGTACAAGTTTTGTTGGACCCAACCAAGGAGGAAAAGCGACTCTTATGGAATACCACTTCTAAGCCTACATTTGAGTCGTTCAAGGAGCTTTTGGGCCACCCTAAGCTGCAAGACCTTACCCCGAATCGAGCCTTTAAGCTTAAACCTGTGCATATTCCAAAACCTTGGGGACAAGAAATTTGGTTTACAGGAATCGAAGAACGCGGTGTGGCTCAAATGGAACTTAATCACCAGGAATCCATTATTTTACCTATCTTATTGGCGACCTTGGGAAAAGGGGCTACCTCGAACCCAGCCAGTCCACCTATCCTTTTAAAAATACTAGACCCCAAACCCAATCCCAGGACCGGAAGTCTTTATTTTGAGCTCCATCAAGAAAAGCAAGAAGTCTATATTGTCTCAAAAGTTCATCCAGAAGCCTGGCCATCTGGCAAGGGTCGAATGAAATACGGTTTGAATCAAAAGGAACGTCGGAAGTTTCAAAACCAAGACGAATTTAAAGAGACTTTTAAAAAACTGTGCTTAGAATATGAGGCCTGCCGCTCAGAAATTGAACGAGAATGGGATAAAAAAAGGAGTTTAGAGGGACTTGGTCCCAAAGATGAAATTCCAGAACCCCTCCTCGAATCTTGGTATAGCAAGTTGCCCCGAGCTCTTGTTCAAAAAGAATCGGATCTTCAAATGCAGCTGGATCAACTTACGGGTTGGCTCGATCTTTCCGTCGGAGATGTGGTTAAGGTTCAAAAAACGGTCCCCCACTCGCTTCAGTATGGGATCACGGTCATAGAATTCCAAACCCCTGTGTATGAACGATTTATCATAACTTTTAATCAAAAAGTATTGACTCAAGACCATTGGGATGTCGAGGCTGCTTTTAACATAATGACTATAGAGGAGCCCGCACCTCAGACCCTAAAACTGCTCACGGAAAATGACGCCGTCTTATGGGAAGAAGCAGTTTCTTTTGAGACCTTCGATGTGATTCGAGTGAGTCAGAAAAAAGCAAAGTATACCTTAGATCTTTCTGACTGCGGTCACGCCATTATCTTTGCCCTGAAAGGAAGACTTCAAGTTAATGGCATATCTCCACTTACCTTAGAAATGGGGGAAGCATGTTTTATACCAGCAGCGGTAAATCAGCTGTCTATAGTTGCTGAAAATCAGGAGACCGTATGGCTCTTGGGAAGGGAAAAACCGCTACCCTAAGTCGTAACGGAAGACATTTCCCTCAACAAGGCAATGAAAGCTGCGAAAAAAAGTAACTCCCAAAAACAAAAGAGGAAATTTTAAAACCTGCGCCTCGCATGGACTAAGAACTGAAGAAAGGGAACGCTTTCCAAAAAAGGCATTTCAATGAAGCCAATGTTTGAAATGCTCGACAACTAAAGATTCAGCCATATTGCGGTCAAACTGCCATGCTTCCGCGTGGCGATCCCCATCGTAAAGCCACTGATGGCTCCTTGGAGCAAATTCTATCAATTTCAAAGCATGATGAAACGAAACAAAAGAATCTCTTTTCGCATGGATTAAAAGAAGCCGATCGGCTTCAATTTTGGAAATAGCATCCGAAGGATTCATTTCCTCAAATTTGACTCCCGTTCTTAGCTGAAAGAAATAGAGAGCTAGGTCCACGAGAGGGAATTGGGGCACATAAAACATGGAAAAGGCAGCCTCCGCAATCACTTCCTTAGCGTTAGCAAAAGCACCTTCCATAACTCCCGCCTTAATTTTTGAATCCTTGGCCATGGTAATTAATGCTGTAGAGCCTCCCTGACTAAAACCAAGAACGCCAATAGAAAGACTTCCTTTCTTCTCCGCATATTGAACTACGGCTTCAAGGTCGTCGCGCTCAAAATAGTTCATAGAATCAAAGATTCCTGTGGAAAGTCCTGCACCACGGTAATCGAAAGCAATCACCGAGAATCCGGCTTCGTGAAGTGCTTTTAGAAAACGTAAACCTTCATGACGATCTCCCCCATGACCATGGGACAAAATGATCGTTCTTGAAGACCCTTGACTAGGAATCCACCACCCAGATAGCTTGACCCCGTGACTGGAATTCATCCAAATCTCTTCAAACTCATACCCCATTTCTTTTGGAGTCTCGCAATAGACAAATAGGTCTTTGTTGCAGCTAGTTCGATTTGGATACATCAAAATACTGGATAGGACCCAGGCTATCCCTGGAATAAGGAGAAAGATGAAAACTAGGCCAATCTTAAGTAAATACTTCATAAATCAGCCCCAAATTTAGATGAATTTGCTGAATAGACTGGAGATTATTCTAACACAAAGGAGAGTGTTTCGCTGATGCAAAATTTAAACACATTCCCACTCTCGCCTACGATTCAAAGCTATCGCTGCATTTGGAGGAGATCCATTTGATCCCTCCATAGACCAGGTTTTAAGTGGAAGGCCTAAAGAGAATAAAAGACAGGTCATCTTCTTTGGAATACTCGAGATCTCCAGACTTCATTTGAGAAGCGACTTTTTCTTGGAGCTGAGATGCTGCTAAATCAAGGTTCTTGTGCGCGATTATTTTTGATATTTCTCGAGATGATAGATTATCAAACAACCCATCACTGCCTAAGACTAAAGTGTCACCGGGAGTCAAAACGAGAGACGAAGTGACTTGAACTTGCATATCTTCAGAACCCAAAACACTCGTTACCATATGCCTTGTTCCCATGGGGTCGTATTGAGATTCGTCCCACACACCAGCCAGAATCCCAAAGTCCACAGGGTTGTGTCCGTAAACCCGATACTTTAAGCGGCCTCTACTTGAAGAAATAAGAGCTAATGAGTCTCCGGCAAGATAAAACCTAACTGCTTGATCTTTAATTTCCGCGACCATAAGCGTTGTAGCCGCGTCTTGAAAAGAGCGAATGATACGCTCATTGCCCTCTTCAAAAGCATCTAAGACTAAATTACGAATTTTGGCATCGCTAAAAGGTTCCCGTTCTATAATTTCAATTAAGGTGTCGATGGCAAGTTTAGAGGCTTGGTCTCCATCTGCATGCCCTCCAACTCCATCTGCTACTGCCAAAACCATCCCTCTATTCTCAAGCTGAGCTACCATTAGGGAATCTTCATTCCTAGACTTTTTAGTACCCTTCTTTAAAAACACAGCTAAACTTCCGCAAGAAGTTTCAAAAAACTCAGGTCTTTCCATGCAAAACCCGACAAATCTACTATAAGAAATCCCCTCGGTAATTTGGGGTAGAAAAACGGTTTTTACGTCCACTGAAGGGACTCAATATGCTGCCTTAACCCAGAAGTGCTCTTAAACTTCTTAATGATCAAGGTGTCTTTAAAGCCACAACAAATATCTTTAATATACTGTGGCTGATTTTTATATTTGGAGGCGCCGCCAATAAGTTCATGAAAAATCTTAACGAGTTCGGTTAAATCCCGTCTTTTCATTTCACCTAAGGGAGCCTGGTAGAAATAGAAATCTATAAATTTGATCTTGAAATTCGTGCCTTGCTGCAACACAAAAATATTATCTGAATGAAGGTCACCATGATATTCTTGGGCTTCGTGGATATCTTCTAAAGCTTTCACCATATTGTAAAAAACAGTCAACGACTGGAAGGGGTGAAGCTTTCCGCCATGTTTCTTAATATATGTAGAAAGTAATTCCCCATGGACAAACTCTGACAAAAGACAGGTCATCTTGGTACCTTCAAAATCCACTGTCTCTAAATTATGGTATTGAATGATCGCCGGTGTTTCTCGAAGACGATGAAGCTTTTTTGCGTATAGGTTGGCTATCTTATTACCCTTATTCCGATTGGGGTAAAAAAACTTGGCTGTTCTTTCGATGCCAGTAATTCTCTCTCTAGTGAGGTAAACCTCACCTTCCCAACCGCCTCCAAGCCTGGATACAACTTCATATTTATCGTTAATGAGATCGCCTTGACTAAGATTTAAACCTGAGCTCATAGGGTATGCCTCTTTGTAGGTCACACTAATCTACAGGATTTAAAAATGCTTCTCAAGAAAACTCGCTATAAATCTTTAAAAAGCACGTCTGAGCGTGACAAAAAAACGTGAGCCTTGCCCTGGATAGCTTTCCAGGGCTATCCTTCCGCCCATTTCCGAGACCAGGTGCTTGACAATGGAAAGTCCTAGCCCCGTTCCCCCGCCATCTCGAGACCGCGCGCGGTCAACCCTATAGAATCGCTCAAAAATTCGCCCCTGCTCCTTGCTGGGAATACCTAGCCCTGTATCACACACTTCCAGCGTTACTTCAGAGGGCGCAGCTTTAAGGTGGATATCGATACTTCCACCGCCTGGCGTATAACGAATAGCGTTCGTCAAAAGATTCTCAAAAACCTGCCCCAAAGCCTCCATATCTCCTTCGACTAAAGCAGAACTTGAGGGCAGATCTAAGCGTAATTTTAGGCTCTTTTCAGCAATCAATGCCTCATGGCGATGTAATACTTTTTTGATAACGAAACCCCAGTCACAGGGATGAGTCTCAAGCATGTTTTGGGCCGAATCTAACTTGGACAATGCTAAGATATCCGTAACGAGAACCGTAAGCCGATCCGTATTTACTGCAATGCGGTCAAGAAATGTCCCTGCTGTCGCGGCATCCGAAAATCCGTATTCTAAGAGAGTTTCAACATACCCCTTAATGGCCGTCAGAGGGGTCTTCAATTCGTGGGAAACATTGGCAACAAAATCACGTCGCATGGTTTCTAGTTTTCTGATTTCGGTACGATCTTGAAGTACTAAAACGGCCCCAGCAATTTCGTCCGCTTCAAAGGGAGTCGCACTTATGTGAATGATCTTATCTCCTTCTTGCTTCTCCTCATGTATCGGAATTTTCTGTCTTAAAACATCCTCAGCTATACCTTTTAGAAATAGACATCCTTTGGTATTTTCTAAGGCTTGCCCTCGGCAATCAACCTCATCAGAATTCAGAAGCTGATACATGGACTGATTGGTAAAGAGAATTCTGGATTCACTATCAATTGCGATAATACCTTCTTTTAAAGACTGCAGCATGGCCTTTAACTTGGCTTTTTCAGCCAATGCCGTGCTCACCCGATCTGATAAGTCCTCTCCTAGTTTATTTAGCATTCTCGCTAAATCTCCTAGCTCGTCATGGGAGTTCGATGAAATTTTTACGCGGTAGTTTCCTTTTGTCATGGCTTCGCACACTTCTGCCATGCGCTTTACAGGCTGGGTGACGCGCTTTGCTAGGAAAAAAATGGTAATAAAAAGAAGGAAATAACCGACTAGAAATATCATCGAGATTTGCTTCTGGACTTGATAGAGTTCTTCTCTCATTACCTCAACGGGGTAATCTGCTTTCAACGCACCCAAAACAACACCATTATTGCGAAGAACATAGGCAACCGAAATAATGTCGCCGTGATAGATCTCGCTGTAACGTTTTACCACTCCAAACTGCGAATTCATGGCCCGAACCACCTCTGGTAGTTCAAAACCAGAGGCGACTGTTTCGGAAAGCGCATGGGAGTCCGCAATCATTTCCCCCCTCCGCGCTATGACCGTGTAACGGACGTTTGAAAGCGAGTCTTTTTCAGGAAAAATATGCCCAAGATCCAAGTCACGATTTTCTTTGAGCGCCAAAAGCGCTCGCGGCTCAAGTAAAATAAGCTTGTCTTTTAAGTTTGCTACTTCTCGCTCAAAAAGAGAATTCCCTAGCCTTTCACTCAAAAGATAGAAGGTGCCACCATGACTCACGAGCATGATCAGTGAAATCAGAGTCAATAGCTTCCGAAAGTAGGGACTACTTATGATTTCTAGCCTTTGCACTTATAACCTACGCCTCTTATGGTAATGATCAAATCAGCATGCTGATCAAGCTTCTTACGAATCGAGCGAATATGAACGTCTATATTTCGGTCGACCAATACCACATCACCGCCTGTCATGTAGCCGATCAATTCTTCTCGACTAAAGACCCGTCCTGGCTTTGTAATCAAACTTTGAATAATTCTAAATTCTGCCAACGTCAAAGTTAGAGGCGATCCATCAAGAAAAATTTCATGATTGTCAACATCCATAACAATAGGCCCTAAGGCTATTTTTTGAGATTTAGAACTCTCCGATTGGCTGTCAGAGGAGCGCCTCAAAATAGCCCTTATCCTTGCGATAACCTCTTTGACACTAAAGGGCTTCGCCATATAATCATCTGCACCTAACTCTAGTCCCACTAAAACATCTGACTCATCAGTCTTTGCCGTCAACATAAGCACCGGCAGACGGCGTGTTTTTTCAGACTCACGTAGTTTCCTTAAAACACTCACTCCATCCATCTGGGGCAGCATAACATCCAGCACTACCAGGCTTGGATTCTTCTCAGAAGCCATCTTTAGGCCCTCTGTGCCTGTATCTGAGGTTAGTACCCTATACCCCTGTTTTAAAAGATTAAACTCCAATAGCTCACTAATATGACGATCATCTTCTACAATAAGAATTACTTCTTCAAGGGACATGCCAACTCCTCATAGTGCCTAATAGATCTACACGGCTTGCGCCGTCACAGGGGTGACATTTACCCCAAATTAGCAGGGTTACGATAGGGAAATGAAAAGCATTCTCGAAGATTTAGCTGGATCTTAATACAATCTTTACACGTTTAGTCTATCCTCAAGCTACGGATTATGTTACTCAATTGCTGTTACTGACTGATCACTATTTCTGGAGACCGAATGAAAATCGCAACATTTTTACTAAGTAGCTTATTGAGCGCCCATGCCCTCGCTGGTTTAACAGGACAAGTTAGAATTGACGGATCCTCAACGGTTTTTCCCATTTCTGAAGCAGTAGCTGAAGAATTTCAAAAAGCGAACGCCGGTGTAAAAGTAACTGTCGCCCAGTCTGGAACAGGCGGCGGATTTAAAAAGTTTGTGGCCAATGAAATCGATATTTCTGACGCTTCACGAACCATTAAAAAAGAAGAAGCCGAAGCTGCTCAAAAAGCTAATGTTCTTTGGACTGAAGTTCCCATTGCTTATGACGGAATCACCGTCGTAGTAAACCCCAAAAATACTTGGGTTAAGACTTTAACCATGGAACAACTTAAGAAGATCTGGGAACCTGAGTCAAAAGTAAAAACTTGGAAGGATGTCGATGCCTCTTGGCCAGATTCCAAAATCAAACTTTATGGACCAGGCGCCGACAGCGGCACGTTTGACTACTTCACCGAACATGTAAACGGCAAAGCCAAAGCTATTCGACCAGACTTTACGGCATCTGAAGATGATAACGTTCTAGTGAAGGGTGTCGCTGGCGACAAAGATGCTCTAGGCTACTTCGGAATCTCTTACTATGAAGCCAACGCCAAAAAGCTAAAGTCCGTAGCCATTGCTGGGACGGATGGAAAGTTTGTATCACCAACTGTAGAGACTGTAAAAGACGGAACCTATCCCATTTCTCGCCCGCTATTCATTTATGTGAATCATGCTTCTTTAGCTAGAGCGGAAGTTGCCAACTTCGTAAGCTACTACCTTTCTAACGCTAAAAAACTGGTTGCGGAAACAGGCTATGTCCCCATGACCGAGGCACAGTATAAAGCAGGTATGGCGAAGATTGCTGCTATCAAGAAATAGCATTCACAAATTTTGACAATTTTATCGGTACCCCCTTCATTGGGGGCATTGATTTTTGTCAATGCGAACCGGCCACAGGGATCTCAATGACACAAAGTGACCAACCACTTTCAGAATGGACCAACAAGGCTTATCGCAGGGCGCGATGGGAACAGATGTTTGTTCATTATTTGTTTTTGGCTATATCATCTGTGACGATCTTAACTACAATTGGCATAATTGCTACTTTGGCCATCGAATCTCAACATTTCTTTTCTCATGTCACTTTTGGAGAATTTTTAACCGGGACCAAATGGGAACCACTTTTTGAGCCCAAAAAGTTCGGAGTCTTACCCATATTATGGGGAACGATGATGATTGCGTTTGGCGCCTGCGTGATTGCAGTTCCCATTGGCGTTGGCATCGCGCTCTATTTAAGTGAATACGCCCACCCTAAAGTACGGGCTACGCTAAAACCACTCATTGAGTTGCTTGCGGGCATTCCCAGTGTAGTTTTCGGCTACTTTGCTGTAACCATAATAACGCCTTTTTTACAAAGATTTTTACCTTCCACCGAAGTTTTTAACGCAGCTAGTGCTGCACTCACCGTCGGCATTATGATCATACCGGTGGTAGCTTCCTTGTCCGAGGATGCCTTCAGGTCTGTCCCTCAGTCTATGCGCGATGCGGGATATGCCCTCGGTGCGACGCCTTTTGAAGTGAATTTAAGAGTCGTGATTCCTGCGGCTGTTTCAGGAATTATGGCTTCTGTAATACTTGCCTTTGCACGAGCCATTGGTGAGACTATGGCTGTCTCTCTAGCTGCAGGGTCTTCACCTAACTTAACTTTAAACTTTTTAGAACCGATTCAGACCATGACAGGATTTATTGTACAAGTTTCCATGGGCGATGTTCAACATGGATCCATCGAATATCAATCGCTTTTCGCGGTTGCAGGAATGCTTTTCATTGTGACCATGATTTTCAATAACCTGGCTAGAAAAGTTGTGACAAAAATGAAGCAGGCTTACGAATGATAAACCTCGATTTTTATAGCGCTGCTTCTGCAAAAAGCAATCACCCTTTGCTAGATCAAAGAGGCAACCTCGGCACACGCAAGCTGAAATCCTATTTTTTTGCATTTATGTGCTTTTTTGCCACTGTTTCCGTGATTGGTCTCATTGCCTATCTTATTTTAGATACTTTTCTGCAAGGTGGCGCGTGGATAAATGCAGATTTCTTTACTAATTTCGCTTCGCGAATGCCAGATAAATCAGGAATTAAAGCCGCATTATTTGGCACCATCTGGCTTCTGGGAATTACAGCTTTATTTTCGATTCCCGTAGGTGTGATTTCTGGAATCTATTTAGAAGAGCTCATGAAGAGAGGTTTTTTTCACAAATTTATTTCCGTAAATGTCAGTAATTTGGCCGGAGTCCCCTCAGTAGTTTACGGGATTTTTGGCTTGGCTTTTTTTGTACGCATGCTGGGTTTTGAGCGCTCCCTTTTATCTGGAGCTCTCACCCTCTCCCTGATGAGCCTTCCGGTTATTATCATCTCCACCCGTGAGGCCATTGCTGCCGTGCCATCTTCCATAAAGATGGGTGCATTAGCCATGGGAGCCACCAAATGGCAAACCGCTCGAGATCATATTTTTCCGACAGCGCTGCCTGGAATTCTTACTGGGGTTATTTTGGCGCTTTCTCGAGCTATAGGTGAAACCGCCCCTCTGATTATACTTGGAGCTGTAAGTTTCATTGCCTTCGTTCCTGAAGGTTGGAACGACGGATATACAGCTCTTCCTATGCAGATTTACACTTGGGTATCAAAGCCACAAGAAGACTTTCATCAATTGGCAGCGGCTACTATCATTGTGCTGCTTGGTGTCCTTCTCGTAGCTAATTCCATAGCAATTTTCATTCGAATTCGATCGCGCAAGGTGAAATTATGAACGCAGAAACTGTGATTGAAGTCCAAAAAGTGGGGATCTGGTATGGCGAAAACAAAGCTGTAAAAGACATCAATTTGTCTATAGAACGCCAGAAGGTATTTGCTCTTATTGGTCCTTCAGGCTGTGGTAAGTCGACATTACTTCGATGTTTTAACCGCATGAATGACTTCGTCGATGGATTTAGAATCGAAGGAAGTATTTCGTATCGCGGCATGAATATTTACGACAAGAAAGTCGATCCTGTGGTGGTGAGAAAATGTATAGGAATGGTATTTCAAAAGCCCAATCCCTTTCCTTCTAGTATTTTTGAAAACATCGCCTGGGCCCCCAGAATCAATGGATATAAAGGTGATATTAGTGAACTTGTGGAAACGTCCTTAACTAAAGCTGGGCTTTGGAAAGAAGTTAAAGACCGACTTAAGTCTTCTGGCTTTTCCTTATCTGGAGGTCAGCAACAACGCCTCTGCATTGCTAGAACCATAGCTATGCAGCCAGACGTAATCTTGATGGATGAGCCTTGCTCTGCCCTAGATCCTATATCTACCAGCATTATTGAAGACCTAATCGCAGAGCTCAAGAAGCAGTATTCCATTGTTATCGTGACCCACAGCATGCAACAGGCTGCTCGAGTCAGCGATCAAACTGCGTTTTTGTACCGAGGCGATCTTATTGAGATGGGAGATACCTCAAAAATCTTTTCTATGCCTGACCAGAAGCTCACAAAAGAGTATATTTCGGGGAAGTTCGGCTAGTTTGTCACCTAGCTGCTATCCTTTTGTCTGACAATCGAACCAGAAGGAAGTCCCTAGTGCGTTCCTCTTTGCTGCGGATTCCCTCCTGCAGATTAAAAACGCCGCTCTAGCCGCCTACGTTTGCAGGCTTGAATGAATGGGTTTGAGCGCTTGAGAAAGCTCGCTACTCTTCGAAAACTCACCTGAGTGCGCCTCCCATCCTAAGCTACTACTCGCTAGACGAGTTCAGCTTCAAGCAAAACTCACTGTTCGTGGAGCGTCGCTACAGAAATTATTGGGACCTCGTTCAAAAAAATGATTTTTTAAGCTATGATGAACAGAAAGGGGAATTTTTCGAATGAAATCCTTAGTTTTTGCCATTGCAGCCGCGGCCTTTTCTCACATTGCCAAGGCCGAAGAACTCCTGACTGACTATGACAAATGGTCTTTAAAGGTTTCTCCAGTTGAGTTCCGGGGAGGAAACCATAAGCCCGGCAAAACCACAGACTACTATGTTAAACTTGAAGTTGTAGTCTCTGACAAAACAAACAAATCTGCAGAAAAACTTTCCTCAGAACTAATGGTTACAGGACCTATAGACACGAATCCATTAGCTTGGCGTAAGCCGACTGATTCAGAACTAGTTGATTTATCCATGGAAGTGCAAGGCGAAGATTTTCGAAAAAGTTTAAGCCAAGCTATGGCGAAAGTCGGTAAACTTGAAGATCAGTTTGCACTGGAATTAAAATTTACCGCCTTTAAAAAACCCTTGATTCCTTACTTTCAGAAGCCTGAAACCGTTGGTACTACACTGTTAAAGCCCGAAACCTATCTGCAATCTAGCCCAACCACAAGCCTTGATATCCCCTTAGGGCTTGGCGGTATTTTGAAATACAAGCTTATCCCTACTGGATCGGTGAAAAAATAATTGGAAATTGAGATTAAAGCGCCGCAAGCACTTCATCCACATGACCAGCTACTTTCACCTTCCACCAAATTTTTTCAATCGTTCCATTTTCGCTTATTAGAAACGTAGATCTAACAATCCCCAAAACTTTTTTGCCATACATGTTCTTTTCTTGAATCACGTCGAATGCTTTGCATAGAGACTCATCTTCGTCTGATAAAAGGGTAAAAGGTAGTTGGTGCTTTTCGCGAAACTTAACATGGCTAGAAACGGAATCTCTACTGACCCCGAGTATTTCCACTCCTTTTTTGCGAATCTTGGCATAGTTATCTCGAAAATCACAAGCTTCTGTGGTACAGCCTGGAGTCATATCCCTGGGGTAAAAGAAGAGAACTATTTTTTTACCCTTAAAATCTTTTAACTTAACCTCATTTCCGTCTTGGTCCGTTGATTTAAACTGAGGTGCTTTCTGTCCCTCTTCCATCATCTTAAGTCTCCTTCTTAATTTTAGAATCTCTATGGTGGTACCTATATCACTTTATTTCAGATTCTTCAAAAAAATCTGAACTCGTAAACACCAAAGGCTCCTTTTTATACCCAATACCGGTTATTGCTGGTCTTGCAATAACTTTAAAGGTCAACTATATGGCTAGGATAGAGCCAGTCCCTCGATACTACTCGTCAAAGTTTACAAAACAAGATGTGTACCTGAAATCAAAACTCAAGAGCGGCGGAAAGGCCTTTTTGTTATTGCCGTGTTGTGCGTGCTTCGCATTCGCCTTCACTGCAAAACAGCGACTTATCAAAATACTAGGGAATCAAAATGGACCTATGAAACCAAATTTGAAAGTGAAAACATAGGAGCAGTCTTTGCATATCTCCCCTTGTCGACTATAATACAGAAATCATATCTCCTGCTCAAAAAAAGGACTTCCAAAATGGCAAAAGGTAGAATAACAGCTATGCTTTTCTTAAGTATTCTAGGGCAAATGTCGTGTCGATCAGGTTCTCCCATGGGCAGTCAAGATTTAGCTGCTGTAGCCACACCAGATCACAGCCCATCCCTGCCCCTTCATAAGCTGGAAAGCTGGTTGGAATCGGAAGAAAATGAAACTAAAATAACTCAGGACGCCATAGATTTTGGCAAGACTTTTGCTATGGGAAAAGGAACGCGGGACGCACACACGAAAGCTCATGGTTGTGTAAAAGGCACCTTTACTGTCAATCCCAACATTCCAGAAGATCTGAAGGTTGGATTTTTTGCGAAGCCTGCCACCTACAAGTCTTGGATTCGTTTTTCTAACTCCGCTCCTGAAATCAAGCCAGATGGTGCTCGAGGAGCACTAGGCATGGCCATTAAAGTTATTGGTGGAAACTCTGCCGACAAAAGCGTTGCTATTTTGCCCAATAGTAGTCAGGATTTCTTATTGGTAAACCATCCCAATTTTATTGTCGAAAACATTCGTGACTACATGGCAGTTCAAAAAGATCCGCAAGCTTATATAAAAAATCCTCTTCATTTGGCAACAGCAGGTATATTTCTAAAGATTCTCGGGAAAAAAATTGCCAATCCCTTAGAAACTCAATACTGGAGCATGGCAGCTTATGCCTTAGGAGAGAATAAGGCCGTTAAATATACGACCGTTCCTTGCTCTTCGGAAGTTTCGCGTTATCCGGAGTCGCCTTCTGAAAACTTATTGTCTGAGAACCTTGCTAAAACATTAGCTACGAAGGGTGTTTGCTTTGAGTTTAAAGTTCAGCGTTTTGTAAATCTCCAACGCACCCCTGTTGAAAATCCCATGCAAGAATGGAAAGAGAAAGATCTCTTCAATTTCTCAAACCCATTTGAAACCGTTGGAAGAGTCACGATACCCGCACAAACATTCCACTCTCCAAATCAAGAACAATTTTGTGAAAATATCTCCTATAATCCATGGAACACTACCATGGAAAATCGTCCTTTAGGAAATCTAAATCGCGCAAGGCGCAGCGTATATAAAGAAATCGCGAAGGCCCGACATGAAAAAAACGCGGCGACATTTCCCTCAGAGCCTACTGGCAATGAAGTTTTTTAGCTCATCTGGGTGGGGCACGGACGAAATGGAAGGCGCATTGCTATATCAAATTATGGAAATATAGACTCATTTGACTGATGTGAGACTTCCTATAAATGAAATCTCCGAACACAAATGCAACAGGAAATATTTGTCCAGGTGTGATCAAAACTGCAGAAAGAATTCAGTAAGATTCCAAAGTTTTTTAAAAGTTTATAGGTTTCGGGGGCTTATGTTTTTAAAACATAGGCCTCTTATAGTATTTGCCTAGCTTCCTTGGACTTGGATCAAAAAATCGACCTTCGTCTAGAGGACTTAACCATTTATTTGATCGAGATGGCCGTCCTTAGTTGAGACAATCTGTAGTAAAATAGGTCTATCGCCTAGACGCAAGATTCTGCACGAACTCATTTGAAAATAGGAAATACTATGAAACTTCGCCCTCTCATAAGTTTTCATGCTTTATTGCTTTCATCCGCAAGCCTCCTGTTGTTTGCCTCATCTTGCAAACCAAGCGAAGTTGCTGAAGATTCTGCCACCTTATCTACTACTTCTAGTCGTCCCGGACTTAAGTCTAGGTGGCTTATGCCTTGGCCAGATTCACCTGCCTGGAAAGCAAAATGGTCCACTCGCCTAGAAGCTATGAAACAAAACCACCAAGTGCCTCCTGTGGACTCCTTGGGGAATCCCAATATAGAAGCTAGATCTATGTGGTACAATACAGCCCAGGGCTCTTTTATGTTTCCATTGCCTCTTTTTTTAGAACTAGAGTTAGACAATGGTAACAAATTTGCTTCTCAAAAGAACATGTCCCAATTTGGTTTCGTATTTCCGCCAGATTCCGATGCGGCCCTAGAAGGAAAAAATACAAAGTATTCCCTACAAGGACTTCCTCTTGGATTTGTGAAGGAGAAAGATAAAAGACCTGAAATGCTAGGCTCTACTGCGGTAGGTGTAACTTGCGCGGCATGTCACACCGGAGAAATCGTTTCCAAAAATGTAAGATTTGTAATTGATGGGGGACAGCCCCTAGTGGACTTTCCTAAATTCCAATCGGCCCTAGTTTCCGTGGTTACCAAGTACAAGCAAGACCCAAATAAGCTTGCAACCTTATGTAGCAACGCCCAAAAACGTGAGTCATCACTTTTTCGGGAAGAAACTGACAGAATCTACTCAGACAAATCAAAATGTATAAGCCACTTTAATTTTGCAGCTACCTATCTTCTGGGGCGGGAAAAGCGCAACAAACCGGCTACCAATGGAGGCCCTGGCCGCTTGGATGCCGTCGCACAACTTCTCAACGAGCTAGCTGCTACACATTTGAAACTAGATGAAGCCCGAAATACGGTGAGACCAGCCGCACCCATAAGCTTTCCACACCTCTGGAACGCCCCTCATTTAGAGTGTGTTCAAACCAACTGTTTGGCTAGAAATCCTCTTACAAGAAATATGGGCGAAGTAACTGGCGTCTTTGGCTACCTTTCCATTGAGGGCCGAGATGAATCCACAGCAAATGTGAACTCCAAACTTTCTGACCCGCAAACAAGAAACCATTTTGAGAACTTCCTCAACTCCGTAGGCAACGGAATCGCGAGTACAAAAAGCGAACTTATTGATGCCAATTTTCCAAAGGTAAAAACAGGATCTGATCTTTTTAAGATCTTTTGGCTGGAGGATGCTTTAAGCGAACTACCTTCTCCAAAGTGGTCAGAAGCCTTTAAAGCTGAGCATCTCATAGATCAAAAATTGGCCGCCCGCGGAAAAGAAATCTACTTCAAAGAGCAATTTTCTTTCGACAATCGCAAGGTAAGTTGTGCTGGATGCCATGTCATTGCTGACCTAAATAATCCTGCAAGCTTGGCTTCCGAGGAAGCTTCCTCAGATGGAAAGAAGCGTTTTTTCAGATCTACGAGGGTTGCTCCTGAAGTTGTAGGCACAGATATGGCTTTTCTTATGGAAGCTGCTAGTCGAACCTATGCCCAGAAGGAGCTCCCCCTTTCTTTCAAGCTGTTCTATGACATAGCTCTAAAACAAGTTCCAAACCCTTTAGCCGACAAGACCGCTTTAGTCATATTCGGTATTACTAACAAATTTGCATTAGATGCCTGGATCAAAGCCAATAACCTCAGCGATAAAGATGTCGAGGAAATGACACACTTCCATTCCAACTCCAAAGACTTTGCAGCTGCGTTTTATAAAGCTAGACCCCTTGATGGAATTGCGTTTTCAGCACCTTACCTTCACAATGGTTCTGTCCCAAGCCTTTATGATCTATTTATGGTGGATGGGGCTAGGCCCAATAAATTTCAAGTGGGTACCTTGGAATATGATGATAAAAAAGTGGGCTACAAAACCCAAGGAGTAGGCTTCTTTGATTACGGCACTTTTGAGTTTGATACTTCGAAAGGAAAATCTGATTTGAGAGGAAATGGCCAAGTTTACGGCAATAGAAATTCAGGCCATGCATGGGGAACTGGTCTTGAGAAACAAGATAAAATTGCACTTGTAGAGTACCTTAAGTCACTTTAATTTAGTTTCCTAATATTTAGATTCTGAAAAACATCGGGTTTAAAAACCGATGTTTTTTTGCGTCAATGCAAATCGGCTTGTGCTTTACTGGTGCACAGTCCTTGGCTGGCTTTTCGAGATATTATCTTGCTTTGGGATGGCTCCATATCCGGTACTCCAAAATTCTTCCCCTCGCGCCAAAAAAGCTGGCGCTAGTTTCCTTTTCCATCCAGCTAGCTGAGTCTTCCCAAGAAACGGGAGCGCTACATAGGCCTTTGCTGCTTTTTGCATAGCGCCGCAAACCCCTATCAACTCCGACTTTTTATACAGTCTGAAAAGTATTTCATTGCCTAGCTCTGACTAAATTCATACTATCATCTCATGAGTCTAACTAGGTCTACGAATACGCGTGGAAACGAGCCCTGGGTGGTGACGTTTCCACTTCTGGAGGTCCCCCTTGAAGTCAATATTATTATTCCTTCTATTATTTGCAGGTCAGTGCTTTGCCTACAATGGAGGAGCCTTTCCTTTTACTGAAATCGATAGCCACGGCAACTATTTCAGTGGTGGTTATAAGAAGTCGCTGATCTACGTCGATGGAAACTTCAGAGCGCTGGAGGTTCTAGGCCCTGTAACGGGAGGGCTTTTAGAGGGGAAATCTCGCGCCTTATTATGCACTAACTCGGCCATCTACGACCTCGACTCAAGCTACCATTTTGTAAAAAGGCCGGAGACCTTTGAAGACTTGAAATGCTCCACATGGAAAGATCGATTTGCTTACGTGTCAAAGGGAATTCTTTATCTTTCCGGTGGCTCGAACTTTAGTGTAGGCAGCATTCATAGCTTAATCCATAATTATTTTGACTTTTTTGTGGTTTATAAAGATGGATCGATTTCCAAAATTACAGAGAAGGGTCTCGTTCCTGTGATCGGTAATATTGGGGCCTTGGATTCCAAATCTGTCGTCAAAATGTCGGATGATCTCGTCATGCGGGTTGACGAAAATGGCCTTTATCGCTATCAAATAGAAGGCAATCGCCTCTCTGACAAAGTGCGATTGCCCATAAGCTCTTGCACAGACAACGAGCTTTGCGGGCTCAGTATTGCTGCCGATAAATCCTATCTCGTTTCTGGGTATTGGGGTATTTGGCACGGTCTTGATCAGAACTTTAAACGAGTCACCTCTATACCCAACCTTTCCCAAAAAGGAGGCCGGTCCAGTATTTCCCACACCGGCATGGGAGGGAGCTACATCTACATAGGAGATGACGATGCGGATATTGGTAAACTTAAAAAACTAGAAATAAATCCACCCGCTCTACATTCTTCAAAACGTGTGGTCTGGCTCAAAACAATGAAAAAGGATCAGCTGTTCTCGTGGAGCCCCCAAAAAAATGTCCGATCGTCAGTTATCATTCAAGATGAGAACGAACCTTTGCCCAAAGATTGGGCGGCTTATGAATCGGATACATTAGTTTCTACACCTCTGGAAGATCCGCAAGCAGGCCTTTTAGGACATCAGAGCGCGCCCCTCGGTCCAGAGACCGCACCTTGGTGGCGAAACCGCATGAATTTGCCCGCAATTGAAGACCTCCTTAAAGATAAGCCCAAGTATTTGATCTCTATTGGAGTTATCGACACGGGAATCACTTTAAATCATCCTGGGCTTAAGGGACAAATAGCGATCAATCCTAATGAAATTCCTAACAACCAGATCGACGACGACCAAAATGGTATGGTCGATGACTATCTTGGCTATGACTTTGTTCATGACGACAGCTCCCCTGACGATGAGCACGGCCATGGAACCCACGTCTCAGGCTTAATCGCTGGACGATTTGCAGACGGGTCTCCCATGGGCCCTAGTGCTGACAATGCCCGATTGGTGATTGCCAAAGGACTTGGCTCATCGGGAAATAGTAACTCCATCGATTTAGCTCGAGCCGTAGCCTACGCTGTCAGTCGAAAAGTTGACATTTTGAATTGTAGCTGGGGAGGCGGGTTTGCGACCCAAGTCCTTGAGGACGCTCTTTCTTTCGCTGTAGAGTCTGGAGTTATCGTTATGATGTCAGCCGGTAATTCTTCCCTGGATCAAGATAAGTCTCCCGAATTCCCCAAAGGACTTCCTGGACTCACTTTGGTGGCAAGTTCGAACCCATCGAACACAAAATCTAAAAGCTCAAATTTTGGCTCGAAATCGGTTGCGTGGGCTGTACCTGGCGACGAAATGTATTCCACGACAAAGGACGGAGAATTTGGGATGATGTCAGGTACGTCGATGGCAAACGGCTTGTCTAGCGGACTCGTAGGATTGGCACTTTCCCACTCAGAAATCGATCGGCCTTCATTCCTCAAAAATCTTTGTGACACAGCAGATCAAAAAGGATGGAAAGACAAAACTCGTTGTGGGCATTTGGACCTCACCCATTTTTTTAAAGTATACGCTCCTTTCTCCATAAATGAAAAACCTTTAGATTAGAAAAATTATGAGAATATCTGAGGCCTCTCCTTGGTCTATGCTCGACCGTATGAGAACTGAAAAAGCAGCACCTAATTGTAAATGGCATCTTAAATTTCTATACTTTGTGGAAACTGCCTCGCGAAACCCCAAAAGCAGGCTCCATATGGTAGGATCAACGCATGACAAGAAGGGTATTTTTTTCGCCATTGTGCCAAAATGCTTAGATGAAAGTCATCTAAGTTGCCTCCATTCCATTGCTACTTCATCATAGATAACCATTCTTGAATTGCCTCAGAAATTTTGTACAATAGCCCCCTATTGAGAAAAATGGAGAGTTTAAAAATGGTCGGATTAAAAAATGTTTCTTGGGATATGATTTACGGCGTCACACTAGCCATTGCTGCGGCTATTTTGGGTGTAGGTGACTTATTGGGCGGCAATGCAGACAACTCTCAAATTGCTTTAATCAATGAAAAATCCTCTGCCTATCAGTGGTATCAATCCAAAAGCATTAAAGAAACTTTAGTCGAATCACAGCGAGATCTTGTAAAACAAATCCTGGATGCGGGGCTTATCAATACCGAAAAAGTAGACTCCATAAATAAACAGCTGGATGTTCTAAGTGAGAAGGCGGCGCGTTATAGCAAAGAAAAAAAGGAAATTTTGATCGGATCAGCTGCGGTCGGAAAAGAGAATTGGATTCAAGATGTCAAAGGCAAGCTTGGCGAAGTCGTAGGTGCTGAAGAATACACGTCGTTGATTGCAGCTGCAGGCGCTACCGCCGACCAATTCGACATGTCAGGACTCCTATTGCAACTTTGTTTGGTAATGGGAGCAATTGGATTATTAGTGTCCGAAGAAAAACTCAAACAATACATTTACTTTGCACTACTTGCTCTCTTTGGTGTTGGCTCAGTATTTTTTGTGAAAGGCCTTTTGTTGCTAAGTAGTTTTTAGTTGGACTCTACATTTCCAAAATCAAATGACCAGCTTGCGATTGAGACTCGCCCCAAAACCTTCGCCACTAGGAATCGCAAAATCTCCTCGACAATGGGCACATGTTGGGTGTTTGTGAGAAATTTTTGATGTCGATTCAGGATTTCCTAAAATTCCTTCTTAAAGACATGGAGAATCAGTCTGGCTATAGCAGACCTTTCCACCTACGCCGCCAGGGGCCCTCGAAAAACAACAAAAAAGAGACTCTATCAGACATTCCCAGGCTAAAAAATTAGCGCTTAGAAATGACAACTAAGTAAGTCTCTCTATTTTGATGATTCTAATTATTGTTCGCCATTGCGTGGATTACATCCGCTAGCTTCCTTATCTAAGCGGTGGTTTCGAACTCATTCTTAAGCCAATTGGCAACTATCATTTAGTGTAGATGGTTTTACCATTCTGATTGGGGCCATAACCCGTTCCACCATTGCATCCTGGCTGAGTCGGTAAACAGTTTCCGCCAGTACCGGGATAATACACATCAATCACGGTTTCAGCCAAAAGCTCGACAGTCCCTCGACACTTGGCTTTCACTCGGATTTGGCCTTGCGAGTTAAATGTTTTCTTTAATTGCACTCCTGACTCATTGTAAGTCGTACCAAAGTCCCAGGATATGGAAGTTGGGCCATTGTTAAGGCAAGTAGCTGTAAATGTAACCTCACTGCCCTCAAAGCCTGCAACGGGAACTCTTGTGGCCGAGGCATCAATCCTAAAAGCAGGCTGGCCACCAGGCTGTGGACCGAGAACTGCCGGACTTGGATCCTTGGCATTCTTCCAAGCAAACTCCGAGCTGCAGCCTATCGCAGCAAAAAGAACTAAAACGATGGGATGGATCACTTTTCCAGGAAACATGGCTTCCTCCTTTGCAGGCTGTCAATGGATTTGACAGCTAATTCCTTACCGACTCTATATTGTTAGGGGTTTAGCCTCACAACAGCGGGTCCTAGGTAGTATTAAGCAAGATCCTTGCCAATTGCGCCCGTAGGGAGTGGGGCGCGAGTTCCGCTTGGCTCTTGCCTGGAAAAATCCACAAAGCGTAACCGCTTATCATACGCCCACCATCTAGTCTTGCATAAGAGAAAGAAAATCGATCTTTGATGGATAGGCTTAAATGACAACTAGCAAGAGCGCCGATGCGTGAAACACGGCGAGAAGGCTGAAAGAGCATAACACTCTGAGTCCTGGAAAGTTCTCTAAACATGGGAAGTCCGCCTGAGCTAGATGGCAGCTGGCGATAGTCGCCAACCTTGCGGAAAGGAAAATTCTAGATCGACGAAGGCGACAAAAGACAAGAAAGGGATACCTGCCTCGATGAGGCAGGTATCCGTCAAATCCATGCAACAAGGTTTGGTTAGGTCCTGAATTAGGGCCTAGATGGATTTTCTATCCAAGTTGTGCTGTGTTTCCACAAATCTTAAAGTACCGGTTTGGGACCTCATGACTAGAGAATGAGTCAAGGCTCTGTGGCCACTAAATTTAACCCCTTTTAACATGGATCCATCCGTGACTCCTGTGGCACAAAACATCACATGACCCGATGCTAATTCATGAATCAAAAACTTTTTATCCGGATCGCTGATGCCCATGGTCTTTGCCCTTGCCCGCTGTTCCGGTTTATGAAAAATCAGACGTCCCTGAAAGTCTCCACCCACGCAGCGCAGCGCTGCAGCTGCAATAACACCCTCAGGTGCCCCGCCTATTCCCATGAGAACATCAATACCTGTATTCGGCATTCCAGCAGCAATGGCGGCCTGCACATCGCCGTCACCAATCATCCATATTCTCGCGCCTGCTTCTCGAACTTCCCTAACCAAATCAGCGTGGCGTGGGCGATCCAAGATCACGACGGTTAAATCGGAAACTTCGCACTGCTTGGCCTTTGCTATATTTTTTAAATTTACAGCTGTGGTGGCATCAAGGTCGATCACCCCTGCTGCTTCAGGTCCCACAGCAATTTTTTGCATATAGACATCTGGGGCATGCAGGAAGTTTCCTTCCTCTGCAATCGCGATTACCGAAAGAGAGTTAGGCCCCCCTTGCGCACATATTGTTGTGCCTTCTAAGGGGTCTAGGGCTAAGTCCAAATTGACAGTTCCCCCTGTTCCAACCTTTTCACCAATATATAACATAGGAGCTTCATCCCGCTCGCCTTCGCCAATTCTAACGGTCCCTGAAAAGTCAATGGAATTCAAAGCTGCTCTCATGGCCTCTACAGCTACATGATCTGCGGCTTTTTCATCCCCTCTTCCCATCATACGGGCTGAAGCTATCGCCGCAGCTTCGGTAACTCGAATAAACTCAAGGGCAAAGTTACGGTTCATATCAAGCCTCTTTTCAATAAGATAATCTATAAGATGCAGGTATACTAACAGGGTAGTATGCTTTAAAAAAGGGAAAACAAGGACCGCTTTGTTTTAAGAAACTAAACTTTTGAGAGAAAGTATGTAGAGTTAGCCGGTGAATCTCAGCGCTACAATGATGCACTATGATGCAATAGTTGCAGGTTGTGGGGCGCATGAAAAGACATGCTTCTTTTTTGAGTCTTTTAGGAACTCTTTTTCTAAGTAGGAATTTAGACTTACAGTGGATGTTGAAATGAATCATAGCATTGCGATTGTAGGCTCGGGTCCAGCTGGACTTATGGCTGCCGATTTGTTGCTGAATCTAGGCTACACGGTTTCCCTATTTGAGCGTCGCGGGGCTATAGGAAGAAAATTGTTTATCGCTGGTTCTAGTGGCTTGAACATTACTAATTCCGCTGGGATTCCAGAATTTGCTGAAGCCTATTCGGGGCAAAATTTGTCCTTTTGGCTCTCGATACTCCGTGATTTCACCCCTTCTGAGTGGACTACCTTTATTGAAACTCATTTAGATCAGGAAACATTTCTGGGAACCTCAGGGCGATACTTCATCAAGTCAAAGACGGCACTCAAGTTTGTACGAAATTGGCGAAATCGTCTCGCGAAGCTCGGATGTCAATTTTTCTTAAACCACGAACTCAGCCAAATACAAACGGATTTACCTGGAACGGCCCCCTCTCGTCATAGAGCGATACAACTTCAATTTCAAAATCGAGCCCCCCAAACCTTCGATGCTGTTATTTTAGCTTTAGGTGGCGGCGCCTGGGAAACCGAATACCCGATCCCCTGGCCTCAACTTTTTTCCCCTTTTAAAATCCAAGTTCAAGAGTTTGAGCCTAGCAATGTCGGTTGGGAGATCAGCCTCAGCTCTGATTTCTTTAAAGAGGCTGAAGGATTACCTTTAAAAAATATTGTTTTTTCTTCGATGAAAGGTTCGAAGAAAGGTGACTTAGTCGTCACTTCCTATGGACTGGAAGGTACCCCGATTTATCGATTAGGGACTGGCCAACTCTGTTACATCGATCTGAAACCCGACTTGACCCACGCGGAAATTTTAAACAAACTGACTCGAATTAAAGAGAACCTTTCTCCCTTGAGACGTGTCAAAAAGGCCTTAAATCTCTCGAAAGCTGGGGAGGCACTGCTTTTTCATTCCCTAAAAGGAAAATCTCTTACCTCACTTGAAAGCTTGGTGGATTACATAAAAAAAGTACCTATAGAACTCACAAAACCTCGCCCATTAAGCGAGTCCATTTCCTCAACTGGCGGACTTCCCTTTTCCAACTTAAATGATAACTTTATGATAAAGTCCATGCCAGGTGTCTTTGCCACCGGGGAAATGCTTGACTGGGATGCCCCAACAGGCGGATATCTCATTCAAGGTAGCGTCTCCCTCGCAAGAGCGACTGCAAAAGGGGTCCAAAGATTCCTCTCTAGCCCCCTTCTCAAAAGTACCAATCAGTAAACTAAAGCCAGCATTGCCCAAACGAGGTCTTCGAAATCCAGAGCTCCACAGATGTTCTTTTAGCTATAGAAGCGTTTTTACCAAAGGTCCAACACGCCTTTTTTCTTCTCTTTTTCAGTACCCTCTTTAGCCTTGGTATCTTGAGGTGCAGCGACAGGAGGCTCTCCTGGGGCTGCCGGTTCCTGCTTCAATTCCTCTTCAGGGATGACTTGCTTAGGAAGCGGACCTACATCGACAGCAGAGTTCGTGTCTCCCTGGGAGCTTTCATCTGATATCGGCGCAGGATCACCGCTATCCGAAGGTTCTGGAACCACTTGAGGCTTAGGAGCTACCTTTACTGCCACTTTAGAAATTACAGGAACCGCAACCGGCTGAAACATACGTCTAGGACTGAAATTGCCGTTGGAAAAATCACTTGGCATCAGCACGGTGGTCCGAAGTGAACTCACAGAGTACTCATTCTCAAAAGATTCACCGGTTTTTGCAAGATTGGTAGTCGCAAAATTTTCTCTATCTCCTGGATCACCCGCCCTCATAGCAATACCTCTTGGCAAGTCCACAAGAATAGGAGTTAAAGCCTTGTCATGAGACATCGGCCATTCCCCGCGAGCGACAACTTCTAAATCCAATTTATCTAACTTTTCTTCATACTTGTTTATCCGAATCACTTCTTTGGCGAAGTCCGTCCAAATAGGCAAAGCTCCCGTACCCCCATAAACTTTTATGCGACCCCTACGCATCATTTTGGGGCGATCATATCCCACATAGGTCGCTATCGTTAAGCTGTTATCAACATCTAGCGGTCGTCCGAATTCAGTCGGATAAGGGAGGAAACCAGCGAAATAAGCCGTAGTAAACTCATTGGTGGTACCTGTTTTACCAAATGCAGGAATCCTGACTGTCATATCTGGGGCCACTCCTTCGGCTCGCGGCTTACCTTGCTCTTCTTGTGGTTTTTCGGCTGCATTTACAAATAATTCCCCCCGAGCGCGCTTACCTGTTCCGTGAGTTACGATCTTTCTCAGGATTTCTCGCATTTGCCAAGCGTGTTCTGGCTTAATGATCTGTTTTTCAGTAGCCTCAGCCGTATAGAGGACATTGCCTGCCCGATCTTCGATTCGCTTAATAAAAGTAACTTGATTGACAGGACCATTCTTAAAGAACTGATACGATTTACCAGAAACAAATGACTGGTAGATTTTAGCCACCTCGTTAGCCGTCACCACGTTGGTACCCAGAGGGAAAGAAAGAACAGGTTCTAACTCAGATTCGACACCTAAAGTCTTGCCAAGTTGCTTGAGGTAGGTCAAGCCAACAGCAATTCTAAAGTCATGATGTTGATAATATTGATTTAGGCTGTAAGGCACTTCTCTTGCCAGAACTTCTTGGTATTTCTGCTCGGTGCTTTGTTTTAGTTTCTGCAAAGTCCCCAAATTGACAATTCCATCTAGGCAAACATCTAGAAGGGAAATACCAGCGCTTCCCGACAGAGCAGATCCACTTTTGCCCCAAATGCTTTGGACATCAAGAAGATTGAGCGAGCGTCCGGCTACCACTTGTTCAGGGAAGGATACCCCTACCCGATTGGATAATTCTTCAGGAAGCACGGTCTGAAAACCTAACTCCGTTCTTCCGTCGCTTGAAATCACTTTAAAGTGGGATAGCGCTGCCTTTACAACTGGCTGCGACATAGCTCTTTCAGCACCCTCAGTTTCCACTGCAGTTTTTACCATTTGCCAATCTGAAGTTAAAATGGAAGCCAGACGGTTATATCTTAGATAATTATTTCTAAGCATCTGTACGCGATTGATAGTTTCTTCTCTTGTCGACTCGGTACTATTTCTAAACAGGGCTTGAAGTTCCGCTTCATACCCCGTGCCCCACCAAGTGCGCTTCAAATGCCTCAATAAATTTTGCTGTCCTGCAAAAACAAGATCCGGCTTAAGCTCTTCTACTGCGTTCTGCAATTGCTGTTCCTGAACACCACGGTTATCAAGTTGCACCCCAATGGTACGGGCAACTCTGAAATGGTAGTCTCTCGGACTCTCGCCATCATAAGGACTTAAATCAAGGGAGGTAAGAAGCTCCTTAAACTGGTCAAAAGAAACTCGATTTAAAAGATTAACACCTAGGTAGACTGAGGCCAGATTCTCTGACATAACACCGGCCCATATCATAGAAACTTTATTATAGGGACTCGTATGGTCAGGTCTGGGGTAGTAGAAGCGGCCTTGATAAGGAAACACTTGCCGTTCATTGTCAAGCTCGTCAAGAATAGACCAGCCCATCTGAAGGCCTGCTAGATAAGTTAGAGATTTAAAGACAGATCCAGGCTGACGTTTAGCATGAATGGCCCTGTTGAACCCGAGTGTATCAAAACCAGAAACCACGGCCCTCACTTCCCCGCGATCAAGGGCGACCAATCCACCTGAAATTTCAGGACGTCTTTGCAACTCCAAGGTAGCTTCATGGGACTCTGTATTGTAATCTTTAATCTCACAGAACAGAATATCGCCAATTTTTATTTTTTCTCGCAGCTCCTTCATGAATGCCAAATGACCTTCTGCAGCACCTATCGGCAAATCCATTAACTTCGCAAAGCGAACCAAAGCGTCATTTTTAATAACACCAAAAGGCACTCCAAAAGACACTTCAATTTCGAAGTCATCAGCACCTTTGCCTTTGATTCCTGTGACTTTTGCATAGTTAAAGTCTCCAGGAACCAATACCCTAAGAGGCTTATATTTATCAGCGTGCTCAGACTTAAACGGTGACAAGATGGTTTCTAAGCGCGAAAGGTTTCTTCTAGTAGCAAGTTGAGCCGCTTTTTGGAGGGAAGAATCGATCGTGGTAAAAATCTTTAGGCCTGCAATGTTGATGTCTTTATCATCTTCAAGACCTAAAGCTTTCAATATTTCTGGCTTGCCAACCATATCTTTAATAAGCGAAAGAAGAGCTACTTCCGAATTTCTAAACTCACCGCGATTGAAGGGAACCTGCCTCGCCTTTGCTTCTTGGTATTGTTCGTTGGTTATCATCTTCTCATCAAACATCCTGTCTAAAACATAATTCTTCCTATCGAAAGCATTCTGCCGAGCTTTCTCCTGAAGTTCTTTTGTATATTTAATAAATGGATTGTATTTAGAGGGACCCTTGACGGATCCGGCAATAAAGGCACCTTCCACCAAGTCTAAATCTTTAGTTTCCTTATTAAAGTAGTATTTGGAAGCAATTGCAATTCCTTTGCCGTTTCCAGCCACATGAAATTGATTCAAATAGAACTCGATAATTTCTTTTTTAGAGTAAAGGCGTTCCATCTGCATGGCCTTAACCATCTCTCTGAATTTTCTTGCAAAACTAGCTTCCCAGTCGTCCATCAGATTTTTTACGGTTTGCTGAGTTAAGGTGGATCCCCCTCGACGAAAACGTCCACCATGAAGTAGCCCTTCGGTACCTGCTTCCAAGATAGCCATGGGATCAACGCCGCGGTGCCGGTAAAAATTTTGATCTTCAGCTGCTACTAACGCATCCTGCAAGAACTTAGGAATTTCACTCGATGGGATATAAGTTCTATGATCGGCATCAAAAATAGCTCCTATTCTTGTCACACCATCCAGATAGTAGACGGCCGATTCTTCGTTGATTCTCGAAAGAATGGAATTTTTTTCAAGAGAGCTAGTATCGCCGTAATACACTTGCCATAACACTACAGTTAAAGCCCCAGTAATCGCTGAAATGATCCCTATCAACCCCAGGAAACATCCCCAAAGAGCGATTCCTCTAACGCTTTTCCTGACAATCATGTGTTCCTCTAACTCAATGAGATCGATTATTTACTATTTCCAAATCCTGCCACTCTACACAACTCTAAAACTAAACTAGGTAAAAATTTTACACTCTTATTTTACCTCTGTAAGAGATCATCTACCTACATACATAGTCTATCAGGAAACGGCGTATTTAGGTCCAACACAACAAAAACTAGAGTTTTGCCCTGATTTTAGACACAAAAGATGATGAGAAAAATAAAAAAACAGGTTAAAAAAAAGACAGAAACTTCAAATGGCTAATTATTGCACATTTAAGCGTAGCATTTGATACACCCGAAAGAATTTCGAAAAAATAGAAAAAAAAACCGAGCTGAAAAGACGAAAAAGACGAAAAAGACGAAAAAGACGAAAAAGACGAAAAAGACGAAAAAGACGGAAAACACGAAAAACACGAAAAAGACGGAAAAGACGAAAAAGACGAAAAAGACGAAAAAGACGGAAAAGACGAAAAAGACGAAAAAGACGGAAAAGACGAAAAAGACGGAAAAGAATATATAAAAGGAAATTAACCCTCGAAAAAGTGGCCGAGTGTAGTCTGGAAAAAAGCTCGAGAAACCAATTAGTTAGCATGCGAAAGAACGACCTGATAAACGCGGTCTGCACACAAATCGTCTGAAGATAGGGACATATAAGCCCATCGTTCCTGTGAAAAGACTAGGGATCCATTCCAAAACATCAGGAATGCAAAACTTGCCGAACTTCACTTCAAGCCTACCAAGCTATCCTTTAGATAGACTTGCTGAGGTTATCTATGGGCTTAACTGGACTCTTAAGGCTTATAATACTATCTACTTTAATGTCCTATCCTGACTATGCACTGGCATATGCCAGTAGCTCTGTCGCAGATATGGTTGAAAAAGCCATGCCTGGGGTCGTTAATATTCGAACTAAACTCGCAGTCAAACGCGACCCGTCTTTAGACCTCTATAATTTCTTTCTTGATGGAAAACCACCACTCTCGGGGACCACTACATCCCTAGGTTCTGGAGTTATCATTGATCCGAAGGGCTATATCTTGACTAACTGGCATGTGGTCAAAGATGCTTCTAAAATCGACGTTTTCTTTGCTAAAACAAAGAAAACAAGTGAAGCTAGTATCGTAGGTTTAGATGTAAAAACGGATCTAGTACTCCTAAAAGTACAGCCCCCCCACGCGCTCACTTCACTTGACCTTGGCGATAGTGATGGGCTTCGAGTGGGCGACCAAGTTGTGGCGATCGGCAATCCCTTTGGCTTTAGCCATACAGTCACAGCAGGAATTATATCGGCCAAGGGCCGCGTGATAGGGTCTGGACCGTGGGACAACTATATCCAAACGGATGCAAGTATAAATCCCGGCAATAGTGGCGGTCCATTGCTTGATATTAGGGGGCGTGTAATTGGAATCAGCACTGCCGTTCACTCTGAAGGGCATGGGATTGGATTTGCGATTCCCTCGTCAACTGTAAAATCAGTCATTCGAGACTTAAGAGCCTATGGAAAAGTTGTAAGACCTTGGCTTGGCATTGTTGCAGAGAATATTGAATCCGCAAGTGATGTGAATCATAACCTTGATGGTGGCGGCAACCACGGCATTATTATTACAAATCTTATTGTCGACGGGCCTGGAATTCACTCTGGGTTTCGCATTAGCGATGTATTGCTACAATTCAATCAGCAAAAGATTACCGACGTAAACATGCTACAGAGACGCTTAGGAGACCTTAAATCGGGCGAACAAGTGGAATTTAAGGTCTACCGAAGATCAGTAGGCTACATGTCGGTCAAATTAAAACTGCAAGAAATGCCGAAGGGACAGGATCTACCTGCTGAGGAGAACTTGTTCTAAAATGGATGTTACCTTTGAACTCCTAATCGAAGCTAAACTCTTTGAACTAGGAAAAATCAAAAAGCTTCTTACTCATTTAAATCGAGATGATTTTGTCGAGTCGACTCAAGAATGGGAAGTATCCTCGAATGATCAAGTGACTATCGTCTCTCTATTTGATGAGACAAAAGATGTGCTTCTATTTATCGAAGCAAAAGTAAATCAAGATTTCGAGGCTCGAACCGAAATTAGAGAGTACTCTAGCCGCCTTTGGAAAGAGGCTTGGGAATCTGACTTCAAAAACTTAGAGTCAGACTATTTTACGTTTCAAGAAGGCTCTGACGCAGCAACAGAAACGAATGAACTTGAATATCACCCAGCTAAACCGTCTTCCAAAATGGAAAGAATCTATTTAAGCAGTGAAGGGGCCTTTGGCAAAGGCGATCACGCAACCACCAAAGCCACACTGGCACTTTTAGAAAAAGCTTTGACACCTTCTGAGTGCCGGAATAAGACCTTTCTAGATGTCGGATGTGGCACAGGAGTTTTTGCCATTTGGGCCGAAAAATTTGGTTTTCAATCTGTAGTTGCTACCGACATCGATCCCGCTGCCATTACATCCACTAAAAAGAACAAGAAAAAAAACCGCTGTGTATTTGAAGTCTATGAAACCCCAATTCCACCGGCTGGCAAGTATCATGTTATTGTTTCCAATATTCTTCCTCCAGCGCTAAACCTGCTTTTTCCACTTTTTAAAGATAGGCTAGCGAACGACGGGCATCTCTTCCTTTCTGGATTTAATGAGGCTAACTTTGTCGATGTTGAGGCAGATTGGATAAGAAGTGGATTTATCCTCGTAAATTCCATTGATGAAAGAGGCTGGTCAGCTGTTCAACTCGGTCACTTATAATGGAAGCGACGGAGGTAGATTTGGCGAATGCCCCATAGCCAGACGCAAAAGATTTAAAGCTGTAACCGAAGCTTGAATGCGAATCGTCTCGCGGCGCTGCCAGGCACCAAATCGATGCTCGCTGATATGTGAGAAGCCTTCTGGCCCCAGAATGCCGATATACACCAGTCCGACGTCCTCGCCGCTACCTTCGACTGCAGGCCCTGCAAACCCGGTAGTTGAAATGCTCCAATCGCTCTTTAATGCCTTTCTAACTCCATCGGCAAGTTCAAAACAAACTTGCTTAGAAACGCTTCCCCAGGCACTCAAGGTGCTTTCCCTGACGCCTAAAATTTGATTTTTTACGAGATTTGTATATGCGGTAACACTACCTACAAACCATTGGGAGCTTCCAGGGACATCCGTAAACAGCTTTGACAGCAACCCACCGGTGCATGACTCCGCCACGGCAACAGACTCCCCTTTTTTTTTTGAAGCATGGACACGACTACCGCCTCGAGGGCAGCTCCATCCGAGGAATACACAAAATCAGAGAAAAGAGGCAAAATGACGCCTTTTTCAAATCGATCTAAGATTTCTTCAGATACAGCAGCCTCCGATCTTGATGCAGAGCGAATCCTGACTCCAAAAGTCTCGGCATAAGTCGCTACAGAGGGTTGGTCTGAGTCAAGATGATGACCAAGCATTTCAGCAATTTTAGACTCGGGGAGACCAAAAATCCGATAATTCCTGGAACTCACCTTATGTCTGCTTATTCCTTTTTCTAACAACTTAGGTATGACCTGTTCAGCCCACATCTTCTTCATTTCAGTGGGCACCCCAGGCATGGTCACTACAATTTTTCCCATTTCAGGCTCGAGCCAAACACCCCAAGCTGTACCTATGGGATTTGCCAATAGCTTTGAACCTACAGGGAGCTTTGCCTGCTTAAGGTTGCTGCTTGACATCGTTCTGCCACGGGACTCGAAGAGGTTACGCATGGAGACAAGAACTTCGGGAAACTCCACTAACTCTAGAGCAAAAGTTTTTGCCAGTGTTTCATGTGTAAGATCGTCAGGTGTGGGCCCTATGCCGCCAGTAAGAATTATAAGATCAGCGCGGGAGAGAGCTCCGAGTATCACTTGAGATAGCCGCTCGGCATTGTCACCTACTACTGTCTGATAGTGATGATCAATCCCTAAGTCTTTCAAAGAAGACGCCAAAAAACTGGCATTGGTGTTCACAATCTCCCCTAAGAGAAGTTCCGTTCCAACAGCAATAATCTCAGCTCTCATACTTGACCCCGTTCCTAGCTCATAGAGATTCATATACTATTAATTGCTGAGGGAATTTAAAAACTCAGAATAGAGGGAATTTAAAAACTCAGAATAAAGAATGATTTATCACTCTTTTGAGTGGACAAAAAGAGCATACTTCCGCGAGATGTTTGTAACCAAACCAACAACCGAGGAAAATATTCTTAGAAACAAACTATCATGGTATTTCAGTTCAATGCAACGAAATCTTTTTCCAGGATTCACCGAAGAGCTAGGGCCCACTACCGCCACCCATTTGAAGGTGATTGTTGCGCTTGACATGATCCAAGTTGAAAATTTTACCGCTTATAAAAACCCATTCGTTGTAGGGCGTCGTCCAGTCAATCGTGATGCAATGGCAAGCGCATTTATCGCTAAAAGCATCCTCAATATTCCATCGACCGTTGCGCTCATTGATC
>JBAXBA010000024.1:0-46024 GCA_037142195.1 Pseudomonadota bacterium
AACAGTTAGTCGAAAACTTATGCAATCTTGATCATTCGTCTTGTAACTACCTGTAATCACCAGGGTGCCGATTGGGGCAAAACTGGATAGAAACGGATCAGATAACCAGCTTCTCTCATTTGATATTCTAGAAACCATCCATGTTTTTTCTTCAAGCCTTTACGGGAAGAAGATCTCAAAAGAACATAAAAAAATACTTGACAGCAAAAAAATACATTTGTATGGTCTCTGTCAGCTGCAGTTTTCAACCGAATTTTTTATGTCAAGCTACCAATCGAGCCAGTATAAAAGTATTGCAACCTAAGATCTAAACGCTTGTGAAATGCTTAAAAACCACAAGTTTTCATGGGCGAAAGCAGATCTGGATTTGAAATTTGCTCTTCTTACTGACTAATAAAATGGAGGATTTCAATTGATAGAAACTTAAATGCATCATGGGATTTAATAAATTTAGTAAAAATAGGGCCAGCTAGGTCCGAATTGAAGCCCAGGGAGATGACAGCTCTGGATCTTTGGAGTTTTTCCAAGGGCCTAACTAGCATCGATGAAGTGGGAAATGAACTGCAAGCTTGCATGCGCAAGATTGCGTAAGTTTCATGTAGCGGGACACCTATGGGTTTGACAAATTTAGCTATTGTGGAAAGGCGGCTCACTCCCGCTGGTAAACCTATTAACGGCATGGGAACTTTAGTTTCGCCTAAGTTTGCTATTGGGTTCCGTTGCGCCTTTGTTCCTTGATATGTAGTTTAATGCCCCAGTCCTATGGGCAGTTTGGATTTTTTGCTTATGGTTATTTTGTATAGATCGCTATTGATATTTGCAGGTTAGTTTTAGTTTTTGGAATCTTTTTAGGCGTGCCGAATCTTTTTATCGCGCTTTTGTTGTGGGTCTCCTAGTCAACTTAGAAAGCACCCACCTGGTTCTTAGCAATCGCGAGAGCGGCTATGGCCGATACGATGTTATGCTGACTCCTAAAAATCCCCACTCGCCACGCGGGTGTGGTGGTGGAATTTAAAACTGTTAGCAAAAAGCAAACTCCCGAAGAGGCCCTTGCCGCAGCACGCGCACAGATCTTGGAAAAAAAATATGTTGTCGAACTTGAGGCGCATTGCTGCAAACGCATCAGCCAATGGGCCATTGCATTTCGGGGCAAAGAAGTATTCTAAAGCATTTCGCAAAACTGATTGTGAGCCAGCGGGCGTCGGGCTCCTTACACCTCCGATCGCTGTTTTCTAATTTGGATTTCGAATTCAATTTCAATTTCAATTTCAGTGTTCTTCCTCGTGAGCTTGCCTGATTTAACAGACTTCAAAATTCAAAATCATGGCTGGTGTCTAGTAAAGTCGAGTGAAATTGCTTGCTCTCGACGTTACTATTTTGCTACAGAGACTGCCCTATATAGATAATTTCACTCATGAACCATTTAGCAGGGCGGTCATAGAACTTGCAAGAAAGAGAATTTAGAAAACAGTTTCATCTGCCTCCAATGGTCATTGGCTTCATGGGAGGGCAGCCTTTTCTATTTGAGTAAGAATAGAGCCGTAATGGGACTTAATCCACATAAATCAGCGACTTATATCAAATTGAATTTTTGGGGTATTCCAGGCCAAGCATGGGTTGCGCCTACGCCTTGGTTGAGCCATAATAAATCGATTAGTTAATAGATCGACCGCAATAATAGCAACAGTTCGGCGGGGGAAATAGTGAACGCACCAAGGATGCCCATTGGAGTTTCGAGTTTTGAAATGTTGCGTGAGGGAGGCTATTATTATATCGACAAAAGCAATTTTGTAGCTGAAATTGCCGAGTCCGTGTCAGCAATTCTACTTCTTCCTCGTCCAAGGCGCTTTGGCAAAACCCTCAACATGACGATGCTACAAGCGTGGTATGAGTGTAGGCCCGACGGTAGCAACGCCACAGATTTGTTCCAAGGGCTCCGTGCCGAGACCACCGAAGGACGGCATCAACCGCACAAGGGCAAGCTGCCGGTTATTTTTCTCACGTTTAAAGATATCAAAAAAGCGAGTTGGGAGGCCACTCGGAGTGAAGTTGCGATAGTTGTCGCAGCAGAGATTCGTCGCCTCTCGCCTTGGTTTCAAAGAGCCAACCTTCATGCAAACTCTTTAGCCGATCTGAACGCGCTGAGTTTGGGCGATACTACGACCCCACTTTTGAACCAATCACTCAAACTCCTCACCGAAGCTCTTCATCTGGCCTCGGGTCAGCGCCCGTTGTTGCTCATTGACGAGTACGACGCCCCCATTCACTCGGCAATAGCCCATGGATTTTTCAATGAAGCGGTCGAGTTTTTTCGGGATTTTCTTTCAGCAGGACTCAAAGACAATAGCCATATTTGGAAGGGTGTCCTTACTGGGATCCTGCGCGTAAGCAAAGAAAATATTTTTTCGGGACTGAATAATGTCACGGTTTATTCACTTGCGGACAGACGTTTTGAAACATGTTTTGGTTTATTGGAAAGTGAAGTGGAAACTTTACTTCGCGATAGCGGCGTTTCTTACTCAATGGATGAGGTGCGCAGTTGGTACAACGGCTATTTGTTTGGGCGTCAAACAATTTATAACCCATGGAGCGTTATTCGGTACGCATCAGAGCCCGAAGCTGGCCTTCTTCCCCACTGGGTGAACACCGCCAGTAACGATATTGTCGGCCTCGCCATTTCTAATTCCGACAATATTTTGCGCGCCGAGCTTGAAGATCTTTTGGCGGGGACCGAGATTGAAAAAGAAATAGACAGCTACATCACCTTTGAATCAAACAGTTTTCGACCCACCGATGTTTGGAGTTTTTTACTATTCACGGGCTACTTAAAACTGAATCGCCCCATAGAAAATCGCGAGGGAAAACTTTGGGGATTCTTGTCTATTCCTAATCGTGAGGTACGCGTAGCCTTTACACAGCTCGTCGAAAAATGGTGCCGCAGTAAATTCTCCTCCAGCGAAAATCTTGCTGTCATGCTTTCTGCTTTTCTCGATGGAAATGAAGAAGTTTTTGAACGACATTTTTCACGAATGGTCCGTGACACACTGAGTTTTCATGATGTTTACGAAGAACATGCCGAATCTTTTTATCACGCTTTTGTTGTGGGTCTCCTGGTCAATTTAGAAAGCACACACATGGTTCGTAGCAATCGCGAGAGCGGCTATGGCCGATACGATGTTATGCTGATTCCTAAAAACCCCAGTCGCCACGCGGGTGTGGTGGTGGAATTTAAAACAGTGAGCAAAAAGCAAACTCCCGAAGAGGCCCTTGCGGCAGCACGCGCACAGATCTTGGAAAAAAAATATGTTGTCGAACTTGAGGCGCATGGCTGCAAACGCATCAGCCAATGGGCCATTGCATTTCGGGGCAAAGAAGTATTCTTAAGCGTTTCGCAAAACTGATTGTGAGCCAGCGGGCGTCGGGAGCCTTACCCTAAAATCTCTTGCTGTTTTATTCATTTCGATTATCTTCCTGATGCATTTACCTGACTTAACGGATTTTAGCAGCAGGGTGGCCTAGAGGCTTGATTCAGCTGCAGCTCTCCTAGGTTTGGAAACTCTTAGCAAGTCTAAAAGTCCTTCTAAATTTCCAGTAGCTTCCGCGGTAAAGTCGTCGGACAGAGTTCTTTTTTGCTCATGCAAGGCGAGAATTCGCTCCTCGATACTTCCTTCGGTAACGATTCTATAAACGGTTACAGGCTTGGTTTGACCCATGCGCCAGGCTCGATCACTAGCCTGGTTTTCCACCGCTGGATTCCACCACGGATCCAAGTGGATCACAAAGTCAGCTTCTGTGAGATTAAGGCCGGTGCCACCTGCTTTTAACGATATGAAGAAGACGCTGTGGGCTCCTTTTTGAAATCTTTCTACCAAAGATTTTCTTTCATCAATGGGGGTCGCACCATCCAAGTAAAAAGAGGGAATATCTACTTTTTCAAGAGCATTACGCATCAAGGTTAAAAATCGCGTGAACTGGCTGAAGACCAAAACCTTATGGTTGGCTTCCAGGATTCTTAATACGGTTGCTACAAAGAGTTCTTCTTTGGCTGAAGGTTCTGGCCATTCCGGGTTTAGAAGAATGGGATGGCAAGCTACTTGTCTCAGGGTTTGAAGGGAAGCTAAGACTTCAAAACGCAGTTTTTCTTTTTGGGAAGGGTCGCTTAACTTAGACTGGATACGGTCTTGAGCTTCTAAGCGACAGGCTTCGTAGAAATTCTTTTCTGAGATACTGGGAACGGCGTAAAGGTTTTTTTCGATTTTGGGCGGAAGTTCCGTGAGATAGTCTTTCTTTAAGCGACGCAGCATAAATGGTGCGATTCTTTTTTTAAGTTTGAGTCTAGCTTTCTCCGATTGATGCTTCATGATCGGAATTTCAAATTGATGTTTAAACTCATCTCGACTGCCTAAAACCCCTAGACAAGCAGCGGAAAGGATGGCCCAAAGCTCTTCAAGCTTATTTTCAATGGGGGTTCCAGAAAGGGCGACTTTCCATTTTGCGGGAATCTGAGCGAGGGACTTCCAGTTTTGCGTGGCAGGATTTTTTAGGTTTTGGGCCTCGTCGATGACAAGGACATTCCAAAACTGTTTTTGAAAGAGATCTCGGTCCCGCTGCAAAGTGCCGTAAGACGTTAAAAGAACATCCGAAGGCTTAGCTAAAAAAGAGTCGTCTTTTCGTTCCGCACCGGACCAAATTTTTACTTGAAGCTCAGGGGCAAAACGCCTTAGCTCCGTCTCCCAATTGTGCATCAAAGACACGGGAGAGATGACCAGGGATGGGCCAAAGGACTTGTTCTTTAAAATCACAGCGATGGTTTGAAGGGTTTTTCCTAGTCCCATGTCATCGGCTAGGCATCCACCAAATCCTCGGTGATAAAGGGTTTGAAGCCACTCAAATCCTGTGATTTGATAGGGCCTCAAGGTGGCATTCAAGGTTAAAGGCAAGGTGAGATCTACAGCACTTGCCACTCTGGTTTTGAGGGATTCAAATTTTTCAGAAGATCTCCGGATTTCAAAGGCCTCCTTTAAACTGGCGAGCTCCCAAGCAGCAGCGGTGCTGAGATCCATGGACTCTTCGCTTAAAAGTTCTCTGAGCCTTTCAGCTCTGAGTTTAAGCTCGTTGGAAATCTTTACCCAAGCACCGTTAGGGAGTTCTATAAAACGCTTTTCTTTTCTAAGGGCATGAATCAAATCTTTAAGGGCGATGACCTCAGAGCCAATGACCACATCCCCTGAGGCCTCAAACCAAAGGTTTTTATCGGCGATGGTAAGGCTTACCTTGGCAGGCTCTTCTGGCTCGACTATTTTGGGGACCGTGCCGCTTTTAGGCCATTCCATGGGAGTCTGTCTTGCGTTCAAGTCTTTGATGCAGTCTAAAATATCGTCATGAGATTCCGTGAGGAACCTAGCCCCACTACCTCTGAGCCTTTTTAGGAAGGAAGCTCTGATCAGCTCTTCTGCAAGATGAGTTTCCTCGTCAAAATCTCTTTTCTGAAGGCATGGTTCCTTTTGTCTCACATCAATCACAACTTCAGGTCCGGTGCCCGGAATAAAAGAGGACCCACCCCCAGGACGCACCAAAATTTCGATAAGCCAAGACGTGTCTCCAAGAGGGCTAAACCTGACCCTAGGACGAGAATCTGAGGGAAGATCGGATCCTTTTGCTAAAGACGCTTCCGCCGTAATAGGAATTTTGGCTTCTAAGTTCATGAGGTGGCGAAGAAGCCGGTCTTTGTCGAGAGCCGGAATACGCGGTTTTTTTTCTAGGATAGACTTATAGAACTCAGACTCTTTTTGGGTGAGCTTTTGAATATAGAGTACGGTTCCTGAGTGCCAAGCGATGCCGTCGACGGCGATCAAATAGTTATTTGAGATTTCCATTTGCTGAACACGAACAGAGGTTTCTAAAAACTCTTCCTCTTGACTGATGTGAAGTTCCACCTCAGTTTCTTTGATTTCAAGTCGACCTTGTCCTGGGACCTCTTTAAACTGCACATTTTTAAAAGCCAACACTTCTGAAATTCGCGTGATTTTAAACTCAGGTTTGTCTATTAATTGTCCGATGACTTTCCAGTCATTGGGGCCCGCCAGATCACTTCGTTTTTGTCGCAGAGTTTCAGGACTCAGTCGTCCTCCAGCGAACACCTCGACGGCAAAGGAGGGGGTAATATTCCACTCCAATTCCGACTGGCTCAATTCGGGTGCTGCTTCGTCATCAGCCTTTAAAGAGTCTAATAAAGCAAACAAGTCCTCATCCGTATCAGAAATCTTGATGTACTTGATGCTTTCTTTGGCGAGAGCATACTGATGATGGCAGGTTTTTTCTTCAAGAAATGATTTTTCACCTAAGCACGAGCACCGCATAATCGTAAAGGAGTCAAAAAGGGGCAGGGTCAGCTTGGTGCGAATGGGGATCTCTTGCTCTAGAGTTTCACAAACGATTTCATCCCCTTCTATTTTTAATTTCGAAAGAGTGAGGCGTTGGGATTTTGCAATGACATTTTTTGGCCATGGGGTGTCGATGACAAATCGTTCCAAGAGTTTCAAAAACTTAGCATGAAACTCTGGCTCTAAATCAAACTCAAATTGAGGCTTAGATGAAACCTTGAACATAACGGGCCTTGCTTCATTTAGAAATGAGGAAGGTCAAACATTACCCCATCCCTCCTGTGGTGGCAAGAGCTGGCATAGGGCGCCCCATAAGAGCTATTGTCGTGCGGGCCCCGCACGACAAGATGTCTCGCTTTTCCGTTGCTTTCTAAACAAAAGCGCTCTTTTATAGCAAATTCATGGGATCTTGCCTCGCCTTGTTCAGAGCCATGGCAAGGCATCTCGGTGGTTTTTTCTGTGTAAAAATGACTTTTTCTTTTGAGCCGGGATTTCTCAATTCGTCTTTGAGGGTGTCCGCAGGTTTTTAAGGCGAACCGTGAGTCTAACGCAAGCGTGGTTATAGCTCTCAGCTGCAGTTTTTGGAATCTATGTCAAATCATAAACGCTGCAGGTATTGAAGGTTTCAAAGGTCATAGATCTGAAAAGGTTCTAAACTTAAAAAGTTCCAAAAATCCCAAAAGTTCTTAGGGCCTTCAAAAGGATGGGACTTTAGTTCTCTGCACTTAAGAATTCGATAGATTCCAAGGCTTTCTCTCTTTCCAGATTCTGTCTTTATAGGACTGAGCGAGATCACACTCAAAAACTAAATCTACTTTGTAGGGGAAATTTTGAGACTCCCAGGTTTTGCGAAGGAAAGTCCCTATGTATTGTGGATACGAATGAGGCCTAGGTTGAGCCTCATCAGTATAAAGTTGGACTCTCAGCAGAGAGTTAGGTTAATCAACAAAGCGGAGGAAGGATTTGGCAAACGCGGACATAGGCTTCCCAGTCCTCTGGGGACCAGACCCGTCGGGCCTCCCTTAAGTTAAATCGATTCATGACACCAAACATGTGAAAGAGAAAATGGAGGGCAAGTCGAGCGTCGTTGGGAAACACATGTCCCTCTTCAAGGAGGGCGATGGCCGTTACTCCGTCCAAGTCGGGATATTCAAAGAGACAAGGAAATTCGGCAGTTAAACGTGCAAAGGATTGGTTGGTATAGGGATCGTCTAAAAGTCCATTGATGGGCTCATCGGGAACAAACATCTTTTTTCGAAGGCGATCTGTGGATTTGACGAGATCTTCCACGATGGAGCAGACACTTTTAGCAAGAGAAAGTTCATCGGTACTACTCGCCTTCGCGACATCCATAATTCTTTGCATAAAGCGCTCAGAAAAGTCGTTGCCGGCTTGGCTTCGTGGGTGTCTATCAGGAAAAGGAATAACTGTCATGGGTTCCTTCTAACTATGAAAACAAATCTTTAAACCTTGATCTTCCAATTTAGCCGTAAACTGGTGCCCGCTGGGGAATCAAAAAAGGGTTCAGGAGCGCGTCTTTAACTCATGAATATCTTTGATGCAAATGCGGGTGCTTAGGGCCATTTTCAGCCCTTTTCTGGGCTCTGTCGCGGAATCTAGTCGAGGAATTGCCAGATTGCAACTGTTCCTTGCCAGAAAAAAAGGGCATGGATAATATGTTCGGTTCAGCCTAAAATCGGCTCTTGCCAAAAACCGATATTGTCTGCAATATCGGGAGTGTATAGGGAGATAGACACATGGCACCTGCCCTCGATTTTTTAAACTTACTTTTGGAATCCGAAGTTTTACGCTTTGGTTCGTTTCTGACCAAGTCGGGGCGCATGTCCCCTTATTTTTTCAATACCGGGAATATCGACAGTGGTTTTCGACTAGGTCGGGCAGCTGACCTCTATGCCCAGACCATTTTGGCAGAGTTTGGATCCCAGGTTACGAATCTGTTTGGTCCTGCCTATAAAGGAATTCCTCTTGCGGCAGTGATCAGCGATCGATTGGCGCAAAGAATGAATCGAGATGTGACCTTCACTTACAATCGCAAGGAAAAAAAAGACCACGGAGAGGGAGGCCAGATGGTAGGTCATCAGTACCAGGCCCATGATCAGGTATTGATCGTAGAGGATGTCCTTACCGGCGGAACCTCGCTCAGGGAGACCATGCTTTTGCTAACGAGTCAGAAGGTCAATGTGATTGGGGCGCTGGTGGGAGTAGATCGCCAAGAAAAAGGCCTTTCAAATATGTCGGCACGGGCTGAAATCGAGCGAGACTTTCAAATTCCTGTACGCAGTATTCTCAGCATGGATCAAGTTGTCGCGGCCCTTTATAATCAACCCGTACTTGGAAAGATTTGGATTGATGAACAGGCTTACAGCTCTATTTTAGAGTATCGCAAGCTGTTTTCAGTTTGAATCTCCGTTAGCAAACCAGCCCTCGCCCCAGGTCATTTCAGAAAGGGTTTTTTGCCCTTCGATACTGGGGTGGAAGCAGTCAATTCTGGAAACATCCTTGGATAGAAAGATGCGGTCGCCTGATTTAGAGGAGAATTTAACATTTTCTGGATGGTCATCGGCAAACTGACTCAGCATCTGGTTGTAAGATCTCCATCGCTCAAGGCCCTTGTTTTTCTCCTGGATATTGCCGGCCATAAACGAGCCACAGATATTAAAGGCTTTCCATCGGCTCACACATTGAGCGTCACTTTTTAGAAGTTCATTGAGATAGAGAAGATTGGGGACAGCAGCGACAAGAACTTTGACCTGCGGATTAGCTTTTTTGAGCAGGGAAAGACTATCTTCTAAGGTCTTCTTGCCAAGGGCAGCAAGTTCTCCCGGTGTTTTTGATCCGCCGCAGACATCGTTAGCGCCGATGAGGTAAGTGACATAGTCGGGGGCGAAGTTGTCACTCACGAGCTTTTGGGTTTGAGCTGCTATGTCTTCGATCTTGGCGCCGCTTTTAGATGCATTTTTTACCACGACATTTGAGCCCAGTTGGTTCTTTATGCGCACGGCATGGCTCTCAATGGATGTGCCAGCCGACCAGCTTTTGTCTCTTTGATCTAGGGGTCCTCCAGCATTAAAGCCAGCAGAAATAGAATCTCCCAATGAGCCGAGGTAGAATGTGGGCAATTCCTCGGCAGCAGCTGCTGAATAGAAACTGATCACGAAACTAAAAGGCAGGGCAGATTTCCACATAGTTAGGTCCTCCAATTTTCCTAGGGATTCGGAAATTACTCCTAGAGCTTTAGAAGGCTTTCTTATTTGGATTCTTATACGAATTGGGGTATAGTGGGGCCCGGCAAGAGACTGCAGCACAAACAGGGTTATTTTGTGTTTTTGCCAAATGGGCATTTATGTCCTATTCGGTCGTCTTAAGTTTGGAATCGAAAATGAATTTAAGGACCAATAATTTATTTGGTTTTGTCATTGAGGTAAGGTGTGAGATTTAAAAATGTTTGCATTGAATCCTTGGGCTATCACTTACCTGAGGAAGTGATCACATCAGAGTCCATTGAAAGACAATTAGAATCAACTTATGGATTGTTAGGCCTAGAACTAGGAAAGTTGGAAGCGATTTCTGGAATCCGATCGAGACGACTTTGGCCTAAAGGAACCCTCCCTAGTGATGTCGCAGCAGAAGCAGGAAGATCGGCGATTGCCAAGGCCGGAGCCGAAAAAATGGAAATCGGTGCTTTGATACATGCGGGCATTTGTCGTGATTATTTAGAGCCCTCTACGGCTACGATCGTTCATAATAAATTGGAACTGGACTCCCATTGCCATGTGTTTGATGTTTCGAATGCTTGTCTAGGGTTTATGAACGGGATGATTTTAGGCGCAAGTATGATTGAACTAGGACAGGTCGATACGGTATTGATCGTATCGGGTGAAAACCCAGCTCCTATTTATGAAGATACCATTCGTTTTTTAAGTGAAAAACAGCACCAAACAGAAGAGAATTTTCGCACCTCACTTGCGAGCTTCACTCTAGGAGCTGGGGCTGTAGCAGCCGTGCTTACTTCCAAGCGTAAGTCGAAAAAAGGTCATCAGTTTTTAGGGGGAGTGGTGCAAACGGATTCCTCTGCCAATGAGTATTGCAGAGCCATCGGCGACAATCATAATCAAATCATGAAAACGAATACTAGGGAATTGATGCGCTCAGGAATTGCCCTTTGTTCCGTAACTTGGGAGCTCTTTACAAGAGAGCTGAATTGGAAATCAGAAGAAGTAGCTCACTTTGTGACGCATCAGGTTTCTAGCCAACATCAACAAAAACTTTTTGAAGCTCTTAAATTAGATCGCACTAAAGACTTTTCGACGTTTTCCGAATTAGGAAATACAGGTTCTGTGGCAGCTCCCTTAACTCTAGCCTTTTTAGAAGAGTCAGGACGACTTAACAGCGGTGATCAGATCGCCATGTTAGGAGTAGGCTCGGGCTTAAATAGCATTATGATGGGAGTGCAGTGGTGATCGATGCTCTCAGGGAAGTCTATCCCTGGAAATCTCACTTCACCGAAGTGCCTGAAATCAGTCCCAGGGCCCAACATTATATTGATGAGGGCGAAGGTGAACCTATTGTCATGTTACATGGGAATCCCACGTGGAGTTTCTATTATCGCGACCTGATTCGGCATTTTTCAAAAAACTACCGTGTCATTGCTCCTGATCATATCGGCAGCGGACTTTCTGAAAAACCTGAAGATTGGAGCTATAGGCTCGAAGATCACATTCAAAATATCATCCGCCTAGTTGATCGACTATCCCTGAAAAATATTACTCTTGTGGTTCATGATTGGGGTGGGGCGATTGGGCTTGGATTTGCTACAAGACGACCTGAGCTTGTCAGAAGACTGGTGATTTTAAATACGGGAGCATTTTATCTCCCGGATATTCCTAAACGGATCAAGTTTTGTCGACTTCCCATTGTCGGCAAGTGGTTTGTGAGACAACTCAATGGATTTGCTTGGCCGGCGACTTGGATGGCAACAGCCAAGGGTCTTCCCCCCCTTGTCAAACAAGGTTACCTTCTGCCGTATAACAATTACGCCAATCGTGTCGGCGTGTCGGCATTCGTTCGAGATATTCCCCTCGAGCCTCATCATCCGACTCTAAACACGATTTTAAAGATTGAAAAAGATCTGGCGAAACTGAAAATACCAACTCTCATTCTTTGGGGAGCTAAAGATTTTTGCTTTCATAAAGCATTTTTTGATCGTTGGATAGAGATCTATCCCGAGGCTAAGACAGTTTGGATAGAGGATGCGGGACATTATATTTTGGAAGACGCGCGAGATCAGGTCATCCAAGAAATTTCCCAATTTCTAGATCATCATCCCTTAGCTTCCCAAGTTCATTAAAAAACTAAGACTTCTTTTCCTGGGGCAGTTTCTATGGCTCTTGATGTAAGTGAAAACGTACCAATGGAACGTCTAGCGAAGAAGGACATACTAGGCTCCGGCTTGGGCGTCAGGAATATTGCTTCCTTAATCGATGCTCAGTGCCAGGATCATCCCGAAACCATTGCCGTTTCCGCAAAGGGTTCCTCTTCTTGGGACCGCTCACCCCGAGAGAAAGGCTCTCAAGCCACTGATACGTCTTGGGAGCATTTGAGCTATGGTGATTTAAAAGTAAAGTCAGACCATTTAGCGGCGCGTCTCAGGGGTTTGGGGTTTCAACGAGGGATGCGGACACTCCTTTTTGTGCGTCCCGGCCTAGATTTTCCAGTCCTGGTCACAGCACTTTTTAAAATCGGGGTGACATTAGTTCTTATCGATCCAGGAATGGGCAGAAAGAATCTTCTCAAAGCAATTTCCGAAGTGAAACCGGAAGCTATGATCGCTGTTTCTGAAGTGTTTCTCGCTTCCTTCCTGTTTCGTCGAAGGTTTTCCACCGTAAAATTAGCGGTCGTCGTTAAGGATCGTTGGTCTTTAGGGAGTATGTTTGCAGGTTCTGCTACGGACTTAAAAACGCTCCTGTTAGCTCCCGGAGAGAAAGCTCTTGGTTTTGAATCTCTCCATCCTCGTTCTGAGGAAACTTGCGCGATTTTGTTTACCTCGGGAGGTACGGGCATTCCTAAAGGAGTGATGTACACCCACGGTATTTTTTTAAGACAAGTGGAGCTGATTCAGCAAATGTACGGCGTTGGAAAGCAGGATGTAGATATGCCTTGCTTTCCCCTGTTTGCTTTGTTTTCGTTGGCGCTTGGAGCCCGCGTGATCGTACCTGAGCTCGACCCCACAAGGCCAGCAGCTGCTGACCCCAAAAAACTTATTCAGACGATTGGGGAATTTGGGGTTACCTTTGCGGGAGGCTCTCCGGCCATTTGGAGCAAAGTCGCAAGTTATGCCCTTTCCAAGTCTCTATCCCTTCCAAGTCTAAGGTCTTTGATGATGTTTGGGGCTCCCGTTCGCTACCATATACATGACCAGTTTTCTAAAATTTTGCCAAACGGCACGACCTACACTCCCTATGGAGCCACCGAATGTTTACCTGTGGCGAGCATTTCGGGGCGTGAAATTATCGAGGAACACCTAAAAGATAGAGCCAGCGAGGGTACCTGCGTGGGAGAGCCGGTTCCTGGGCTTGAGGTCAAAATCATTCGGGCTAGCTCCAAACCGTTGGCAAATGTGGACGACGTCGAATTTCTTCCTTCAGGCGAGATAGGGGAAATCATTTGCAAAGGCCCTCAAGTCACAAGCTCTTACTTTGAAAGACCTGAAGCTAATGCTAAAGCTAAAATCAAAGAGGGGAGTCAGGTTTGGCATAGAATGGGAGATATGGGTTGGTTGGATGTTGAGGGAAGGCTTTGGTTTTGTGGACGACAAGCTTATTCCTTTTCTTACAAGGGTACCATGTTTTACTCTGTTCTTGTGGAAGCACCCTTTAATCGTCACCCAGAGATCTTTCGCACAGCTCTCATTTCCCTTGAAACGAAGGACGGTATTCGGCCAGCTCTTGCCATTGAACGCCATGATCAGCAAGTCTCTCTTAAGAGTTCTAAACGACAGGAATTTCTGGCTCAGCTTCATGTGCTAGGTCAAACCAGCGCGGAAGCGTCTGTTATCGAAGACTTCTTTTTAGTAAAGTCATTCCCTGTGGACGTCAGACATAATATTAAAATTGATAGAACGCGGCTTGGAAAAGAGCTCAGCAGAACCCGAAAAGGATACCTCCCATGAAAACTATTTTAGTAACTGGAGGCGGCGGATTTTTAGGAACTGCCATTGTAAAAGACTTGCTTGCCCATGGTTACCAGGTGCGCTCTTTTTCGCGAAAAACTTATGCACATCTTGAGGCCATGGGAGTCCTGTGCGTTACAGGCGATATTTCTAAATTATCCGACGTAGAGGCAGCGGTTAAGGGCGTCGATGCTGTTATTCATTCCGCAGCATTAGCCTCAGTTTGGGGGCGCTATGAAGCCTTCTACAAAGCGAATGTCCTTGGTACGCGCCATGTCATCAATGCCATGAAGTCCTTTGGTGTGAAACACTTAATCTATACATCTTCTCCTTCCATCGTGTTTGATGGGGAGTCGATCGAAGGAGCGGACGAGAGCCTACCGTATGCTCGCAAAGATCTGGCGTTCTATCCAGCGACTAAAAAAATAGCTGAAAAAGAGGTGAGAGAGGCCATTAGTCCTGACTTTATGGCAGTCTGCCTTCGTCCCCATTTAATTTGGGGTCCCCATGATCCGCATTTCTTTCCTCGATTAAAAGAAAAAGCACTAGCAGGGAAGTTAAAGCAAGTGGGTGACGGCACCAATCGCGTCGATAACATTTATGTGGAAAATGCAGCTCGGGCACATAGACAAGCTTTGGAAGCCTTATTTTTAAAGCCTCAAATCAGTGGGCGCGCGTATTTTTTAGGACAAGAGACCGAACGCCTATGTTGGGATTTTGTGGGAGATCTTGTCGGTGCTGCGGGAGCAAAACCAGTTTCTGGTAAGGTGCCACTCTGGCTTGCTTATGGTTTAGGAGCGGTATTAGAGTTTTTCTATGGTTTGTTTAGGGTTTTTGATTCTGAACCCCCAATGACTCGATTTATGGCTCTACAACTAGCAAAAAGTCATTACTTCTCTCACGCCAATGCCCATAAAGATTTCGGCTATGTTCCCCTTGTGAGCTATGAAGAAGGCATGAAGGCTTTAAGAGACTGGGCTTTGCCTAAAGTTTAAAGCTTTAATTGATCGTCATAAATTTCTAGATTTTGGATTTCTATTAAGCACGCACAGCCCGTTAAAGGGAATCCAGAGCTCTCGCAGAAAGAGTTTCTCATCAAGGACTCTTTATTTGAAGATTGCGCTCCGACTCACTCTTCTTCAAGATTTATGGATTTACAAGATTCTTGACTTGAGATTTTTTAAAATAGTAATCAGAAAGAAGCTCTGTAAAACTTTTACGAAGGCAAACCATCCGATTTCTTTTTCTGATAAAACACCACACCGACGCGTTCGATGTGTGCGCGCTGCTCTTTGTGATTGAGATGGGTATAGTCCACGATGTCAAACAAATAGGGCATTTTGCTCTCATTTTCAAGCAAAGCATGAACTCTACTCACAACATCAAAACTTACGTTGCAACCCATGAGAGCGATGTCGACATCAGAACCCTCGCGGTAACTGTTTTTAGCCCGTGAGCCAAAAATCCTAGCCTCATCGATCTCGGGAAACTGCATCAATATCGATATGATTTCCAAAATATCTGAGGGTCTCAGGCCGAACTTCATGGAAGCATCATCAAGTGTTTGCATGCAGCATCCAACATCGGATAGTAATTGTTTTTAATCAGCTGCTCAGCCAAACTGGCGTAGTTTTCATTGTAGGAATGTGCAAAAATATTCCTCTTTTCTAATGCGTCTATCCAGTCGTGACCATTTTTGATAATTCCCGATTGGAATGCGAGTTGGATTGCATTACGGGGGCTTTGAACGGTTTGCCCGCCGTCTTCCAAATAATCTTTAAATGTCTTCCAAGCCAGCTCAAAGGTGTATTCAAAGCACTGAATAAGTCCTTGTCTTTCGAATTTATTGAGGCTTTCTTTAGCAATAAACTCTGACAGCTGACCCATCGCAAGTTGGTAGTTCGCTAATCTTTGCTTCCAGCGGATATACGGCGTCATGGGCAAATCCTTTCAAGGAACATTTAATAAATTTCGACAAATACATTCTAGACCTAAAGAATTTTCTCAACAACAAGGAGAGTGCTGCGAGTACCCAAAAATCCGATATAACAGGGAATCTAAAGCGCTGATTTTAGTCAATGATTGCATATTGTAATCATGGAGTGACTCTCACTTCGGGGTGTGGCGGGGCTAGTGAACCTACCGGTGAATAATAACCTTGCTCTATGGCTTAGTGAAGAAAGCATTCGGCTGTTGGGAAATAGCATGGTTTAAGAGCGTAAAGTACAACTTCCTAAAACTAGGCTTGAATGTCTATTTCCTAGAAAAATCCACAAAACACCTAAAGATCTGATTTTCTTGCAGCCTTTATTTTTATTCCATCCTACCGATATACAGGGCTGAGCGAGGAGATATAGAGAATGTTTTTAAAATCAGTTTCATTCATCGTGCTCCTACAATTGACTGCGCTTTCTAGGTTGAGTTACGCAGCTGATTTGCCTCCAAGCGTGGATGATGTTAAAGCTCTCAAAAAAGGAGAGTCTGGAAGTAATTTGCCAAAAGAGGCCCAAGAAAAACAGCCCATGGCCCAATCTGAAGTCCTTCCCGGAAAAGAGCAGGTTGTGTCGCCTTCTGAAGTCAAACCTTCCGCAACCGAACAGGAAGCCCAAGGAAACGTAAAACCAGGTGAGTCTAAGGCAGATGAAGATCTGAAGACAAAAGATGCGCCCATAAACGCCCTAGGGAACGTGATATCTGAAAAAGATGAATCCATGAGTGCTAAAATCAAAGAATGGTCCAAAAAAGCGGGAGAATTCTACCAGACGTTTGAAGAATATATGGGCTGGGATGAATCTACTCGTCTTAAAAAACTGGATGATGGATGTAGATCCAACGCAGCTTTAGCCTGTTTCGAATTAGCTGAAACTAGACAGCGGGAAGGTAAAACATTTGAGGCTGAGACCTGGTATCAACTGGCCTGTAGCTTGCAACATAGTCCCTCCTGTGATCGCTACAAGCGCCTCGCCGCAAAGAGGGAGTCTTATGAAGAGAGGCTCAGGGGGGAGCGTTTGGAGATTGAAAGCCTTTGTGAAAGTGGACGCGCTGCCAGTTGTGCCAAAGCCGCTTATATCGCGAAATATTTCGGTGAGCGTTCTCTTGCGGAATCGCTCAATTTAAAGTCCTGTGATTTAGGCTATCCAGCGGGATGCTTGCAGGTTTCTAAAAGTGAAATGGAAAAAGGAAATCTTGAAGCTTCTAAAGAATTTGAGAAAAAAGGACGCTCTCTCTTAAATAGTCACTAGAATTTAACCATCCTCAAAAAAAACATGGAACATAGGTTTTGCTTGACCAAGGGATCTCGCTTTCAAGGACTCACTTTTGCATGAGTCCCTAGGTCAAGATTTTAAAATGATGAGCGAAGTTCATTCGAAAAAAGAAGACGAAAGAAGACGAAAGAAGACGAAAGAAGCCGTGGAAACTATCTTTTAGCACTATTTAACTTGGATTCTACCAGCGTTCCAGACACTTCATGTCCTTTACGACGGAAAACTCAAGTCCTTTTTCTGGCGATATACTTCTGTATTCGGTGTCGATATTGCGTTTGAAAACCCTTGTGCCATCGGGCTTAGAGGGGAGCTCGCGAAAGCTACGCCAATCCCAAGTCACTAACGACTTAACGCCTCCATCAATATAGGCATTTCGAAAATGACATGCCTTTAAGTAGGGATTGCCGCCTCCGGTAGGTCCGACAAAAAGATCTAAGCGATCATTTAAAATAGCACCCCCAATATCTTTGGCACAAATATAGCCGTCATGGATGGCTCCGTTGGGCAGTGTGATGCCCTGAAGCTTTGGAACAAAAAGAAGGGTGCCTGCAAATCTCTTGGTCACGACCGCGCGTCCTCCAGAACAGTCCCCCAGTTTGGCTTCTCGGCACAGCCACTCGAAGTCTACTGCGGCACTGCGAAAGGGATATAAATAGTGACCGCTGACGCCAAGACCATAAGTGTTTTGGGGGAGTATTTTATAGGTCCAGCCGTTTGTGCCGTGCACAGCTACATTTAATATTTTTCCATCGCTGAGTACCCCGGTTCCTTCAAGGTCCAGATCATCCCGAAAGGACTTCGTTACCGTTGCGATCAAGTTGCCGGATTCTGCGTCTATAAGTCGTTCTGACTTGTTTCCCTCATGAAGGGATTCATCCGCTATGGTGTAGAAGGTCGTAAAAAAAGTTCCGCCAGGAATCTTTTGATCAAATCCTGAGCTCCGCCCTGTCATTGTCTGGAGCGAGGGAAAGGGAACGGCTTTAATTTGATCCGTATTGGGGCAGCTATCGGAGGGCCAATAGATGGGTAGCACATCTTCTCGTGACATAGAACAAGAGGCGCCGTCTCCCGCATCTAGTTCAATCTTAGATAAGCCCATTTTAACGTCATCTTGGCCTGAGGTACCCGCAATCGGCATGCCGTGAAAAAACTTCTTAACGACTTTACCAGTGTTGTCTGTGCAGTCACATCCCAAAGGACTTTCTGGACAAAGGATCTTATAGTTTTTAGAAAAGTAATCGGAATTGACTCCGAAGGAGACCGTAGAAAGTAAACTTAAGGCAGCAGTTAGAATTTTCAAGTGAGCTCCTGTAAAATATTTTTGACTTCTCTAATTTCCTAGTTTTTTACCCATAAACAACAACGCAGCTTCTTTGTAATGCCTTTCCACTTCCTCTGAAAATCCATTTTTGCTGTAAAAACTTCTATTGCGCGCATTTGGCGAAGTAAGTAGATGCAGCCCCGAGATGTTTTTTTGTCGAAGCTCACCCTCTAAATGTTGGATGAGCACACTTCCTAGACCTTTTCCCCGTGCCTCTGCAGATAAATTAATATGCAAATGAGCAGGGTACTGCTCATAAAAATCCCTGAAAATCTCTAGAGAAGGATTTAGGCTGAGGAGATCTGGTGCGTTTTTCGTATCAGGGCAACAAGCAATATAGCCCAAAATTTTATTTTTGGACGTACCCGCTACGGGCGAGATTTCTTCTGCTACAAAAAAAAGATTTCGGTGGTTTTCTAAGTACCAGCCAAGATATTTCCACTCAAATTTTTTCTTAACTTCTTCACTGGAAAAAACTTGAACGGCCGAAGTCTCATAGAAAATACTTCGGACTTGCTCAAAATCCATCGATGTGATGGCTCGTATCATTTAGACTCGATCTTCAGGTTAATGTTGATGTATTTTAACACCCCCGCAGGAAAAGCATCAAGTGTTAGTTGGCGAGTCTCTGAAATAAGCCCAAGCTGCACGGTATAGTGATTGCGCCTGCCAAGTGTAAGAACAGCAAAACCACCTATTATTTTCAAAAACGGGATGGTCTTTGTATCATTCTCAGATGTCACGCCAAGGCGAGACAAGAAAGAGAAGGCAGCTACCTTCTCTTTTTCAAAAATTCTTTCTCATCCTCCTTTCAGGGAATGAGTCTTAGTCTATGTCGCTTCTTGGGCCAGAAAGCTATTTATTGGTTCCGACATTTAGGAGGCCTTTAAAGTCATAGGGAACAACGATGGTTTGTACTTTTCCGTTTTTAATTCCTTCGGCAATGTCCGAAAGGGCTTTCGCTTCCATATATTTGATGCTCGCCTGATTGTTGGCTAGGGCGGAAAGTCTTTGTGCTTCTGCCTGGGCCGTTTGCACTTCAATTTGCTTTGTTTTCAAGTCGTTTTGGGCTCGAAGTACATCGTTTGCGGACGCGATAATTGAGTCCGCAGGTTGAATGTTTCTGATTTGGGCCTGGGAAACCGTTATCGAGTTTTCTAATTTTTCATCTTTAAAGGCATCGCGGATAAATTCAAGAGTATCCGCTTCGATGATTTGGCGGCTGTCAGCTACCTTGAGGGCTTCATGCTTTCGAACGGCTTTATAGGCGGCTGATCTCGAAACATTCACCACATAGTTATACATGAGATACCAGTCACCACTTTGCTCTGCGTGAAATCCTCTGGATTTCGCCGTATAGAGTTCACCTACACTGGAGGGATTGATGCTGTAGACAATCATAATATCAAAATCTTTTAAGGTGGAATTGTCAGAGGTCTGAGCATTAATATTCTCTAAATTGATCGTAATATCCCGAACGGGAAAGGTGAGTACGCTGCCGACTAGGGTCTGATTGAAGGAGCCGGGTCTCAGCTCTTCCAAATTTACCTGCTTATCGAAACCGACCCTAAGTCCAACCTCGCCCGATTCAATGCGGATGCATGCGGTCAAAGAGGCGATAAGGAATAGGAACGGTGTCACGTTAAAAAATGTCATCACGAATGGGCTCCCTTAAGATAAGTAAAAATGCCTTGTTGCAACTTGCTAAGAATCTATTCCGATGTAGAGCGCTTGTCATGTTCAATGTTTCTCTATTAAGAATCGGTTTTATCGATAAGAAACTCATGCAGCTGCTAAAATCTGATCTTTGAATAGAATTAAAGGTTGCGAGATAGGTGGCCTGGTTTTAAAATTACAACTCCCGTTTTTTAAATTAGGCTAAACCTCAGAGGTGGTGAGATGTACAAACGATGGAAAGCTAGGGGATTTGCTCTTAAATGCTTGATGATTTTAGTGCCAGTGCTTAGTTTGAGCGGTTGCAAGGGGAAGTCGGAGCTTGGTTCCACAGAGTTAGAGACCTCAGGGGGATATGATGTGATTTTAGCCCAATGTTTGTCTCCTCAAGGGAATGGCGGCAACTGGGCCTCATTGCTAGGCTGGGTGTCTGAAGAAATCAACTTGCGTGTGTCTGAGGCCCGGCTTCTCACATCCCAAGGGAAAAAAGTAGGTATCTATTTGGGCTGTATGACTGGGGGAAGTTCAGGAAGCATAAGTACCGCGACTTTGAGCGCTCTTTTGTCCAATGGGCGTCTATTTCCAGGCAAAAATGCTCAAAGCCTATTTACAGCTGATGAGGGAGAACGTCTTGTTCGAGCGGTTCGTTATGTCGCCCTAGCGAGTGATTTGAATTTTGGAGAATTAGCGAAGTTTTTTGGTCAAGCTTTTAGGACGGCGGCTTTGGCTTACATTGAGTCCAATAAGTATGTCAGATCTTTTGAGTCTTGGCGCGGTCAAGAGTCCCCCAGGTGGTGGTCAGGGGCAGCTGTCGATGCAAACCCCATTTTGACGGATTTTTCGACCTCTTTGCATTTAGCGACTACCATGACTCGAGAGCTTTTGGAAGAACCCATAGAATCCGTTTTAAAGGGCGCTGAACTAGACCGCTACAAGCAAGATAAACTAACAAAAATTACGGATTTTCCCACTTATTTGAATATCGGGCAAATCCCATCTGAAAATTCGCCAGATGGCAAACTTTTAGCCTCTGCATTTTCTAAACAAGCGAATGCGATTGGCGTTCAAGCTGACAGGTTTGTAGCCAAGCAGTTTGCTTTTGGAGAGTATTTTAAACGTCATAGTATAAATCTGGGACCGGCTCTGGGCGATTATCCCCTCAAGAAGACTTTAGAAATGCCGCTTTCAGACGGATTTTGCAGCATTTTGATGGGTCGATTAGCGGAAGGTGTTAAGGATTTGAATGTGACCCCCCATTACAAGACTTTAAATCCCGTCGTGTTTTGTAACGCGAAAACCGTTGATAAAATTCTTCATTCTAAACTCTACCGTACACACCTGGAACAGGGTCATCCCTTTGCGAGCAGATTTATATATGCAGTAGTACCTAATATTCGCGGCGCGATTAAGCCGAGTATAAGAGAGCCCAATATGATGAAGCCGCTAATAAGTCCTTTTGGAAGCGGAGAGCTTGAAGTCAGTCAATTTTATTTCCCCGCCTGGGATAAAGCTAAAAACGGCTCTCTCACCTTTGAACTTATGGATGCAAAGTCCGTCACTCTAGGTGGTCGAACTTTTGCTCCCTATCTGGGTGTTGCGGGTGGGTTTCCTGATCGCAGGGTCACTGCATGGCCTGCATCTTATTATTTTGTAGAAGAATTAGAAAACTCCCTTTCAAAACTGGCACCAGAAGTCAGAACTTCATTTGGGATGTTTGGACGAGAGAACTTAAAGTCTTCCCAAGCTTTTCATAAAGTCGTGGTCCGTGATGTGTTTTCTGAAAACCCTGAGGAGGCAGCGGTGAGTTCTGCAGATTGGAGCCAATTTATAGACTCCTGGTGCACCACGATGGGTGAGAAGCTCAAGGCAGACTATAAGACAAAAATTGAAAATATTACGGTCGATTGGGAAGTTTCAAAGTTGCCCGCCGCTCAAACTCCCGGTGGCTTGTCGAAATTGCTCGTAGTTAAAAGTATCAACGCGACCAGATCCCAAGGTGGGCAAGACCTTCCAGATCGCGGCGTGGTGTTTGATCCTGACGTAAGCTCCCCGCATGTGCCAAGACTAACAAGTCCCAATACCTGCAGAGAAAACTAAAGTTAGAAGCAGAAGGCTGCATGGAGGACATTTGATCGTAGGATCCAATGTCCTCCATGCAGTTTTTTAGTGGATTGTTATAGAGAAAGCGAGAAGTCGGTTTTCATGGTAAGCAGATTGGTGCTTGTCTAAAGAAAGTTGCATAAAATCCGCCAAGAGAAATCCGGTGTTGATTTAGGACTTCCTAAAATACTGTTTGAGGATGATGACAAAGAAATAGAGATCCTTAAAATATCTGACGCTCAGTCGCTTGGGGTCGTGGTAAAGGCGAAAAAGCCATTCCATACCTAGTCGGCGCATGATCTTCGGGGCGCGGGGAAGTGTTCCTGCAAGGAATTCAATGCCCGCTCCGATTCCGAGTAGGACTCCTACTTTCAAGTGTTTCTGGTTTCGGTGGATCCAAATCTCTTGTTTGGGGGCTCCGACACCTAAAAAAACAAGATCAGGACTCAGTTCATTCAAGCGATCTACGATTTCCATGGTTTGGCTAGGGTTCTTTTCAAAGCCTAAAGGAGGGCAGTGGGTCCACACCACTTCTAGGCCAGGATAGGACCGTGTTAGGTTTTCACCGGCTTTTTGAGCGGTATGGGGGGGGCCTCCAACGAGGGCGATGCGTACTTTTTTGCTACTTCCCTCTTTGCTACTTCCCTCTTTGCTACTTCCCTCTTTGCAAAGAGCTGGCATCAAATCAGCCCCTGTGATGACGGTTGGAAGAGGGGTGCCTAAGAATTGGGACGCCCAGAGTACGGGTCTTCCATCACAACAGACGAGCTTTGCGCCCTCATATGCGGATCTAAGCTCAGGGTTAGTTTCCAGTTGTAGAATATGATCCGTATTTGGTGTTACTATATAGTGAGAATTTCGTTCCTTTGCGAGTTCTAAAATAGATTCAACGGCTTGGTCAAAAAGTAGGCTAGTAATGTTTGCTTTACCTATTTTCACCCATTTATATGAAGGGACACTCAAGGTTGAATCCTTTCCGAAATCGAAAATTTATATCTTGCCTCGCAGCGATTACATCTTCCTCTATTATAGCGCAGACCAGCGAACGAAGCGAAGAGGGCATCAAGGTTTATTCAGGTGGCTTTTACGCCCTCAGCGCCAGTCAAAAAGAAGGAGTCCGTTCGATTTCGGTGACCAGTGGTTTGGAATTAAAGACAGAATTTTTTAAAAATGAGAGAGATGTCTTAGAGCCGCAAACATTTAGTCTCTTTGGTAATTTGACTCAGATGTGGAACCGTAGGCCTCCACAAAGCCGCTTTGGACTAAGGTATTCTAAAGAGCTTAAATGGCGACGATGGGGCCTTACCCTCAATATGGAAGGGAGCGCAAGACAATGGCGCGAGGGAGAAGACGGTGCCTTGTTTGTGGATGCCGGTTCAGCAGGACCTGTAGAACGTCATCAATTCGACTATAAAGCTCAAATAGGTTCACGCTATCGTTTGACGGAAAGGTCTGAGGTTCATTTGGATTTGAATGCAGGGCGTCAGCTGCACTATGCACAGGGCGATCGCTTTAAGCTTTCCACTGGCTTCAAACATGAAGCGAGTAGGACAATGAGTCATGAGATTTCCTTGAGCAGTTCTTATTTCTTAGGAAAAAATCCTAATTTGGGTATGCAACAAGAGACGATTCAAGAATTAGAACTCATGAGTAGTTTAAAACTAGATGAAGTCTTGCAGCTTCGCTGCAGAGGCGGGTTTGGCGAAATTCATGCGACCTCTCGCGCTGGTCAGTCCTTCTATTCAGGAGGATGCCTCGCAGACCGTCGGGCTCCCCTTTTTAAAGAAAGTTTTGAGATCACGAGATCCGTTGATAAAGACTTCTTTTCGGGAGACTTTATCGAAAGTGATAAACTGGAAATGGGACTCTCTCGAAATCTAGGTCTCAAGGACCGTGCAAGCTTCTATCTTGCTTATGTAGTTGACCGCGATGTCGGAGGTCCGCTCCCCGGGAATAAGAGGCGTCTTGACACCTCGGTCAATCTTATGAGTCCATGGGACGGTTTGAAAGGTAGAACGGACCTAAAGGATCCCTATGTGTTGACCGCTGCTACGTGGAGTTTTGAAGACACCGGTTCCAGGCGTCAAGGCCAAGTGTATCAGATGGGAGTAGGAGCTCTTCTTTAGTTTTAGGACTAAACGCTTCTTTTATTTTTAAATTCGACCTTGGGTCGTTCAATGCCTGTTATAGCTAGAAACACCCCAGAAATAAGATGTATCATAAAGAAAATTAAGAAAACCCCAAGGAGAGTTTGTCGAGTGATAGGTTTTCGGCGGATTCCAAGAATCCAGCCCGACACCAGGATGTTTAGCAAGCTAGCGATGGCCATGTGGGCATCTCCTATTCCGCGATGATAAAGTCGCCTCGGTCCACAATAAAAGAGTCATAGTCTTTAAGGCCGTTTTGTAGTTCTTTGTAGAGCACAGCAAAACGGCGTGTTTTTCCATCAGATGCTTTACGAATGACGACGATTCTTCCCGTAGCATAAGGAGTCAGCCCTCCAGCTAGAGAAATCGCTGAAAGGAGGTTGGTAGGGCTATCTAATACAATCATCCCAACCCTTGTTAGTTCTCCGCCATAAAATGTACGGTAGCTCTTTTTAGATGCTAGAGTCAAAGAAAGACTAGGCTTTTTTAAAAAAGGAGCCGCCGCATTTGTTATCGTTTCTAATGCAGAAGACAGTGTCTTTTTGGCAATCTGCACATTTCCGGCGAGGGGCAGCGGAATATTACCGTCTTCAGAGATCGTATAAACGCCATCTAAGGTCGATCCCCCTACGGTTGCTATTTTCACTTCATCTAAAGGGCCTAAAATGTAGTCGCCTTGAGGGGTGAGGATTTGGGCTTTTGGCGCCTGACTTAACGGAAGAGCTAAAATGGAAGTTTGACAACCTGCAAGCGACATTCCTAAAAGGCATGCGGTCATCAGAATAAATAGGCACTGTGAGCGAGTTTTCATGTGTTTCCTTCTTTCAAACCCAAAGGGGATAAAGCAATTAAATAGCCGGCAACGCCGCCAGCCTCCGCAAGTAACCTCACTTCCCGCAGTCCAATATCTGCATAGATATAGGAAAGGGTTTGCACAAAAACTAAGACTGCAATTCCGCCTAGTAAACAGCCCTCTAGCGAGGGAGACCTTCTGAACATCCTAAGGGCAAGACCTATGCTTAGAGCAAAAAAAGTCCCTAAGCCAGCGATACCGAGAGGACCTGCAAAAGTCCAAACAAAAAGCAGAGTGTTGTGGGGGATAAGATCATATTCGCTGTATATCGAGGCTATGTTGGGCAAGGGAAACACGATGGGGAATCGTTTTCCAAAACCAATACCTGTAAGAGGCGCATTGGCGATGGAAAAAAGGAGATTTGCGTTTTCGACTTGTCGGTATCCGGAAGAGGATTCACTGGGGTCCGTTAGGCTTTTGATGGCTCGTGCCGGAAAGCCGAGGGCCCCTGAGGTTTCCCAGGTTGCTGCTAAATAAAGAACTCCCATAAGGAGCGCTCCTAACATCCCTAAAAAATGGCGGCGATAGAATTTTAAGGGAAGTGATACAAATAGTAAGGCAAGCCCCATCACCAGTCCCACTAATGCGGCACGGCGATCATTGACAAGAAATACAAAACCTAAAACGGAATTGGCCGTAATTGATAGAAAGATTTTCTTGAAGAGATTCCTCTCCTTCAGCCAAATTAAGGCATTGAATGCGACCCATGCGGTCACAATGGAGCACGAGGTTATATGCTCGACGATGTATTCCTGGGTACCCTTGCGGCGCTCTAAAATATAGAGGAAGCTCCAGAGCCCTTGCAGCGATTTTACAAAAGTTGCGGAAGCGATAATGGAAAGAAATATCCAAGCCCTCTTCTGACTCGTGAAAAACGCAGCGCCTATAATAAGCCAGAGAGGAAGAGAGATGATGGCTCTTACTTGGGTGAGCATAACTCGAGAGTCGTTTCCGTGTCCCCATCCCGAGGTGATTCCAGCAAAAAATAGAAGGGCTAGGCTCGCGAGCATGGCGACAAAAATGTTTTTTGCGGTATCGTCAGGTAGTAAACGAAAAATTTTAGAGAGGGCTCCCCCGGCTAAGATCAAACTGATGAGTTCAAACGGTGTGACAGAAACCCCTGGTATACCCAAGGTGTCAGAAAAACTTGAGAAGTAAAGGGCTCCCAGGGTTTCAGTAATAGGTGTATAGTCGTAAAAGGCTCGTCCCCAGGGGGCGTCCAAAAAAAAAGCGAGTCCTAAGATGATACATGCAAAAACAAACCAATAAGTGTCTTGGGAGCTTTCCTTTTCGCGAGGAACAAAACTTTCTTTATAGATATATTTTTCGGCAACTCGTTCCATGATCTAGGTTCCTACTAAAATAAGACCACGGAGTTTAGCGTCGCCAATTTGATCTAGATTCCTCGCTAAATCGAAAAAAGTGGTTCGTTGTGCATCAATGCCAACAACTAAATCTGAGCACGCAGATACTATCTCAACGTTTTCGATAAAATGGGATTCCGGGAGCGAACGGACTAAAATCAGATCATAGAGGCTCTCTAACTCTTTAAAGCAAGGTACTAAAAAACCTGCAGCGAGGGCGCGAGTTCGTCGGCCAAGCATGGGTTTATTCACCGCTAAAAGATCAAAAGAGCGGGATTCGTCTCCCTTGATGACCGAGGTTAAAACTGGTCGCTGCTCCACCAAGTTGTCGATAAAATCTGGGGCGCTTTTGGGGATCATTTTTATAATGGGATCATTGGCATTGCCGTCAATCACAAGAATCTTGCGTCCCGTGTCGGTGGCGATGATATTGGCGAGGCTGTAGAGAAAGTCTGAAGTTACGTCGGAAGTGCCGGCTGATAAGACGCAGACGGTTTTACCTTCGCACTGTTGAAGTAATGAAAGCTCTACTTTTCTGTAGGACAAAAGGGTTCTCACTGCTGCGCGGTCTCCGGTGGCCAAGGAAGAGAGTTTCTCGCGCATTTGATCGGCATTGTGGGGGCTAACTCTGGGATAGGTTTTTACGCTGATATCAGCAAGCTGCGCTAAAACATTTACACCCGTTGCTCGATAGGCGCGCCAGGCATCTCTGATGATAGGGCTTCGGACTTCCCTTAGGAGCACTAAGAAAAGGGAGCCGAAAACAGCAAGAACAAAGGAAGCGAGCAAAACCTGAACTTTCTTGCGAGACACGGGCTTCACCTCATAGGTTGCGGGCCTAATGACTTTCAATCTGGTGCGAAGAGTTGGGTCTGCAGCTTGTTTCAGAAGACTTTCGCGCTCTAACTCTAATTCTGTGATGGACTGCTTCAAGGAGGCTATTTGGGTGACTTCTAGGCGTCCATCCATGGAGTTAAAGGGGTCATCAGTAAGAATCCCGAGGCCAGGCATCATGGAGTCCGTTCTCATGAGTAAAAGTTCACGGCGGAGGCGGCTCAGGTTTCGAGCGGAATTTTCCACAGCGCTTGTATTGTTTACGGTATTTTCTAATTCGGTGCGCTTGGCAGCTAGGTCAGGGTGAGTCGAGTAAAGTCTTGCAGAAAGGCGTTGGTACTCGCTTTCCAGTATGGTGCGGCGCTTGGTTTGATCGTCAACAACTGCCGCAAACTCACGTTCGGAAGCTTTGATGCGGTCCAATAGGTCCGATTCTTTCTGGCGAACGTCAATAGGGGTGTTCGTCGGAGCTCCGCGGTGTTGTGCATTAGTACCCGATTGAATTTTGACTCTTAAGTCTTGAAGTCTCTCCTGGGATCTTTTCATGGCTGCTGCCAGAGCATCGATTTTAACGGATAGACGACTAGCTGCCGAAGTGAGTTCCGAGGTAATAAAGCTTTCCATCGCAAGGGCTGCTAAATTTTGCGATTTTTCTGGCACATCATCTAATATGATATTTAAACTTAATTGCCCAATCTCACTGTTAACCTCGGAGATGAGCCGTTTCGAAAAGTAACTTACCAGATTTGCGTTACGGTCAGACTCCGATTCCACAGGCAATGGGAGAAAATTGGAGGTAAGCTTTTGAAAGGTGCTTGTCGTATCCAAATTGAGATAGTCTCCAAGCTTACTCAAAAAATAGGGGTCTGTCATTTTAGTTTCGAAGTTCCAGTCACTACGCTCGCCACCAACAACAAGTCCGCCTTCAAGGTTCATAATAGCCGAGTCATTGCGGCTAAAGGAAGCTACGACTTTCGAGCGATACGAATTTTTCACAAAAAAAGTCAAGCAAATGCCCACGCTTAAGATCATAAAAAAGAGCAAGGTTGCAGGCAGCCAATGGCGCCTGATGATCTTTAAAACAAATTCCCAATCGATCTTGGGAGGAGTGACGCCTCGCTCGCGTTTTTGCATCGGTCTATCCAAAGCTTGCATGGGTCTATCCAAAGGTAGTAGCTCCTCAAAGATAATTTTTAGGGAAACCTAGCTGATATATTTGCTAATATTATGGGTTAGACTATCATATGTAGGTATCCTAGTCTATTTTTTGGAAGTTCTAATATGAATGATTTCGTCTGGTTCCTTGCATCTGTGGGAACTTGGAGTATGGCCCCATTTTCTTTCTTCTTGGCTTTTCTAACATTTAAGGGTCTACGTCTTAGCCGTAGAGCTGAACACGGAATTCCGGGGACGAGCTCGTATCCTAAGTTGTTGGTCCTTATTCCAGCCCATAATGAGGAAGTCTCGATCTCTTTTACCATTCAAAGTGTATTGGCTGTAGATTATCCCAAGGACAGCTTTCAAGTTCTCGTGCTTGCGGATAACTGTTCCGATCGCACGACAGCAATTGCCGAGGCAGAAGGAGCCTTGGTCTATGTTCGCAAAGACACTCTGCGCCGAGGCAAAGGATTCGCTCTAGAGGATAGTTTTGCTAAAGTTCTGAAAGATCCCAAATTCTCTGAAATGGAAGGTTTTATAGTACTTGATGCCGATTCCGCTGTCGGGTCAGATCTCTTAAAGCAGTTTGCTGATGCCTTGCAAAAGGGGGCTGATTTTGCCCAGTGTTATTCCAGTGTGGGGAATCGCGATGCGTCCATTCGTACTCAGTTGCTTACCTATGCTTTGTCGTTATTTAATGGGGTCTATATGCAGGGGCTCGACCAAGCCGGTCTTGGGGCCCATCTTAGGGGTAATGGAATGGGATTTTCAAGGACTGGTTATATTCGCCGTCCCTGGAGCGCCTCGTCCTTAGCGGAAGATCTAGAGTTCTCTTGGCGGCTTCGACTCCAGGGGGAGAAGGTTTGGTTTTTGAGTGAGAGTACCATCTTTGCGGAAATGCCGTCGCAATCAGGTCCTTCGGTTTCACAGCGCGCACGATGGGAACATGGTCGTGCTTATCTTAAGAAAGAGTACACGAAGGCTTTACTTCATGCGGATGTATCCCTTCTTAAGCGTCTTTGTTGGTTGATGGATTTGTGGATGCCTTCTCTCTCGAATTTGTGTGGAGTCGTATTTTTAAGTTTTTTCGTTTTGATTGGTATGTATGTAACACAGGGCTCTTTCGGTGTTGTTAGTGTCGTTGCAGCCTTGAGTTTTTTAAGTATTCTCTTTTATCTCGGATCGCCTTTTTTTATTATGAAGTTGCCCATGAAGTATTTGGCAAGCCTATGGTTTGCCCCTTACTACGCGGTGTGGCGTTTGGGAGTTCTTTTAAAGAAGAAACCCCAAGAATGGATTCGAACCGCTAGAGAAAGAAGTGGGGAGTCCAAATGAGTATTCCTGAAAGGTTGCCTGGGACCTTATTGTCCCTAGGAGATTATTATGGTTCTCTGGCAGCTGCTAGAAGTTTGGGGTCTTTAGGGGCACCAGTTTTTTTTGCGGATCATCGGAGTTTGACCGCGGGTGGGTTTTCCAAGTATGTAGTCAAAAGAGTTGCGGCTCCTTCGCCTTTGGATTTTAAAAGCTATGGAGACTGGCTTGAGTCGTTCGGAAAGAGCCATCCAGGCCTTTTTCTCTACCCGACGAGTGACGATATGGCCTACATCATCTCATTTCGTGCTGCCGCACTTAGCCAAACGTTTGCTTTGTATCAGCCAAGCTTGAATGCCATTATGAATTTGCTCGACAAAAGCAGATTGGCGGTTAAGGCAAAAGAAGTTGGCCTCAAGATGCCAGAGACTTTTTCAGTAAATTCCATTCAAGATATTTTAGACCAAATCCAAGATGCGCCTGGCCCTTTTTTAGTCAAGCCTAAGTCGCAAATTGGACTTCTCACAAAGGGAAAAGGGATCTTTTGCCCAACTCGTGCTGAGGTTTCTGCAGCCCTGAGTCTTTTTTTAGAGCGTGTAACTTTTTCGGATCAGATTTTAAATTACGATCCTAGTCTCAATTTACCTCTGTTGCAGGCCTATCATCAAAGTGCAGTTGACGGGATGTTAAGCATTGCTGGTTTCGTTTCACGGGACCATAACCATGCTGTTTTTTTGGGTTCTGAAAAGATATTTCAAAGACCTAGACGCTTAGGGGTTGGAATTGGCTTTTCAGCGCGAAGTGTTCCCACGGAAATTTCAGATCGCCTTTTAAAGCTCTGCGAATCTGTTGGGTATTTTGGTGTTTTTGAGGCAGAATTTGTCCAAGATGAAGCTACAGGAGATTTCTTGTTGGTGGACTTTAACCCTAGGTATTATGGTCAAATGGCGTTTGAAATTGCAAGAGGAGTCGATCTTCCTCGTCTTGCTTATTTCGGTGCTACCCAAAATCAAGTGGCTTTTGAAAAGGAAGTTGCTAAAGCGAAACTTGCGGTAACTCGACCTGAAGCCACGTCTTCCAAGTATGCACTGGGTTGGGTTTTATCTTTAATGATCAAATGCCAGAAGTTAGGTGGCAAGGTGCCAAGGGTCGAGTATAGGGATTGGCTCCATTGGCTCGAGGACAGTCGGATTCCCATGTATGATGCTGTTTCTTCTAAAGAGGATAAATGGCCTAAGAGAATCGATCAGTTCTTGTTTTGGAAGCATGCATTGCGTCACCCGCGAGATTTTTATAGGAAATTCTTCACCTAAAAGGCCAAGAATTTCCTGTCGCTGACTTTGGGAAGTTTAATTTCTCGGGATCATTTAGCCGCTAGTTTCTCTGTAAAGTCTGATTTTTGTTTATTTCTTATCTACTTTATTTTTAGCCCTCTTTATTTCTAAAAGTGCCATGCTAAGGGGCGGTAAACTTGGCCGCATTTTAAGCGACGCAAGTGAGGTGGGTTCGATGCTCCCTGATGTAGGATTAAATTTGTAGAGTGTAAAGGAAGTTTTCTCGTTAAGACCGCTGATATTTAAATCGAATGTGGCGGTTTTGGTTTGTGATTTGTTGAGGAGGACTAAGGTTAGGGTCTGATCTGCTTCTCTGAGGGCTGAAAATAGGGAGGCGTCTTTTTGGGTGCCGTAGGTATTGGGTATCAAAATATCCCCAAAGGCACTCCCTTTGCCGTCATAATTTCTAAAAAGTTTAAACGCAAAACTAGCAGGGGATTTAGGAGGTGGGATAGTCCAATAAGAAGCGTAGTCGAGTTTTTCTTTAGAAAAGATTCCCAAGACTTCTGCTAGGGCGATTCCTCCAGCAATATCTTCTTCTCCATAGAATTTATACTCACCAATAGCGAACTTCAATTTAGGACTACTTTTGGCGATGATTCCTTTTATATAAGGAATGAAATAAATTTTCTCATCAATCCAACTCGGATCCTTATAAGAGGGGTCCCAGAGGGATCTGGTGGCTTCTAGGCGGGCTTGCCTGCTTGTGGGTAGAGAAGGGGGGCTGTTTCGTACGTGATCTCCTTCAGGGTAAAAATGGACATCTACCACATCTAACAGAGATACCCCGCTTCGCTTTTCCTCTTTGGCGACTTCTTTTAGAAACCATTCGAGAAAATCTACTCCCCCATGCTTCTTTTTATCAGAAAGTCTCTGACCTTGGCTCCAGGGGCCAGGGGCGTCAAATGCAGACTGTTTTACAGCAAGATAGCCCCATAAAGCGGGCCCAAAAATGACGGCCTCTGGATCTGCTTTTCTCACTAGGTGGGACGTTGTTAGAAACTTATTTAGGACTTCCTCATAAGTGGCGCGATTGGGGTGAACATCTTGGTGGGTTTCGTGCCAGAGCATGGGTTCGTTTCCGATGATATACCTGTGGGGGTGATTGCCAAATTGGGTTTTAAGATGAGATACCCACGAGGAAATGTACTCGCTGCTCAGGGGGGTATTAGCAAGATTGGGGTCAGCTTTTAGGGGATCGCCGCTTTTCGCCATTCCATTTCCAAATCCCTCCCGCTGGTCTTTTTGATGGGGATATTTAGAAATGGGGTAGCTGCCAGAGCTTTGGTCTTTAGCGATCCAGCCTAACATGGGAATCGTGATGAGAGAGCCTACTCCGTGGTCGCGATTCGCTTTCATAAAGGCGTCCACGACAGATGGTGTCGAAGAGTTAAAATTTCTAAAATACCAATCTTTTCCTGTATTCCAGCTGTTAGTTTTCCAGTTGAACCGCTCGCTAGAATTTCCGCCTAAGCGAAAGACTTCAGGTTTTAGGGCCCAGGTTTCTAAATCATTTTTACTTTCTCCGAAGTAAGTTCCTATGCCATAAATTCCTGGGTTGATTTTGTCGAGAGGAAGTGTGGGTTTCGAATCCACTTTGGCCTCAATGGAAACCACTTCAGGATTGCTGGGCGCAACGCCCATAAAAAGTAGGAAGGTGATCATCGAAAGAAAAAAATGGGTCATCTGTTCCAACCTAACGTCGATAAATGGGAGATATAAAACAAGTTTGATTTTTCACGAAGAATCTTTTCATCTGGATATTTTTAAGGAAAAGAACACCTGTATTTATACTTTTAGGGTACATGGTTATGAATCCAAAGAGACAGTGGCTTGAGAGCTTCCTTTACTTGGAAGGACGCCAAATTAGCCTCTCTCGCTCGATCAGTAAGGGGGGCTGTATCGGCAACTCTCAGAATCTTGTCTAACTGATCTTTAAAGGTATCTTTAGAGAATACAAAAGCGCTTTCACCGTCTTGAAGATGGTAGCCTCTTTTCCCAACTTCCGTGGTGAGTAAAGGAAGACTTGCAGCTATATATTCTGCGACCTTTATGGATGTGCCTTCGCCTCTAAAGATCGGGTTTAATGCTATGTCAGCAGCCTGGAAGTAGGGCGCCACGGTATCCACTCTCCCTGTTACCATGAGAACTTCCGTGGCGTCTGTTTTCGGTGCCACACTTCCGATGATTAGAAAAATGATTTTATTTTCTAACATGAAAGCAGTGTATTTTTCGCTAAATTTTCTCAAAAACTCATACCCTTCTCGATTGGGGCCGTAGGCGCTTGCCGAAAAAAGACAAACTTTTTTATCTCCAAAGTTCAGTTTCTTCCTGAATTCATCTCGTATGTTGGGATCTTTTAAAAAGGGCTTAGGGGAAATGCAATTGGGTATGACCAGGGAATGGGAAAGGTAGTGGGTTGAAAAATAGTCGGCGTCTGAGGGGCTGCAGGCTGCGACCACATCAGCTGCTTTACAGGCAAGATTTTCAAGGTAGGCAACTGCTTTTTTGGAAAAGCGTCCGGTGGCTAAGTTGGCTTCAATATTATGAGTATTTAAAACCTTGTGGGCGTGGTTTGCCAGTTCAAAGATAGGGGATACGAAAGGGAAGTCGGCAATAACGACTTCAGAACTTACAGCTAGTTCATTAAGTGGTATCGTGTGTCGACCCATAACTTTCAGCCATGCCCAGGCCCAAATGGGAAACAAGCCGATTTTAAAACATAAAATGCCAATGAGGGTTAGCCATGAGGGGCGGAGTACGAATTCTTCCACATCTAAAGCGCCAGCAGGCCTTGTTGTAGAGCTTGGTTGAAATAGGTTCCCTTTGCGTCCTATGAGGCTAAAAATTCTGACCTGGAATCCATGTTGGGCTAGCCCTTCCGCAAAACCAGAGGTACGAATAGTTCCCCCTGAGGTAGGGGGATAAACTTGGAGTGCTGATACCAGGAGAATTTTCAGTGGATCGACCCTCTTCTTGGAATTTAGTAAGCTCCATCAGCCCGGATTACGGCGGAAAATGTTTTGGCTATGATAATTATATCTAAAATTAAAGAAGCTTTCTCTATATATCGAAGATCCATGCGAACCCAAGTTGCAAAATCAATGCGAGATCTGCCACTAACTTGCCAAATACAGGTGAGACCTGGCTTTACAGAAAGACGTATTTTCTGCCAATTCTCATACTGCTTCACTTCGCTAAGAAGGGGAGGCCTTGGTCCCACAATCGTCATGTCTCCCAACACAATGTTCAGCAACTGTGGCAGCTCATCAATCGAGTGGCGACGGAGGACGGCGCCGATTTTGGTGATTCTTGGGTCTTTTTTCATTTTAAAGGCTGGGCCTGAATGCTCGTTCATGGCAGCTAGGCTGCTTTTGAGGAGTTCTGCGTTCTGGCTCATAGTTCTAAATTTATACATTTTAAATGTTTTGCCACCGAGTCCAAGACGTTCCTGGGTGAAAATAATGGGGCCTTTGCTGGTCATTTTTATCGCTACCGCCACCACCGCCAAAAGTGGTGCAAGTAAAAAGAGTGCAGTTAAACTCAGAACTAAATCAAAAACTCTTTTGGAAATCAAAAAAGCAGAAGAATACCTTTTTACTGGAATGGAGTTCCATAGGGAAGGAGTCACTTCTTTGTCTATGTCAAATCTAGGTGCGTGGCGTCTCTCTTGATGATTGGAGATGGATCTAGCTGTCATTTGTCTTCCCTTTTTAAGTTCATAGTCTGTATTTAAAGTGAGGCGTTTTGCCGAGAGAGCTATGCTTATATTCCTCTATGCAAAGGGCAGGCCGGCGTGCCATCCCTGTAGCCCATCGAAATATTTGGGTTTTAGGAAAGCAGAAGTGTTTAAACTATTGACAGTTGCTTGTATATTGCGACATTTTGTAGGTCGAGAGGGAGACGTCTTGGGGTCATTGTTGCGCCTTTTCGCCCATGCGGATGTTGAGAGACGCCCTTTATAAGATCTCGAGAAGGGGAGCTTTGGGGAATCTCAGTTGGACTTATCCCATCTCCTTAACGTACAGCACGATACCCCTAAATAAATGGAAGCCTCACTTATGGAAAGATGCATAAAGTCTCCTTTTACACACCTATCGGCACTCTAGTAATTATCGGTAGTTATAAGACAAATGATCAAGTTTGAGTAAGTTTTCGGTTGACTGCTTCAGCCCCTTGAGTACATCGAAGAGGGAATTCATTTTTTACATTGGAAAGATGGCCTTAAGAAAGTGGGGCTGGTGCCAGTAAACGATGCCATTCTATGATTCATGACCATTTAGAACAAAATATAGGAACATTGATCGGCACCAATTGAAAATATTTTGACGCTCTGCATGGCGAGCCATGATGAGCAGTGCTAGGGGGGACGGACTTACTTTTGCCTAGTCCAGATCTATTGAATAGCACGGTGAATAGCGGTGCAGTAGTCCTGGATATCTACCAGGTTTTTGACGAGAATGGATTTCATAATGTTGATATCTAGTTTTGCATAGTCGTGGACTGCAATGTTTCTAAACCCAGCCATCGCGGACATTTGCCTTGAGAGTTCCAATGTTATTACCTGATTTTTTTCCAGGATATGAAAGCCATGTTTATAGCTTCGAGGTAGTTCCCAAACATTTTGAGCGATCAAGAGGTTTGCAATATCGATGGAAGCTTGAATTGCTTTTTCGAGACTGACTACGAAGACATCTTGTTTCATCATGCCGCCGTTTCCCCAGCGGTATTTTGTCACATCTATCCTGACGCTCCCGTTTGGCACATTCCTAGGCTATGGAAGCTGCCAAAACTACAAAACCAGTTACCTATATCCGTCGACGTCCGGAGCTTACTCCGTGCTACCGCATCCTTCCGTTAGAGCATCGTGCATAAGCGCATATTGCTCGTGAGCATTCCATTCAAGATTGGCTTGCAGGAACTGCAAATCTTCAAAAACGCCATATTCTGAACACTTGCAGCCTTGAGTGAAATAGGACCTTCAGAGTTAACCGGAAGGTTTTGAAGACGTCAAAATCATGGAGTTCTATTAGATTGAAATTTATGCGGCATCAATAATCCTTAAATAAGTCTATGGTATGAGGCGCTTAGCTTCTTATCAAGACCTCTGTGACTGGCCAAATATAACATTTCTATTGAAAAATGTTATATTTGGCCACAAACTAAGATTATGAATAAACAGCAAGAATCAAAACTCAAAAGATTGGGAGTTTTTACTCGGACGCAGGCTGAGGCATTGGGCCTAAGTCATCAAAGCCTTTCTCGATTAGTCGAAGAGGAAAAAATCATTCGTGTTGGCCGGGGAATGTATCTGCATTTCGAGGGAAACCTTGGGAGAGATATCGATTACCAAGTAGCCTGTACAAAGTTTGGTCCTAAATCCGTGGTTGGCGGACTTACGGCTCTGTTCCACTACAATTTGATAGAACAAGTCCCAGGACAAGTTTGGGTGTTGGTTCCCCCAACTCAGGTGACACACACCAGACTTTACCGACTGATTCGCACAAAGATAAAATTGGACTGTGGAATCATAAGCGAAAATGGTTACCGCATTGTCACCGTTGAGCGAGCCGTACTCGAGGGACTGAAGATGGCCAAAAAAATTGGAGAACGAACGGCAGTTCAAGCTGCACGGGCTGCGCTTGCTACCCAACAAACTACTGAAGGCAAACTTGGGAAAGCAGCAAAAGAGCTTGGACTTGATTCAGTGCTGACAAGATATTTCGAGGTGATTACGACATGACGCCAAAATCAAAAAGTGATTCTGTTCGTAAAAAATTAAGCAATCTTGCCCTCAAACTCGATGTGCCTTATCGGAATATGGAAACCGCGTTCTTAATTGAACGATTAATGGCTCGCTTGGTTGCCGATAGAAAACTTAAGGCAAAATTGGTTTTTAAGGGCGGATTTGTTGGCCTCAGAGTTTATGACTCTCCCCGATACACGATTGATCTTGATGCTCTACTTGTAGAGGCAAATATCGACTCCACCTTGGAACTCACAAAACAAAGGGCAGAGGCGGATATTGGCGATAGCGTTTGGTTCCGCTTTGAAAGCCAGATAAGCTTAGTAACCCAAGGTCAGTATGGAGGGATACGCCAAGTTTATCGCGCTGGAATCGGTGGAATTTTAACCGACATCAAGCGAGCGCAGATCGTTCACTTTGATTTAGGGATTGGCGATCCTATCACTCCGGGGCCACAGGAAGCAGAAACACCCTCACTTTTTCCCTCGAATGAAAAAATCAGTTGGTCGGTCTATCCCGTTGAAACTATAATTGCCGAAAAACTTCATGCATTGCTCAGTCACGGCGATGCCAATTCTCGTTCTAAAGATGTTCACGATCTATCAGTGTTTTTGCCAAGGGCCGATGCCAAAACATTAGGTACTGCTCTTAAGCGATGCTTTGAATTCAGAGAAACGGAATTGCCCGAAAAAATCTCGGTTGAAATTGCAAATATAAATACCCAGCGCCTTGAGCAAGGATGGGCCAATTCTGTGTCAACGGTTGCGAAAGCACCAGAATTTAGAGCCGCATTCGACGCTATAGTTGAGAACATGGCCCGACTGGAGAATTCCTTTATTAACCAAGGTGTGAATTAGAGATAAAGTCCTGAGACAACTTATGAACTGGCATCATAATTCTTCTCGCATATTTACATTTGTGTTTAAAAAATATTTTAGTCAAATCTTCTACTTTGGACCAAAGGATCAACTTATCTGAGCACTCTAAGACATGCATCTAGAGCAAGCCATTGTGTCCTTAAAACCTGCGACTTTAAGGTTGCATAAGTTTTCGACTTACTGTTTCAGCCCTCTGCTACGGACAGAAGTCAGCTCGAAATATATGCAGCATTTGATCTAGAAAGAAGCAGCACGCCCTACAAAATCTAAAATGTAGTGCCCCAGCTAAAATTTAACACTCTGATATTGTTCGTTTTTGTTCTTTTCTCTGTCGAAGTCGGGAGCTTTTTAGTCGCTTTCAGGAATGCGGTGACTAACCTCGGCTTAAATCGATCTTGCTAGTTTTTAAGAAAAGACAACAATTGATCTTTTTCTAATGCTGAAAGGGAATCAAAGCCTAGAACATAAGTCGTGTCGGTGGCCGAACCTTGTTTCTTTACGCCTCTCATCATCATACACATATGCTGAGCGGAAACTTTAACAGCAATAGCCCTGGGGGCTAATAGATCCTGCAAAGCATCGCCCACTTCTTTGGTGAGGCGCTCTTGAACCTGAAGGCGCTTTGCGTAGATGTCGACGATTCGTGGAATCTTAGATAGCCCCACAATCTTTTGTGAAGGGAAATAAGCGACGGACGCATGACCCCAAAAGGGAAGGAGGTGATGCTCGCATTGACTAAAAAACTCGACTTCCTTTACGGCAACGAGTCCTAGAGACTCCGAGGCAAATACTCCCGTACCTACCACATCATTAACAGATTGATGATAGCCCGCAAGCAGTTCTGACCAGGCTTTGGCGTAACGATAAGGGGTTCTGAGTAGTCCTTCCCGATTGGGATTTTCTCCAGCCAAAGCAAAGAGGGCGAGTGCGGCTTTTTCGGCATTGGCGATGTTTTCATTTTGGAGGTTAAGGCTTGGCGCATGGGCCACGGCGCCTTTCTTCTCTTCAGTCTTTTCTTCAGAAAAACCAGAGGCTTCTGATGTTAAATTCTTGCCCCATGTATCCATAAGATCAGCCTTTCCAAAAGTACTCAGCCCTTTACATAGCACGCTGAGTTTTAGAGTCCAGCCTATTCGGTCAGTCACTACATATAAACCCTGATTTAGACCAGCTTCTACCGGACTAGGGTCAGGTGGGACTTTGGAATAAGAGGCGTGCCTTTTCTGGATAAGTGATTGTTTTCGGGTGCTTGCGCCTCTTTTGCGACAAGCTCTAGAGCCTCTGTCATGGCCGTTAACTTGAGAAGGAGATTGCTTTTTACTTTGGGTGGTGGAGTCTCTAATTCGTCTTGGAGTCTAAGGAGCCTGATACTAGATGAAGGTGATTTCGATGAATCCATGGTTGCCTCCTGCATGTTTGGAATCTCTTTTTTCTTTCGGTACCCGGCAAGACATAGTAGGGTAAATTTTTGCCTAGTGCTGAACCATTGTCGTTTCAGCACTAGGCACGACCTTAGGGAGTCCTGTTTGCGGCTAGATCTTCAGCAGCTTAAATACGTAAGTTCAACGGCTAATCCTCAAGTAAAGCGAGCTGTGGGACTCTACGACCGTAAGACCAGCGAACAGGAAGGGGTATTTTTGGTTGATGGCGAGCGCCTCTTTTGCGACGGTCTAGAGTCAGCCCAGAAGTTTGAATCCGTTTTTTTGCTGGAAAAGCACCTTGACGCCTATCAAGGTAGCCTGGTTCGCCTCATCCAAGCAGGAACTGAAATTTTTATTGTGAATGATGCTGTCATGGCAAAATTAAGTGTCACAAAGAATCCCCAGGGGATCTTTGCCATAGCCATGAGGCAGCCTAGGGAGATTCCTTTAGACAGCACACTCCTTTTAATACTGGATGGTGTCTCAGATCCAGGCAACGCTGGGACTCTTCTCAGGGCTGCTGAGGCAGCTGGGGCCGAGGGGGTTGTCTTTACTCCAACTTCCGTGGATCCTTTTCACGAAAAAGTCGTGCGAAGCGCCATGGGGGCTCATTTTAGGCTCCCTCTTTGGCGGGGTCCCACAGTAGGGGAATTTCAAATACGCTTTCCAGATCATTCTCTTTTTCTGGCGGATTTGTCGGGGGACAAGTCCTATGCGGAGTTAGATTGGAAGCGAAAGTCGACTTTGATTGTCGGGGGTGAAGCTAACGGTGCGGGAGCTGAAGCTAAACTTCTGGCGAAGTCTATTTACATTGATATGCACGGAAAGACCGAGTCATTGAATGCGGGAATTGCTGGTGCGGTTATTCTTTTTGAAGCAGCCCGCCAAAGAAGGTTTTCTGGCGCCTTAAGAACCTGAGTCCAAAGGATAAGCCGCTTTCCTTACTCTTTCGGCTCTTAAGCGTCCTAATTCAGCCCGGACTATAGGATGTCTTCATAAAATGCTCCAAATCTTTTCTCTGGATCTAAAATTTGCACCTCTAGAACCCAAAGAGATTTCGAAGGAATAAATTTTGTGTCAGAAAGACTCATCTTGGTGTGGCGGTTATGGGGGAAATCGCCGAGTCTATGACCACAAACATCTTCTCTTAAGACAAACCCTAATTCCGTGCTTCGATTTTTAAGGAATTGGTAGATTTCATAGCCAGTTTTTGGCTCTTTGTGCCAAAGGTTTCTGGCTTCTTGAAACAAGTCGCGACAGACTTTCGTACAGTGGTTTGCCGCTGAGTTTTCACCTAAAATAAAAGTGTCGCCAAAATCACCTTCATATTCCAATTGAGTTTCTGAATCAAACCACACTGGGCCTAAATCAAGAAAAGCAGGTTGACCCAAAGCGAGGCTTGGGCCCGTTTCTTGGCCTTCATTAAAACTTAATAGAGTTCCTTTTCCAAATCTTGCATGAGGCTTATGCCAATGCTTCTTGCAGCCTAAATCTGAAAAAATAGTGTAGATGAGGCGCCTTGCTTCACTTTCCGACATCCCCTCCCTTAGCTGGGAAGTAATCATTTTGTAGGCATGAATGGTTTTCTCGCGAGCCATCCACAAGCCTTTTTCCAAAAAAGCAGGATCAACTCCTTCCCATGCTTTAAAATCTAGGGAATGTATGCCGATTTGATGCGGTAAACTCATATTTAGGCCTATGGAAGATGTTTAAAGCTGGTTCTGCTTAATGAGACTTATAGCAGAGAGAAGATTAACAATCCATGCCTTCAGTTGAGGCTTGTGGCACTTCTCGCCCAACTCAGGATCCATCCGCATCTCTCTATGCAAGTTGACAAAAAACGTAGCCTCGCGGACTTTCGAAATACATACTTCTTTTGGGGAAATTAGGAACTCAAATAATCTCTTTAGAACTCTTGATCTGACTTAGGTCATTTCGAGGCTTAAGCACTCAGATATTGCACGAAAAACTAGATTTGTCGGTGATACTTGCTTTCACGCTTGTCTCGATCGGATTTCTGGGGTTGCTCTTTAGGTGAGTTTGAACCATGTCCCCACAAAGGATTACCCCTGAAACTGTAGCTGGCTCAGCGAATGTAATGTCTACTGAGCATGTACCAGAATAAGCAAAGGCATCAACCGTGGTGTCAGCTCGATAGGTGGCGTATTTATTGTAAGTAGGACTTGACGTCGTGTTGTTGGGTATCGTTAAGGAAATGCCACAGCCGTCGAAATAACTTCCCACATCAGGGCCATTCTTATTGTCAGTCGCTTGGCTACAAGTGTATTTTTTGTTGGATTTAGAAAAACCGCGAATTTTCACCGCCAAGTTGGTATTCGTTCCGCTGTTAAAAGATGCTTCAAAGGTCCCATTGTTGCCATCAAATTTACAGTTATATAGGGTTGTAAAAGAATAGGACTTGGATTCAGCGGACGTTGATGAAGAAAGAGAAATGACCGAGTAAACCCCTCCTGGAAGCGGATCGCTCTTTTTAGAGCTAGAACCACATGACGCAGTAACAATACAAATAAAGATCAGGGAAGCTTTCATGGAGATCTCCCAAATTGTTTTCAAAAATTATGTCAGGTAATTCCTTGAGATACAATTTAGAAAAATTGAAAATTTCTGACAAATGAAAAAATCCCAGGCGATTGGCCTGGGATCTCTAAGCTTACTTTTTAGAACCTTTAGCGCGTTCTTCTTGGTACTTCTTAATGAGCTGTTCTTGGATCGAGCTTGGAACTGCTCGATATTTAGCAAATTCCATGGAGAATCCGGCTTTGCCTTGAGTCATGGAGCGAAGCTGTGTGGAATACCCGAACATTTCGGAAAGGGGAACTTCCGCAATAACTACGGCAACGTCTCCACGCATATCGGTACCTTGCAAGATCCCTCTGCGAGACGAAATATCACCTTGAACAGTACCTTGGAAATCCAGAGGAGTTTCCACTTCTACTTTCATAATAGGCTCAAGAATCGTTGGTTTGGACGCGATAAAAGCTTCTTTAAACGCTTCTCTTGCTGCAATTTTAAAGGCCATTTCTGAAGAATCCACCGGGTGGAAGGTTCCGTCGGTAAGCTCAATTTCCACCCCAATTACTTGGAATCCAGCCAAGGGGCCTTTATCCATAGACTCTTTAAAGCCTTTTTCACAACCAGGAATGTATTCTTTAGGAATCGATCCACCTACAACCAAGTTAGTGAATTTGAAGTTTCCTTCAGCACCTTCGGATATGGGTTTTAAGCGACCCACAACGTGGCCGTACTGACCGGAACCACCTGTTTGCTTCTTATGCTTATAGTCAAAGGAAGCTTCTTTTCCTGGCGACTCTCTGTAGTTTACTTTGGGCTGACCAATGACTACGTTCGCTTTGTATTCCCGTTGAATTCTCTGGACATAGATCTCAAGGTGAAGTTCTCCCATGCCGCGGATGATCGTCTCATTAGACTCGTCGTCGACATAAACTCTAAAAGTGGGGTCTTCTTTCATAAAGCGGTTTAAGGCTTTTGAGATTTTAGTGAGGTCGTCTTGTTTTTCAGCTTTAATGGCAAGCTCAATTACAGGCTCAGGGATAAACATCGATTCCATGGTGGTGTTGATGTTTTCATCGCAATAGGTGTCGCCAGATGCGCACTCCACGCCTACCATAGCGATAATATCGCCTGCAGTGGCTTCAGCTAGCTCCACTTTATCATTGGAGAACATTTGCACAAATCTACCGATTCGCTGGGATTTTCCTAAGCGAGGGTTATATGCAGAATCGCCTTTCTTAAGGGTTCCTTGATAGATGCGGGTATAAGTCAGCTGTCCAAAGGTTTCGTCAGTAATCTTAAATGCCATAGCAATCAAAGGCTTGTTGGCTTCTGGGAAGACTTCAACGCGCTCTTCGTTCTTGAATCCCCAATATTGACGATCAAGTGGTGATGGCAAGTAGGTTAAGACAGCGTCTAGTAGCTCTTGTACACCCTTGTCTTTAAATGCAGAGCCCATAAACACAGGAGTCAATTTACGAGCAATAGTTGCTTCACGAATGGTTTTTTGAACGAGCTCTAAAGAAGGCTCTTTGTCTTCAAGAATCAGCTCTGTAAGTTCGTCTGAGAACATGGCCACGGAATCTAAAAGCTTCTGGCGATAGTCTTTAGCTTTTTCGACATAGCCATCTGGAATTTCTTTATAAACAACATCAAGGCCTTTTTCGCCTTCGAAATAGACAGCCTTCATCTTAAGAAGATCAATCACGCCACCAAAGTCGCCTTCAGAACCAATGGGGATTTGCATCATAACCGCGTTGTGACTTAGCTTTTCGCGAAGTTGATCCGTGACTCGGTAAGGATCCGATCCTGCACGGTCAAGTTTGTTGATAAACGCCAAACAAGGCACGTTATATCGTCTCATTTGACGATCTACGGTAATAGATTGTGACTGAACCCCGGAAGTGCCGCAAAGTACTAAGACTGCGCCGTCCAAAACTCTTAACGAACGTTCTACTTCAACTGTGAAGTCAACGTGTCCTGGGGTGTCTATGAGTTGAATCTTGTGGTCTTTCCACTCGACTGTTACGGCTGCAGAAGTGATCGTGATTCCACGTTCTTTTTCGAGCTCCATATGGTCCATCTTGGCACCATCGCCACCGCCCCTGACTTCGTTGATTCTGTGGATCATACCTGTATAGAACAGGATCCGTTCAGAAAGAGTCGTTTTGCCCGAGTCAATATGGGCAGAGATACCAATGTTTCTGTATTTCGCAAGGTGAAATTTGCTCATGCGTATTCGTTCCTAACATAGAAAAGACCAGGTTACGGCTGCCCAGATCACCTGGACGAAGGCGGTAATGTAAACGTAACTGGCTTATAGAGCAAGCGGTTATTGCAGTTACTGTGAAATTCCCCAAAATTATGTCCTAATTTATTCATGGCTTAGGGGTTTTAGCAAAATATTTACTTAACTACCTTGCCTTCTGGGCCGAGATTTCACGGTGATGGGTTTGGGGAGGATGCTATGTCACAAGGCTTACCAAGTTTAGATCTTAATATGGATGGTTCTGCGCCCCAAAAGGATGCAGGCAAGGACCAGCCCTTTAGGCCTTTACCTTCATCTTCCTTTTCAGGGATACAAGAAAAAAATGCAAAAGAACAAGGTTCTGCAGGCGGCCATAATTTTTTGGAAGTTACAGCGAGTTTGCTTGAAGGGGCAGAAACTACTGGATTTGACGCTACCAAACAGGGACAGCAGCCAGCAAAGGACCAAATCCAAGACATGAGTATCCCAAATTCTGCGGCGTTTTGGGAAAGCGGGCAAAACAAAGATGGAAGTTCCTTAGTAACGGGTCCTAAGCTTCTAGGTGCAAAGAGTGAAATGTCTGTAAGCTCGATTGGCGAGCTCATGACAAGGGGGAATCTACGAATATATGTGATGATTGGTGTGCTCGTCTCTCTCGTGGCACTTGTAGTCTTCATGAAGCCAGAGCTTCTAAGCTCTATACCTGGCTGGGATTCTATAACGGGCGAAAAGTCAACCAACGAGACGACAGACAATCCCTTAGGTGTCGCCGATCCTAATCAAGTTGAGTCTAGCACTGTTTCTGATCCCTCGTCGGTTCCTTCTGACCCAGCTTTGACACATCAGGGTGCAGGAGGCATGGAATTAACTTGGCAAGAAAACCCGTATTGGTTTTTACCAAATGATCTAGATCAAAAGATTGCACCGCCCACTGTAAAATGGAATCCGGAGCAGGAAGAGGCTTGGGGATCATCCTCTGAGGGCTCGGTGATGTGGGCAAAGTACCAGTCTCTATTTGAAATTCGGAAGTTGCCTCGCTTAGGAGCTGAGCAAGTGCTTTGGAAGCTCAGCAAAGGTAAAAAGTTTTGGCTTAGAATCATGTCGTTAATGGCCCTTGCGGAAATGGGTCAAAAAATTGAAACCGCCCATGTAGAACAGTCGATTGAGGGCGTGAGTCCGGAGCTGATTTCTCGATTTGTTACAAGATTTGAAAAGAAAAGTACGGTTGGCGAGAGATTGATTCTTAGGTTCTTGCTTAAACTAGTAAATGAAGATGCGAGATACAGTATCCTTAAAGGTTTGGCCTTTCAAAAAGATAGATTTTCCTATTTGTATCTCGTAGCAGGAACCTACGATCCAGGTGTCTCGGTGTCAAGTTTTTCTAGACGCCAAATTTTAAAGCTTCATCCGGAAGAATTGGAGCGACTCAAAAAAGTCGTGACAGGAGAAGCAACCTTTGGATTGCCACCCCCAACCAAAGACACGATGGTTCATGAAGTCACAGACAGCGCGCCGGCAACTTCAAGCGGCCCATTAGAAAAAGAATTACAGGCAAATTTGGATTCCGAAGCAGCCGATTCAACTTCTCCAAAGAATGAAAGTCAAAGTCAAGACGAGTCCCTTTCTCCAGAAACTCTTAATTCAGCTGATATTGCCGAAGAAGTTCCTTCAGACAACACAGATTCAAGCCTTAAGAAAACCAGTGCCGTCGATAACTCATCGGCTGGGCCCGAAAAGGGCAGTGAAGAAGGAACTAAGTAATGGTCCATGTACTTTTAGTTGGTGCGGGAAATATGGGGTTTGCGTTAGCACAAGGGATTAAAGAAAAGAACAAATACAATCTTGACATATTTGACGTCCACGTTTCAAAAGTTAAAGAATTTGGCGATCAACTAAATGTTACTGTGCTTCAAGAGATTCCTCGGCAGGTTGTCTATGATGTCATTGTACTTTGCATTAAGCCCCAAGATCTTATTGAGGTTGGTGGATGGCTGCCCCATGTAAGTAATCATGAGACTTTATTAGTTTCAATCTTAGCAGGCCAAGCCATTGAGGGACTTCGATCCACAACTCATCATTCAGGGCCGATCCTTCGAGCCATGCCAAATATTGCAGCCAAGATTCATCAAGCAGCCACAGCTCTGAGCTTCTGTGATCTCTGTACATTGAAAGATAAGGCTATAGGTATAGACATATTTGAATCCATAGGAAGTGTGGTCGAAATTAAGGAATACTTGATGGATGCCGTCACCGGACTCTCTGGAA
>JBAXBA010000025.1:0-44896 GCA_037142195.1 Pseudomonadota bacterium
GAAAGTCCGGAAACCCTTGTCAAACGGGGGAACTATTTTTGGCCGGGAATTGCTGCGCATTTCTCAGCAGATCCGACATATTCTTTGCTTGTATGCTATTATTCTTGCTGCCTTGGATAGGCAAGTGAAGTTCAAGTCCTGTGCCTACTCTAATTCCAATCTAAACTGCAATGGGAGTTTAGTACATTCCTCCACATACAGGCTTCTACATAAAATTGTTCCCATCGATCGAGACCAATTGTTGTCTACCAGCTACCTCATTTGTGCTTTTTTTTAATCATGGCTGTAATAGACGCTCTAAGAATTGAAATTTTTTTGGGGTACGGAAATCTTTGCAAGTAAATCTGACTCACTCCGAAACAAAATAGGATCGGAAAACCTCGTAGTGGAGTTTTTCCAAGGAGACAACTAGCATCGATGAAGGGGAAAAATTACAAAGGACGAAATGATCTCCTCGCTTAGAATATCAAGCTAAATAAAGGGGGATTGTATTTAAAGTAGGTGCTTAGCGTAGTGAAAATCAAGGACGTAGCCTGCAAGGCGCCTGATGCTTAGCAATCAGATAACTCGATCACTTTTCGATGTTTTTCTCTTTGAAAACGATCACCAATTATAGGAAGCACTAGCCTATGGCTTCGATTCAACGATCATAATAAAGGACGCACAAACTCATTGTGAATCGGTGGCCCCAAGATTGTACTTTGATTTTTAAGTGCATTCTCTAAAAAAACTAAAACAGCTTAGCTTCTGCCAATTGACCGAAGACTTGAATTTCATTTGCCTATGAAAACCATCAAGAATATTAGCATTTAAGCAAAATATATGTCGGGAGGTGATGCTTCTTTTTGTGATCGTTTGACATAAACATCAGATTTTTGTATTTTTACTATGCATCAGCCTTTGATCCCATCAGCTTTGAAAGCTCCAAAATGTTTCTTCCAAAAGAAGATTTTCAAAAAATATCAAACTATATTGCGACCCATCTTCCGCAGTGCGCAGGCGCCTATTTATTTGGATCGGCTGTTAACGGTAATTTCACAAATCAAAGCGATATTGATATCGCAATCTTGTCAGAAGTGGAACTAGACTCAGGGGACATACTCCGTATAAAAGGTTATATCTCTGCAACGCTCGGGCGAGACTCGGACATCGTGGACTTGATGCGTGCTGACTGGGTTACAGCAAGTCAAGTCGTAGCGTTTGGTGAGGTTCTTGTCTGCCATCAACCTCTTGTGCTTGGCAATTTTGAAGTTTATGCCTTATCCAGGTATGCACATTTTAATAAGGAACGAGAGGAGATTTTGCTCGATATTGCAGATAAAGGAACGATTTATGGTGGATGATATTCTGCTGAATAAAGCTGATATTCTTGAAAAATGCATTCGCCGGATTCACGAGGAATATCAAAACGACTCTCAAAACCTTTTCACCCATCAAACCAAGCAAGATTCCATTATTTTAAATTTAAAAAGATCGTGCCAGGCTTCTATCGATATGGCCATGCGCAAGGTAAAGCTATTGCGTTTGGGCTTGCCCAAAGAATCACGGGAGGCTTTTGACCTTCTTGCTAAAGCGGGAATCATTGATCCGCATTTGCTGCAAAAGATGCATGGTTTAGTCGGATTTCGGAATACGGCGATTCATAACTATAAGGCCCTTGATCTTAAAGTTGTAAAGGCGATAGTAGAGCATCATCTGGAAGATTTTTTGGCCCTTTCAAAGACCTTAATTCAATCACCTTAATGCGTCTTTAAGCGTTAAATGGGATTTGCAAAATATGTCAGGATAGGAGGGTTTAACTTCTTGTGCTAACCTGCGCTTTGGAGAGAGGCAATTGGCACATTTGTGGTTCACCCAGAAAGTTCGTGTACTGCAGAGTCATTTTAGATGATTTTACAGACGAAGATAGAGAGCCTGTAGAGAACCTGTAGAGAACCTGTAGAGAACCTGTAGAGAACCTGTAGAGAGATGCGGTGAAGTGTATCGAATCAATTCCAGCTCCGCGGGGGCTTTGTGGTGCAAAGAAGTCATCATGATTCCAATGGGGATATTTTAGATATGTTACTATTTTTAATCTAAAAGATTTGGTACACCACTCGTTTGGATAGGTTTCGTTTTTTCCTACTCCCATTCGGCAACATGCGGCTTTATTGCGTACAGAGGTCAAAATTTCCGAATTTCCGCTGCACATCGTTGAGCTTCATTTTAGATTTCAACGCGCATATTCACCCCAAACATTGACCCTATGTAGAATTGTAGCTCAGGCAAGATAGGAAAAAAATCGCGCGTGTACGAACAACAATGAAAACAACTAAATACCGTTGGGCAAGCGGCGGCATGACAGGTGGTTGCAGAGGCATTGTGGGAATTCCGGCATATGGGTGTTCAAGGCTAGTTAGCAAGAACTGTCAAAAGGAGTAGGCAGTCCTTTAGCTGCAAGAAAAGAGGATTCGGGGACATGTAGGAACTATTCACCTTCCAACTGCCTATGGCGCGAATATTCATGGGTATACAATGGTAAGGTTTTGAAATGGCGCAGGGCGCAGGACCTTAAACTAAAGTCTGAATTCCCAATTTGGATCTCAACTCCTAAAAGAAGAGAGGCAAGATTGAGAAATCTCCGCTACTTCCTTGGCTTCTGCAATTCGTTTAACTGATTGGAAATTTTTTCTAAATTGTCTTTAACGGTGGATTTTAGATCAGCTGCCGGAAAATCAGCAAGGGCAGTCTCTAAGTATTTCTTAGCTTCCGAAAGGTAGGATTTTCTTGTTTCGACATCTGATACGAGTAGCGAGTTTTGATAAGCGGCTGCGGCTTTTCTCCGAAGCTCCTGAGCAGCTGTGTTGGAGGTTGTCTTTAATTGAGCCTGTGCTTCCGGGTATTCGGGAGAATTGGCTGGAACTCTCGCTAACATGGCGGCGGACTCTTTAAAGTTCCCCACCAAAGAGAGCTCTCGAGCTTTACTCACGGACGGTGCTTCCAGCGCCGCCGGAACAGTGTTGGTGTCGGTGCCCTGAGCTGAGGCATCTTCTGTTGTGCCCGTCTGCACTTGATCTTTAGGAGGCTCATTAGGGGTTACCGTAACGGCAGAGATATCTTCTTCTTTTTGATTCGCAGTCGCCATCAAAGCTCCGGTTTTCAACCAAGATTCTATCTTTTGCTGATTTCTATCACTTGCATTTTTGGCCTGTTGCAGTTTTTTCATCTGCTGATTTTTAAATTCCTGAGTAGCATCGCTTTCGGCTATTGTTAAAATAGCAAAATGATGAATGTCGGTCGATTTTAAGAAAGGATTTGTCGTTAGCTCCTCTCCTAAATTTATTTCATAATCCGAACTCATGGATTCCAGCACTCTGGGTTCGTTTTGGCTTGTCTGGTCATTATATACTGCCGCTTTGCCTTCTTCAGGTGATTTGGCAAGGGCAATCGAATGGGAGGTGTGCGCTAATATGGAAAGAGTTAGAATTGCTTTTTGCATTTCTGTTTGACTTTCGGTTCCAGAAATTGCAGCAAGTACCTCGTCCTGAAAAACAGTAAATTCTATGGTTTGTAGGTTAGATGTTTTTGAGACGGACTCAGCGAATTGGACAAGATAGGTGTATATATTGTCGTTCAGTCCTTGAAGGACCTTATCCATATTACTTGAAGACGTACTTTTTTTGTTACGAGAAGCTTGTTTAGAGTCCTTTGTATCTAAAGGAAGAGCTCCTTTAGAAGTACTAACAAGGGGCTTTTCGGGAGGGGGGGTAGGCGAAGAAACGCAGGCATAGGAAACAAATATTAAGACGAGACTCAGCTTACCCATTTCATACCTCATTCAAATCAAAAGATCATAGATTATTATACATTAGATTTTCTTAGAACATGAAGCCCAAATTGATCAAGTAGCGTGTGTCTGGACGTGGTGTCGGGCCTGATGCGATATCTTTGCCATATCGCGCTATATCAATAATCAAGCCGCTTCCTAGTGTCATAGTCCCGCCGACGGAAAATGAAGTTTGATTCATCCCTAATTTAAGACGAAACGGACTGGCTGCTAGGGGGTTTCCTAGAAAAAATTCCATTCCCGCATGGAGCATGCGATCTAGAGGGATGTCGGAAAGTCCGTAGTTTTTGGAGCCTGAAGCATAAGCTAAATTGTGAACATCCACTGCTAGTCGCGTCGATACGGTCTTTGAGAATCGAGGCGTAATGGAAAAACCAAGGCGAATGTCGGTAGGGTCAACAGCGCGAGGGTCGTCGGCCGAAATGTCACCCTTAAAAACTGTGCCACATACTGACTCTCGTGTTTCGTTGAATGGATTCAGGTAATTATCCATGCAGCCAGTGGGAAGGTTAAAGATTGCAAAGCCTACAGTCGGAAACCAAAAATCGGGATATGTGTAGAGCCCCCCCAAGTCAATGGCGAGTCCTTTTGTATTGGAACCTTTTGGTTTAAGGTTGTCCTCAAATCCAGATTTAGTAGTGAGTTGAGAGAGCGGGGTTTTGGTGTTGAGAGAGAAGCGTGAGGCAATATACCTAAATTGAAACCCAAAGCTGGCTCTGTTGGATTTGTCAGCAAATGCAAAGTTGACGAGACCTGCCGTATCAGAGAGGATATTCGACCGGACGTTTGTTGAGCCATCTATTTTTCCAGTAATATCTTCTGAGTCAACTTGCATTTGCGTGGTAGTGTGGTTGTAAAATGCGACCCCAATAGGGTTGCTAGGGTTTTGACTAAAAATGCCAATAAGTTCTGCGCCGCCAGCGACCCAAACAGGTCTCTCGCCATTAGACTCATTCAAGGCATCCGTGATGATTTCAAATCGTTTTGAACTTGAAGACAATTTAGAAATGTTAGCGGCAACTTTTTTATTGTTGGCGCCGAAGGTCATATTTGGTGTTCGGTAGAGGGGAACTCGCTCTTTGCTTCGTGCCTTTTTTGTTCGCACGATCCCTGCGGGATTGGTCCAGAATGCGGAATCATCATTGGCAACTGAAGTGTAGGCACCGCCCATTGACATCGCTGCCGGATGGTCCCAGACCGTAGGGACTTCAGCTGATAAACCTTCAAGGCTGATCGCAGCTATTCCCAAAAGTGCTAAAGCGAACTTCATGATTCCCCCATGGGCACCTCATCGGAGAGAATGAGGAGCAAATGAGCGGAAAATACTGCCGACTTCTGAAAAGTATCCTTTATTATTGCTGAAACCGAGAGCTAGCATGGCGTGAGGGGTGTGCATGGGCCTATTTTCAGGTCAAGGTCCTAAGAAGTAGGTTCTGCTCCAGGGAGGCGAGGGATTGGGAGCGCATCAATACAAGAGCCCCCTCGAGGGCAGAGGAAGGTCATAGGATTTAGGCTCTACAATTAAAGCCAACTATAAATAACTGGAAGAGACTTCTAAAATAAAGTCCCTAGATTTTAGAAGCAAGTTCCATGGCGAGCATTTCTATATCTTCTTTTTCTTGCGACAGTTTCTTAAGAGTCTCATGGCTACGAGCAAGCTTTTCCTCAAGTAACTGGATTTTTTCATCTCTCAGCTTTAGCAGCTCATCTTTAGAGGAAACGATTTGGGAGGTGATCTCTCTTGCTTGGGCTAAAGACTGTTGGGCAAACTTGAGAATCTCACGGTTTTCTTCTTTGGCAAGGCTTAAATGATCTATAAGCAGGGCCATTTCTGGGTTTTGGACCGAGGCCCCTGTTAAAGACAAATGATTTGCACCTTGTGCCCATAGGCTGGGGAGCTCTTCGTGATCTAAGGCTGCACCTTCTACCCGAACTTGTGGTGTTAGGATATAAACTTCGCCACCAAATTCCCGCGCTTCCAGCTTGCCTGCTCGAATCTCTTCCCAGACATCAAATGGGGCACGCTTCGTTGAAATACAGTACTGCTCTAAAGTTAAGGCATGATCATCAAAGTTAGGATTATGTCTTTGAAATCTTGATTTTTTTAAGTCTTTTTTACTATTTTCGTGAATCATTCTTTACACCCCAACTAGGTGAACTTTCCATTTTTACAGGCATTTTATTTCATGTATGCCTAAACGACAGGTAAAATGTCTAGTAGGAAGTCTATATGCATTTTAATTAATTGACAAAGGTTCTAGATGAAAAAAGTATGGAAAGCGATCCGGGAAAAATTTCCATTGATTCTCATAACTTGTGTGGTTGTCGGCGTGTGCTCTGGGTTGCTTTTTCGGCACTATAAGAATATAGGCAGCAGAAACTATGATTTTATCTATGAGCTTGAGGCCGACCTCCTTGACCTGCGGTTTAGGCTTCGCGGGTCTCAAAAGCCGAAAACCAAAATAGGCATTTTAGCAATTGATGATAAAAGCCTAAAACAGTTTGGTCGATGGCCTTTTTCAAGAGTCTTCTATGAAAAAGCACTCATTAATCTTAAAGCTGCGGGAGTGAAGTGGATCGGTTTTGATGCCATTTTCAGTGAGCCAGAAATTTCTTCCCTTAAGGATGCAGATCCTCTAATCAAAGGGCTTTTAGCAAACCCCAAAAAAGGTCCGCAGATTCTTTCTGGTATTTCCAAACTTCATGAAATGTCACCCGGAGACCATTCCTTTTCAAATGCCATCCGAGATTTCGATCATCTTGTAACGGGGTTCTACTACTACGAAACCAAAGATGAAGTTGAACAAGGGGGCGCTAGCAAAAATCCATTTCCAGATCCCAAGTACTTTGAAAGTAGCGCCATACAAGCTGTTATATTTCCCGAAGGCAAGTCGCTTGCTGACTACGACTATTCTCTTAAAGTTTTTGGTGCGGTTGCCAATATCCCCATTATTTCACAAGCTTCCAATTACACAGCTTTCTTTGCCAACAATCCAGATCGAGATGCCGTTGTTAGGTGGGTGAGTCTGGTAAGAAATGTTAATGGTCAGCTTCTTCCTTCGCTATCTTTAAAGGTCGCAGCTGAAGCCATGAATCGGGACATTGCCGTTTTTTTCGACCAAATAGGAGTTGAAAGCATTGCGCTCGTCAATCGAGATAATGATTCTGATTCCATAGAAATTCCTGTCGACTATTTAGGAAGTGGGCGAGCGCTGCTTAAGCACCGAGGTGTGGGGCGCACTACATTTGAAAACATTAGCCTTGCAGATGCATACAATAACTCTTTCACAAAACAACAGAAAAATTGGCTCAAACATTCGGTATTGTTTCTGGGTGCTACTGCCATTGGGATTAATGACGTAAGGCCTAACCCTTTTGATTCTACTTTAGATGGGGTAGAAAACCATGCTGCCATGGCTGATAACATAATGGGTCAAGACTTTATGAAAAGACTTCCCTCTATGCCTGACATAGAATTACGATTGGTTTTGGCTATTGGCCTTCTTTTCGGTCCCATATTGATCTTCTCTCCTGCTCTTTATGCTGGAGGCTTGTCTCTAGCATTTGCGGTGGGATACTTTTTCTTTGATCGATACTATTGGTTTAACAAAGGGATTTGGGCCTATATGGCCATGCCTTATATTGAAATGGCTGTTCTCTTTCTTGCTATAATGCTTTACAAGTACGCGACAGAAGAGAAAGAACGACAAAAAGTAAAGGGTGCCTTTGGCCTCTACTTATCTCCTGATGTCATTGAACAGGTCCTAGATAATCCAGAAGCTCTAGCTCTAGGTGGACAAAGAAAAGAATTGACGGTCTTTTTCAGCGACGTTCGAGGCTTTACCACAATTTCTGAGTCTCTCACTCCTGAGGCCCTCTGTGATTTTATGAACGAATACTTTACACCCATGACAGCTATTATACTCAGAAGTAAAGGGGTTCTGGATAAGTATATTGGCGATGCCATAATGGCTTTTTGGGGTGCTCCGCTGGAGGTGCTAGATCAAGCTGATATTGCGGCAGAATCTTCAGTTAAAATGCTTTATGCACTAGATGTATTGAAAGCTAGATTCAAAGAGAAGGGATATCCCTCTATAGATATAGGGATAGGCCTTAATACCGGTCCGATGTCAGTAGGAAACATGGGAAGTAATGAAAGATTTACCTATACAGTCATGGGAGATGCTGTCAACCTGGGCTCTCGTTTGGAAGGTCTTACTAAAGATTATGGAATTAAAATTATGGCGAGCGAGTTTACCATAGCTCGACTAAGTAGGCCCAGGGATCACTTCTTTAGAGATTTAGATGATATTAAGGTAAAAGGTAAAAATGAGCCGGTTAAAGTCTTTGAAATTATGCGACCGGATTTACTACCAACGGCAGAAAAAATTCGAAATCTCATCTCAGAATTTGAATTGGGGCGGAAGTTCTATCGGGCTCAAGATTTAGAGAATGCAGAAAAACATTTTACCCAATGTATTTTGATTAGACCCGATGACGGGCCAAGTCATATCTATCTTGAGCGCCTTATTGAAATGAAAAAGTCTGGATACATCGAAAATTGGGACGGTGTGACTAGGTTTACTCACAAATAAACAAAGATCAGCATATATCTATCGTCTAATAGGAACGATTCCTTTCACCACTATTCTCTTCGCCGCCAGTCCTTTAACCTAGGGCTGGGGTGCTATCTTAATCCAAGTGACACTTCTTTTGTCTATAACAATAGGTTTCGGCGAGATGATGTCAACTTCCCTATGGATTAAATTCAGATCTGAATTTAATTGGAAAGAAACCGAATCGCTGGGCTTCAAATCAGAAAGAGAAACCAGTACTTCACTATTTGAGAAGTTCACTAATCCATAAAATCTCTCTTTTTGAAAATGCATCGGATATATATGAAGATTTTCATGATGAGATCTTATGTTTGACTTTAATAGCCCAGAATTCGTGATCCAGTCGACAAATGCATTGTCGATAGCTGGGCAAAAAGCAAAGTGAATATGTTGCCCTTCACCAAATTTTCTTTTGAGGATCGCAGGCGAACCTTCGTAAATTCCAGCGCTAAAAACGCCTAAAATATCAAATATTGAAGATGTCAGCTTAATTTTTTCAGCCCATCGATAGCCATGAAGAGTTCCTTCTTCAGCGCCCCTATGAACGGCAAGTGTAGACTCTGATTTTAAGGTTTTAATGGATTCACTTTCTTCAGGACCTAGAGCTCCAAAATCTTCAAAATAGAGTCCTTCGCCATCAAGTATCGACAAAGGAATAGGGCTCATATGATTGTTTTCTTGTTTCATGGATGTGCGAGGGAAGGTCCAAATGCTCCCCCCGTTTTTGACGTAGGCACAAATTCTTTGCTGCTCATCAGCAGTTAACTCAAAGGCATATCCAGGAAGAATCAAAATTTTACAAGAAGTCAAGTCTTCAGGTATATTTTGAACATACTTAAACCCAATACCCGTCTGAGAAAATAGTTTAGAAAGGTCGTCTAGCTGTAAGACTGCATCATAGTTCGTCGATTGCGAACAAACTCGGTGGCTCCAGAGGCTTTTAGTATTATGGACTATAAAAACATCAGAGTCGCGAGTAGCTAATGTGTCCCATCCAAATTGGGTGCTTAGCTTTAAAAACATAGCATGGCTTGCCCTCATGACTTTTTCTTGTGGGGAGGCCGGATTTCTTAGGTCGTGGGAGAGTAAGCCGTCGTGATATTGCTCGGCTCCGCCATAAAATTTTTGAAAGGAAAAATAATCCATAGAGCTAGCGCCCAGCATGGACGATTGTCCTGCCCAAAGAAGAAGCCAATCCCAATCAAAGCGTCGATTGATCGATTGCCAATTTACTTGAACCGGCTGCTGTTCCAAAATCTTAAAAGTCTTTCCCTTTTTTTGTCCCAAGCCGTGCATCAAGGAAAAATTAACTAGAGATCGCGTCGGGTTTGGAAGTGGATCGTCTTGATAGTGATCGAAGCCTACAATGTCTAGATCCTCTGTCATTTCCCAAGGGCATAATTCATAGAAATTAGATATGAGGTTGTGAGTCACATAACGGCCAGGCGAATTTCTTTTAACAATATCTGACTGCGACTTTTGAAATTTCTTAAAGACTGAGGTGCAGAATTCCCGAAAGTCCATTTGGAGATGCGGGTTAATGTCGGCCCATGTGTCTAAAGGGAGTTCAATTTCCTCGAAGGTTTGGTAGGACTGGGACCAAAAACATGTGAACCAATTTTGATTTAGGGACTCAATTCTTTGATACTTTTTTTGAAGAAATTCTAGGAACGCTTTTTTTGCATAAGTTGTATAAATACTAGAGGAGCCATGATGTCCAAGTTCATTGTCTATCTGCCAGCCGACAACTGCGGGATGGGATCCCCAATTTTTCGAGAAAAAATGAGTAATCCTCTCGGCGTGCTCTATAAAGTTGGGATGAAGCGGATCGTAATGTCTTCTTGAACCCCAGTTGACTTTGCGCCCGTCGCTGCGAAGAGGAAGGATGTCTGGATAGAGGTCAAACAACCACTTAGGCGGAGTTGCAGTCGGAGTGCACATGATGACTTCAATGGAGCCCTTTTCTGCAAAATCGAGACATAGGTCGATGGTTTCGGTCTCAAATTTTCCGTAGCTGGGCTCAATGGTTGCCCACGAAAACTCACCTATTCTTATTTCGTCTATTTGGGATTGCTTCATCTTTTCAAAATCGTAGGCCATTCGCTCTTTTAAGCTGGCGCGAACTTGACGATTGCCTTTAAGCATCCAAGGCTGGCTAGAAACATAGTCAGGGTAATAGGCAACACCAAATTTATAAATTTTTTTGTTCATGTTAGAATCTCTATTTCAATGCCAGAGCTGGGTGGTGTTCCAAGGATAACGGGAATTCTTTTGGTTTTAATTGAGTACGGATTTTCAGGCGAGGTAAATGCGGCAACAAGACTAGGTACAATTTTGTGATGGACAAACTGCACGGTGGACCCGCCAAATCCCCCTCCCGTCATTCGGGAGCCAAGAAGTCCGGGAATCTCTAAATTCATTCTTTTTGCCATGGAACCCACTTCCATGGCAACGGTCCGTCTCAATAAATCTAACTCGACGCAACTGACGTCATAGTCCTTTGCTAAGCTGTCATGGCTTTCATTGATAGCAAGGGTTAATGCAGCTAGATCGCCATTTATCAGCGCCTTGGCGGCACGATCGACCCTATTGTTTTCACAAATGGCATGGGCAATTTTGGGGGCGTCGGTAGGAGAAAAATCAACTTTTTTAATGAGCCAATCTTTAAGCATTTGCTGACTTCCAAAGTTTCCTACTTGTTGCCAAAGAAGGTCTTCGTCTGCAAATTCGCTTAATCCTACTTTTTTAAGCCCAAAAAACTGATTTAGTTTTACGAGGCCATTTGTACAGGTTGCGCGGCGTTGATTGTAAGGAGAATCTGACAATTTATGCTTGACCATAGTGTTGATAGTAAGAATTTCATATTGAGCGAATATAGGATGAGCCTCAATAAATGATATTTTAGGGGCGCCGCCGCGATAGAAAGGCGAGAAATCAATTTCAGTGAATTGATTTCGCTTTGACATAGTGACTGCTATTTGATCCATTAATCCGCAATTTGTCTTTGCAAAGCGATGTTCGATCAACATGCCATCAGTAGCAAGCTCTATGGGGTCGCGAGTAATTCCCTGTAACCGAGCTAGCGCAGCTAACATTCCACAGCTTAATGCTGCCGAGGAACTTATGCCAGCACCCGACGGTAAACTGCTATCAACAGTGATTCTAACGTGAATAGGTGTGGGTGTCTTGAAATACTGTTTAAAGTGCATATGCAATGCCCCAATTATGTAGGCCTGCCAAGTTTCTGCTTTAAAGCCTAAATCTTCTGAAAAATCATTTTGGGATGCATCCCTATTTAGAAATTCAGCAATTTGATTGCCACTCCAAAAAAATTTGGATTGACCTTTCATAGTGGTTTCGAATTCAAATTTAAGGTCTTTAACAAATCCTAAGGTTTGATCGATGATTTTTACAGTAATATAAATATGTTGATCAATAGCGAAAGGTAAAACTTTTCCAGCATTATAGTCGGTATGCTCGCCGATTAAGTTGACTCGGCCTGGGGCCTTAACGATAAATCCATTCATAAATTTACTTCCATTCTAAATTTCTAAGTTCGGCCGCTTTCTCTTCGGGGATCGTATCATTGATAAAGAGTCCGGTGCCGCTTTCGACTCCTGCTAAATATTTCAATTTATCTTTCATACGATAAGGTGGGTAAAACTCAATATGCCAATGGTAGTAGTCACATTTTGCTAAAGAATGGGGAGCTTGGTGATGAACCATGAGATACGGAAAACGAATATTTAAGAGCTTGTCGTATTTGGTGAGCACAGCCTTAATGGCTTCAGCGAGATCATGGGCCTCGAGGTCATTTAAATCTTCAATGAGAGCTCGATGTTCTTTGGAAGCAATATGAACTTCGTAGGGGTATCTTGCAGCTTCTGGAATCCACGCAATCATGGAAGCATTTTCAAATACGATGCGTCTTTTGTCGCTTTTCTCGTTCTCTATTTCATCGCACTGCAGACAAGTCTTGTTTTTGTCGTAAAATTCTTTTGAAGCCTTAAGTTCCGCTGCAATAAAGGGCGGAATATGATTAAACGCATAGAGCTGACCATGGGGGTGATGGAGGGTGACGCCAACTTCTTTGCCCTTATTTTCAAATATAAATACCTGCTCAATACCAGGCATTGCGCCCACGGTCTTGGAGCGGTCCCTCCAAATATGGACCAGTCCCTCGATTTGTGTAAGAGAGCTTCCCGCCAAAGTATCTTGGTGTTCAGGTGAGTAGAGAATCACCTCAGCAAATCCCGTTTTTTCCCCCATGGCTACACCAGGGAACATGTTTTCAAAAACAGCCCATTCATATGGTGCACTCGCAATGGGAACATCCGTTTTTATCTGAACTCCATTGGGGTCGACGCCAAAAGTGGTAACAGGGCATAGGGGGCAATATTCTTTAGGGGGAAGGAATGGCCGCGCGTTTCTAGATGGTGAAATGGCTACCCATTCCCCGCGCATTCTATGAAACCTGAGAGTTGGTGGAGACCAGTCGGCAGGTCTAACTAGCCCTTCATCTTTAATTTTAAACTCATCTGGAAAAGGATGGAGGGAATACTGAACCCACTCACGACCATCAGATTTTTTAAACACATATTTGAATAAGTTCATAATTTTGCCGTTAACAGTTGTAAAAATAAGGGTTACTCTCAATGATAGGAGATTATAGCAGGTAGGAGCTGGGCGTGAAAGAATTGTTAATACATCTTGGTGGCTTAACCTGGGCCTATTCAGAGGAGCTTGGCGGATTCTACTGCGATCAAGCCAAAGGATTAAGAATTGAGCAAAGAGTGAAGTCCCTTCCTCAAGAATATAGTGTTTTTGAGTTTTGGATGGTTAACGATAAGGCAGATAAGCTCGGGCCATTCCCTCTTAAGTCGGGGAGCGAAAAGTGGATCTCTCTAAAAGGATTTCGATTTTCAAAGCCTTCTTCTGCTTTTTTGGCAAACGGCTATCAATGTTGGACAGAGTCCTCTTTCATTACAAAAAAAACGATACTGAAGAAAGAGTCCCATGATCCTCAGAGGTACTTTGGCGATGACCAGATTTGGACTTATGACGAAACTCCAGGCCAAGGACATTCCTGGTCCTTCACGATACTGGTGGCAGGAAGCCCTGAAAGCCCTTCAAATTTTTTCTATGGCGCCTTAACCGAAGATTTAGGTTTTGGTTTATTTCATGTCCATCTTCGGGAGCAATCTCTAGATTTCTTGATCGATGTCGAAGGAGGTGATTTTTCCCGACTCCATAAAGAGCTTTTAACCTCTCATCAATCCCTTCTCACTGCTTTGATTCTTCCGAATCCTGATTCCTGTGGGCATGTGCCTCTTCACGAGATTTCTGCCATTTGGCAAGACAAAATGAGGTCCTATGAAACACTACCGAGACTCCCCAATAGTAGAATGAATTTAATTCCTCCGGTGACCGGATACACTTCTTGGTACAATCGTTTTACCGAAATTGACGAACCATGGCTTTTAAAGCACACAGAAACGGTTGCTTCCAGAACCAAGTGGAAGGTTTTCCAAATTGATGATGGGTATCAAGCGAAAATTGGGGATTGGCTTGAACCAGGTAAAGGCTTTCCCAATGGTATCGATGAGGTACTTCGTTCCGCAAGCGAACGTGGACTCATCCCGGGGGTATGGCTTGCGCCATTTGTAGCAATCTGGAACAGTAATCTTGTTAAGAATCATCCAGATTGGCTCGCCCTAGATGAAGGCAAGGAGATTGTAGCTGGAGATTTTGCACATTGGGGAGGCAAGTTTTTTGTATTGGATCATGAAAACCCTGCCTACCAATCCTATATGGCAAGTGTTCTTGAACATTTTGCATCCCTAGGCGTTAAGTTTATTAAAGCTGATTTTCTTTATGCGGCCGCAATAAGGCCTAGGCGAGGTAAAACACGTGCTCAATTGAGTTGCGAGGCTCATCAGTGGTTTTACGACCTTTGTTCTAAAAACAATATGATGTTTTTATCTTGCGGGGCTCCCTTATCCTCAGCATATGGGCGCTGTGACTTTTCTAGGATCGGTCCGGATATTTCTTTGGATTGGAATTTTTTGCCTCTACTTGGAACCTCAAGTCGGGAAAAGCCTAGTGTTAAATCCTCACTCATTAATACAGTGACTCGCGCCATTTTAAACGGCAATGCATTTTGGAACGATCCAGATGTGGTCATTCTAAGAACAGAAAATACCAGTCTCACTCATGCTGAAAAGAATGCACTGGTTCATATCAATCGCGCTTTTGGCGGGCTTCTTTTTTCATCCGATAGCCCAGAGAACTACGGCGAGCCCGAAAAGCAACTTTTGAAGACCATGGAAGATGGGATGTGTTTAGAGCAAATACGATCTTTTTCACTTTTGGATGACTCAAGATTCTACGTGCAAATACAGACCCAAAGTGGGACTTGGAGAATAGATCTGGGAGAGTCCGGCGAATTTGAATTTACAAAAGCTTAAGATGGTATAGCTGGTCCTAACCTGCGAATGCTTTCCATCCGAACGAGGATCAGTCCTGCTTATCGGAGGAAGCAAGTCCTCATTATTGTTTTCTAAGTTTTTGCCGAGAATTATGGTGAGTGCTCGCTTGCGCATGTTTGAGGCAGCGGTACTCATTACGAATAAGACTTTCCAGACAAAAAATCACCTTTCGCAGGCGAAGCCTTGCCTTGCAGACCTGGCTGACGCCCAAGGAAAGCTCAAGAAGAACATTCCTAGACTAGAAAGAGTCCTATGTGACTCTTCGATTTCACGTTTTGATTTTTAGGAAAGAGGCGATAGACGGGCACCCTTTTTAGCTAAATTTCTGACGGTTTCTTTGGGTTTTTCAAAGATTGAACATTAACTGCTTGTATTTCCTTTGCTTACGACTGCTTTCCTATTTCTCCTCCTGAGAGAGTCTCTGAGGCCACTAAATGAGGACTGCATGGAAATATGGGGGAGGGGGGCAGACTTTGCTGGCATCACATATGAAATGGCGCGTTTTTGACCTGGGTTTTCAGTCACGGTATAATGGACTTAACCTAATATTTACATTTCTTGAAGTGGGGAGCACCGATGACGAAGTTCTTAGGCTTTCTTTTTGGCATCATGTTTGTGTGGAGTTGCGGCTCGCATGACGGGGGCGGGACATCAGTATTCAAAGCTGCGCGAGACATTGGCTATTTGACGGTTAAAGAACCCATAACAATGTATTTTACTTATCCTTCTCCGGAAAAACCCCAGCCGATAAAGACTTGCACAATCCCCAAGGGCGTCTTCGGATTGGGATATAAGTCTTGGAAAGTCGAGGGCTACTACCTTGTGAGATTTAGTGGCGAAGTTGGCGACTGCGGCTCTCAGACCTCTGGCTTTGTATCTGATTCCTCCCAAATCTCTCACCCAGAAAACCTTTTTGTGCCTGGAACGACCGATGAATCCCTTGAACCAAGGGGAGAGCATCAAGCTGGTGTAACAACTAGGTCCGTAGCATTTTTTAAAGAAAGAGAAAACTACGACAAAGTTAAGGCCCGAGTGGTCAACTGGTTTGGTGGAACGGTCAATGGCTGTGTACTTTTTGCCACGAATTCACTCCGACTCAGCGGCACAAATATCCCGGTAACGAGACAAATTGGTGGCGATTTAGTTACTTTGACGACGAAGCCTTTTGTTCGACATATGCTTGAAAATCTAAAATGGAAAAAAATTGTAGACCTAGATTCGATGCAGCCTGGTGACATTGGTGTGACCGAAGATAAAGCTGGGTACCCCACTTATCCAAGTCATGTGTTTACCTTTATGGGGTGGAAAAACAAATCTCAGCGTCTTGCATTCGTGAATGACAATCAAGGATTTATGCTCGAAAGACTTATTGATGGTGGTGCCGGGGAAGATCGAACCCAGTTTGCGGTTAGGCCTCCCCTATAAAACTAAAAAGTTACTTCCCAGAGCCCATAGTGAGTCCTTTTACAAAATGCCGCTGAAGAAAAGCAAAAATCAAAACAGGGGGGATGGCTGCGATGATCGCCCCTGCGCTTTGAAGATTATAGCTGGATACCCATTGGCCCTTTAGATTTTCGAGAGCTGTTGTTACAGGCTTCAGTTCGTCTGATTGGATTAATATGAGTGCCCACAAATAATCATTCCAGATCCAGGTAAATAAGAGTGTCGACAAGGCAGCTATTGCTGGCTTCATCAACGGAAGCACAACACTAAAGAATATCTTAAGGTTGGAACATCCATCCATCCTGGCGGCTTCAATGATGCTGTCGGGAATGGATTTCATGAAATTGCGCATGAAAAAGGATGCAAATCCTAACTGAAAGGCTATATGAAAAAGAATCACTCCAAGATAGGAATCATAGGTTCCCAGAATATTGCTGGAAAGATAAAAAACGGGTATCAGAAGAATTTGAAAGGGAAGAAGCATGCCAGCCAGAAACAGCAGCGTGATTTTTTCTCTGCCTTTAAACCTCAGTTTTGACAAAACAAAACCATTTAATGATGACAATATAATGATGCCGACTAATGACGGAATTGTATAGATAAACGAATTGATAAAATAATGGGAAAAACCACCATTAACAAAAGCCTCAATGTAGTTGTCTAGATTCCAATGCTTGGGGAAAGTCCAATAAAGTCCTTGATTCAATTCTTCTAAAGTCTTAAGGCTCGTTAAAAGTGTAGCCAGTATGGGGCTGATCCAAACAAGAACCAGAATGAGTGCAAACAGCCAAAATAGCCAGGAAGGTCGTCTTGGTTCCATTAAGCTTCTTCCTTCTTAATTTGGCGGAGATAGGCCACGATAAGCCCTACGCTAATCATAAACAAGACAACGGCAATGGAAGCACCGTATCCATAGCGAAAGTTGATGAAAGTCTCTTGGTACATATAAAGCGCTAAGGTATTTGTGGAATTGGCAGGGCCGCCATTTGTCATAATGGCTACGATATCAAAAGCTCGAAGCGCACCAATCATAGTCACTATGACGACAATAATCGTGGCAGGCTTTAACATGGGCAGTATCACATGCCAAAGCAACTGCCACCGATTGGCGCCATCGATTAAGGCGGCTTCAAAGACATTTTTAGGAAGATTGGAAAGACCCGCTAAGTAGAGAATCATGCAGTAAGCAGAGTGAGGCCAAATAGCCGCAACTATAACACCAGCATTGGGAGCAAGCCCCAATTTTGTCATCAAGCCAAATTCTTGGTCAGGAGGAAGCACCTTTAAGAAGTGTAAAACGGTATCCACGAGACCAAACCCAGGCTGCAAAAACCAGCTCCATATCATTCCGACAACAATCAGTGAGAATACCATGGGCATAAATAAGAGAGTTTTCAATGGAGAGGCAAAGGTCGACTTAACATGGAAAAAAAGAGCTAAAAATAGTCCAAATAGGGGTGAAATTCCAAAAAAAACTAACCATAAAAGATTATTAGTAAAGCTTTTCCAAAAAAGCCCCGCTTCAAAGAGCTCTTTGAAGTTGCTCAAACATGATGTTTCAGGGTCTGTGATACACATGGGAAGGGGGAAACTACTGATCCCATCCCACGCCGTCACAGACAAATAGAATGTGAACACAATGGGGAAAAGCACGTAGAGTCCGTAGAGGACAAGAGAGGGTGCCAAAAATACCCAAGCCGATTTGGAATCATCAAAGAGCTTCATACTATTCCACCATAAGCATTATTTTTTGTAAACTCTTAAGCGTACAGCTTCAATTTTCTTGGCAATGGTATCGATGTCATCGGGACGGGCCATAAGCTCTACAAAACTGTCCATTCCAGCTTTTGCAACTTCCGGATCAGCGTCTCGATCAAAGAATTGGCTAACGTTTTTAGCGTGACTCAGGGTTTCAATCCCTGCCTTTAAAAAACGGTCTCCACCATCTGTTTTAGAGGTCGAGTTTGTTGGCATAAGTTTGACGCTTTGATTGAACTTTTGCTGTGTTTCTGGCTTTGCAAGAAAGGCCAGAAATTTCTTTGCTTCTGCTTTATGAGCAGCTTTCGCGGGTATAAAATAGACGTCCACAGGAGCAACTTCAGCATTGGGAACTTCTGGATTAAGTGTAGGGAAGGGGAAAAAACCAATTTGGTCATCGATGTTTTTAGGAATTTGCGTGGTAATGAAGTTGCCCATTAAATACATGGCAGCCTTACCTTGCCACAATAACGCACTGGCCTCTTGCCACGAGATGGCTGCAGCACTTTTATTAAATGCATTCGACTTAATAAGGCTCTGCCATACTTCAAAAGTCTTTTTGACTTTTGGTCCTAAATAGGACTCGGTCCCTGCCATTAAACTCATATGAAACTTGTATCCATGGATTCTCATGTTGAGATAGTCAAACCATGCAGCAGCAGGCCAGCCGTCTTTTATGCCAATGGCGATCGGGGATATAGATGCTTTGTTGAGCTTTTCAATAATTGCCGTAAATTCAGCCCAAGTCTTGGGAGGTGTTTTAACGCCTACTTTTTCAAAGATGTCTTTTCGATAATAAAATCCCCAATTGTAATAGGAAAGGGGCATGAGGTATTTTTTCCCATTAAAGGTAACGACGTCTTTAATGGAATCAGAAAACTGCTTGTCAATTCCAGTCCAGACATCATCGATAGGTTCCACTAAGCCTTTATCTATAAAATATCTCGCGCGATTTCCCGCAAACCATGTGGCAATATCGGGAGCTTTATTAGGTAGCCAAGTTCTAATCTGAACTTTATAAGCTTCATGGCTTGTCGTGTTTAATACGACTTTTATGTCGGAATTTTCTTTCTTGAAATCCTCTAATAGTTGAGCGAAAGCCTTTTTGACATCGGGATCCGAATGCATCGAATTGATAATCAAGTCTCCTGCATTTGCTGTCGAGGAAAGGAACAAAATAAATGCCCATGTCTTTGCTTTGAAAGTGCTCACTAAATTAGTCTCCGTTTTGGATACAATTCCTTTAGAATTGCGAATTTAAAAAATCATTCAAAAAGGTGCTGATCGTGATTCTCGCATGAATTGCATGGATGCTCAACATGCCGAGTGTGAAATGTATCAACAAATATCAATTTAAGTGGCTGTAGGATGCTCCATGAAATAGGCCAAAAAATATCTTAGATCCTCATGATACTTCGAAGTGTTTTGGAGGAAGTGGATTCCTGAGCGACACTAAAAGGAGTACATGGCTCTTTTGGCTAAAAATGAGCCGATTTGTTGCACGGGACGACTCTTTAGTGGGCAGCCATTACGGAGAGCTTCGGTGATGTTTTCCTAACAAAAAGCATATCTCAGACTTTAGTTGTGCAGATCTTCGAAATTCTGACAATTAAGGTGCTAGGCGTGTCGCTTATCTGTTTTTACTAAGTTTTAAGTTGGCCGAGATTAAGGAGCGATTGAAGCTAGAAAAAATGGACTTATTAAAATGTTAACTCATTTTATCCAGGCTGATTTGAAATGATCCGCATCGCGTCTCCAGCATTCCGTTAGAGAACTTGCGGCTATTTATAGAATGGTTGAGGCCCAAAACGCGAATGAATTTCCAATTTTGTTTCGTAAAGTAAGCTCAAACGTTCTTCGGTCATGATGGTTTGAGTTGGGCCTTGGGCAATTACATTCCATTCATTCATAAGCCAAAGATGATCTGAATAATGCCAGGCTAGCCTAAGGTCGTGCATGGCAATGAGTATCGTTTTTGTTGCAGAGGCTTTTTTCAACACATTCATGATGGTTTGTGTAGCTTTAATATCCAAATGGGCAGTCGGCTCATCCAATAGAAGGTAGGGGGTCTCTTGATTGAGAGCCCTAGCTACCATTACTTTTTGCCTTTCGCCGGCAGATATTTCCGTAATGCACTTATTTTCTAAATGTAAAGCGTCCAGGTTGGAAAGGAGCTCCCTAGATGCAAAAAGGTCATCTCGCGACGGGTATCCGCCATGGATAGGGTATCTTCCGAGGAGAAGAATATCAATGACGCGAAAGGAACTAGGGATATCCATTTGGTCAGGACACCAAGCCACAGTTTTCGCTTTCAGGTGTAAAGGCTTTGCTAGGGGAGCGCCATTAAAAAGAATCTCACCACTGAGATTTTTATGGATACCAGCAATGGTTCGAAGCAAGGTTGTTTTGCCTGACCCATTTAAGCCTATTAGACCCGTTAGATTCCAGGCCTTAAGATTTGGCACTGTAGAGGGGCTATTTTCTTTGAGGCTAAAGTTGAGGAGTTCAAGCATAGGGTTTATCCCTCTTGTAGAGGAGCCATAGGAAGAAGGGAGAGCCTATCAAAGTAGTTACAACGCCTACCTGCAATTCTTCAGGGCCGATAACTGTGCGCGCCAGGAGATCTGTTAAAAGCAAAAAGGAAGCGCCATTTATCATACTTCTTCTTAGCAGCTGGTGGTGTTTAGGTCCCAATTGAATTCTTGAAATATGCGGAATCACTAAACCCACAAAGGGCACCGCGCCTGCAGCAGAAGTTACGGCACCAATCAAGAGACCAGAAATGAGGACTGTAATAGTGCGTAGGCTATCGATATCTATGCCAAGGGTTTGAGCGACATCGTTGCCTAAAGCTATTGCATCCAGTTTGGCGCACAAAGGGAACAGTACTAGGCTAGCTATGAAGACAGCTCCACCTATATAAAAAACTTCAGGCCAGCCACTATTTGAAAATCCCCCCATGAGCCAGTGAAGGAGCATTTGTGACTTCATGGGAAGGGAAGTCGAAAGATTCAGAACCAGGCTCGTGAGACCGCCTAGCAGTGTGGTGAGGGCAAACCCAATGAGCAAGAGATCGCCTGTCGACTTAAATCTCTTCCTTTGGATAAGGACTACAAATGCAGTAACCAGGGAAGCACCGAGGGAAGCCGCAACAGGTATGCTGACGGGAAACAAGAGAGTGGGCAAAAAGAATATCACTAAACTTCCGCCCAATACTGCCGCAGAATCCACTCCGATAAGGCTGGGACTTGCAAGGGTATTTCTAAAAATTCCTTGAGAAATAACACCGGCAGCTGAAAGCGCCATTCCGGAAAAAAAGACAGAGGCTACTCGTGGGGCCCGAATGTTAAAAATAATCTGGAGGGTCTCTTCTGTCAATCTGCCGCGAGCTGCCTCGAAGATCCAGGAAGGTTCCGTCCCATAGCCAAAAAGAAGGGATAGGAGCAAGGAAAAAATAAGAAAACCTAAAGCTTTGCTCATTTTAAAGACTCACTCTTTGGGCTTTTGAGATTCGAGTCTGTATTTTGACCCATTCCGCTTAGCACTTGGTTCAAGTGGGCATAGGCAAGGCTCACAAATTGAGATGCACTGCTCAGGAGGCGGCTTGGAATCAGTAAAAGATTTCCAGTCTTTAAAGCATTGAGAATGCTCCATCCTGGTGTTTTTTTAATGAGGAGCTCAATTGATTTTTGATCTTTGCTTTCACCACTGGCGACAATATAGTCCGGATGCCTCAACGCAATGCTTTCCGCGGAAAGTTTCGGCCATCCCGTTTCAGTTACTACGTTTTCCAGGCCCAAACGCATCATGAGGGAATCCAAGATCGTCTTTTTACCTAAAGAAACCCCAGAGGCATCAAAAGTAATAAAGGTAGTATTCTTTTTCTTTTGCTGAGGCATTTGCCGTTGCATCCCTTCGACCATCTGGCGAGATTTTTCCTCCAAATGCAGGACCTTTCCCATGAGTACAATATTGGCCTGAATATCTTCAATAGAGTTAAAGTCGGAAATCGTAAAGGTGTGAATTCCCAACTTCGATAATGTTTTTTGGAGTTCAGGTCGATTCCATGAAGCCAAAAAAACTACATCTGGCCTAATCTTAGCGATGGACTCGGGATTGGCACCAATACGATGGGGGATTTGCTGAGCTAAAGCTGCAATATTTGAGTACTCTTTGTCATCTGCAACACTCGATATCGCTACAAGCTTTACTTTAGTATCTTTAACCAGCTCGATCAGGATTTCGTCACCAGCGAGAAATGAGCTCGCCACTGTAGAGGGTGTCATGTCGCTCACCCAATTTCGACCAGCCCCATCTTTTAGCATCGAATCAGCTAAGGCAGAAAATGAGCACAGTCCTAAAGCTGATAATGCAAGCTGCATCCCTCTCATGAATCCTCAGTCTCAATGGTTCAGGAAATAATTGCCTAATAACCGCCTTCGAACGGCTTCCCTGAAAGTTTGTCTAAAAATAGGCTTTTTACCCAAGAAATACAAGCTGTTCGGCAGATTTATTACCAACGCTTCATAAATTAGTAAGGCTGGGGAGTTGTTTCCGCAGAAATCAAGATGCTAAAATAAAAAAAAGGCAGCGAGTAAAGCTGCTCTCGCCCGACGGCGGGTATGACTTGGAGGTCATAATGGGTTTGCGGATAGCAACAAACGTATCTTCGGTGAATGCACAGCGACACTTGCGAGAGACACGGGGTCTCTTGGACAGGTCTCTTGAGAGATTGTCTTCAGGCTATCGAATCAATCGAGCTGGAGATGATGCCGCTGGATTAGCTATCTCTGAGAAACTCAGGGCGAAAACCCGGGGGCTTGTTCAGGCGGAACGAAATGCCAATGACGGTATATCGTTGATCCAGGTGGCTGAAGGCGGTCTAAACGAAGTTCAAAACATCTTGGTGCGGCTTAGGGAACTTGGCGTGCAAGCAGCTTCAGATACGATAGGGGACCGAGAAAGACGCTATCTTGATGAAGAATATCAGAATCTAAAAGAAGAAATGGACCGAATTGCCAATTCTACGGAATTTAACGGCACTTATCTATTAGACGGAACCGGCGGCTCTTTAGATTTCCAGGTAAACACCGGTGGCCTCAATCTCTTAGGTGTAGATAGAATTTCCTTTGATGCTTTCCAACTCGATGTGAATGCTGACAAACTGGGTCTTGAGGAACTGAACATTAGGGATAAATTCTCTTCTCAAAGATCTCTAACTCCTGTTGATGAAGCGATTCAAGAAGTATCTTCGATTCGTGGCCAGCTAGGTGCTCTTGAAAACCGACTTACTTCGACCATTTCCAACTTAAATATCTCGATCGAAAACATGACGGCAGCAAGATCGCGAATTAAAGATGTGGACGTTGCAGCTGAGAGCGCAGAACTGACGAGAAATAATATTTTAACTCAAGCAGGTGTATCTGTTTTAGCTCAAGCTAATAACTTACCTCAAATGGCCCTGCAGCTCCTTCAAAACCGAGGATGATGTCGGATCTTCTAATGAGTTCTTTTTTAGAAGCTAAATGGAGTCCAGCCCCCATATAAATGCCCCAGCTGGCAGCTGGCGATGGGAAAGCTGTTTCACTAGAGCCATGTAGTGATCGCTTTTTGAAATGGAAAAGGCCCTTAATGCCTCATGCCAGACTCGATCAAGGGCTGATGGGGCTAATACCATAAATTCCTCTACTCCCAAGCTTTTGAATGTTGAAGAAAACAAACTAGAAAGTGCTTGCGGACTCGTTGCGCCCCATTCATGAAAAACCCCCTGCATATCACAACCTTTTCCGGTGATCGCCCAAGCTTGAATCTTTTGCTCTGGGTCTCGTCCCAGAAATAGACCCATATCAGGTATCGTAAGGAGTTCTTTAAATTGGCTCGGGGTGCGCTTGAGAGTTAATACTTCGGGAGGACGGATAGCCATAAGTTGCTCTAGATCGATTTCACTCAAAGTACGGACATCTATTTGGTTAACGTTTAGAATGGAATTAGGGGGCGATTTATGGGCAGCCAATTGGTATCTAACTTCGCCCCCGAATTGACAAAAGCCCAGTTTTTCGTAAAAAGATTCAAGATCGCTCCAAAGCACTAGAACATCGGCACTTTCGTTACGGGCAATGCTCTCTAGGTGTCTGAACAGTTGCTTTTGTAGGCCTTGACCTCGAAAAGTTTCTTCGGTAGCCACATTGCCAATAAGAGCGGCTTTCCAAGTTTGTCCATCGAGAGCTGCAAACTCTCGATAAAGAATGTTAGCATGTACTATAGGGATTTGGTCTTTGAGGCCGGTGATACTAGAATCTTGAAGGGAAAATACTTGTGGATATTCCAGTTCAATATCGTAGTTGCTATCAGGGCGAAGACTAGACTGTAAAAGACTATGTCTTGCTACCAGTTGCTTGGGATTAAGGACTGTTTTGAATTGAAGCATACTTGTCCTTCTTTGATTCGATTAATTCTATATGTTTTTATAGGAGATTTACAACATGGGAATTAGGATGAATCCTGGTCTGGCCGCCGCTGGAATTGATCCCAGTACAGTGGAACAATTAATTGAAGTTCAAAAGGCTCCTATTGAATCAGTTAAAAGAAAACGAGCGGTCACTGAAGGAAACAAAAAAGAATATGAGAAGTTTCAAGGGCTGCTTGGAGGATTAGATACAACTCTTAGCGGTCTCAAAACAAGAGTAGATTTCTATAAGCTTAAGCTTGACTCTAGCCACCCAGATATTATTGATGGTTCGGTAACGCCAGGTGCCTTAATTGGCAACTATGAATTTGAAGTTCGGGGAATGGCTAGAACAGCCAAAGAGTTAGCTTTAGGATTTCCAGATAAAGATGCCACTCCGGTGGGTTTTGGATATATGCAGATTCAGCGCGAGGATATGGAAGATCCTGTGGAAATAACCATTGATCCAGGAATGACTTTATCAAAAGTAGCCCAAGCTATTAACGACTCTAAGGCTGGGGTTAAGGCGATGGTTATTAATACCAAGCTTACAGATGAACCCTTTCGTCTTTTAGTCATCAGTGAAAAGTCTGGAAGAGAAGCACGAGTGAATATCGATCCTGATACAACTTTTTTAGAATTTAAAGAACAAGTTCGCGGACAAAACCTAGATGTACTTTTTGAAGATGTTCATGTCACCGATGTTCAAAATAGACTTACGGAACTGATTGATGGTGTTGCTCTAGATGTTAAGAAAGCTGAGCCTGGCACTAAGGTCGAAGTAAAAGTAAATTTCGACATGGACAAGACTTTTGAAGGTATAAAAGCATTCGTAGATAAATATAATGATGTTGCTAAATATATTAGTGATCAATTTCAAAAACAGTCTGATGGAAGCTATGGACCCCTTATGGGCGAGAGTTCCATTAAGACTGTAATGAGAGGTCTTCAAGAGACGCTCTATGGCAAACCATCAAGTGAAGGCCAAAAGTTCTCTAATCTAGCTGATATAGGTATTACTACGGAATCCAAAACTGGCTTATTAAAGATGGACGAATCTAAAGTTAAGCAAAGTCTTTCCGATGACTATGAAGGTGTTGCGCAGTTATTTATCCGTTCCGAGACCTCCCAAGGTTTGGCAGATGCTCTAGCTCAAAAGCTAAGGTCGTATAGAGATCCTGGGAGTGGTGTAGTCAAGACTAGGATTAATGGTTTTGACCGCCAGATGACGACTCAGGATAAAGAAATTGAGCGGCAAACGCGCCTAGCCGAAGCCAAGGAAAACCAAATTCGCAGACAATTTGGTACTCTCTCTGGAACCCTGTCTAGCTTGAAGAATCAAGGTGATTTCCTCAAGGCAAAGATGGGCGGTGGTGGAGGCGGCTAGTGATCCTCTAATGCAAGGAAGTAGACATGAGTAATCCCTATCGCCAGTACCAGAAAACAGCAGTCACAACGGCCAGTAGAGAAAAAATATTACTCATGCTTTATGAGGGCGCCATAAGATTCGTTAGGCAAGGCGCTGTTGCGATGCAAGAGCGACGAATCGCAGATAAAGGCAAGTACATTTCAAAGGCTACGGCAATTATTTCAGAGCTTATGGCTACATTAGATTTCAAAGTAGGCGGACAATTAGCAGTAGATTTGGAAAGTCTTTATATTTTTATGATCGACAAGCTCATCGAAGGGAACATCAAGAACGATCTGGAGTCTCTAAATCACGTGGATAAGCTTTTAAATACCCTTTACGTTGCTTGGAAAGACGTCATCGAAAATCCACGAGCAGACGGCGTGCCTTCAGCAAAACTCCAGCCAGATGAGTTCAAGAACTATGTGGTTCAAAATGGAACCCAGGATACTGCGGCAGGGGCACAAAATAACCAAGCAGTAGTTGCCGGGCGCCTAAAGGCATCTGTTTAGCACTTAATTCTTTTGATGGGTTATGAGAAAGCTTTAAGTTTTCGCGATCTCAATGCTTAAAATATTATCAGAATTGCCGGATGACCTCCGGCATTTTGCATTATGGGTAGTGAGGTGTTTACTTCCGCAGTTAAGTTGAATCAAATACCAAGGGGGAACCATGGGTATATCGCAAGCACTCTATACAGGCGTAACAGGTTTGGCAGTTAACTCAGATGGAATGGCCGTCATTGCCAACAACATCGCTAACGCCAATGCAAAAGGATTTAAGCGCGACAGGGCTGAGTTTGAGGACTTACTTTCTGTGGATTTAAATTCAGCAAACGGTCCCGCTCAAATTGGACGGGGATCAAGGCTAAGGGACGTCAAAACCATTTTTTCTCAAGGTAGCTTGAAAGTTACAGATAGCTTGACGGACCTTGCTATTCAAGGCAATGGTTTTTTCGTAGTTCAAAATGATGGAGCAGAAGTTAGAGAGTCATCAGGACGCTACTATACGCGAGTAGGTTCCTTGCAATTTGACAAAGATGGATTCCTTTCAGATGGCCAAGGTGGCAAAATTCAAGGATACGTGGCAGATTCAAGTGGAGACTTGACCTCTCGATTGGCAGACGTCCGAATTCAAACCGCAAATTTGCCTCCGAAAGCTACCGATGTTGTTAATTTCAATTTACAACTTGATTCACGCGCCCCACTTATGAATGACAAAGAGTTTGATATTTCTGCTCCGATCAAGTCATCCAACTACAACACATCTATCACCGCTTATGACAGCCAAGGAACAGCTCACAATGTAACTGTTTTCTTTAGAAAAATGTCTACGGACAATGAAACCGGAACTAATTGGGAATGGCGGGCTGTTGCAGACTCTAAAGACTTAAAGAATCCCTCAGATAAGGAACTCACTGAGATCGGAAAAGGGGAAGTTGCATTTGATAAAAATGGATTTCTAGCCGTTGAAAAGCCTATTGATTTCTCTGTGACATGGAATAATGGTTCCATTGCGAATCAGTCCATTAATTTCGATTTCGGTGTCAATAACACTGTCGAGGGAGGGAATGGCATTAATGCTTCGACTTCGATCGCCGCAGAGTCATCCACTATTTTCCATCAGCAATCAGGTTATGAAGCAGGGAATCTTCAGTCCCTTGAAATCACGCAAAGTGGAACTGTGGAAGGTTTGTATACCAATGGTCTGAGAAGGAAACTTGCCGGTGTAGCCCTCGCAACCTTTGAAAATAAGGATGCGTTACAAAAGGGTGGACGCAATCTATTTACCTCAACAGTCAAGTCCGGCCCAGCAAAAATAGGGCTTCCGCAAACCGGTGGGAGAGGCTCTTTGTTCGCATCTTCTCTCGAAGAATCTAACGTGGACTTGGCGAGTGAATTTGTGGATATGATCCTAACTCAGAGGCTCTTTCAAGCAAATAGCCGCTCCATTACAACGACAGATACAATGATTGAAGAAGTTGTCAATTTGAAGCGCTAAGTTTGATTTAATTTCATAGGAATGCTGACCATGCAGGGTCAGCATTTTTCTATTTAAAATGATCTTTTTTCAACCTGATGTAGGTAAAAACTTCAGAAGGCGAAAGTCCGCTAAGTCCAAGATTAGAGACGAACTCTTGCTCATCGCACCTTAAAAAAGGGTTGGTAGAAAGCTCTTCTTGAAGCAAAAAAGGTATAGTTGATTGGCCACTTTCTCGCTGAGAGCGCAGTTTCATGGCCCTAATATTAAGGTTTGCATCGCTGACCAATAGATCCTGCACAAACCTTAAATTAGACATGGTGTATTCATGGGCACAATAAATAAGGGTATCTGGGGGAAGTGAGCGAATCCATTTTAGACTCTCCCACATTTGCTCTGCTGTTCCGCCGAGAAGTCTTCCACAGCCTAAAGCAAAGAGTGTATCACCTACAAAAGCCTTTTTTTGGTCTTTGAACCAGTAGCAAATATGTCCTGCTGTGTGCCCAGGGATTGCCTTGATATAAGCTTTCATGGATCCGAGTTGGATGATGTCTCCATCTTGAAGCCAATGGTCAACATCTGCGATTCGGTTTTGATCCTTATAGTGTGCATAAACTCTAGAACCAAATTTAGCTTTAAGTTCACGTACACCGCCAATATGATCAGGGTGATGGTGTGTAAGAAATATTTGATTCAATCTTTTCGAATGGTTGGTGCACCAATGATCTATTTCAAGGAAGGATCCGGGATCGACAACGGAAATACTATTTTGGGCATCAGTCTGATCTTCTAAGATCCAAAAGTAATTGTCATCAAAGGCTTCAATGGGAGTGGTGAGCATCTTCAGATCCTATTTTAACAACCTAGAGGGGAGAGCTAGCCTTTGCGTTTATGATGCAATCTCGAGTTCTAGCGGCCCAGTTATCAAGGTCCTCGCCCGGCAAACGTGGGAATGGTTCAAGAATCATGACCTTTACCTCTGATTTTCCAGGGGTTATGCTGCCTTTGACCAGAAGATCTCTTGTTCCTTTAAGGCAAATGGGCAGAATCATGGAGTCGGTATCCTGGGCCAATTTAAATGCGCCAACTTTAAAGGGGAGGATCTCTCCGGTAGGAGAACGAGTGCCTTCAGCAAAAAACAGCATGGGCGTTCCTTCATTTAGGACTCGTCGACATTCTTTCAAAGCCACTACCTGGCTGCGCCTATTTCCGCGATCTACTCCAATATACCCTGCGGCTTTCATGGCTTGACCCATAATGGGAACCTTAAACATGGAAGATTTAGAAAGATATCGAAACTGGATGCCTAACAGCAGTATCACAAAAATATCCGTAATGCTTTCATGGTTGGCGACCATGACAAACTTTTTACCCACAGGGATATTTTCAATTCCAGATACTCGGGCATGCCAGCCAGGGATCAAAAAAATTATGGTCTTTGCCCAATAGATGGCAATTCTATGGCCGGCGTCATGTCCAGCTTTTTCTCCTTTAAACGGCCTTACCACAAAGTTTGCAATCACAACTGTGGAGCAGAAAATAACGCAGCAAGTAAATAAAACAATAACTAGCCAAATGGCGGAAATTTTCTTCATATCAAGTCTCACCCAAAATTTTGGTAAGTTTAAGTGCAATTTCAGATTTCGAGTTAAGGTCCCAGGACCTTTCCTGTGAAAAAAGAACCCCATGGTGTTCGGTGGAGCTCACAGCCGATATTCGATTCGTAAATAAATAGTCAAGTGAGTACTTATTCAAATATTCTTTTGACTTCATTTCAAGATCTGAGCCGTCAGGCTCTAATTTAAATGCGATTCTCTTTTTCCCGTTGGGCTCAATTTGAGACAAAATCTTTGATGTCGGGACTAATTCTATATTTTTTCCGGAGGCTCCAGAACGCATTTTTCCCAAAACTCGATCTTTTGGAACATAGTCAAGTACAGCGGCCGCCATAATGAGATGAGGTGCTTTCGTTTTCGTGATCGTTTGAATAGCTTCAAGCATCTCTAAATGAGTTTCCACGTGAATCAAGGAGTTAAAAACTTTTGGCTTAATGTTGGAAGGTCCAGAGATACAGTAGACCGAATAGCCGTGGCGATAGAGCTCTGTCACAATAGCGCTTCCAAGAGCTCCGCTAGAATAATTTGAAATATATCGCACATCATCCAAATAGGCTTTGGTAGGGCCCATCGTCACTAATACTTCGCTCGTATTTTTGCAAATTTCATGGGAAATTCGATCAGCTGCTTCATCAGGATCAGGGAATTTTCTTTTGCCTTCTTCTCTACGTGGTTCTAGAAAAGTCACCCACTCTTTTGAGGTTTCCAAGTTTTTTTGGGCCGCAGCGCTATTCCAAAGGGAGTCATGCATCGCAGGAAAGGCGATTATTTTTTTGCCTTGTCCTATAGCGGACTGAACGAGCGTAGAGGCAGGGTCATTGCAAATTCCCAAGGCAATTTTTGCCAAAAAATCTGCAGTTATGGGAGCAATCACAATGGCGTCGGACGTAGCAAGGTGAGTTGAAAGCCCCGTAAAAGAATCTACTACGGGCTTTGCAGCTGCCCACTCTAAGGCCATCTTTGTAACAAACATGGCCCCACCTTCCGTTTGAAAGGGACGGACTTCAGCGCCTAGGCGCCTCAGGGCACGGATAAGTTTGGGAGATTCTATGGAAGCTATGGAGCCACAGACAATAAAATCGATATTTTTGTCGGAGAGGCACGTAGAAATTTGGCTAACGGTCAAGTCGGTCTGCATTCTAAACTCCAACCCCAATAACTAATGATCTCATTTTCGGCTTTAATAAATAAAAAACCAAGCTCAGATTTGACTTTGCTTGGCTATATTATCCCAACTGTCATGTGGGTTCAAAGAAATCTAGATAGATTTCGGGTGCAGCAATTCGCAAGATCTCTGTAGGGGAGATTATTTGTTCGCAGCAATCTGAGCTCTTTCGTTAGCATTCGGCATGTTTAATGGCAAGCGTGCTGCCGTGGATCCGTGGTTAGCAGCTAAGGCTTTACGTGATCTGCCCGCACGTGCTTTACTCATGATTCTGCGTACTTTTACTTTTTTTGTTGGTGATGCCATGTCTTAATCCTCGAAAATGGTCTTGAGTCGCGGCATACTAAGCGAAATATCCCATGCTTTCAATGAAAAAACGGGATTATGGTAGAATTTTAAGAATTTCCTAGAAGTTAGTTTCAATTAATCAGATTTATTGGCAAAATCAGACCCTAACTTTCTCTTTATGAGGCTTGAATGTTAAAGAAATCACTTGTTGGCTGTTTAGCTTTCTACCCTGTTTTCGCTTTTTCGGCTGAGCGCAGCGATAATTCGACCTATTCTTCAGAGAATCCAGAATATCAGGCTCCTAAAACTCCCGAGCTTTATGACTCCTCAAAGCCCAAAGGAATGCCAATCTCATTTCCTTCGGCCGCAACTCTTGGTGCTTTTGTCGCCTTTGGTCAAAGTAAGTCTGCAGAATCAGATGAAAATCCCAAAGTGGCATGGTTTACGGGGGCATCCTTTAATTACCTAAAAGGTACGAGCACTTGGAGTCGGGTCGAGTTTGGTGCAGATCTATTTAAAGGCTCTGTCGGGCATTCCGCAGCAACGATTCCTGTAAATGTCGGTTTTGTTGCCCACGCGGGTTACGGCTATTCCCTTGGGGGAGATCTATTTGGCACGGTTCAAGTAGGAGCTGGATTAGCAAATGTAGGATACGATGGGAAATATAAGGGTAACGACGTAGAGCTTTCTGGTTCGGAAGCCGCTACGGTGCTTCAGTTCGGCTGGCATTTGGCACTGCCGGTAGGATCAAATTATGGATTCACTGCGGGTGTAGATGTGACCAAAATTGATTTTACAGTGGGAGATGTGGATTTGGTTCAAAATGGTGGAAGCAAAATCAAAGCAGATATTAATAAGCGCGAAAGCCTTACCATTCCTAGCCTTCAACTTGGGTTTAGAGCCACTCTCTAGTTTTTACGGATTCTAACAATACCAAGCCGGCTTGCCTCTTAAGGTTTCGTCGGCTTGCTCTAGGTAGGAATTCTAAATGGTTTCCAGTAAATGGGTTGGCAGCGTTCGGCCCATTTCTTTGTTTTTACTTTTGTTCGTAGACACCCATTGTGCTGTTTGATGAAAGCAGGGAACTCTGCGTCTGTTAGAGATTTTCCAAAATATAATATCCCGGAACGTCCTCAATAATCATACTTCCATCTTTGCGCTTTCCCAGAACGGGGCGAAAACCTTTTCTTTGAAAGAGCCTTTGGGCTCCTGACATAGTGGGAGTTGTTTCCAAATAGAGGGTCCTATATCCTTCATTTTTAGCAAATTGAATACATCCGTCAATGAGTTGAGCACCAATTCCTTGCTTTCGGTAGTGCACCTCAACAACAATATCTCTAAGTTCAGCGATTCCTTCGCTCGTGGCAAGTCCATGAAGGGGACCCACTCCAGCGGCTCCCACTAATTTTGTTCCATCTTTGGCTATCAGCATGGTGCTTCCTGGTGAGCTGTATATGCTAAAAAGTTTTTCAAGTCTTCTCAGAGTTGCAGCAGCTACGGTGCCTTCAGTATAGTGCAGCATAGCGGTTCGAATAAGGTCTTGGATATCTTGTTCTTCGGCGAGGATTAAAGGCGTGATAGATATCTGCAATCGAGTTCTCCTGATCGGTATTTTTAATTTATATAATTTTGAGCTGTATGTCACCTCATCCTTTTCACTTGTCAGTTGTTCTTTAATGAGACCTGGTATAGTCTCTAGCCAGCAAATTATGGGAGACATTTTAATGTTGCGTAAGTCTATAGCCCTGGCTTTTCTATTCGTAAGTTCTCTTTCTATTGCTGCTGAAGTCAGCTTATTGACTGGGGGGTACTCATCTATAAAGAGGGGTACGGATAAGTCTAGCGTATTTGAGCTTGGTGGTAGGTACCATGAAGCTTACGATAAAAACATAGAGCTTTATTATTTATTAGGTTTAATCTTTCGCAACTATTCAGAAGGTGGGGATAGTAATGGGATTGAAATTGGCGGAGGCGCTAGATATTACGGAACTCCCTTCTCGACACAAATAAAGCCTTATGTTGCTCTTCAAGGTTGGTATAAGAATGACGAGCAAAAGCTTTTCAATACCAAGGAAAGCGGAATTTATTATAGTGGGCTTTTAGGGTTTAGATTTGTATTTAACGAGAAAGTCTTTTTTGATCTTGAGGGCGACTTGTTTGAAAGTGCTCTAGCTTCCTCTAAAAAAGAAACCAAGAATACTTCGGCTACTCAAGAGGAAACGGAAACTACAACGTCTCAGCTTCGGGCTTCATCAAGAAATGACAATTTCTTTAGCAGCCTAAAAGTTGGTGTGGGAATGACACTCTAGCGTTTTATCTAGAAGTCTTTATGGTAAAGATTCTAGTCTGATTTAGAAGTTCATTGGAATAAGGGAGTTTATATGAAAAGAGCAAGTCGGTATCGAGCAAAGAAGAGAAGTCGAGTAGCCCGCAAAAGAAAAATCTCGACTCATGGTAAAAGAAACGGCGGATGGATTAGGTAATTGAGATCTACAGCTCCGAGAGCTCCATTTGTCTTGAATGTGGCGAATTCAATAAGTAGTTCTTATTGGGTTCGTTTTTTTATCTCCCCAAATGGATTCCTATACTTTCTGCTGATGTGATGTGATCATCTTGTAGTGAGATTTGTTTACGCGCTCCCATTTTTAAGCCTTTGTAAGACAGGGCTACGATGCTACTTCCTTGAAGTGCCAAATAGGTTCCAAAGTTTTGTTTCAGCGCCTCTTCTACAGCTCTGACACCAAATCTAGTGGCTAAAATACGGTCATTTGCCGAGGGGCTTCCGCCTCTTTGAACATGCCCTAAAACAGTCACTCTAGTTTCCATGCCTGTGGCTTGATGTAGGGTTTTCGCGAGTTGATTTCCAATGCCCCCTAAAATCTCTTTTTGATCGGCAGACTTCATATAAAATGGGGATTCCCCTTTGCCGCAGGCCCCTTCAGCCACAACGACAACGGAATAGTGAATTCCTCTTTTCTTACGACAGTCAATGGCAGCAGCAATTTTTGAAACTTCAAATGGGATCTCTGGAATCAGGATTACGTTTGCGCCTCCGGCAATGCCTCCGTGGAGGGCGATATAGCCGGAATCTCTACCCATGACTTTTAAAATCATTATGCGGTCGTGGGACTCTTCAGTCGACTGCAGTCTTTCGACAGACTCCCTTACGATATCAACTGCTGAGTCAAAACCGATAGTTTTGTCGGTTGCAGGCAAATCGTTGTCAATGGTTTTTGGCACTCCAATAACTGGGAGTCCGGCGTCAGAAAGCAAGGCAGCAATGGCTTGCGTACCTTCGCCCCCAATTACAATGAGCACATCAAGTCCCAACAATCTGGCATTGTCAAGTGTGGTCTGGACTCTCTGGTTTCGTTTTGTAGGATCGCTATAGGGATTACCAGAATTGTCTGTTCCCAGTATCGTGCCTCCACGAGTGAGGATGTCGTCCACATGATTCCATAAAAGTGTTTGGAATCGTGGTGGGGTTTCTAAAAGTCCGGTCAAACTGTCCCTAATTCCCACGACTTCATGGCCCTGTTGGATGCTTGAAGAAACGATAGCTTTTATAGCGGCATTTAATCCGGGGCAGTCTCCCCCTCCTGTGCAGATTCCAATTTTCACAGGGTTTTCCCCCGTAATTTCAAAAGTGCTTTTTCATTGAGGAGTCGAATTTCTTTAATGAGGAGTTCGTGCTTAGGGTATTTAGCCAGTTCAGGTGTGTTAATATATACGGACCGAATCTTAATGGACTTGCCGGTGAAGCCTATTTCCTTCTTAAGGATTACAATTTCCCAATTGAGATTGTCAAAGCTTACTCCATCTATGTTTTCTAGGGGAAAGAGGCTTTTGATTTTAGTCAAGTCAAAGTCAGACTGCGACAGCTGAAGGGTTTGCATCCGTTCCAAGTCGCTAGCATTTAAGCCAGAACTTGCATAGAGATACCTTATGCTTTTATCGCTTTGCTCCAAAAACAAAGCCTGCCCCTCATTAGACCAGCCACCTGAGCTGAAAAAGCCAACAGCTTCCACGGCCTTTGGATCCTTCCTAAATTGTTCAAAAAATACAGCCTGCCATTCCTTTTGGATATGGGGGGCTAAAACGTCTTCAGGCGGAAGAAGCTGAGCTCCCGTTCCCGAGGAAGCGGGGCCAATACATGCCAGCGGAAGCGCAATGGAAAGCAACAGATACAATAGTCTCATTCTCTATCTCCATGACTTAAGGCGCACAAATATTGTATCATAGTTTTCTATCATTGAGCAGGAATTCCAAATGCAGGAAACAAGATTAGAGCGTTTAAAAAAAGAATTGCCATTTCTTAGGGAGCGATTGTCTTCTTTACCCAATTCCAAACAAGTAGCTCACGATATCTGGGAGATAGGAGTTTCCTCTCCTGATTCCATTCCTCTAACGATTTCAGTCTTGGTTCATGGAAATGAGACTGGTGGAATTGGTGTACTCAACGAACTTGTCACACTCCTACAGGCAGGTTTTCAGATTCCTGCAGGAGGGGTTTGTCTCATAATAGGAAATGATAAGGCTGCCCTTCAGGGAAAACGTTTTTTAGATCGAGACCTGAATCGAAGTTTCGGTATGGCTCTAGACGGGACCCGGGAGGCCCTACGTGCCTCGGAAATGGCCCCTTTTTTAAAAAAATCCCGACTCTATTTAGATATCCATCAGACCTTGATGCCCTCGGATAGGGGATTCTTCATTTTTCCTTATAAACAGATGGCCTTAAGCTTTTCGAAATCGATTCTGCCACGAGCCACGACAGTCACCCATTGGGGAAAGCCTTTCAGCTCGTCAGGAATGTGCACCGATGAGTATGTGGGTCAATTCGGCGGAGTAGGGATTACTCTTGAGCTCGGCCAAAACGGATTTGATCCTTTTCAAATTTCCTTGGGGCTGCAAGCGGTAGTTAATGCCTTCTATTATGCAATCGATCCGAACTCACACCGGCATCCTGAATGGCTTAAAGGGGAGTTGTTTACATGGCAAAAGATAGTGGACTGGCCCCTTGCTGGCGATGCCCAGATGGATGAAGGTTGGTCAAATTTTAGGCCGATTTCAAAGGGCCAAAAGATGGGGATACACGATGGCATAGTGGTCACAGCGCCGGAGTCCGGCTGGATGTTGTTTCCAAAATACTTTACCCCAGAAGTTCCTCAAACCTCTAGGCCGTCAGAAATGTATAGAATCATGAAAAAAATTACGGAATTGGATTTGCCTGATTAAAAGTCAGCCTTAAGGTGTCACCATCTTGGTCTTGAATCAGGTTGAAATTTGTTTTTCTTTTGTGTGTAAAATTTAAAATAAAGTTAAATATAGGGTCGTCACTTTGTTTAAAGTCTGTCGACGCGATGGTGCTCCAGTCTGGAACAACAGTCGTGGAAATCCACTCTAGTGTGACTATATCCCCTTCAGAATGTAAGGAAAAAAATAGAGACGAATTTTTAGGTGCTAAAAACCCAAGACTTGAAACTAATGTTACGAGCAACTTGCGGTCGTCAATAAGCGGAGAGAGAATCTCGAGTTCGTAATGAAAGTCTAAAGATCTTCTTTTGAACAAAGATTTTACATCAAATCGGAGATCGTCTTCGAGGCGGTCAGTGGGAATCGCTTCATAGGAGATGTGTCCTTCATCGAGTCGCGTGCTACTTAAAATCGCCCGTATTGCCATTTGCATGTCAGCAAGATAATAACTGATATCAAGAAAAGGCTTTGGATCTGTCGGACTGTTCTTCAATATTCTCTCACATAAAACTTTTATCTTGGCAACGGGAGTATTTAAGTTGTGACTAATAAGCGAAATGAAGTTGTATTTGATATCAACTTTACTCAGTAAGAATTTTTCTTTGTCGTGGGCGGCTTTGTATCTGGAATATTCCAGTGCATACTTTACAAATCCTCCACCTGTTAAACAAAGTACGCCTAAGAAAATACAGTCGTAGTCAGGGAAGTATAGATTGAAATGCTTAATTGAAACAATATTGCCAAAAACAATAATAAACGCGGAACTCAGAAAGAAAGTCGTTGCAAATGCAATGCTAAAGTTGAACAGAAAGAGAAGCAGTAATAGGGGAATGCCATAGGTCAAGGATAAGGCTATGTCGCTTCTAACAACGGATATCCAGCCATGACTCAGAATGTTTTCGACACTTAGGCCCAAAAACTCATGGATAGGAGTACCGTTTGCTCGTAAAGGTTTGCTTTGACTATCGTATAGCGACGGAACACGAGCGATATCCTCTGGAGCAGTCATGCCCGAAGAACCCTGCAATAAGTCTGTACCTAAAAAGACAATTTTATTTCGGATTGTTTCAGGTGGTAGGGCATCGATATCTCTATAGCTATAGACAGGTATTGAGCCTCTTTTAAGAGGTGTGAATATGTAAGATGGATTTGCATTCGGCAGCAAATTACTTAAACTTCTATTAGAAACATCGCCATAGGTTTCAGCTAACTTCTGAATCGCTAAATAGCTCCAATTAGGATTGTAAGGGCAGACGGTTCTACTTTTGCCATTACAAAAGTCAGCTACTAAAACTTCAAAAACACCAGGAAAATCTTTCTTCAATACCTCTGCTCGGTCAAAAGATGAGATTACTGATAGCTTCGATTTTTGAGGAAAAGTGTCTAAAATATCTCTAACTTCCGAGGATGTGGGATCGTTTGGGAAAAACCAATGCAAGTAGACGTGATTGGGGTCTAGTTTCAGTATTTTTTTAGCAATTTTTAAGTGATCTGCTAGAGATATGTTTTGAACCGGACCAGACTTTTTTAAATCAAATTGGCTCAAGTCAGAATCATTCAAAGAAAACGCAACTACACTTCGTGTTAGATTGCTGCGCCCACCTGCGAGAGAAAGTTCAAATTCTAATAGATCTAATTTCTGAAAGGTAGATTTTTGAGAGTTCCCTGTAAGTTCCATAGTGAAATTGCCATAGAAAACCCAAACTGTCCCCATAAGTACTAAAACTACAAAGGAAAGTGGGTAAATAATTTTGATCCATGCCAAAAAAAAATTCTTCATTTTCGTATCACCCTAAGTATGAAGTCCGTTCCTTTCTCAGGACCGTCTCGTACGTCTATCTTGAGGGCCAATGCGTCCGCAAAGAATTTTGATAAATAGAGACCTAGGCCCGTGCCTTTGACTGTGAATGCGCGATCGTCTTTGATTCTGTAGAATTTTTCAAAAATCTTTTCTTTAAAGTCATCATGGATTCCTGGTCCTTCATCTCGAATGACAAGTGATTGAATGACTTCTGTATTCTGAAAAGAAAAGATCGTAACTTTGGAGTTTGCGGGTGAATACTTTATAGCATTGCTGAGCAAATTAAATAGAATAGGTTCTAAGTAGACCTCATCGCTTTTGATCATAGTTTGGTCTTTAAGATTGATTTTCACCTCAATCCCTTTTTGGCTTGCTCCAATTTGTGATGTCAGTTTTTCTAGAATGGGAACGATTCGTACTAACTTAAAATGGGTGAGGCCTGGACTGTTTTTATTTAAAGTTACAAGGGTATTTATGTTTTTGAGATACTCAATGAGCTCCTCGCCGCTTGAAACCAGATCTTTAAGAAACTCTAAATTTTCGGCAGAGATATCGGAAGTCGCGGATTTAGCGGAATCTAATATGTGGGAAGTTTGATTCATGAGGCGCCTACTAAATTGATCTAAAAATCTTTCGTGCAATTTTGAGAGATTATCATGAGCTTTGATTTCGATGCGCGATTTCAAATTTGAGGCAATCACTCGAGTTGTTGAGTTGAATGCTCCAATAGCAGAAAAAATAATGCCATAGACTGTGACTCTTGCCATGGGAACTTCAAATCCCAATGTAGATTCTAGGAGAGCGGTTGTACCAATTATAGAAACAAAGACTCCTAAGCTTATGATAACCGCAGCGACTGGTGGGAAGCTCCAAACTCGATAGGCACCAATGCAGATGATTAAAAGGAAAGCCCAAGAAATGAGACTTGAAATAGGCACCAAAGATTTCTCATGAAGTAAATTATCTATGGCAACTGCTTGAATTAAGGGCACAGGCGTGCCGGAAGATCCCAGCTCATTGCTGCCATCTGAATCCTGAAACGGAGTGTTTCCAAAAGTAGCTTCGGGCCCCCCAGGAATTCTTTTTCGATAGTTGTCAAAGTAGAAGATTACAATTTTTTTTGTAAGGTCTAATTCCGCGAGGGACTCGAGAGGTACTTCATGCAGCAAATTGGGGCGGAAGTAGTTTAACTTCAATTCAGGGAGTCGAGGATTAAATTCTCTCGAGCCTTCTTCAAATTTGGCGCTGTTCCATATGTAGTCAGCAGTTACAGAAGAAATTCTTTCTTGGAGTCTTTGGGCTGCCTCTTTTTCTAGTGCCGCGCCGGCCACAGCGGGAGCAAGGGTTGAGTAGGACTTCCCGCTAAGTTGATCCGTCAAAGGAACTGCGACGATCGTATCTCTATTATATTCGCGACTTGTTTGAGCAGCTCTCAGCTGAGGCAATACAGGGGCTGAAACACTCCTAAAGAGAGAGTCGTCATTCATACTTCCTATCAATCCTAGGAATAGGTTTTTCTTTGAGGTCAGGGTTTCAGACAGTCTATCTAAATCATGCTTCGAGGCGCTGATTTCCCGTCCCTGAACAAAAAAAACAGCGGCAGAAATGTTTTTTGTTTTTAATTTCGAAAATGCGTCAATAATTGAGGATGTAACATTGCTCTCTTCTTTTTTTAATTTAACTACAATGAGACGATCTGAGGGAGTAGAAAAATGAAGCTGAGCTCGCATTCTAAAGGCAATTAAATCTAACTCCTCACCGATTTCAGGCCTGGACTCAAAAAAAGCGACTAAAATCGCTAGAAAAATGAAGACAACAACAGATGAGTATTTCATTACAGACTTTCAAGTAGCTTAGGATCTTGTGCTTTTATTGCTAGATATGCCTCTAAGGCAAGACTGAGCTCTATTTCTTGCAATCTGCAAAATATCACGCTCGGTTCAAACCAGGAGCCATGCTTGAGTTTATTTTCCTGAAAGCATCCACCCCTACAGTATTTTTGCATCCAACAGGTGTTGCAAGGTGCATGATTGCCTGAACGATAGTTCTGGAATTGTTCTAGTTTTTTCAAATCAAGCCCTGATTTTACATCGCCAATCTTTTCTTCTGCTGATTCAGTAAATCGATGACAAAGGAAATATTCACCTTTGGTCGATACAGACATATATCCAATTCCCGCGCCGCAAGTCATGCGATTTACATAACCCCGGTGTATAATGCGCAAGCTCGCCGCAATATTTGTAATGCGAAGTAGTGTTTTGAAGTCTTTCTTTTCAACGAGGTTGTGAACCGTTTTCGATAAGGCAGCACCCAAGAGCTCCACATCTTGTTCATCAATAGACTGACTTATATCGGAACTTGCTACTTTAGAGTAAGAAAGTTTTGCGGAAAAATCTGAGAGTATTCCCTCAATTGATTCTGCAAAATCATGTACAGCATTCTTGCTAAATGTAGCCCGAATGCTCATGTGTAGTTCCTCGAGCTCGTCTTTAAATTTTATCATTTTCTTTTTTACTAGCTCTGCGGCATTTTGCTTCTTGTCCATCAAGAGGCGCTGTTTTGCTTGAGCTTTATCGCCGTCATAGGAAATCTTGATTGAGACGGCGTGGTCTTTGAGAAATTTTAGTTGGGTTGAGTTTAAAAGTGTAGCATTGGTGGTCATTCCAAAAGTGTAAGAGGTTTCTTTATTTTGCTCACACCAAGCCACTACGGCTTTGATAAGTGGAAAATTTAAAAGAGGTTCTCCACCAAAAAAAGCGATATGAAAACGTTTCTTTCCTTCGGAAAGGCTTTTAACAGCTTTAATGGCAAGGTCGGAGTGCATAGTGGAATCATGTCCATAGTTGCCGTCACCTGCATAGCAGTAGGTGCAACGAAGGTTGCAGCTTTCTTCAACATTTAAGGCGATCGATACAATGTTGATGGGCTCCTTAGTTAAGGGAATCCCGGGGCCTAGGGTCTCATGGGCTCTTTGTAAGAAAGATGTGACTTCTTGCGGGATGGTCCGCGGTGCTTCTGAGGGATCTAAGGGCTCAAAAGAGTCAAAAACTTTCCTTTCCACTTCAATAATCGTGGAAGTTGGCAAATGGAGTAGGGCGTACTGCTTTCCATTGGAAAACGGCTTCCATGGTAACAATTGACTACCGGGGCTCCATAATTTATCCAGCAAAGGAAACCTCATATTAATAATATCAGCCTCTTAGGGCTACGTTTGATACATAGCCTAGGGACTTAACGATGTCTATGCAAGTTCTATGCTGAAAATGTATAATAAACTGGAAATTCTTGAAATAGGTGAGGCCATGATGAAAGCATTTCTAGTCCCTTTCTCTTTTGGGATGTTGTTCACAAGCTATGCATCCTTTGCAGGCTCTGGCTCTCTTCCTAGAGCAAAGCTTGCCGTTCCTGGGTCCAGTGGGCATAAAGAAGAGAAGCCGGCGGGTTCGACTGCTTTAGCTCCGGCTAATGCAGCTCCAGCTAATGTAGCTCCGGCAACAGCAGCCCAAACGATACCTGGCTCCTGTCAGTCTTTTTTTGCAAGCGCTCTGGGCTCTAAAGGATTTATCTCTGAGGATGGCAAATTCTATTATCAGCTTTATACATTGGAAAAAATGGGAAGTGCCTTTCGACAAGCTTTTGAGGAAATAGATTTAACTACATTTAAGCGAAAAGACTTACTTGCCTTCAATTTTCCGCTTGTTGACATTGTTTCCTATGACAGCAGAGCCCAAGGAGAGGGTGTTAGCTTTGTAACTTTTGACAATAATCAAGACAATTGCTATTCGGGTTCTGCTACCATGATATCGATTCCAATTAAACGTGATCTTATTTCAGATAAGTCAGAAATTAAAAAAGAACAAGGTAAAATTTCTTCTCTCATAGATTTAAGTCTCATTTGGAATTTTTACGATCTCACTGCCAATAGTTTGTTTGAGATGTCTTACAACCCTTTTTTGAAAAGACGATTGAGTTTTCCTGTGCAGCAAAATCAGAGAATCATTTTCATTGGGCAAGGCAAGATTAAGCGTCCCTTCATTACCTTGAAAGATCGGGACCCGAAGGATCAAAAAAGCGCACCTACACTTACGAATTATGATATGAATGGAAATGAAGTTGGCCAGATAAAATTGCGAGAAAACGAAAAAATATTGTTTGAGAGACAGGGGAATATAGGCACCGTGGTTTTCGAAAAGAAGGGACTTAACTTTGAAGTTAATGAGTTTAAAAGTTGGGGGTCGGGAAGTCGCGATCAAGCATTTAAAGCATCCTTTCCAGTTGGTTTTTTACCCTCTCAGTCAAATTTTTTGGTGAATTTCCAAAAACGAATCATCGTGGGATATCCTGCTTCAAGTTTCTTTAAATCCAGATGGCCTAGCATTCTCATTTTTGACTACGAGACTGGAAAAGAATTGGGTCGAATCCTATTTAAAGATGGTGTCGTTGGACAGGTGTCGATGAATCATGATGGAACCAAAATTGTGGCTGAAGAAATCGATGGGAATACCCTCATTCGTAAATCGTTAGTTCTCTATGACATAACTAGTAAAAAATCGACTATTATTGGAAAAACGATTGATAAATCAGGTAAGTCTCGCTGAAAATTCCATAGGTTATTGTCCATCTGGAATTTCTTGGTAATGAATTAAAATGAGACATGGTTCCTGTATGACGCAGGTGTAGTTGAAAGTCTGTTTTGACGGGACCGGACGAATTCCAGAAAGTGAACATTTCTATTGCGGCGTATAAGAGAGTGCATTTTTCTTTTCGGGTATATTAAAGCTAAACTTTGACTAGACTTAGAAATGCCAACCTTACTATTTTTTTTCGAAGTATTACTTGGTTCTAAGAATTTCTCAAATTTGGGAATAGAAAAAGCACATGTTTAATTTAGGTGCATCCATAAAGTTAGGAACTAAGTTATGGCTTTTCACTTTTGAGGCGTATGATATAAAGATCCTTTCTTTTCACGAATCTATTGAGGTATGGAGTTTTTGGGAAGCAGGATTTGGTTGTTGGAAACTCTTGGCCGTCATCAAAGTGGAGTTGCTTTTCAAGGGATTGCTAGACAGTCCGGGTGCCCAATTCACCAATTGCAGGTAAAGTAAACTACGTTTGTCTTCGCACTGTTTTAAGTTAAACTGCAGTTAATTCTTGGAGATTTTGATGATGCAGCTTCTTTATAATCTTATGTTGACAGTTTCTTTGATATCGATGAATCCCTCCGTTGCCCATGCCGGCGATGAGGCAGGATCGGAGGCTGCGTCCCAAGGGGAAACTGCCAATCAAAATGGCGAGTCTGCCTCAGTGGCTTCTTCATCAAATTCTGAGTCCGTTCCATCAAGTAAGAGTGACACTGCAAGCATGGGACAATCGCCCAAAGGTTTTAAAAGTGTGATTACTCCCTTACAGGCGATGATCTTAGGGTTGGTGGAAGGAATTACAGAATATTTGCCTGTTTCCTCAACGGGGCATTTGGTGATTGCGAGTGAGTTGATCGGTGTTAGAAGTGCCTCCCTGTCCAAAGATGAAGTTGAAGCTGTAGAAGCATTTGAGATTGTCATTCAAGGAGGAGCTATACTTGCGGTTCTATTGCTCTACTTTGGGAAATTGAAATTGATGGTTCGTGGGCTTTTAGGCAAGTCTCCGGAAGGGCTAAGACTTTTTGTAAATATTGTAGCAGCCTTTATCCCAACAGCGGTTTTAGGCTTGCTGTTCAATAGGGTCATAAAAGAACATCTTCAGCATCCCGGGCCAGTTATTGGCGCGTTGGCAGTCGGGGGCATATTGATGATTTGGTTTGACCGCTCGGATAAGGCTCAAAATTCTCGAAGATACGGAAGAAATATAGGAGAAATAACGATAGTTACAGCGATTGCAATTGGCTTGTTTCAAAGTATTGCCATGTGGCCCGGTACCAGTCGATCGATGATGACCATTATGGGCGGGATGTTGCTGGGACTTAATCCTATAGCGAGCGCCGAGTTTTCTTTTCTATTAGGACTGCCGACTCTACTTGCTGCTACCCTGTTCAAGAGTCTCAAAGAGGGCCATGTCCTATTGGCCCACGTGAGTCCTTCTTCCATGGCATTAGGAATGATTGTCGCAGCAGTTAGTGCTTTTCTTGCTGTTCGAGGGTTTGTGTCTTGGCTTAACAAACATGGACTCGCGCCATTCGGGTACTATCGAATCGTGATTGCAGTAGTGTTGATTTTTATTTTAGGTGGCAAGTAGCCTTATTTTATCAATAGCTTTTTAAGAGTGCTGATGGCCTCGGGCGTTAAATTTTCGTTTTGAAGTCTCATATGACTGGAAAGCTTATGAAACCAAGTGCACTGCCTTTTTGCCAATTGACGAGTTGCAAAGAGGATTTGATCTTGAAGTTGGCCAAATGCGAGATCTCCTTCAAGAAAAGCCAACACTTGTTTGTAGCCTATGGTTGAGAACGGCTTTGCTGTAGAAGGGGTTCCGCTAGTTAGGATCTCCTTGACCTCTTCTATGAGTCCTTCCTCTAACATTTTTTCAGTGCGAGATGCGATTCTTTGGTGAAGAATTTTGCGATCAGGGTCGATGGTAATGATGAAGGCGTCTTGTTGACTTTCTTTGGAGGGAGTCTTAGTTAGCTCAGTCAGGGTTTTCCCAGTTAGGGTGAAAATCTCTAGGGCTCGTGCAAGCCGAAAGTGATCATTTTTATGAATTTTGAGTGCTCGCTCCGGATCAACTATTTGGAGTCTTTTGAAGAGTTCATCATTACTAAGAGCCGAAAGTTCTGATCTTAAAGCAGGAGAATGAGGTAAGTCATGGAATTTTTC